>NZ_BAGD01000132.1 GCF_000308635.1 Nocardia otitidiscaviarum NBRC 14405 | reverse complement strand
CAGCACCCGTTCCGCACCCGCCACCAGGGGCGTCGCGGGCGATGCCGGAACATCGCTCTCCACCGCCGGTGCGGTCGACTGCCGAGTGCTCGGCTGGGAGATCTGCGGCACTGTTCCGCCCGGACTCCGGGGGGCATCGTCGCGGTTCCGATCGGCCTCACCCGGCTGGGCGGGCTCGCCCGACGGGCGCTGGAACGCCTCGTCGGAACGCGGGCGCTCGCCCGCGCCGGAGCCGAGATCGCTCAGGTTGGTCAGATTCGACGCGGCGCGAGGCTGTACGCCGACACCCGGGGCGGGGGCGGGCCGGCCCGGGTCGCCGGCGGCGGTGCTGTCGGACTCTGTCGGTCGCGTCGACCGAGAGCCGGTCGCCTCCGCGCCGGGCCGGGCATCGACCTTCGGGATGGCACCGGTGGCGCGGGCCACGGCCTCGGCCGCATTGGTCTGGGCGATACCGCCGGAGGCCGTCACCACGGGCAGCACGGTGGTGGAGTCGTCGAGCCGCTCGGTCGGGGCCTCGCTGTCCACCATCCGGGGGCGGATCTTGCGGAACGAGCGCGGCTTGGTGGCGGGGGTGCCGTCGGCCAGCGCGGGCATCTGCAGGGTGACGGGGTCGGTGACCGGGGTGGTCTTCACCAAGTCCACCATGTCGCCGCCGCCGGGCCGCTCATCGTCGAGGATGGGTTCGCCGAGGCCCACCTTCTCCTGGATCTTCTTCATCCAGGCCGGAGCCCACCAGCAGTCGTCGCCGAGCAGCTTCATGGTGGCGGGCACCAGCAGCATGCGCAGCACGGTGGCGTCGATGAACAGTGCCGCCACCATGCCGTAGGCGATGTACTGCATCATCACGAGTTCGGAGAACGCGAACGCGCCCGTCACGACCAACAGGATGAGCGCCGCCGCGGTGATGATGCGCCCGGTCTGGGCGGTGCCGACGCGCACGGATTCGGTGGTGCTGGCCCCCTGCGTGCGTGCCTCCACCATGCGGGAGAGCAGGAACACCTCGTAATCCACGGATAGGCCGTAGATGATCGCGATGATCAGCACCAGCACCGGCGACATGATCGGCTGCGGTGTGAAGTTCAGCAGGCCCGCGCCGTGGCCGTCGATGAAGATCCAGGTGAGGATGCCGAGCGTGGAACCGAGGCCGAGCGCGCTCATGAGCGCCGCCTTGAGCGGCAGCACCAGCGATCCGAAGGTCAGGAACATCAGGATGGTGGTGACCAGCAGCACCAGCGCGATCATCAGCGGCATGAGGTCCAGCAGCGACTTGATGCTGTCCATCATCATGACCGGTTGCCCGGTGACCATGACCTCCGCACCTTCGGGCACCGCCATCGAGCGCAGATAGTCGACGGTGTCCTCGGGATGCGCGCTGTCGGTGACGGTGGCCTCGGAGACCCATACGTTCGACCCGTTCGGCGGTTTCGCCGGAATGCCGAACTGGGAGTTCTTCACCAGTCCGGGAGCCTGATTCGCCTCCGCCAGGATCTGACCGATATTGCGCGAGTTGTCGGTGACGATGATCAGCTGCACCGGATCGGATTTGCGCAGCGGGAAGATCTCGTCGAAGTGCTCCTGCGCCAGTCGGGTCGGATTGTCCGGCGGCAGATAGGTTTCGCTGATACCGCCGAACTGCAGGTTCTTCACCGGGATGATGAGCAGCAGCAGCACGATGGTGAGCGGGATGGCGACCTTGAGCGGGTGCTTCATCACCCACGCGGTCATCCGGCCCCAGAAGCTGTTCTCGACCTCGTCGGCGGTCTTGGTCTTGCGAATCCACTTGAGGCCCAGCATGTCCACGCGTGGGCCGAGGATGCTCAGCATGGCGGGCAGCACGGTGAGCGCCGACACCATGGCCAGCAGCACCGCGGCGATGGTGCCGTAGGCGACCGACTTGAGGAAGCCCTGCGGGAACAGCAGCATGCCCGCGCTGGCGGCGATGATCATGGTCGCCGAGGAGGTGACGGTGCGCCCCGCCGTCATGACCGAGCGGCGCACCGCGGCCTTGGTGTCGTAGCCCTCCGCGAGTTCCTCGCGGAACCGGCTCACGATGAACAGGCCGTAGTCGATGGCCAGACCCAGGCCGATCATCGACACCACGGCGGAGACGAACGAGTTCACCTCGGTGAACTTGGTCAGCCCCATGATGATGCCGTTGGAGGCCAGAATGGTGAGCCCGCCGATGATCAGCGGCAGCGAGGCGGCGACGATGCCGCCGAAGATGAAGAACAGCAGCACCGCGACGGCGGGCAGCGCCAGCAGCTCCATGCGCTTCACGTCGCTGGCGATGGTGTCGTTCAGCGTGAACCCGATGGGTTGCAGACCCGCGACCTCGACCTGGACGCCCGGAATCTCGAAGGCGTCCTGCACCTGGGCGTAGTTCCGCAGCATCTCGGTGTCGTTGTTGCCCTCGAGGGCCAGCGCGGCGAAGGCGTGCTTCTTGTCCTTGCTGCCCGCGACCGACGGGATCCACTCGCCGGTCTCGGTCTGCCAGTAGGCCCCGTTGACCTTGGTGATCAGCGGGTATTCCTTGGGCAGGCTGTTGAGCTTGTCGACGACCGTCCGGCTGAACTCCGGATCGTCGATGGTCTTGCCCTCGGGCGCGGTGAACAGCAGCAGGATGTCGGCGCTGTGGTCGCGGCCGTAGACCTGGTCCTTGAGTTCGGCGGCCTTGGTGGATTCCGAGGTGGGGTCGAACCACCCGCTGGAGCTGAGATGGTTTTCCAGCCCGAACCCGAAACCTCCGAGTGCGAGCATGGCGGCGGTGACCACGCCGAGCACGGCGAAGCGCAGCCGGTAGACCAGGTCGCCCCAGCGGGTGAACACTAAGCGACTCCTTGAGCGGGGCGGGAGGTGAGCAGTGCGGACAGCGGCCGGAAGGGCTGCAGCCATGCTCCCTCGTCGGGCAGCGAATCGAGGCTCACCCTGGGCAGCGGTTCACGGAACACGCCCGGGATGTCCTCCAGATCGATGAACTCGAGGATATCGGACGTGACGGCCCAACTCGCGTGCTCACGGAATCCGAGCACCTGAACGGGAACGCCCGTCGCGGCGATCTCCTCGAGCGGTGCGCGGAACGCCTGTCCGTCCGCGGAGGCGACCATGATGCCCGCCAAGCCCGCGCCGCGACGGCGTAGCTCGATATGGGCGAGCATATCGCTGTCGACGTCGGAATCCTCGTCGATTTTGGGTTTTGCGAAGACTGCGTAGCCGACATTGCGCAGCGCCTCCACCCACGGTCGCACCACATCGGCGGTGCCGGGCGCGATATTGGTGAAGACGGTCGCCTCGGGTTCGACCCGGCGCGGGCTACCTACCGACAGTTCGGCTGTGCGGGCCAGCAGCCAGCGTCCGAGGGCGTCGAAGCGGGGGCGGTAGGCGGCGGTGGGGCGGCCGCCCAGGATCGCGCCGAGTCCCATATCGAGATTCGGTGCGTCCCAGACCAGCAGGACGCGGCGCACGTCCGGGGTGCTGACGCCTAGTGCTGGGGTGCCGGGCACTTCCGCGGAGGGGGTGCCGTGCATTATTTCGGCAACATCCGATACCTCCGGGGTCATTTCGCTGACACTCATGATTCGATCTTCCCCCAGATGAACTCGTTGATCGCGCTACCCGCGCGGAGTCCTTTGCTTTCGAACTTGGTAATCGGACGTTCGAAACCGATTGGTGCGGTTTCGCGCCAGTCGTCCGAATTGCCCCCGGTCGTCTCATTCAGGCCGATGAGCTGGGGTTCTCCCGCTCCGACCTCGGCAATCCACTCCGCGTAGTCGGCGTGGTCGGTGGCGACATGCAACACGCCGCCGGGTTTCAGCCGCGACGCGATGAGCTTCAGCGTGGCGGGCTGGATCAGCCGCCGCTTGTGATGGCGAGCCTTGGGCCACGGGTCCGGGAAGAAGATCCGGACACCGGTCAGCGACTCCTCGGCAATCATGTGGTCCAGCACATCCACGGCATCGCCGCGCAGCAGCCGGACATTGTCGATGCCCTCGCGCTCGATGGTCTTCACCAGCATGGCCAGACCCGGCTTGTAGACCTCGATGCCGATCAGGTTGAACTGCGGCTCGTCGCGAGCCATGGCCGCGGTGGCGGTACCGGTACCGCAGCCGATCTCGATGATGAGCGGCGCGCTGCGGCCGAACCAGGCGTCGGCGTCGAGCGGGTCGTCGGACACATCCTTCCCGATGTGCGGCCACATCCGCTCCCAGGACTCCTGCTGGGACGGCGTCAGCGCGCCCCGGCGGGACCGGAAGCTGGTGACCCGAGGGTAGAGACGGTTGCCGGTGGCCGACCGCGGCCCGGGAACTGACTCGGCAGTGTGGTTCGCGGCGTCGTTCACGGCGTCCATTGTCCAGTATTCGATGATTAGCGCAGCAATCGACCACGCGTTGGGTGCCCGATCCGTTTTCCGGCGGGCATTTTCGTGATCGCGCCCACCTGCGTTTCCGCGACCGGATACCGGGAAACGAGCGGTAATGCGACCGCGTCGCCGAATGGGCGGGCCGTGACGCGTCACACAGGGGCGTGGCGCCGGTGATCGGGCGCACCGTCCGCGGCGGACCGGCGGGCGGCCGACGCCCCGGCCAGCGGGGTTGTCCCGATGGCGCAATTCCCGCTTCATGGCGTCGTTTTCGTGACTAGGATTCCGCTGTATTCGCGATGGGCGCGCGGGTACCGGTGCGGGCACACCGGATTTCAGGGCATTTCTGCCGAAAACACACGTGAGTTATTGCGTTGAGCTACAGCGAGATACGCGATGGATGAAGGTCGAAGCGAACTGGAGCTGCTGCTGACGGCGGTCCGCGCGAGCGATACGCCGGTCCCCCCACGACTCGAAGCCGCCGTCCGGCGTTGGCGGCGGCCGTTGCGCATTCAGGTCACCGGGCGCAGCCGTGCCGGAAAGACCACGGTGCAGCGGGCTTTGGCCCTGCTCGCCGCCGAGGAGACCGCGTCGGTGGATGTGCCGGGGCAACCCGAACCCGTCCTGGACGGCGATCTCGTCCTCTATATCTTGGCGGGCGCGCCGCACCCCGCGGATCGAGCGGTGCTCGCCACCGTGCCGCCGGAGCGAATGCTGCTGGTGCTGAACAAGGCCGATGCCATCGGCAGCCGCTGGAGCGATGCGGTCACCGCCGCCGAGCGCTGCGCCGAGGAGTTCGGCATGGCCGTACATCCGGTGGTGGCGACCCTGGCGGCGCATACCCGATCCGGCATTGTCGCCGATGCCGAACGGGCCACCCTGTGCCGCCACCGCGACCATCCGGACCCGACGTTCGCCCTCGTCCCGGAACGGTTCACCGACCCCGCGTTCGGCTCCGACACCGCCGACCGGAAGGCGCTGCTCGCCCGCTGGCCGCTGCCCGGCCTGGCCTGTGCCCTCTCGGCGCTGCGGTACCGGCCCGAGCTGTCGTCGGGGCGAATCCTGCAGATCCTGCACGCCGCCAGCGGAATCGACCCGCTGCACGCCGACCTGCGCCGCCGCTGCGAAGCGCACGCGGCCCGGCGCGGCGGCGAACTCCTCGACGAGCTCACCCGGCTGGCGGCCTGCCGCATTCCGGCGCGCGACCGCATCGAGACCTACCTGCGGGGCGACGAAGCGCTGGCGCTGGGCCTGCGGGCGGGACTGTCCAGTCCCGCGCTCGCCCGGCTGCCCGCCACCGACCCAGCACCCACCGACCCGGACCAGGCCCTGGCGCACGCCGCCCACTGGCGCGCGGTCGTCGCCGCCGACATCACACCGGATGCCCGTCGCGCCGCGCTGCGCATTCACGACGGCTACATCCGCCTGTGGGAACGGTTGACCGATGCCCGACTCTGAACGCCCCGGCACCGCCCACGACACCCGCCGGGAGACCGCCACCCCCATGGTCGGTCCGCCCGCTCCGGACGACGAGCCGTTGAGCCGGGGTCCCGAGCGTCGGGAACAGCCAACGGACGGAACCGCTGCGGAGTCCCGGGGACCCACGCACGGGCGGGAGTCGCCCGGCGGTTCCGGCGCGACCGGTGGCGGTACCACGGCCGCGACCGCTGGGTCGGCCACCTCATCCGGTCCGTTCGGAGTTTCATCCACTCCGTCCGGAGCATCAGCCACTCCGTCCGGAATCTCCGAGATGCCGCGCGGCCTCATCTCGCTGCCCGCGCCGGCCGTGCCGGTCGATGCGGCGCACTCAGCTCGGATCGCCTCCCTGGTGTTGCCACCGACGGCGGAAGCCGTTGTGGCGCGCTGGAACCCCCAGGGCATGGCGTTGTTGGAGGCGGCCAGGGTCGGCGGTGAGGTGGCGGGTTCGATCACGCTGATCGGCGTCGACGACGCGAACACGGCCTTGCTGCGGGCCGAATTGGCGCGTTTCGTTCCCCGGCTCGAGGTGTCGGAGCCGGTCGAGGAGCCGGTGCGGCCGGTGGGGGTGGCGCTGGTGCTGTGCGATGCCGCCGCGCCGATCGGGGCGCACACCCTGGACGTGGTGCGGCGGCTGCGTGCGGGCGGCGCTCGGATCGTCTTCGCGCTGGGCGGTATTCACGCGCACGACGATTGGCGCGGGATCCGGGACCGGAACCGGGAGCTGCTGGCCGCGGCATTCGACGACCGCTCCGGGGTCGATATCGTCCCGGTGTCACCGCAATTGGCGGCGGCGGCGCGCACCACGGCGGACGCGGCCCTGGCCGATCGCGCCGGTATCGCCCTGTTGCACGCCCGCCTGGCCGCCGCGGCGGGTGCGGTGACGGCCGCCGATCAGGCCGAGGGCGTGCTGCGGCGGGTGCTCACGGACACCCGTCGGCGCATCGACGAGCAGATCGAGGCCCTGCGATCGGCCGCCGATGTGGCCGCGCTGCGGGAGGAGCGGGTGGAACTGCTGGCGGTCGGCGACGGCGGGCGTTCGATCGCCATGGCGGCCCTGCACAATCGGATGCAGCTGGCGAAGGTCGATCTCGTGCACGAGGTGGGCGCGCGGATTCGCGCCCTCAATATCGCGGCCCGAGCCGATGTCGAGCGCCTGGGCCGCGCCGAACAGCGCGACTATCCGCGGCATCTGCAGCGGACGGTGGACGAGCTGACCGCGGAGATCGATGCCGAGATCCGCCACCGGCTCACCGATCTGACCCGGCTGGTCGAGCTGACGGTCCGGGCGTTCGCGTCGACCGAGGACGACGAGGCCGAACCCGAGCCGACCATGCGGGTGGCGCAGCGTGTCGCCGCGCCGCCCCGGGTCGGTCCGGATCCGGAGCCGCGCCACGTCGGTGCGGAGGACCGGTTGATGATCGTGATCGGCGCATCCGCCGGTTTCGGGCTGGGGCGCCTGATCGTCTCCCCGTTCGCGCTCATGCCCGCGCTGGATTACGCCACCGTCCCGCTGACCCTGCTGCTGGGTGCGGGGGTGGCCGCCTGGCTGGCGCGGGCGCGCGGTCAGCTGGCCGACCGGGCGCATTTGCGCCAGTGGATCGCGGATGCGCTGGTGAATGTGAAGGCGCACCTGGAGCAGCGGGTGGCCGCGGTCCTGGTGGAGGCCGAGGATCAAATCACAGACCAGTTGGTTCGGTTGGCGACCGAGAATGTGGTGGAAACAGACCGTCGGGTAGGTGAAATCGAGGACCTGCTCCGCGCCGCCGCAGCGCGCCGACCAGGGCAATTAGCGGCCTGTGAACGTGACCTTCGCACACTGGAATTCACATAACCGCTGGTCGGCGGTCTCGACCCGATACCGACTGGACAACCCGATTCCTACGCCCGGGATATATGGCGTTAACCTCTATAGCAGGAACCCGGGCGTCCGCTTCGTCCCTGTATGCCGTCCAGCCGGGACGTGCTATCGCGCAGACGGCGGGCGGGGGCCCGACCGCAATCGGTGGCAACAGGTGTCGCGAGCTGGACTCACGCCGGCTCGAGCCATCCGAGGCCACCCATCTCAGGAGAGTTTTCATGACCTCAGCGACCATTCCTGGTCTTCACGATGGCACCGCGCCCACCGAGCACAAGGAACTGCTTGCCTGGGTTCAGGAGGTCGCAGAACTGACCCAGCCCGACCGCGTGGTCTGGGCGGACGGGTCCGACGCGGAGTGGGACCGCCTCACCGAGCAGCTCGTCGCCGCGGGCACCTTCAAGAAGCTGAACGAGGCCAAGAAGCCCAACTCGTTCCTCGCGCTCTCCGATCCCTCCGACGTCGCGCGCGTCGAATCCCGCACCTACATCTGTTCGCGCACCGAGGCCGACGCGGGCCCGACCAACAACTGGGTCGATCCGACCGAGATGCGCGCCACCATGACCGAGCTGTACCGCGACTGCATGAACGGCCGCACCATGTACGTGGTGCCCTTCTGCATGGGCCCGCTCGGCGCCGACGACCCCAAGCTGGGCGTCGAGATCACCGACTCCGAGTACGTGGTCGTCTCCATGCGCGTCATGACCCGCATGGGCGCCGCAGCCCTGGAGAAGCTGGGCACCGACAAGCCGTTCGTGAAGGCCCTGCACTCCGTCGGCGCGCCGCTGGCCGAGGGCCAGGCCGACGTGCCGTGGCCGTGCAACGACACCAAGTACATCACCCACTTCCCCGAGGACCGCGAGATCTGGTCCTACGGTTCGGGTTACGGCGGCAACGCGCTGCTGGGCAAGAAGTGCTACTCGCTGCGTATTGCCTCCGCCATGGCGCACGACGAGGGCTGGCTGGCCGAGCACATGCTCATCCTCAAGCTCATCTCGCCGGAGAACAAGGCGTACTACATCGCCGCCGCCTTCCCGTCGGCCTGCGGCAAGACCAACCTCGCCATGATCCAGCCGACCATTCCGGGCTGGCGCGCCGAAACCCTCGGCGACGACATCGCGTGGATGCGCTTCGGCAAGGACGGCCGCCTCTACGCCGTCAATCCGGAATTCGGCTTCTTCGGCGTCGCGCCGGGCACCAACCACTCGTCCAACCCGAACGCCATGGCCACCATGGAGGCGGGCAACACCGTCTACACCAATGTCGCCCTCACCGACGATAACGACGTGTGGTGGGAGGGCCTGGAGGGCACCCCCGACCACCTGATCGACTGGAAGGGCAACGACTGGTACGAGCGCGAGTCGGAAACCCTCGCCGCGCACCCGAACTCGCGCTACTGCACGCCGATGTCGCAGTGCCCGATCCTGGCGCCGGAGTGGGACGACCCGCAGGGCGTGCCGATCTCGGCCATCCTGTTCGGCGCGCGCCGCAAGACCACCGTGCCGCTGGTGACCGAATCGCTCAGCTGGCAGCACGGCGTGTTCATGGGCGCGACCATGGCCTCCGAGCAGACCGCCGCCGCCGAGGGCAAGGTCGGCACCGTGCGCCGCGACCCGATGGCCATGCTGCCCTTCATGGGCTACCACGTGGGCGACTACCTGGGCCACTGGGGCAATATCGGCAAGAACGCCGACGCCGAGAAGCTGCCGAAGATCTTCTACGTCAACTGGTTCCGCCGTGGCGAGGACGGCCGCTTCCTGTGGCCCGGCTTCGGTGAGAACTCCCGCGTGCTGGAGTGGATCATCGGCCGCATCGAGGGCCGCAAGGAGGCCCGCCCGACCCCGATCGGCAATGTCCCCACCGCCGCCGACCTCTACCTCGACGGCCTCGACGTGAACGAGGCCGATGTGGACGAGGCCCTGGCCGTCAACCCCGAGGAGTGGCGTCGCGAGATCCCGCTCATCGAGGAGTGGTTCGAGTTCATCGGCGAGAAGCTGCCCTCGGGCGTCCGCGACGAGTTCGAGGGCCTCAAGCAGCGTCTCGGCTAGTCCGCCTCTCCGCGTCCTCAGCGTTCTGTGGGCAATCGGATTCGGATATCGAGTGGCCGCCCGCGCCGAGTTCGGTGCGGGCGGAACCGATTCGATGCCCGACTATGAACCCTGGTATCCCAAGGGCATGAGCAGGGATTTCTGTTCGCAGTAGGCGTCCAGGCCCTCGGGGCCGTTCTCGCGGCCGATGCCCGATTTCTTGTAGCCGCCGAAGGGGGCGCAGGGGTCGAAGGCGTACCAGTTGATGGCATAGGTGCCGGTACGCACCTTGGCGGCGACCGCCGCGCCGTGCTCGATATCGGTGGTCCACACCGAACCGGCTAGTCCGTAATCGCTGTCGTTGGCGATGGCGACGGCTTCGTCCTCGGTCTCGTAGGGCAGCACCGACAGCACCGGGCCGAAGATCTCCTCGCGCGCGATGGCCATGGAGTTCGCGACATCTGCGAAGACGGTCGGCTCGACGAACCAGCCCGGCAGGTCGTCGGGGCGTCCACCACCGAGGACGAGACGCGCGCCCTCATCCTTGCCCCGGGCGATATAGCCCTCGACGCGTTCGCGTTGCCGCTGCGAGATGAGCGGGCCGAGGGTCGCGTCGGGATCGCTCGGAATACCGGTCTTCATGGCGCGCACCGCGTCCGCGAGTCCCTCCACGATCTCGTCGTACCGGCTGCGCGGCGCGAGAATGCGGGTCTGCGCCACGCACGCCTGACCGGAATTCATCAGGCCCGAGAAGGCGAGGGTGGGCATGCTCGCGGCGATATCCAGGTCCGGCAATAGGATTGCCGCAGATTTGCCACCCAGCTCCAAGGAGCAGCGTTTGAGTTGGCCGCCCGCAATGGACGCGATCTTGCGACCCACCGCGGTACTGCCTGTGAAGGTCACCTTGTCCACATCGGGATGGGAGACAAGGTATTCGGAGACCTCCGCGTCGGCGGGCAGCACCGACAGCACCCCCTCCGGCAATCCCGCCTCGACGAACAGGTCGGCCAGCAGGTTGGTGGTCAGCGGGGTGAGCGGCGCGGGTTTGAGCACGACCGTGCAGCCCGCGAGCAGGGCGGGGGCGAGCTTGTTGACGGCCAGGAAGAGCGGCACGTTCCAGGCCGTGACGGCCGCGACCACACCGACCGGTTCGCGCGAGACCCGGCTGGTGCCGAACGCGCCGACGCGAGTCTCGTTCCAGGGGAAGGACTTACCGAGTCCGGCATAGAAGTCCAGGGCGGCCTTGGCCGGGAGGTGGTTGAGCGTATTGGCGGCCATGGCGGGTGCGCCCAGCTCCGCGCTGAGCGCGGCCACCAGGTCTCCGACCCGCTGATCGAGCAGTTGGGAGACGCGGGCGAGAACGTCGGCGCGTTGCTCCGGCGGAGTGGCGGGCCAGGGGCCGCTGTCGAAGGCGCGGCGGGCCGCGGCCACAGCGGCGTCGACGTCGGCGCGGCTCACCACCGGCACGGTGCCGACGGTTTCCAGGGTGGCGGGCGAGACGACCGGGACGCGTTCGGCGCTGGCCGGGGCCGTCCAGTGACCGCCGATGAACAAGCTCTGGTAATTCATGGGAACACGTTACAGTTTTGCTCCGAGGGTTGTCCGGATGATGGTCCGGACTGCTGTCCGGCGAGTGGGCGCGCCGTTCGTGTGGCGTTCGCCGTCGATGCGCTCATGCGTGCCCTATGCTCGGTGTGGTTTTCGTCTCACGGACCATCGGTCCGGTTGCTAAACATTAGCTATTCTTTTCAACTGAGGTTGTTCGCTGCTCGTCTTCGGCATGCGGTTCGGCCGGGGGGAGCTGAGCCGACTCGTGAAAGGCGGGCGATGGCATGACCGATCTGGATTTCGGCGCTTTCGTGCTCCCGGAGATCACCGACCTCCCGGCGGTGGCCGCCGGCACGCCCCTGCATCGGGAGGCGGGGAAGTTGCAGCGGGTGCTGCCGCCGGGTTGGCGGGTCGAAGTCGTGGCGGGTCCGCAGCGTGCGGATCGGGTGGGTCAGCCGGTATTGCGATTGGTCATGTCGGATCGGTGATCATCGAGATCGGCGCGAGCGCAGGGTAATTGGGCACATGTGTGGCAAATACCGGGCATTCGTAATCTCGAATTCCAACCTGTCGGTTCGCTTTTCGTGAAACGCACTATTGCATTCTGCAGCTGCTGCGAGCATGCTTATAGCTACCGCGGATTGCTCGTTCGATTCATGAACCGTTACGGCACAGGGAGTCCGAGTCATGTCGGTGCAAGTGATCGGAAGATCGCTGATGACCAGCGATCTCACGCCGCATCAGGCGAAAAGCGTTGGCGCCGGCGGCTGGGTGGTGTCATTCCTCCCCGGCCGGACACTGACAACCGAGCAAGCGACCGCCGCATTGCGAGCCGCCGAAGCCGTCGCCACGGTCAACGAACTCGCCGGACAAGTCGGGCTCACCGCCATGGAAACCGTGGGTCTCGCAAACCAGGAGTCACCGTGGAGCGAACCCGAATGCACGGGCGGATTGCGCCGACTCTGGCGTCGCGGCTGCCTCGAGCGTTGAATTCCGTTTACCGGCCACCACCACCAAATTGCTGACCAGTAATTCGCGCAGCCCCGGAATGCGCACCAGCCACCACGCCCAGCGCGGGTGGTAGCGCGGGAAGACCGCCAGAATCTCGATATCCGGCGGGGTCGAGTGGGCCCACCGCAGGCCATCCGCGGCACGCACCGCGAACAGTGACCGCCCGAATCGGTTCTTCGGCTCCCGGCCGTGCTTGCGCCGGTAACGCCGGGCCGCGTACTCCCCGCCCAGATAGTGCCACGGACCGGTCTCGTGCCCACCGAAGGGGCCCAGCCAGACGGTGTAGGACAGCACCATCAGGCCGCCTGGTTTGGTCACCCGCAGCATCTCGTCGGCCATCGCCCACGGCTGCGGCACATGTTCGGCCACATTCGACGACACACAGATGTCCACCGCGTCGTCCCGGAACGGCAGCGCCATCCCCGAACCGCGCACCGCACCCGGCACCGACAGCCCGGCCGCATGCATTTCCGAAGGATCCGGTTCGACCGGGATGTACCGCGCCCCGGCCTTGGCGAACTCGTCCGCGAAGTAGCCGGGACCGCCGCCGACATCCAGCACGACGGTCCCGCGCAGGGAACGCCCGGTCAGATCCCGGAAGAAGTCGCCGACCAGATCGGCCGTATCGGCGGCCACGCCCCCGTAGAACACGGCCGGATCCGTCTGCTCGAATTTGAAACTGCCCAGCAGACGCAGGGACCGCCGCAAGGTAGCGCGACGGGCGAAACGCGGACGTCGCCATGCGGATTGCGCGGCTCGAAGCATGGCGGCCAGTCTCGCACAGCGACCATCGGGCGAAGACCCCCACCCGGGCGCGGACGGCGGCGTTTTCCCGGCCCTGGGCTGGTCAGCTGACCACTGAGGGCCCGGAAACCGGGGTGGGCGGTTATGGTGGAGCCCGTTGTCTGCCCGCATCCGTGAGAACGACCTGGAGAAGCCCGTGCGTGAAGTGTTGCTGCTGTGTTGGCGGGACACCGGGCATCCGCAGGGTGGGGGCAGCGAGCGGTACCTGGAACAGGTCGGGGCGCACCTGGCCGCGCGGGGTGTGAAGGTCACGCTGCGCACCGCCGGATACCCCGGGGCCGCCCGGCGGGAACGGATCGACGGCATCGAGATCAGCCGGGCCGGGGGGCGGTACACCGTCTACCCGCGGGCGCTGGCGGCCATCGCCCTGGGACGGCTCGGGATCGGACCGCTCAAGCACGCGCGCCCGGACGCGGTGATCGACACCCAGAACGGCATCCCCTTCTTCGCGCGGGCCGCGAGCGCCGCGCCGACCGTGGTGCTGGTGCATCACGGACACCGTGAGCAGTGGCCGGTGGCCGGTCGGCTGGTCGGACGGATCGGCTGGTGGATCGAATCCCGGCTGTCGCCGCGCGTGCACCGCCGCAACCAGTACCTGACCGTCTCCCTGCCCTCGGCGGAGGAATTGTCGCTGCTCGGCGTCGAACCGGCCCGGGTGGCGGTCGTGCGCAACGGTGCCGAACCCGTGCCCGAGGGCGTCACGCCCGGCTCCGACTCCACCCGCACCGCGCATCCGAGCATCGTGGTGCTCTCCCGCCTGGTACCGCACAAGCAGATCGAGGACGCCCTCGCCGCCGTCGCGGCGCTGCGCCCCCGCATTCCCGGCCTGCACCTCGACGTCATCGGCGACGGCTGGTGGGCCGACAACCTGCGGGCGCACGCCGACGACCTCGGCATCGCGGACGCGGTGACCTTCCACGGCCATGTGGACGAGGAGCGCAAACACGAACTGCTCGCCCGCGCCTGGGTGCACGTGCTCCCCTCCCGCAAGGAAGGCTGGGGCCTGGCGGTCATCGAAGCCGCGCAACACGGCGTCCCCACCATCGGCTACCGCAGCTCGCGCGGACTCACCGACTCCATCGTCGACGGCGTCACCGGCCTGCTGGTCGACGACCCCGCCCAGCTCACCGCCGCCGTGGGCGAACTGCTCACCGCACCCGAAGCCCGCACCGTCCTCGGCGAGAAGGCCCGTGCCCGCGCCCGCGAATTCTCCTGGGAGCAAACGGGAAACGGGGTATACGAGGTGCTCGCGGCCGTCGCTCGCGGAGAACGCGTCTCAGGGCTGGTGACGGCGGCGAACGTCGAGGTGTAACCGGCACCGGGCGGCCGCGTCGTGCGGTGCGCGGGATCCGGTGTAGCCGAGTGGCTGTCGTACCACGACATACGTTGTCGCCGCGGCGGCCGGGCGTGCGTCACTCGGGTGCGCGTCGTGGAACCGACGGCGACGACCCGGTCGACAACCTCGTCCGCACTCCTCCAGCCCGCGACGCGTGCGGGGTGGGCGCGCGGATGTACTCAGGAATGACGGACGGGCCCGGGCCGAGCGCTGCGGCGAGAGGTGCGCCTGAGCGCCCCTGCTGCTGGCGGGGCCGACCAGCCGATGCGCGCGGCTCTGCTGGGGCGGATGTCAGGGGCTGCTGGGCCGGGTGTGTGGGTTAGCGCGCCGCGGTGTGGTGTGAGCGCTGCCAGGGTTCCCGCGTCGAGTAAGGCCGACCTGGTGAGGCGGGCGGCTCCGGCGGGGCAGCTGTGTTCAGGGCAGACCGGCGCTGTGGCGGCTCTATTGGGCGCGGATGTGCTCAGGGGGTGGCAGATGGCTCGGTCGGGTGTGTGGATTGCGCGCGACGGCGTGGTGTGAGCGCTGCCAGGGTTCCCGCGACGAGTAGGGCTGCCCAGGCGAGGTGGGCGGCTCCGGAGGTGCGGCGGGTGGCCGGGGTGGCGTCGTGGGCGGTGATCGGGCCGGGGACGCGGTAGAGCTGGAGCGCCGGGGTGTAGTAGACCGGTTCCAGCTGTGCCAGTGTGGTTTTCGATTCACCGACCGGTCCGGGGGTGCCGCCCTCGACGAGTACCCAGCCGACGCCGAGCCGGGCCAGTTCGGTCGCGGAGCCACCGCGCAGGAGCAACCGCTCGACCTCCCCGGCACGGGCCCCCTCACCCGCTACCGTCGCGCCCCGAACCGGCAGCTCGCCGGTCTGCAGGACATCGCGACGGAGCATGCGCGGCGCGGGGTCCAGCACCGGCGCGGGTCCGGAATAGCGGAACTTGCGGAACATGCCGCCCGGCAGCACCGCCACATCCCCCGGAGCGTCCACCAGTTCGGCCACCTCCCCCCACGCGGGCGGATAGTGCACCGGCCGCAGCTCACCGCCCACACCCCAGGCGAGGTCGGGCAGAGCGGCGATCAGCAGGGCGATGAAAAGCACTGCGACAGCGCCTGTTCGAGTCCGGCGGTCGCCGGGTGCCGTCGTGTCCTCGAAGCCGGCCGCATCCGCGACGGCGCTGCCGGTCGGGGTGTCGGACCCGAAGACGGGGTCGCTGGTCGAGGTGTCCAGGGCCATGTCGCTGGTCGGGGTGACGTTGCTTATCGAAGTGCCCCGGGTGGTGTTGCCAGTGGGCGATCCCGGGGCGGTGTCTCCGGTTGGCGCGTCCAGGTCAGGGGTACCCGTAAGCGCGGTCGAAGTGGCGTTGTCGGTGGGTGCGCCGGGGGCGGTGCGGTCGGCAGGGGGGGTCGAAGAGTCGCTGCCGCCGGGCGCGTTCGCCGCAGGGTCGTGGTCGGGCGCATCCGGGGCAGGGTCGCCAGCGGAGCCAGGTGAGTAAGCGAGTCGGGGTGCGTCTTCGAATGCGTTGCGGGGCTTGTCATCACCTTCCTCGGCTGCGTCGGGTGGCGGCATGGTGGGGACGCTCGCGACGACCGGTGTGCTGCGGCGGTCGCGAAACAGCAGACCGGCGGTGGTATGGCACCCGGCGGCGGCGCACAGGGCGAAGGCGGGCATCGCGAGTGCGACGTATTTCTGGGTGTCGCGCAGCAGTCCGGCGCCCGGGACGTGTTCGATCAGGGCTTCGCCGAGCGACAGGCCCCAGCCGGTCGCCGCCAGCGCGGGCAGCACGATGGCGAATGCCGCCAGCGCCAGGAGGATTCGGCGGATCCACCGGGTATCGCGGGCGCAGGTGGCCACCGTGCGCACACCGAGGACGACGATGCTCAACAGCAGCAGGGTGCCGATCACGGCGAAGAACGTGGTGCGGGAACCGGGGACCGCCGTGCTGTTCCAGATGCCGCCCAGCCCGGCCAGGCTGCCGAGTGTCCCCAGCCCGGGTTCCGCCCGCGCCGCGAAGGCCGTGACTCCGGCCGGGTCCGACGGCTCCGCGCCCGCTCCGGACAGCGCGGTGGCGGTGAGCCAGGGTGCCGCGGTCATCACCCACAGGCCAACCGCCCCTGCGAGATTGCGTCGTCCCACCACCAGCAGCGCCGTCACCCCGGCGAGCAGCGACCCGGTCGGAGTCAGCCCGGCGGCCGCCAGGCAGCCGCCGAGCAGCGCCCAGTTTCGAGCCCGCTCCCACCGGCCGAAGCCCGCTTCACCACGAATCCGCTGCGCCAGCACCGCGATCCACGGCAGTGCCGCATACCCGGTCAGCAGGCTCCAGTGCCCCTGCAGAAGTCGTTCCGCGACATACGGATTCCACACGGCGACGGTGGCCGCCACCAACCGCGCCCCCGGCGAAGCCCCCAGCAGCTCCCGCGCCAGCACCGCCGCACCCCACCCGGCCAGCCACAGCGCCCCCACCAGAATCGCCTTGACCACCACTCCGCCGTCGACCACCCCCGACAGCACCGCGACCAACGCATCCTGCGGCACCGCCCGCGGCGCGGCATCCCCCACTCCCAATGCGGCATCCGTCAGGTACGACCGCGGCGTACTCACCGCATCCCGCAGCAACAGATACCCCGACCCCAGCAGCGGCCCCACCACCACCAGCGCCAGCACCAGGCTGTACCCCGCGGGCACCCACCGCCACCACCGCTCCCGGACCACCGCGCTCACGCCCAGCACCCTACGTTCACCGCCCGGGGTCCGACGCGGGCAACCATCCCCGGGCGTGTACCGCGCCGCCAACGCGAACACCCGTGTCGTGTCGACTGCACCCGGGGGCCTCGCGGTAACAGTGGATTCGGCGGTCACCTCGGCCGGTCGCCCCCCGTAGCGGGTCGCCCGTCCGTCCCGCCGTGCAGTGAGCCGGTACGCGCCCGCCCTGAGGCCGACGACCTCGCTCATGAGGTCCGCAGCAGCGGCGAACCGTCGCACCCGGTGATCTCGTTCGCCACTTCCGCGCGGTGGGGCCCTGCACAGGTTTCGGACGGGGTGGGGGCGGGTCGTGGGCGTGCGGGTGGGAGCATTGCCGATGTGTCCGCTGTACGCCGTCTGCCTGTTGTCGCGGATCTGACGTTGGTGACGGTCGGGGCCATGACGGCGAATGTCGCGGGCTATCTGCTGCAATTGCTGGCCAGCCGGTGGTTGGGGGTGTCGGGATACAGCCCGTTCGCGAGCCTGCTGGCCGTGCAGTTGCTGTGCGCGGTTCCTGCGCTGGCCCTGCAGAACGTGGTGGCGCGGGAGGTGGTGCGCGGGGCGGGGATCGGTGCCGCGCGCGGGCTCGGGTGGCGCTGTGCGGCCCTGGTCGCCGCCGTGGCCGTGGTGTTGGTGCCGGTGGTGAGCACGGTGCTGGATGTCGGTTTCTGGGCGTCGGCCGCCGCGCTCGGTGCCGCGCCGGTGCTGGTCCTGCTCTCCGGTGAACAGGGGATTCTGCAGGGGCAGCGCCGCTTCCGCGAGTTGGCCACCGTGCTCGGCGGTGCGGGAGTCGCCCGCGTGACACCCGCGATCATCGTGCTCGCGCTCGGAGGCGGCACCTCCGCGGCCCTGTGGGCCGCCGCCGCCGGTATCGCTGTCGCCGCCGTCTCGGCCCGCCTCGCCGCCGGGGGCGCGCATACCGTGACCGAACCGACCGCGCGGGTACGGTCCGCAGGCTCGCGTCCGGCGTCGGCAAGGGCAGCACAGTGGCCGACTGCCGCCGAATCCGAATCGGCGGGGGTGGTGGCGGTGCTGCGGGCGGCGCAGTTGCAGGCCGCGCTCATGGCGTTGTCGTCGGCGGATCTGATCGTGTCCCGGATCGTGCTGGAGACCGATGATGCCGGTCGGTACGCGTTGGGCGCGGTGGCTACCAAGATCGCGTTCTGGCTGCCGCAGGCGGTGGGTGTGGTGCTGTATCCGCGGATGGCGCAGCCGCAGCATTCGGCGCAGGCGGTGCGCTCCGCGCTCGCGGTGCTGTCTGCCATCGGTGTGCTCGCGGTGGCGGGCGCGGCGGTCGCCGCCCCGCTGGCCCCGCTGTTCGCGGGTCAGGACTACGCCCCGGTACAGGGTCTGCTGTGGCTGTTCGCCCTCGACGGGGCGCTGCTGGCGGTATTGCAGGCCGCCCTGCTCTCCGCCATCGCGGCCGACCGCACCGCGCCCGCCGCCCTCACCTGGCTGGGTCTGGCCGCCGGGGTGGCCGCCATGCTCACCCTCGCCCACTCGGTTCTCGGCCTCATCACCATCGCCACCACCACCGCCGCGATCACCACCGCCGTCATTGCCGCGCTCGCCCTGGGCGCGACCCGCCGCCCGCAGCCGGTCACGACTTCCATCTGACGATTCTGGCTTCCGTAGGGGCGGCCTCGCTGTCCTCTTCGCCCTGGCAACGGCCCGCGGAACGACGGCGGCTCCCCACCTGTCGCAGGTGGGGAGCCGCCGGTACGGGATCAGTCCGAGATCAGGGTTTCTTCTCGGTGTCGATCTTGCCGATGTCGATCTGCTGCGTCGGCGCGTCCGAGAACGCGTCACCGGAACCCGGCCGCGGACCGGCACCCGAGCGGGCCGCGCCGCGGCGCACCGGATCCTTGCCGCCGCCGAGCAGGCCCAGCACCAGACCCGCGATCAGGGCGATGGCGCCCAGGACACCGAAGATGATCGGCATGACGCGGCCGTACATGGCCAGCTTGTCGGTGTTCTCCTTGGCGACCGCGATCTGCGATTCGATGGTGTTCTCGTCGAAGACCAGTTCGCCCTTGAGCACGGTCACTTCGGGCTTGTCGGCGCTGCGCGCGTAGTACTGGTAGATCTTCTCGCCACCCTTGATGACGGTGCCGGTCTGCGGCTCCACCCACACGTCACGGGTGTTGGTGTACCAGCGGGTCATGGTGACCGGCTCTTCGCCTTCCAGCCCCCACTTGGCGGCGGGCAGGCTCAGCTTGTTGGTCGGCGAGTTCACCACGGTGGAGAGGTCGACGGGCGGGATCGTCTGCGAGAAGTGGTAGACCTTCGTGTTGTTGATCTCCGTCTCCTCGACGAAGTTGATGTCGTAGGTCTGCCGGGCGTTGACGTCGAAGTACGGGTACGTCTTCTTCTCGGTGCCGATCGGGAAGCGGTACTGCAGACCGGTGTGCTGGACCGGGTCCATCACGGTCTGACCGTTCTTGTCCACGGTCGCGCCGATCGCGCCGTTCGGGCCGCCGTCGACCTCGTCGACCGGCATACCGGTCTTGCGGTCCACGGTGACGCGGTCGATGGACGCCGTCAGCAGGCCGGTGTCGCCCTGCTTGTCGGTGCGGCGCAGGGTCTGACCGGCCTGGATGGTCAGGATCTCCGCGCTGACCGGCTCCTCGATGGTCAGGAAGCGCTGCGAGAACAGCGGCACATTGGTGTCGACCTTCGCCGCGCCCTCGGGGGAGGTCAGCGACTTGGCGTCGAGGACCTCACCGGCGTTCTCGGGTCCATTGGTCGCGACAGTGGTGATCTCCAGGTCGAGCGGCGTCTTGGCGAGCTGGTTGACCGTATAGGTGGGGATCATCACCGCGGCGACGAGCAGCATCGCGCCCAACCCCACGAGTAGGCAGGCTACTGTCCTTCTGGTACCGGCACTCAGTGCCATGCAGGTTCTCCTCGTCGTCGAACAGGTCGTTCCGGCGCGGTACTGCGGTCGCCGCGCAGCACGCGTGAGCCCCGACACTAACAGTCCGGTCTGCCCTTACGCTGCGCCGAGGCCGGAAATCCCCGCGAAACGGCCCCAAGTCAAACACGGAGTGCTCACATCAGGCCAGACAAGGCACACTGGATCGCGATGACCACGACCCTGCACCCGTCCTCCGAACCCCCCCGACCGGTCGGTGAAGGAACCGAATCCGCCGAGGTAGCGGGCGCAATCGAGTCGAATTCCGCACCCGCCGGAGCGGGCGCGGACATCTCCGCCCCGCCGCGCGACGATTCCACCGAAGCGACCACCGCGTCCGACACCGGTTCGATGGCCGCGACATCATCCGCTTTCGCTATGGCACCGCGACACGGCGACGCCGCGGCGAGTGGAATCGAGAGGGACGCGGTCGAGCGCGCCGCGAACGTGGCCAGCGAACCCGGTGCGGCCTCGACCGAATTCCCGAGGCGGCCCGCCGGATTCCTGCCCGCCCTGGAGGGCATGCGCGGGATGGCGGCGCTCGGGGTGGTGGTCACGCACGTGGCATTCCAGACCGGGGCGACCAGTTTGCCAATGGTGGGACGCGTGCTGGAGCGGTTCGACATGGCCGTCGCGGTGTTCTTCGCACTGTCGGGATTCCTGCTCTGGCGTCCTCACGCCGCCGCCGCGCGCGGACTCGGCACCGCACCCACCGCCGGGCGGTACCTGCTGCACCGCGCCGCCCGCATCCTGCCCGCCTACTGGGCGGTGGTCTGCGCGGTGCTGATCCTGCTGCCGACCGCCGCGAGCACCGCCGGATTCCGGGTGTGGCTGGCGAATCTCGGTCTGGTGCAGGTATTCGTGCCGCTCACCCTGACCGACGGACTCACCCAGATGTGGAGTCTGTCGGTGGAGATGGCGTTCTACCTGCTGCTGCCGCTGCTGGCCGTCGCGGTGGCGTGGCTGCGCGGAGACCGGGCACGCTGGCGGGTGCCGGTGCTGCTGGCATTCGGAACGCTGTGTCTGACCTGGAATCTCATCCCGGTGCCGACCCCGGACGCCATCAACTCGGACAACTGGCTGCCCGGTTACCTGCCGTGGTTCGCCGCGGGCATGCTGCTGGCCGAACTCTCCGACCTGGCGGTGCCGCGGCTGCGCCGCCTCGCCGGAAATCCGTGGATCTTGTGGACGATCGCGCTGGTGGCGTTACTGCTCTCGGCCACCGATCTGGGCGGCCTGCCCGGACTCACCCGGGGTGCGCCCTGGCAGTACGTCCTGAAGATGGCCTTCGGTGCGATCATCGGCTTCACCCTGCTCGCCCCCCTGGTACTGCGCCCCGATATCCGCCACCGCTGGCTGGAGAGCCGCACCGCCGCCATGCTCGGCCGCTGGTCCTACGGCGTCTTCCTCTGGCACCTGGCCGTACTCTCCATCGTCTTCCCGGTCTTCGCCATCGTCCCCTTCAGCGGCGACTTCCCCCAGGTCCTCGCCCTCACCATCGCCCTCACCCTCCCCCTGGCCGCCGCCAGCTACGCCCTCATCGAAGAACCCGTCCGCCGCTGGGCGCGCCGCTTCGGCTGAGCATCGAGGGGGAACTGGTGGCGGGGACCTCTCGGGCGATGCCGCTACCGGTTCCCCCTCGATCTGTCAGCGGGGGTGGCGCGGGGGGAGGGCGGCGACGGCGACGGCGATGACGGCGACGAGGGCGGGGAGTTGGGTCCAGAGGGAGCCGCCCATGTAGGTCTCGGGGGAGCGCCAGGGGCCGGTGGAGAGCGCGGCGGCGGAGACGGCGGTGCCGCCAGCCGCCAGCGTGACGAGGATGCGGTCCCAATGGCGTGGGCGGAGCCGGTCGGCGATGAGAGCCGCTGCGCCGAGGGCGATTCCGACCGGTCCGGAGATCAGCCCGGCGACGGCCGCGATCCCCAGGGCGCCCACGGTCCGGCTCTGCCAGGGGCGGGGGGCGATCATGGGCGGGGCGTTGTCCACAGCCCGATGCGCGCGCAGTCGGCGCAGCCGCGACCCGAACAGCGCGAGGACCGACAGCGGCACCAGCAGGACCAGTCCGCCGAAGATCGCGAGGCGGTACCAGCGGTCGGCGGGGAAGGAGACGGTGATGGGCCCCTCTGTATCCGCGGGGACCAGCCAGGCCTGCTGCCAGCCGTCGATCACCACCGGCTCGAGCGCGGTGCCGTCGGCGGTATGCGCCTCCCAGCCCACATTCGTGCTGAGCGGCAGCACCAGCAGACGCGTGCCGGGGGCGGCGCGGACACCGACGGGAGGCGCGAAGGCGGCCGGAGGCGGAGTGGGGGCGGCTGTCGCGCTCTCTTCCGTTGCCGGCGCGTGCGAGCCGCCCAGCGCGGCGCGGTTCAGGCGCAGTTCGTCGACGGTGAAGAGTTCGGTCGGCGCGACCGTCACGTCCACCTGTCCGGCGGGTAGGCCGACCAGGTCGCCGCCGGTGCGGTCCCAGTCGTCGTCGACCGGTAGGTCGGGCGCGGCGGCGGTCACTTCCTCGGGGGTGCACAGGCGGGCGGGCAGCGGTGCGCCGGAACGTAACTCGTCGATCGTGCCGGTCACCGAGGTGTGCAGGGTGCGGCCGGCGACGGCGATGGTCGGGCCGTTGGCGCAGTCCACGGTGATCGGTGTGCCGGGGTCGGCGGCGGCCGGGTAGTCGGGGCCGAGGACGGCGACCTCCGCCAGGCCGGGCGGCTGTTCCTGCGCGAAACCCAGTGCGGTGCGGTCGAGCACCGTATCCCAGGTGTGGATGCTGAGTTCGATGCGGTCGGTGACGTGCGGATGCAGGTCGACGCGGGAGGTGACGCCGGACTCGGGATCCACCTCGCGGATCTGCGGCCCGTCACCGAGATTCACCGATACCGAGGTCGGATGGGCGGGCAGTTCGCCCGGTGACGGTGTGATGGCGATGCCCGTCACCAGGGTCGGCTCGGGCAGTTCGATGACCAGGGTCGGCTTGGGCCCCAAGATATTTCGTACCGTGGTCTCCGGCGCGACCCAGCTGGTGCGGGGATCGCCGTCGGTGGCCGCCACGGCCGCGCCCCGCGGATCGGCCACATCGGCGCGCCCGCGGGCGACGGGGCGGGTCGGATCGGAGAGCAGCCGCTCCAGCGCGGGTCCGGGCCGGGTGCGGACCATCAGCTCGGGCGATACGGCCAGCGGTTCGGGCACCGAGAGCATGCGCTCGAACACGCCGGGCTCCTCGGCGGCCAGCGCCAGTGCCTTACTGCATCGAATCCGGTCCGGTGCGTCGAAACAGGCGCTGCGGCCGGGGAATTCCTGGCCGAGACGCCAGCCGTCTATCCAGGCGCCCGCCGGGGTGGGCGGCAGCACGATGCGATGCTGGATGTCCACCCGCACGGGATCGTCGCGCCGACCGTAGTCGTCGAGGGTGAGTTCGCTGATGCCGAACTGCCCACCGCCCGAGCCGTTCTCGGTCTGCCGTGCGGTGATCTTGACCCACTGTGTCCGTCCCGGCGGAAGTGAGATGTTCACCGGCGTACCGGGCTCGGCGACACGTGCGGACACCGTGCCGCGGGCCGTCGCCACCTCCAGCCACTTCACCGGCGAACCGATGGCGGCCCGGCTGGTGGTCACCCGCAGTGCGCCCGCGTCGATCGGTTCGTCCAGATCGAGTCGCAGCCACTGGCCGATGGCGGTCTGGGTGCCGTTGCTCAGCCAGCCGGTGGCCGGATCGCCGTCGACCACCGCGGCGGTGGAGCTGCCGGGCGCGGCGCCGCCGAGCTGGGTGGCGTCGCCCGCCGAACTGGAGACCGTGATCGTGGCCCCCGACCACTCCCCGCGCACCAGCTGCGCGCCGGGCACCGGATAGTCGGGTACCAGGTTGAAGGTCCGTCGCGGATCGCCCTCCGCGCGCACGGCCGAGCTGTGGTTGTCGACGCGCCCGAAATCGGTCTCCCGGGCCATGGGGGTATCGGTGACGGTGACCGCCTCGATGGGCAGTCCGGCCCGCTCCGCATCGGCGGCCAGCAGTGTCGGTCCGGCGGGGATACCGGGATCGCGGGCCAGCCGCTCCAGGACCTCCGGACCGCCCTGCACCACGGGCACACCGTCCAACGGCACCTCGTACGCGCCCGGGAAGGACTCCGGCGCGCCTGTCCCACTGGTGATGTCGGCGGGCGTGCCCACCGGCCGCGGCTGCACGCGGTAGATCTCGACGGCCGGATAGCCCGGCCGCAGATCCCCGTCGGAGACCAGGCCGTCGGTCTTCCCGTTGGTGTCCACGGGATCGCCGAACTCCGCCACCTTGCGCAGTCCCGGCGAGCCCTCGATCGCCTGGTGCGCCAGCATGGGTCGCGTCGAGCGCGAGGTCTCCGGATCGAGATCGTTGCGCAGCACCAGCACACCGATGCCCTGCTCGGCCAGCGTGGCCGCGAGTCCCGCCGACGGTCGCCCGTCGGCGATGAGACGCTGCACCGAATCCATGGCGCGGATGGCGCCGGGGGGATTGAGCGGCACCGCGTCCCGGACCGCCCACGGGGTGCTCGCCAGGGCCTGGAGTGGTTCGTCGCGGGTCAGGCCCCACACCTGGCTGCCGAACGGCGCACCGGGCACCACCAGTGCGCGGGTGTCGGAGGCATTGTGCGCCAACCATTGCGCGGTCTGCTTCCAGTAACCCGGCACCTCGTCGTAGGCGCCGCGCGGGGCCAGCTTCCCGGTCCACGCCAGCGAGGTGGACAGCGCCAGGGCGGTGAGCACGAGCGCCGTCACCGCCACCATGCGGTGCCGTTCGGGATGGGCGAAGGCTTTGCGCCACACCGGCATCGGAACCGACGCGGGCAGCGGCACCCGGCTCAGCAGGTGTGCCAGGCCGACCACCAGCGGTATGCGGATGAGCGGTTCCAGTTTGTGCACATTGCGCAGCGGTGCGCCGCCGGAATCCAGGAACAGCCGTACCTGTTCGGCGAACGGCCCGCCCAACTGCCCGACGTATCCGGCGCAGATGCCGACCAGGCCCACGCACAGGATCAGGACGAAACGGCCGCGCCAGGGCATGGAACGCAGGGCGAGTCCGGCCATGCCCGCGGCGGCGAGCATGCCGGTGGCGAGCACGGCGGCGGGCTGGGTCACCAGCACCGCACCGGCGATGCGCTCGGGGGAGACGAAGGGGGTCCAGCTGTCGGTGCCGCGCAGCACCTCCGCCAGGGAGGCCCACTGGGTGGTCACCCCGGCGGACTCGATGTAGTCCAGGAACGGCGGGCTCACCCGGCCGAGCAGCAGCAACGGAACGACCCACCAGCAGGTGGCGAGAGCCAGCAGCGGAATCCAGGCGCGGGTGAAGCGCCACCACAGCGCATTGGGCCGGTAGGAGGCCCACCACAGCGCGGCGGGGAGGAAGGCGGCGGCCGTGGCGACGGCGTTGACCGAGCCCATGAGGGCCAGGGCGAACGCGCTGGCGGCGGGGGAGGTTACGCCGCGCCACGGGATGGGGCTGGGCGGTGTCGTGCCTCGCCCTTCGTGCGTGGGTTGTTCGGGTGCGGCTGTTCGGCGGCGGATCAGTGCCGCACCGAGGGCGGCGGGAGCCAGTAGGACCCAGGGCGCGAGCATCATCGGGAGGGTTTCCGATGAGATCGAGCCGAGGGTGGTCAGCACGCGGGGGGAGAGGGCGAAGGCGGTGGCGGCGATGACGCGGGAGCCGCGGCTGCCGATGCCGAGGGTTTCGCAGAGGCGGACGATGCCCCAGAAGCCGGCGAGCAGCAGCAGCGCCCACCAGATGCGCTGGGTCACCCAGGCGGGCAGGCCGAGCCAGTGCCCGAGGGAGAAGAACGCCCCGTGCGGAAAGAAGTACCCGTACGCCTGGTTCTGCACCTGTCCCATGGGTGCCTGGGAGCTCCACAGGTGGGCGGCGCGGGCGAGGAAGCCGAGCGGGTTCTGCGCCAGGTCGTATTTGGTGTCGGCGACGGTCTGGCCGGGGGCCTGCAGGAAGGTCAGCAGGAAGGCGGCGAGCACCGTGCCGATCAGCCAGCGCCGACCCAGCGGTGCGGTGGCCGGGGACCGGTCGGATAGACCGGTCTCGGCGGAATCAGCGGAGGTCAGTTCAGCGTGCGCCGTACTCGACGTTGTTGAGCAGCGAGCTCGAGGCATCTCCGCTGCGGTCGATGTCCGGGCGTGAGTTCTGGCTCGCCGCCATCGTCACCAGCAGCACGGCGACCAGTCCGAGCAGGGCTCCACCGGCAGCGCTCGCTACACCAGGGACGGCAAACTTCATCGCGGTACTCCCATACATCGACGCATGCGTAACTGGAGAGCCAACCTAGCAGGTCGATGGCGGGGAGGCAGACATGTACGTACCGGTAGCCCGGTTGTGGGCGGTTCCGCGCGCGGTCGTCTCCGGATGAGTCCCAGGTCACAGGGCTGATGGCGGGAACGGCGCCGATCCGGCGGTGCTAGGTGGGAAGCTCGCAGCGCAGCCCACCCAGGAAGGTGCGCAGCTTCGCGCTGGTTTCGTCGAGTTCGGCGCGCGGGTCGGAGGCGGCGACGATCCCGCCGCCGCCGAAGGCACGCAGCGCCCGGCCGTCGGCGGACAGTTCGGCGCAGCGGATGGCGACCACCCACTCGCCGTCGCCGTGGGCGTCGCACCAGCCGACCGCGCCGCCGTAGAACCCGCGATCCTCCTCGAGTTCGGTGATGGCGTCGAGCGCGAGGTCGGTCGGGGTGCCGCAGACGGCGGGGGTGGGGTGCAGCAGGACGGCGAGGTCGAGGGCCGTGACGTCCGCGTCGCGCAGCCGCCCGGTGATCGGGGTGGCCAGGTGCCAGACCTCGGCGGTGCCGATGATCTCCGGCCCGTCCGGAACGGTGAGTTCGGCGCAGACGGGCGTGAGCCGCTCGCGAATCCACTCGATCACGAAGGCGTGCTCGTCGCGGTTCTTGGTGCTGGCCAGCAATTCCCGGGCCTGGGCGGCATCGTCGGCCGGGTCGGGTCGCCGCGGCAGCGTTCCGGCCAGGGGGCGCAGCGTGACCGTGCGGCCGTGCCGGGCGACCAGCACCTCGGGGGTGGCGCCGATGAGCGCTTCGCCGTCGCGCCCGGCCGGGCCCAGATCGACGGCGAATACGTTCGCATTCGGGTGTCGTGTAATAAGATGCGCCGCAATGACTTCCGGTTCCAATGGCGACTCCGCCGCCGCGATGAGCGAGCGGGCCGCCACCACCTTGCGCAGCGGTTGCCCCGGATCCGCGAGCTGTTCGACCAGTTTGGTCACCCGCGCCACATGCTCTGCCGCACTGGGTATTTCGGTGACGACCCGGACCGGCGGCAGTTCCGGCAGCGCGGCGGGCCGCCACGGCCCGGCGGTGTACGCGGAGCGCTCGGGTACCGCCAGGGCGGCCGGTCGCCGCGGGTCGAAGGCGAGCGCGCCGACCACCAGTTCCGCCCCGTCCCGCAGTGCCGCCGCCGCGCCCTCGGCGGTATCGAGGGCGGCGCGCACACCGGCGGTCCGCAGGACCGCCCCGGGAGTCGCGAGCAGGAATCCGTCCATGATCTTTCCGACCATAGTCCGGTCCCGCGGCCGCGCGGCGGCGGAGCGACGAAGGTCTCAGCGTGCCCCGAAATCCCGGATCGGGGCGGTTCCCGGCGCCGCCTGCACGGGCGCGGGCGGCGATTCCACGGCGCGGGATCAGTGATCCTTCGGGTCCCGGCCGGGCGGTACCAGCAGGACCGGCCGGTGGCAGTGTTTGAGCACGGCGTCGGCCACGCTGGAGTGCAGCAGCGCCCGGATGCCGGTGGCGCCGCGCGTGCCCGCCACGATGATGTCCACGTCCAGGTCGTCGGCCACGTCCACGATGGCGTTCCAGATGGTGGTGGTGCACTCCACGGTCCGCGCCTCGGCGTTGAGCCCGGCCAGTCCGGCCAGTTTCGCGCCCTCGGCATTGATGTTCTTGGCGTCGGTGTAGGCGACGTCCTCGATCTCCTCGTCGGTCACCCACTCCGGCTGCAGGACGCCGGAGATACCGGACAGCCGCGCGGCCTGGCGCACCATGGGCTCCCAGGCGGTGAGCACGACGGCGCGGTTTGCGGTGAGGAAGCGGCCCGCGTATTCGACGGCCCGCCGGGCGTTCTCGGAGCCGTCGTAGGCAATCAGCATCAGGTCGCACGGCATGACGAACCTCCTGGTAGGAGCGTTGGTCCCTGCCTCGAGGGTACCCCGCGACGCGCCGGTTCACCCGCAAGGACGGCGGTGGGCGACACCGTCTCGCGTCGTTCCCGTGTTCGGGGTGTTACCGGCACGTTCGCGCATGCGCACCGGTCGGTACGAACCAGCTGCGGATCGAACACTGTTTGCGAACGATTCACCCAAACCCGTGGCGACCGAACGGGACGGGGTCTTCACTGGATTCGTCGGCCTCGCGCCGACGATCGACAATGCCGTCGTTGTGCAGTATTTCGAGCATCGAGGTGTGTGGATAGTGCGGTTGGAGGAACTGACCACCCCGCAGGACTGGGCGCATGTGTACCGCTCCCTGTTCGGCCTGCCGCATGTCCACGTGACCACGCCGGGGTTCGTGGTGCTACCCCTCGTCGACACCGTCGCGGCGCTGAACACCCCGGAACCGTTGGGGGCGTTGATACTCGGTGAGCTGACGGTGCGTGGCATCCCCGGACCGGTGCTGGTGCGCGAGAAACCGCCGCGCCGGACGTTCCTCGCGGTCTTCGATGGGTACCCCACGGTGGAATGCATCGAACAGTTGGAGCGCAACAGCGTGGATATCGGGCCCCACCGCAGCAATGTCATCCTGCCGACCGGTTTCGGCCGCCACACCCACGAGGGTCGGTGGTGGGCGCGCGCACCCCAGCGCGATGAATCGCTGCCGCTGCTGTCGGAGGTGCTGGCCGCCGCGAAAGCGGTGCTGTGAATCCGATCCAGACCGCGTTCTTCGGTCACCATGAGGCCGATCCGCGCGCCCTGCTGCACTACGAATGGCATCAGCGACACGAATCCGGTTGGGCGGTGGACGAGTTCGAGCAGGAGATGCTCGAACTCACCGACACCCAGCGGCCGGTTCCGGCGGCGTGCTGGCGGCTGCTGGACCGCATCGAGGCCGCCGAGCGGGTGCCGGAGTGGCCGTACACGGAGTGGGAGGATCCGCGCGAGCCGGAGCCCGCGGTGGTCGCGCCCGCGCCCGCGGTATCGGTCGCCGAGCTGTCGGACCGGGTGCGTGGCGGATGGCTGGGCCGCTGTGTCGGCTGCACGCTCGGCAAGCCGCTGGAGAACGGATTCGTCTGGACGCCACGACATATCCGCGACTATCTGGAGCCGATCGGCAGGTATCCGCTGCGCGACTATGTCCCGGTGCGGGAGCCGATGCCGGATGGGTACGAATTGCATTGGACCTGGCGGGAATCCACGCTCGGCAATATCGCGGGCTGCCCGCGTGACGACGATATCGACTACACCATTCTCGGCCTGCACCTGATCGAACGGCACGGCACCGAGTTCACCCCCGACCATGTGGCGGCGCTGTGGCTGGAACATCTCCCGTTCCTGCAGACCTACACCGCCGAACGCGTCGCCTACCGCAACCTCATCGACGGCTACCTGCCGCCCGCGACCGCCACCCACCGAAATCCCTACCGCGAGTGGATAGGCGCGCTGATCCGCGCCGACATCTACGGTTACGTCTGCCCCGGCGAACCGGCCCGCGCCGCCGCCCTGGCCGCCCGCGATGCCTCGCTGTCGCACACCGGCAACGGCGTCTGGGCCGCGAGCTGGGCCGCCGCGCTCACCGCCGCCGCCTTCATCGCCCCCGATCCGGAGACCGCCCTGGCGGCCGCGCAGGCCGTCGTCCCAGCGGGCTCCCGCCTCGCGGTGGCGCTCGCCGAGGTGGCCGACGATCGTGCCCGCGACCTGACCTGGAACCAGGCCGTGGCCGCCATCCACGCCCGCCACGGCCACTACAACTGGGTGCACGCCATCGGCAACGCCTGCCTGATCAGCGCCGGACTGCTCTGGGGCGAAGGCGATTTCACCCGTACCATCGCCCTCACCGTGCAGGGCGGCTGGGATACCGACTCCACCACCGCCACCGCGGGCTCGGTGGCGGGCATCCTCACCGGCGCCCACGCCATCCCCACCCACTGGACCGCCCCCCTCCAAGACCGCGTGCACAGCTCCGTAGCCGGCTACTGCGACCCCCACATCACCGACCTCGCCACCCGCACCCTCACCCTGCTAGCCCACTGACCGCGAATCCCGCACCGCGGCAGCAGGTCCCGAACATGCGCCGAGCGGCCCCGGTCCGATCGGACCGGGGCCGCTCGCGCATTCGGATCTGGTTACCGCTCGACGATCGCGACCACACCCTGGCCGCCCGCCGCGCAGATGGAGACGAGCGCCCGGCCCCCGCCCTTCTCCTCCAGCAGCTTGGCGGTCTGCGCGATGATGCGTCCGCCGGTCGCGGCGAACGGGTGGCCGGCCGCCAGCGAGGAACCGTTCACGTTCAGCTTGGTGCGGTCGATCGGCCCCAGCGCACCGTCCAGGCCCAGCCGCTCCTTGCAGTACTGGTCGGACTCCCACGCCTGCAGGGTGGCGAGCACCACGGAGGCGAACGCCTCGTGGATCTCGTAGTAGTCGAAGTCCTGCAACTTCAGCCCGTTGCGCGCCAGCATGCGCGGCACCGCGTAGGTGGGGGCCATGAGCAGACCGTCCGGCCCGTGGATGTAGTCGACGGCCGCGACCTCCGAATCCACCAGGTAGGCAAGCGGCTTCAGGTTGTGCGCGGCGGCCCACTCCTCGGAGCCGAGCAGCACCGCGGACGCGCCGTCGGTGAGCGGGGTGGAGTTGCCCGCGGTCATGGTGGCGTCGCCCAGCTTCACGCCGAAGACCGGCTTCAGGGTGGACAGCTTCTCGATGGTCGAGCCGGGTCGCAGGTTGTCGTCGCGGGTCAGCCCGAGGAACGGGGTGACCAGGTCGTCGAAGAAGCCGCGGTCGTAGGCGGCTGCCATGTTCTTGTGCGACAGGTAGGCCAGCTCGTCCTGCGCCTCGCGGGCGATGCCGAATTCCTTGGCGGTGATGGCGGCGTGCTCACCCATGGACAGTCCGGTGCGCGGTTCGGCGTTGCGCGGAATTTCGATGCCGACCATGGACGGGCGCAGGCGGCCGACCAACTTCACGTAGTCGGAGTTCTTGCGGGCGCGGTTGGCGTCGAGCATCCACTCGCGCATGGATTCGCTGACGCCGATCGGCGCGTCGGAGGTGGTGTCGGTGCCGCCGCCGATGCCGGACTCGATGCGGCCCAGCGCGATGCCGTCGCCGACGGTCACGATGGACTGCAGGCCGGTGCCGCAGGCGAGCTGCAGGTCGTGGGCGGGGGTATAGGGGGACAGGGTGGAGCCGAGCACGCTCTCGCGGATCATGCCGTGCTCGCCGACGCGCTTGAGCACCGCACCGCCGACGACCATGCCGAGGCGCTCGCCCTGCAGGCCGTACCGGGCGACCAGTCCGTCCAGCGCCGCGGTGAACATGTCCTGGTTGGAGGCGTGCGCGTACTTGCCGTCGGAGCGGGCGAACGGAATGCGGTTGCCGCCGAGGATGGCGACGGGGCGCGCCTGCTTGGTGTTCTTGGCCGCGGCCTTCGCCGAACGGGCTTTGGTGGTCACTCGAGTCTCCAGTGTCTCGTCGGGGTCCGGCATGCCCGGTCAGCGAGACCGGGCCTGGTTTACATTAAACTTACTCTGGAGTAAGTTCATTGTCGACACCGTACCCCGCCCATGTGCGCGACATCGCTTCCGGGCACCGACGAGAAGAGAAGGTAGGAACCAGTGGCTGCCAGCAAGAGCAAGGGCGCTCCCAACCTGTACGGATCGTTCATCCACTCCGCCCCCGGCGCGTTCCTGGCGAACAAGCTGGGTCTGCCGCAGCCGGAGACCCTGCGCCGCTACCGCGCCGGTGAGCCCGCGCTCCCGGGTCCGGTGCTCGTCGGCGGCAAGGGCCGCGTCGCCGACGCCGTGCGGAACCTGCTGTCGGACTACACCTTCGTGGATTCGGTGTCGCCGGGCGTGAAGTTCGGCGCGCTGGTCTTCGACGCCACCGGCATCCGCACCATCGAGGAGCTCGAGCGGCTGTTCGAGTTCTTCCAGCCCGCCATGCGCAGCATCGCTCCCTCCGGCCGCGTGCTCGTGGTCGGCACCACCCCCGAGTTGTCCGCGTCCGTGGACGAGCAGATCGCCCAGCGCGCGCTCGAGGGCTTCACCCGCTCGGTCGGCAAGGAACTGCTGCGCGGCGCCACCTGCAACCTGGTGTACCTGCACCCGGAGGCCGCGGCCGCCGCCACCGGGCTGGAGTCCACCCTGCGCTTCATCCTCTCGGCCAAGTCGGCCTTCGTCGACGGCCAGGTCTTCCGGGTCGGCAAGGACGATTCCACCGCCCCCGCCTCCTGGGACAAGCCCCTGGACGGCAAGGTCGCCGTGGTCACCGGCGCCGCCCGCGGTATCGGCGCGACCATCGCCGAGGTGTTCGCGCGCGACGGCGCGACCGTGATCGTGGCCGATATCCCCGCCGCCGGTGAGGCGCTGGCCGAGACCGCCAACAAGGTCGGCGGCACCGCCCTGGCCCTCGACGTCACCTCCCCGGACGCCGCCGAGAAGATCGCCGAGTTCGCCACCGAGCGCTTCGGCGGCGTCGACATCATCGTGCACAACGCCGGCATCACCCGCGACAAGCTGCTCGCGAATATGGACGAGGGCCGCTGGAACTCGGTCATCAACGTGAATCTGGCCGCCCCGCACCGCATTACCGAGGGCCTGGTCGCCAAGGGCGCGCTCAAGGAGGGCGGCCGCGTGATCGACGTGTCCTCCATCGCCGGTATCGCGGGCAACCGCGGCCAGACCAACTACGGCGCCTCCAAGGCCGGTGTCATCGGCATGGTGAACGCCGAGGCCCCGAAGCTGGCCGAGAAGGGCATCACCATCAACGCGGTGGCCCCGGGCTTCATCGAGACCGCCATGACCGCCGCCATTCCGCTGGGTACCCGCGAGGCGGGCCGCCTGCTGTCCTCGCTGCTGCAAGGCGGCCAGACCGTGGACGTGGCCGAGACCATCGCCTACTTCGCGTCCCCGGCCTCGAACGCCGTGAGCGGCAACGTGGTTCGCGTCTGCGGCCAGGCCCTGATCGGAGCATGATGACCGAGACCATCACGCTCACCGAAACCCCGAAGAACAGCAGCCTTTTCGTCAAGGCGGCGCTGGGGGCCATTCCGGTGCCGGGTCTGTCGAACCGGCCGTCCACACTGCCCGACCGGGTGGTGAAGTTGCAGGGGCTGCGGGTCGATCCCGATCACCTGTCGGCCTACTGCCGGGCCACCGGTCTGCGCTTCGGCGACGCGCTGCCGCTGACCTACCCGTTCATCCTGAGCTTCCCGCTGGCCATGCAGCTGGTGGTGGCCCGCGACTTCCCGTTCGTCGCGGTGGGCGCGGTGCACGCGCAGAACCTGATCGAGCGCACCCGCGACATCTCGGTGTCGGAGCCGCTGGATTTCGAGACCCATATCGAGAACCTGCGCGAGCACCCCAAGGGCCTGCTGGTGGACGCCGTCACCGCGGTGAGCGTCGGCCGTGAGCAGGTGTGGCGGCAGGTCACCACCTTCCTGCACCAGCAGCGCACCTCGCTGTCGGGTGGCCCCAAGCCCGAGCCCAAGCCGGACGAGGTGCCGCCGCCGCCGATGCGCCAGACCCGCGTGGATCAGCAGATGATCAACCGGTACGCCGCGGCGTCGGGTGACCACAACCCCATCCACACCTCGGCGCTGGGGGCCAAGGCGTTCGGCTTCCCGAAGCCCATCGCGCACGGCATGTGGTCGGCGGCGAACGTGCTCGCCAATATCGAGGGCCGTGTCCCCGGCAAGGCCACCTACGACGTCAAGTTCGGCAAGCCGATCCTCCTGCCGTCCACGGTGAACGTCTACGCCGACCAGGTGGAAGGCGGCTGGGACCTGGCCCTGCGCCACCCGAAGAAGGGGTACCCGCACCTGACCGCTACGCTGCGTTGAGTTGCCGGGCGGTCGGATCTCTCGACCGCCCCGCGCGAAGCTCGACCCCGGACCAGGGGGACCGGAGCCGCGCACCGTCCCAACCGAATGTCGGCTCGCAGGGGTATCGACATCCGGTTCGGTGACCCGGTGCGCGGCTCTGTGCTTTCGAGGGGCAGCCGTTCCGTGCAGGGCCGCGCCGCAGCCGCTCGCGGTGGGCGCGCTGGAACCGCGCGGCGGCCGCCCTACTCGGCGGGTTCCGGTTTGCGTCCGGCCAGACCGCGCCAGGCCAGATTGTCCAGCAGGTCCACGGCCTGGCGGACCTCGACCTCGCCGCTGGCGACGCGGTCGGCGATGGCCTCGCCCGCGCCGATCACGGCGACGGACACGATCTCGAAATTGGTGCCCGGTTCGGCGTACTTGGCGCTGGATTCCAGCAGTTTGGCGGTGAGTTCGATGATCCGGTCGCGGCTGTTGATGATGTCCGGCGCGAACGGTTGCTGGTTCAGCGCCTGCCGGTAGAGCACCTGCCAGGACAGCCGATTGTTGTCCACGTAGGACAGGAAGGCCTCGAGGCCCGCCCGCAATTGCTCGTGCGGGGTCAGTTTCGGGTTGCCCGCCACCGCGACGGCCTCGATGAAACGCATGCTCTCGCGGTGGATGCAGGCGCGGAACAACTCGTCCTTGGAGCCGTAGTACAGGTACAGCATGGGCTTGGAGATCTTGGCCTCGGCCGCGATCGCGTCCATGGAGGTGTCGTGATAGCCCTTGTGCGAGAACACCGTTACGGCGGCGTCCAGCATCTGCTGCTCACGAACCGCCCGGGGTAGCCGCTTCGTTCCGCCTGCCATCCACACTCCTAGGACATGTCGAAACCCTTATCTTACTCCATGGTAAGTTCCGCGAGCTCAACATTGCGGAAGATTCGCTCGCGATACGCACCGTGCAGCGTCGATAAGGGCTTCTCGGTCGCCGGTCGTCCAGACGTCAGCAGCGCGGCCCAGTGCCCTTGAACCTTGCCATGCGCAGTACCGAGGCATCCACCTGGCTATCCGGCAGACGGCCACTGGCGACCGCCTGCTCGAGTCGGTCGAGAACGCTCGTCACCGCGTCGGTGGTAATCCACAGGGCATTGTCCGCCCCCGCGACCAGGGCGGATTCCACCGCCTCCGCGATCGACATCCGATCGGTGATGGCCGCCATGCCGCCCAGATCGTCGGTGAAGATCACTCCGTCGAAGGGTGCCGCACCGTAGCCGGTACCGGTGCGCAGCAGTGCCATCACCTCGGGACTGATACTCGCGGGCACATTCGGGGTGGTGAGTCCGGGCACATCGAGATGTCCGATCATGACCGCCGCGCCGGATTCGATCAGCCCCCGAAACGGCACCAGATCGCGGTCCAGCAGCTGTGCCAGCGGCGGCGTGCGCACCGCGCCGGTGTGCGAATCGCCCGACCCCGCGCCGTGGCCCGGGAAGTGCTTCATGACCGTGCCCACCCCGGCCTCGTTCATGGCCCGGATGAACGCCCCGGCGTACTCCGTGACCACCTGGGGATCGTCGGAGTAGGACCGGTCGCCGATCACCGAGTCGTCGGGCTGGCTGCTCACGTCCACATCGGGCGCGAAGTCCACGGTGATGCCGAGCGCCTTCATCTTCCGACCGCGCTCCAGACTGAGCTGGTAGTACTCCTCCACGCTCATGGTCTGGGCGACCGCCCGCGCCGACGGGGCCGAGCCGATGAGGTCGCGCAGCCGCGACACCCGTCCGCCCTCCTCGTCGACGGTCACCATGAGCGGGGTACGCGACGCCGCCAGCACCGCGTCGATCTGCCCCTGGCCCAGCAGCGCCTTATCGGTCCAGCCGCCTACGAAGATGCCGCCCACCTGTTCGGTGCGCACTACGTTCTCCGCGTCCGCGGCGTCGGTGACACCCACGGTGATCAGCTGCGCCAGCTTCTGCCGCAGGGTGAACTGCGCCAGGTACCCCGCGGCGCAATCCTGTTGCGCCGCAGTGCTGGTCGTTCCGGTGGTGGTGTCGGTGGCACCGGTGGTGGTGGAGGACCGGTCGGCGGCGGTCTCGCCACCGCCACCGGAGCAGGCGGTCAGCACGACCGCGGCCATGGCGAGCACGATCCCGGGGAAGATGCGCATGCCCCGACGGTAGCCGCCACCGGCACGGCCGCCCACCCCGACTCCGGCCCGGCGGCTACTTCCCGGGTAGCTCGTGGTGTCCGCCGAACGCCTGGCGCATGGCGGAGAGCACCTTGTCGGCGTACAGCGATTCACCGCGCGAGGAGAAGCGCTGGAAGAGCGCGGCGGCGAGCACGGGTGCGGGCACTCCCTCGTCGATGGCGGCGTCGAGGGTCCAGCGGCCCTCGCCGGAGTCGGAGACGCGACCGCCGAAGGAGTCCAGGTTCGGGTCGGCGTGCAGTTCGGCCGCGGTGAGGTCGAGCAGCCAGGAGGCGACCACCGAACCGCGCCGCCACACCTCGGTGACCTCGGGAATATCGATGTCGTAGCGGTAGTACTCGGGATGTTCGAGGGGGGTCACCTCGGCGGAGTGCTCGACATCCCGCTGCTTGCCCACATTCGCCTTGTGCAGGATGTTCATGCCCTCGGCGTAGGCGGCCATGGCCCCGTACTCGATGCCGTTGTGCACCATCTTCACGAAGTGGCCCGCGCCTGCGGGGCCGCAGTGCAGATAGCCCTGCTCGGCGGGCGACGGTTCGCCGGTGCGGCCGGGGGTGCGCGGCGCGGCCTCGACCCCGGGGGCGATGGACTTCAGCAGCGGTTCGAGGTATTCCACCTGTTCGGCCTCGCCGCCGATCATCAGGCAGAAGCCCCGGTCGCGGCCGAACACGCCGCCCGAGGTGCCGATGTCCAGGTAGTGAATCCCCTTGGGCCGCAGCGCTTGCGCCCGTGCGATGTCCTCGTGGTAGCGGCTGTTGCCGCCGTCGATGATGATGTCGCCGGGCTCCAGCAGGTCGGCGAGCTGGTCGATGACCGCGCCGGTGGCTCCGGCGGGGATCATCACCCAGACCACGCGGGGGGTCTCCAGCATGGCCACGAACTTCGGCAGGTCGGTGGTGCCGGAGAAGCGGTCGCCGAGTTCCGCGCCGAGCTCGTCGACATGCGGGCCGTTGCGGTCGTATCCCACCGCGGTGTGTCCGGCGGCGGCGATGCGGCGCACGATATTGGCGCCCATCCGGCCCAGGCCGATCATTCCCAGCTGCATACTCATCTCCCTCGAGTCGTCTCGATCCTCGGCGTGGCCGAGCGCTGCGGTAGCAACCTCCTCGATTGTCCCGCTCGCCGGTTTCGAGTTATTTCCGGGATTCCCGGGCGCGGGGTGTAACGCACGCTGACGGGGCTCGATAGAGAGGGTGGCTCCGTGCTGTTGCCAGACCCCCGACCCGGCAACCGCACGGGGCTCTTTCCTTGTTCAGTGACCTGTTGCACAGGGTTTGCCGTGGGCCAGGGAATCGTCGGATGCCGGTGTCTCCCATTATGGTGTGCGGTGAGCTCGCGTGCGCGGGTGCCCTTTTCTCCGACCATCGGGAGGGTGGTTCGTGACCAGCGGATCCAGTACCGGTCGCCACACGCCGACTCGGAACACCGGTCCGGAGCCCGAGCCCGGCACCCGGTTCCTCGACTCGGCTACCGCCCGCCGCGCCGGAATCGCAGCCGGTGTGCTGATGGCGCTGTCCGGTATCGCCTACGCCGCGGACTGGGCGACGTCCTCCGGCGAGGTGCCGCGCGGGGTCCAGGTGGCGGGCATCGAGATCGGCGGCATGGACCGCGCCGCCGCGCAGTCGGTCCTGGAGCTGGAGCTGAACAGCCGTGCCACCCAGCCGCTGACCGTCCGCGTCGGCGACGAGAGCGCGACCTTCGTGCCCGCCGATGCCGGCCTGGGGGTGGACTGGACCGCCACCTGGGACCGGATCGGCGGCCAGCCGCTCAACCCGTTCGTCCGGCTGGCGTCGCTGTTCACCGATCGCGCGGTGTCCCCGGTCGCCGCTGTCGACGACGCGGCGCTGGACCGGCAGGTGCAGGAACTGCGCGCCCTCGACCGGCAACCGGTCGAGGGCACCGTGCGTTTCGAGGACGCCAGACCCGTGCCGGTGTATCCGGTACCCGGTCGAGTACTGGACGCATCGGCTGCCCGTACCACCCTGCTCGAGCACTGGGCCGACGGCGGCGTCCTGGACCTGCCGGTGATCTCGACCCGCGCGGAGGTGACGCGGCAGGGTGTGGACACCGCGGTGAGCACCCTCGCCGAACCCGCTGTGCAGTCGCCGGTGACGTTCACCGGCAAGGGCGGCAACGGGACCCTCGAACCCGCGCAGCTCGCGACCGTGCTGCGCTTCACCCCCGACGGTCACGGTGGTCTGACCCTCGCCTACGACAACGATGCCGCGATCGCCGCGCTCGCACCGCAGCTGGCGCCGACCGAGGTGGAACCGAAGGACGCCACCTTCGAACCCGGCGGCAACCGACTCACGCTGGTGCCCGCCGTGGTGGGCGACAAGATCTCCTGGCCGAAGACCCTCGAGGCGCTCCCGCAACTGGTGAGCGCCACCGGTGAGCGCACCGCGGCGGTGGTCTACGAGCCGGTGCAGCCCAAGCTGACCACCGAGGCCGCCGAGAAGCTGGGCCTGGTCGAGGTGGTGGGCTCGTTCACCACCGGCGGATTCAGCGGGCCGTCCGGCGTCAATATCCGCACCGTGGCCGCCAAGGTGAACGGTGCGATCGTGCTGCCCGGAGATACCTTCTCGCTCAACGGTTTCACCGGTACCCGCGGGGCCGCCGAGGGCTATGTGGAATCCGGCATCATCGACAAGGGCCGCCCCAGCACCGCGGTCGGCGGCGGTATCAGCCAGTTCGCCACCACGCTCTACAACGCCGCCTATTTCGCCGGTATGGAGGACGCGGGGCACACCGAGCACAGCTACTACATCTCGCGCTATCCGGCCGCGCGTGAGGCCACGGTCTTCGACGGCGCGATCGACCTCCAGTTCCGCAACAACACCCCCTACGGCGTCTACATCGAGGCCAGCGCCGACAGCTCCACCGTTACCGTGCGCCTGTGGAGCACCAAAACCGTTGACGTGGAATCCATCCCGGGTCCCCGCACCAAGGAGACCGAACCCACCACCATCACCCTCCCCAAGGGCGACGACTGCATCGCCACCGAGGGCGCACCCGGTTTCACCACCTCCGACACCCGCGTCATCCGCGACTACCGCACCGGCAAGGAGATCTCCCGCCACACCCGCACGGTGAAGTACGACCCCATCCCGGTCGTGAAGTGCGTAGCGCCGGGCGAGGATTCGGGTGACGACGCGGACGAGGACTCGGGCCGCTGACCTTCTCTCCTGCCGAAAACCTCCACGGCGCAACACCATCGGGTTATCCACCAGCTGTGGATAACCCGATGCACAGCTGTGGAGAACCGATGTGAGTTGTTACCTGAGGTAACCGAATCGACATATGCCGTTGGCCCGATGGACAGCCTGACCGAACCGTCCACACACAGCACTGCGGCCCGGGACCGCCGGGCCGCAGTGTTTTCCGGTATGGAACTTGTGAATCACACGAGGTGACAACTGATTTCGCGAGGTCCGGGGTAACTCACCGGGTACGACCAGAATGGTTTCGGCAGTCGACCGCCGGCACGCGTGCACGACGGTCGACGGCTCTCAGCCGCGCGCTGAAGACCCGGAGAGGCGGACTAGAACGCGGCCTCGTCCAGCTCCATGATGTCGTTGTCGAGGTTCGACAGGACGGTGCGGACGGAGGTCAGCTCCGGCAGGACATTGCGGGCGAAGAACTGCGCGGTGGCAACCTTGCCCTGGTAGAAGGGTTCGGTCGAGCCGCCGTCGAGGGCCTTGATGGCGACCTCGGCCTGCGCCAGCAGCTGCCAGCCGATGAGCAGGTCACCCACGGCGAGCAGGAAGCGCACCGAACCCAGGCCGACCTTGTACAGCTCCTTCGGATCCTGCTGAGCGCCCATCAGGTGCCCGGTCAGGGTGGCGGCCATGGCCTGCACATCCTCGAGGGCGGTGGCGAGCAGCTTGCGCTCGGCCTTCAGGCGGCCGTTGCCACCCTCGCGCTCGATGAACTTCTGCACCTGACCGGCCACGTGGGCCAGCGCCACACCGCGGTCGCGGGCGATCTTGCGGAAGAAGAAGTCCTGCGCCTGGATGGCGGTGGTGCCCTCGTACAGCGAGTCGATCTTGGCGTCGCGGATGTACTGCTCGATCGGGTAGTCCTGCAGGAAGCCGGAGCCACCGAAGGTCTGCAGCGATTCGGTCAGGTACTGGTAGGCGCGCTCGGAGCCGACACCCTTGACGATGGGCAGCAGCAGGTCGTTGACGCGGAAGGCCAGATCCTTGTCGGCACCCGAGACCAGCTCGGCGATATCGGCGTTCTGGTGCGCGGCGGTGTACAGATACACGGCGCGCAGGCCCTCGGCGTACGCCTTCTGCATGGCCAGCGAACGACGCACGTCCGGGTGGTGGGTGATGGTGACGCGCGGCGCGGTCTTGTCGGTCATCTGGGTCAGGTCGGCACCCTGCACACGAGTCTTGGCGTACTCGAGGGCGTTCAGGTAGCCGGTCGACAGGGTGGCGATGGCCTTGGTGCCTACCATCATGCGAGCGTTCTCGATGACGTCGAACATCTGCGCGATGCCGTTGTGCACCTCGCCGACCAGCCAGCCCTTGGCGGGCACGCCGTGGCCGCCGAAGGTGACCTCACAGGTGGCCGAGACCTTGATGCCCATCTTGTGCTCGACATTGGTGACGAACACGCCGTTGCGCTCACCCAGGGTCTGGGTCTCGAAGTCGAAGTGGTACTTCGGCACGTAGAACAGCGACAGGCCCTTGGTGCCCGGTCCCGCGCCCTCGGGGCGGGCCAGCACCAGGTGCATGATGTTCTCGAACAGGTCGTCGGAGTCACCGGAGGTGATGAAGCGCTTGACGCCCTCGATGTGCCAGGAGCCGTCCTCCTGCTGGACGGCCTTGGTGCGGCCGGCGCCGACGTCCGAACCGGCGTCCGGCTCGGTCAGCACCATGGTGGCGCCCCAGTTGCGGTCGGCGATGACCTGCGCCCACTTCTTCTGCTCGTCGGTGCCGTTGTTGTAGAAGACCTGCGCGAAACCGGCGCCGGCGGCGTACATCTGGGCCGCGGGGTTGGCGCCGAGGATCATCTCGCCCAGCGCCCAGCCGATGACGCTCGGGGCGCCGAGGCCGCCGAGCTCCTCGCGCACCGGAACCTTGGACCAGCCGCCGTCCTCGAGGGCCTTGTAGGACTTCTTGAAGGATTCCGGCAGGGTGACGGTGTGGGTGGCCGGATCGAAGGTCGGCGGGTTGCGGTCGGCGTCGGCGAAGGACTCCGCGAGCGGGCCCTCGGCGAGGCGGCGGACCTCCGCGAGCATTTCCTTCACCGTGTCGGTGTCGAGATCACCGTAGGCGCCGCCGTCGAGGAGGCTGCCGATGCCGAGCACCTCGAAGAGGTTGAACTCGAGGTCGCGAACATTGCTCTTGTAGTGACCCATGGCCGTGTACTCACTCTCCATTGAGATGGGTGCGGTTCGGTGGTTGCCGTTCCCGCCCGTCGGTCCTCCGGCTAGACAGCGTAAAGGCAGGCTACTAGCGGGTAACTTATGCGCCATGTTACCCACGGGTAGGGCCTCCGCCAAGAACATCTCGGCCCAATGTGACGAGAAGCACGCGGGTTGCTGATCGCCCGCAGCCGCCTTGCGCCCGAGGGATTTCCGTTGTCGCAGCTAGGAGGCCATCCGGGCAGGTGGGGGTGGGTTGCCGCGCACCGTGCGCGATCACTCACGGTGAGGTCGGCAGGGCGGGGAATCGGACGTATCGGACGCATCGGCAATTGCCGCGCAGCACCCCGGGGTGTGGCGCGCGCGGGTCGGCCGGGCGGGTGGATACCGTGCGTTCATGCGCATCGAGACGAGTGCCGGACCGGCCGAGGTGGAGATCGCCCGACCTGCGGGGAAGGCCGTGTTCCTGCTGGTGCTGACGCACGGATCCGGCGGCGGCACGGATGCGAAAGATCTTCTCGCCGTGCGTGATCGGGCACTCGCACTGGGCGGGGCGGTGGCCCTGGTGACACAGCCCTACCGGGTGGCCGGGCGGCGCGCACCCGGCTCGGCCGTCACCCAGGACGCGGCCTGGCTGGAGATCGTCGCCGCCGTGCGCGCGAAGTTCGCGAAACTCCCCCTCGTCCAGGGCGGCCGCAGCAATGGCGCGCGCGTGGCCTGCCGCACCGCCGGCGCGGTCGGCGCGCGGGGCGTGGTGGCGCTGTCGTTCCCGCTGCACCCGCCCGGGAAGCCGGAGAAGTCCCGGCGCGAGGAACTGCTCGCCCCCGGGGATATCGAGGTCGTCGTGGTGAACGGGGCACGGGATCCCTTCGGCATCCCCGAGCCCGGCGACGCCGCCGAAGTGCGGGTGATCCCCGGCCAGGCACACTCCTATCGGGCCGGTTTCGACGACATCGCCGACACGGTCGAGACCTGGCTGCGCCGCTGGACCGCGGCCGACCCGACCCGGTCCCGGGCGCGCCGATGAATTTCGGAACGCACCGCCGTCCCCATCGGTGTTCGCCGCACACAGGTGCGCGAGCCGGACGAAAGGAATAACCCGTGGAGACCATCACCACGCCCGCCGGAATAACCCTCGCATTCGATCGGTACGTGGGCGGTGACGCGGGCACGGTGATCCTGATCGGCGGCGCGTTCAGCTATCGCGAATTCCCGAAGATGGTCGAGTTGGCGCGGCGGCTGGCCGACGAATACGGGCTCACGGTGATCAATTACGACCGGCGCGGTCGTGGCGACAGCAGTGACGTGCCGGGCATCTACAACGTCGAGAACGAGATCAACGACCTGATCGCGCTGCTGGAGGCGGTCGGCGGCAGGGCGACCCTGTTCGGCTGGTCGTCCGGCGCGGTGCTGGCACTGCGGGCGGCGAATTCCGGGCGGGTGCCGGGCATCACGGGTGTGGTGGCCTTCGAACCGCCGGTGGTGGCCACCCGCGACCACTACGTTCCGCCCGCCGATCTGGACAAGAAGCTGCACGAACTGATCGCGGCCGACCAACGCGGCAAGATCGTGCGCTACTACATGGTCAAGGCCATGGGGGTGCCGCGCATGTTCGTCGCCGCCATGCGCCTGTCCGGATTCTGGAAGAAGCTGACGGCCACCGCGCCGTCGACCGCGCACGACTGGGCGGTCATGGCCCCCTTCATGCGCGGCACAGCGCTGCGCCCCGCCGACTGGGCCGGGGTCACGGTGCCCACCCTGGTGATCTCCGGCGGCCGCAGCGGCGCGCTGTTGCAGGCCGGGGCGCGGGCGATCACCGAGGTGCTGCCCGACGCCCGGCACGTGGAGATCCCCAAACTCAGCCACGACCCGGATATCTCGCTGCTGCTGCCGCCTGCCGGTGAATTCATTTCGGGCACCGGCGAATATGCGGATTGGTCACCCGCGAATCCGTAGGCTCGCGACCGAGTCCGATTCATCCTCAGGAGCTATCCGATGCGAAAGATCACCGCAGGACTTTTCATTTCCCTCGACGGCGTCATCGAAGACCCGCAGGACTGGCATTTCCCGTACTTCGACGACGATATGGGCGAAGCGGTCGGCGCACAGCTGGGTGGTGCCGACACGTTGCTGCTCGGCCGCAATACCTACGACGGTTTCGCCGGTGCCTGGCCGGAGCGCGAGGCCGCGGGCGGCGACGACGCCGTCTTCGCCAAATCGCTCGGTGACGCCCGCAAAGTCGTTGTCACACACCGAGAATTGGATTCGGACTGGCGCAATTCCGAGGTGCTGAGCGGTGACTTGCTCACGGCCGTGCGGGCGCTCAAACAAGAGCCCGGCGCGACCGATATCGCCATGAGCGGTTCACCGTCGGTGGTGCGTCAACTGCTCGCCGCCGGTCTGCTCGACGAACTGCACCTGATGGTGCATCCGATCGCGGTGCGCAAGGGAATGCGGCTCTTCGACGAGGGCGACCCGATTCCGCTGAAACTGCTGTCGGCGCGCACCTTCTCCTCGGGTGTGCAGTACCTGGTGTACACCTCGGCGGAAGCTCCCGTGGACGGCGGTTACGAGCAGGCGAAAACCCATCTCCCCCATACGGAGCAGGGCTAGGACTCCAGTTCCTTCGAAACCTCCGGCGCGGGGGCGGGCTTGGTGGCGATCACCAGGGCGTCGATGGCGTCGCGGTGCTCGGTCGGGCGTTGCAGCCGCTCGGCCACCCGCACCCGGATGCGGTCCCCGGCCGGGGCGAGATCGGCCACGATGTCCTCGACGGTGAACAGCAGCGCCGGATCCGATTCGCCGCCATAGCCTTCGGTGAGATTGCGGGTGTCGTGGCCGAGGACCAGCAGCACACCCTCGGGCGAGAGCATGTCGACGGCGCGCAGCAGCAGCGACCGTCGCTGCTCCGCGGGGAGATGCACGTAGGCCAGCAGCACCAGTTCGTAGGGGCCGGTGATCCCGAGGGCGTCGAGATCGGTGATATCGCCGTAGCGCCAGTTGATGCGGTTGCGCACCGACCGGGACAGCCGCGAGGCCACCGTGCGGCCCTTGTCGATGCCGACCTGTGCGAAATCGACCGCGTCCACCTGCCAGCCGTGGGTGGCCAGCCACATGGCATTGGCCCCCTCGCCGCAGCCGAGGTCCAGCACCCGCGGCAGTTCGGGACGCGGCGCGCCGGGGCCGCCCGGCGGGAACCGCCGCTCCAGCCCGAACACCTGCTCGACCACGGTCGCGCTCGGCGGTGCGCCCCAGACCAATTCGGTGCTGGCGTACTTCTCGTCCCACGCGGCGGCGTCCATACCCCGAGTCTATGAGCGCACCCGGCCGCGTCGGCGGGCGGACATCGGGGTCGCGCGCTACAGCCCGGTGTGCATGAGGAGCACGTTGTACTGGCTGTGCACCGTGGTGAGGAAGTACAGGTCACGCCCGGTCTGGTACGGGAAGATCGACGGCGCGTAGGCGGTGGGGAGTTCCCGCGCGTCGATCAGCACCTCCGGTCCGCTCCACGGCCCCTCCGGGCTGGGCGCGCGGTGCATGACCACCGAATTCCACGGGTCGGTGGTGAGCATGATGTATTGACCCAGGTAGTCGTTCCACATGACCGACATCTCGGCCACCCCGCCGCCGATCACCGGGGTCGCGGCGTTCACGTCCTCGCGCACCCACTTGCCGTCCGAGAAGTACTCGTACTGCGTCAGATCGCCGATGGCGGCCTCCGGCACCCGTGCCAGGAAGGCGGGGTTGTTGCGGCCGGAGGCGGTGCCGTACTCGTAGACGAAGCCATCCGCCTTCAGGAAGGCGTTCATCTGGAAGTTGGCGTTGCCGCCCTCGTCGGGCCGCCGGGTAGCGGGCAGTTCCACCCAGTTCTCGCCATTGTCGCCGGAGACCGCGAGGCCGGAGAAGTTGGTGGTCCATTGGCCGGGTTCATCCCAGCTGTGCACGGACATGAGGCTCATGTACTGCGTACCGCCCACCGAGATGCCCGCGGTGGGAATGCGGCTGATCTCGATGAAGGGGATCTTGGGGCTGGGAATGAGGTCGCGCGCCTGCCCGAACCAGTCCCGCACCACCGAGTCGAAGTAGATGCCGTTCGACGGGTCCTTGGTGTGCGAGCGGACCAGGATATTGGAGCGCCACGCCCAGGTGCTGCCGACCAGCAGATTCGGGAAGCCGAGCCCGGCGGTGTCACCGAAGGCGGTGAGCATCTCGCCGTGCCCGTTGTCCCACATGATGCCCAGATCGGTGCCGAGCACGTTGTAGGACTGGGTGTTGTTCGGACTGGCCATACCGGTCACCTGGAACACCGCCTTGGTGCGTCCGGGCAGATTGGGCAGGCCGTGGGTGCCATTGAGCACCGGAATGGGGTTGATGGCGTTCGGGTTGGCCGCAGCCGGTGAGGTCGCGGTGAGGAGCAAGGCCGTGGTTCCTGCGATGGCGGACATGAGCAGGGATGCGGTCTTCGTCAACGCGGACAAACCTCCGGTTCTCGCCGAACAAGTGCGCGGGCCGTGCCTAACCTACGGACCGCGCGGTCATTCGGCTCGCTGGCAAAGTGTGAAGATGCTAACAGCGTGACCGGAGTGGGTGGGATCGCAAACCGACTTGTTTGCTGTGAATTGCCTTACTTGTTGTCTTTCCGGCCGAGGGCGCGACGCAGGATCAGCGGCAGCTGAGTGGCCCGCTCGATCGCGAAGGTGCGTCGCAGCGAAGACTCCCAGGAGCGGTCGAACAGCCGTTTGGCGCTCGCCACCGCGTGCGGGGAGCGCACCGCGATGCGGTCCGCGAGCTTCTCCGCCTCGGCCCGCGGGTCCGCGGCCACCTCGGTGACCAGGCCGATGCGCTGGGCGTAGGCGGCGTCCACCGGATCGGCGGTCATGGTGAGCAGCAGTGCCTGGTCGATGCCGACGAGCCGTGACAGCGTCGCCGCCCCGGTCATATCCGGAATGAGGCCGTGCTTGGCCTCCATCACCGCGAACTCGGAATCCGGTGTGACGAAACGGAAGTCGGCGGCCAGCGCGAGTTGCAGCGCGCCGCCGTAGCAGCGGCCGTGCACCACCGCGAGCACCGGCTGCGGCAGCCGCCGCCACGCCCAGCAGGCTTCCTGGAAGGTATTGGTGCCGCGCCACGGCAGCGGAATGAAGTTGGGCACGATGGACATCGGATTGCCCATGGCCTTGGCGATATCGAGGCCGCTGGAGAAGCTGGGACCGTTGCCGGACAGGATAACGGTGCGAATATCGCTGCGGTTCTTGATGATTCCGGCGACCCGGACCAGCTCCCGCAACATCTCGACGGTGAGGCCGTTGTGCTTGTCGGGCCGGTCCAGGGTGACGTAGGCGCGATCGCCGGAGAAGGTCAGCTCGATATTGTCGCGTACCATGCGCAGTCCTCACTTCTGGTCCAGGAGCAGCCGCGCACAACCCTCCGGATCGTCGTAGAAGGGTGTGTGGCCGCTACCGCGCAGGGTCACGTGCCTGGCAGTCGGGTGCAACTGGCGGGCGCGGCGACTCTGCGTGGCGTAGGTCAGCAGAATGTCACGATTTCCCCAGGCGATGGTCACCGGGATATCGGGCAGCGCCCCGGCGGTGACCGGCCGCACCCGGGTGAACGAGGCCAGCGCCGCGTCGAAGCCCCCCGCGCCGAGCAGTCCCTCCACGGTGAGCACCGCGGCGTCGGCGGGCAGCTGCCAGGGCTTGCCGAAGACCAGGCCCATGAGGGCGCTGCGCCCCGCGGTACTGCCGAGCAGGGCGGGCACGGCCGGGCGCAGCAGCTGACAGAGGTTCTTGGCTCGGCCCAATGCCTGCTGACACCAGATGCGACCGGGGGTGTCCCAGAATCCGATGGGGGAGTAGGCGGTGACACTGCGCGCCAGCCCGCGCGCGGCCAGATCGAGCACGATATGGCCGCCCATCGAATTGCCCGCCAGATGCGGCCGCTCGATGCCCTGCTCGGTCAGGAAGTCGGCCAGCGCGTCGGCGAGCGCGGGCACATCGGTGCGCGGAAGCGGCTGGCTGGCACCGAAACCCGGCAGATCGACCGCGATCACATCGAACGACTCCGCGAGTATGTCGATGGTCGGCCCCCACACCTGCCAGCGACTGCCCACCCCGTGCACGAGGACCAACGGATCACCCGCCCCCACCCGGTGATGGTTCAACGTCATGCCAACCTCCCGCGAACTGCACCGACGCCTCACCCTAACAACGCCGCGCAGCCGCCAATCGAGATTTTCGGCCGTCTCCGGAACCCCATCCCATCGGCCTTCTCATCGGTACGATAAAAGGTATGGCAACCCGTAAGGTGACTTTGTCGCTGGACGAGGCCGCCTGGTCGTACGCCGAGCAGGCCGCCGCTCGGGCCGGTATGTCGCCGTCGGCGTGGATTTCCCGCGCCGCGCGGCGGGAAGCGGTCCGGACCGGCTGGGGCCCGACGCCCGACCCGGCGGATCTCGCCGCGATGGACGAGGCGGAGTTGGCGGCCGCCGAGAAGGAGTTGCGTGCGCAGGGGTGAACTCTGGGTCTACCACCCGCACGGCACGCCCCGACGCCGCAATATCGTCCTCATCAGCAGCGACGGCATCAACGAATCGCCGCGCCCGTGGCTGATCGCCGCGGAGGTGCTGGCCGAGGACCCGCTGGATATTCTCGCCGTGCCCATCCCCGGGCACGGCTGGGTGCACGCCGGGAATCTGGGCCGCATCTATCGCCCCTGGTTGGCGGAACGCATCGGTGCGGTGGACACCGAGACCGAGGAGCGCATCGACACAGCCCTGCGCGCGGCCATGGATCTGTGAGAAGGTTCCTCCGGCATTCCGCTCGTGAGAATCGAGGTACCCGTGAGGATTTCCCTGCTCGCCGCCGCGTTCGTCGCCCTGCCGCTGCTCGCCGCGTGCGGTAGCGACAGTGCTGAGGCTCCCGCCGTCACGCAGGCGGACCTGTCCAAGGCGCTGCAGGACAGCGGCCTCAAGGACACCGCCCTGGCCGACTGCGCGGCGAAGCTCTATGTCGATGAGGGGATTTCGCAGGACGGGCTGCGCGTCATGATCGACAAGGAAGCCAATGTGACCGGTTCGGTGGAGCCCGAGGAGCTCGGTATGAGCAAGGAGGACTCCGACAAGGCCAAGGCCGCCACCAACCGGATCGTGTCGGAGTGCCTGCAGTAGGCGGCGGCGAGTCCGGATGGGCCGCCGTGACCCGCCCGGACTCACACCAGGACCGTGATCTCCACCCGTGCCGAATCCCCTGCGGACAACCCCTCTGATATCCGCACGGGCTTCTTCACGGGCAGCAGATACGTGCCCCGCTTCTTGTCCGGGAACAGCGATGTCGCCCACCGGCTCGCGCCGATGACGACCTCGACCCGGACCGACCCGAATCCGCCGACCCGATGCCCGTACATCTCCTCGATCTCGTCGGCTATCGCCTCCGGGACGTTGAGGAAGTACCACGCGGCGGGCCCGTCGTACTCCCAGAGTTCGGCGGTGAACGTGTAGTGGTCGTGGGCCATGGCGGCGAGATTATCCGGGAGGACCGACAGGTAGTCGGTGCGCGCCGGGTGTCGATGACGTTGTCCGCGAGGAGAAGTCCTGCGGCGGCGTGGGGTCGCAGGCGTGGAACGCGAGCGCAAGGACGACGAATGCCGCCCCGGCGATCAGCGCGCCATTGCGCGAGGTGTGCGGGTTCGGGGGAGAGCTCATTGTTCCTACATGCCTGGGTGCAACTCGAAAAGGGTGTGGCGAAAGAAGAGTCCGGCGGGGACTCGAAAACAAGACCGGGTAGTCGAATAGAATTGATACCAATCGGCAGGGATTGGTACAGGATGGATCGGCCACCCGTGTCCGGGCGTTACCGCCCGTAAGCTCGCCGGAGTGCGTGACCCCTACTGGAATCACAACACCCACTACCACCCGTGGCTGCTCGCCCAACTGCCGGCCACCGCCGACACCGCCCTCGACATCGGCTGCGGCGACGGCCTGCTGGCCCGCAAACTGGCCCGGCACTGCCCCAGCGTGCTCGGCGTGGACATCGACGCGCCGGTCCTCGCCGGTGCCGCCCCCGCCCCGAACGTCACCTACCGGCAGGCCGACTTCCGTTATCTCACCGGCACTTTCGACTACGTCACCGCCGTCGCCACCCTCCACCACGTCCCCGTCGACGAGGGCCTGACCGCCCTGCGCCGCCTGGTCGCCCCCGGCGGCACCCTCGCCGTGGTCGGCCTCTGGTCCATGAGCCTGCGCGCCGACTACGACTATCTGCTCCGCTACCCCCTCATCAGAGCCGTCGACCTGCTGTACCGCAAGAGCGACCCACCCGCCCCGACTCACGACCCCGAGGAAACCCTGGACGACATCAGACGATCCGCCGCCGAGATCCTCCCCGGCGCGACCATCCGCAAGCGCCTGCTCTGGCGATACACCCTGCTGTGGCACCGGCCCGCATCCGGATAGCGCTCCGGCGCAGAGGCCGACCGGGACGCCCGATCAGCGCCGTTCGGTGACCCGCACCCCGCTGCCGGGCCGCCAGTGCTCGATGACCAGCAGTTGCGTGGTCTCGTCGACGCCGGTGAGCACCGCATCGGTGAGTTCGAGCCGATAGTCGTGGACGCCCGGTGGTGATCCGAACGGCTCCTTCGCCGCGCCGGTGATCTCGACCGCCACACCCATGACCTTGGCGTCGCCGTCGCCGGGGTGGGCGTGGATCGCGCACCGTCCGTCCCGACGTAGGTCATCGGCCTTCCTGGCCCCCGGCATGGACCCGAACATCAGATCCGGCCCGATGAACTCCACCTCCGACCCGCTCACCCGGGGCGCGCCATCCCGGCGCAGTGTGGCCAGCACATGCGTTTTGTGCGCCTCGAACCTCGCCCGCACCCGCGCGGCCAAATCCGGTGCCTCGTCCTCGAATTCCCGCCACGTCGCCATCGTCGCAGTATGCCCGAAGCCACCGACAGGTCAGCGCGCCGAAGAGATGGCCGAAGGAATGGCACGTGTGTGGCACGTTGGCTACAGATTTGGCGACAGTGCCCGCTTGCTCATACTGGAGCCGGAGCTATATGGCCTGGTCAGGGCGTTGCTGTTACGTGGAGCCGGTGACGGGAATCGAACCCGCACTCTCAGCTTGGGAAGCTGATGTTCTACCACTAAACTACACCGGCCGGTGCGCGTAGACGCTCCGCGACTCTATCAGAATCGGGGTCGTCGGATGCAAGTCGGCGGGAGAAGCGGGTCGGTAGGGGATTCGGCGAAGTGGGGGTGATCGTCTACGGGCGGTCGTAGACTGATCACCGGGTCGAAAGCCCGTCCACCACAGTGACTTTGGATGCGCTGGGCGTTTGCTGATCGCGGTTCGGTGTGTCCTGGAGGAGGACGCGATGACCGCGGTGCCCTCGAAAGACGTCCCCCAGCTCGAGCCCGCGCGGCCGTATCCGGCGCGGATGGCCCCGAAGGGGTCGTATCTGTGGCGCATCGTCACGACCACCGATCCCAAGCTGCTCGGGATGATGTACATGGTCACCGCCATCTCGTTCTTCCTGATCGGCGGGTTGATGGCGCTGCTCATGCGGGCCGAGCTGGCGCGGCCGGGGTTGCAGTTCCTGTCGCCGGAACAGTACAACCAGCTGTTCACCATGCACGGGACGATCATGTTGCTGTTCTATGCGACACCGATCGTCTTCGGATTCGCCAATGCGATACTGCCGCTCCAGATCGGCGCCCCCGATGTGGCGTTTCCACGGTTGAACGCGTTGAGCTACTGGCTGTACCTGTTCGGCGCGACCATGGCCACGGCCGGATTCATCACCCCGGGCGGGGCGGCGGACTTCGGATGGACGGCCTACACGCCGCTCAGCCTGGTCGATCACTCCCCGGGGGTCGGCGGCGATCTGTGGATCATGGGGCTGGCCGTCTCCGGTCTGGGCACCATCCTCAGCGGCGTCAACTTCATCACCACCATCGTGTGCCTGCGCTGCCCGGGCATGACGCTGTTCCGGATGCCCATCTTCACCTGGAACATCCTGGTCACCAGCATTCTGGTACTGCTGGCGTTCCCGATCCTCACCGCGGCGCTGATGGCGCTGGCCGTCGACCGGCACCTCGGCGGGAACATCTACGACCCGTCCAGCGGCGGCGCGATCCTCTGGCAGCACCTGTTCTGGTTCTTCGGGCATCCCGAGGTGTACATCATCGCGCTGCCGTTCTTCGGCATCATCTCCGAAGTGCTGCCGGTGTTCTCCCGGAAACCGATCTTCGGCTACACCACCCTGGTGTACGCCACCCTGGCCATCGGCGCGCTGTCCATGGCGGTGTGGGCGCACCACATGTTCGCCACCGGCGCGATCCTGCTGCCGTTCTTCGCCATGATGACCTTCCTCATCGCCGTGCCGACGGGCGTGAAGTTCTTCAACTGGGTGGGCACCATGTGGCGCGGGCAGCTCACCTTCGAGACGCCCATGCTGTGGGCGGTCGGCTTCCTGGTGACCTTCCTGTTCGGCGGCCTGTCCGGCATCATCCTCGCCAGCCCGCCGCTGGACTTCCACGTCACCGACTCGTACTTCGTGGTCGCGCACTTCCACTACGTGCTGTTCGGCACCATCGTGTTCGCCACCTTCGCGGGCATCTACTTCTGGTTCCCCAAGATGACCGGCCGGATGATGGACGAGCGGCTCGGCAAACTGCACTTCTGGAGCACCTTCTTCGGCTTCCACCTCACCTTCCTGGTGCAGCACTGGCTCGGCGACGAGGGCATGCCGCGCCGCTACGCCGACTACCTGCCCGGCGACGGGTTCACCGCGCTCAATACCGTGTCGACCATCGGGTCGTTCGTCCTGGGCCTGTCGATGGTGACCTTCGTGTGGAACGTCTTCAAGAGCTACCGCTACGGCGAGGTGGTGACGGTGGACGACCCGTGGGGCTACGGCAACTCCCTCGAATGGGCCACCACCTGTCCGCCGCCCCGGCACAACTTCTACGAGCTGCCCCGCATCCGTTCCGAGCGGCCCGCCTTCGAACTGCACTATCCGCACATGGTGGAGCGCATGCGCAGCGAGGCGGAGGTCGGCTGGTCGGCACGAAAGCCGCAGGCGGTCTCGGAGACCGTGGGTGAGAGCCCTCCGACCGCGGGCTGATCACCTGGCACTACGCTCTTGCGCGTGCTGCTTTCCGATCGCGACATCCGCTCCGAGATCGCCGCTGGCCGCCTCGGGCTCGACCCGTTCGACCCGAACCTGGTCCAGCCGTCGAGTATCGACGTGCGGTTGGACAGCCTGTTCCGGGTGTTCAACAACACTCGCTACACCCATATCGATCCGGCGCAGCGCCAGGACGAGCTGACCACCATGGTGGAGCCGACCGCGGGGGAACCGTTCGTGCTGCACCCCGGCGAGTTCGTGCTCGGCTCCACCCTGGAGGTGTGCAGCCTGCCCGACGATCTGGCCGGTCGGTTGGAGGGCAAGTCGAGCCTGGGCCGCCTGGGGCTGCTCACCCACTCCACCGCCGGGTTCATCGATCCGGGGTTCAGCGGGCACATCACCCTGGAACTGTCGAATGTGGCGAATCTGCCGATCACGCTGTGGCCGGGGATGAAGATCGGCCAGCTGTGCCTGTTCCGGCTGTCGAGCCCGGCGGAGCATCCCTACGGCAGCCAGGCGGCCGGGTCGAAGTACCAGGGACAGCGCGGGCCGACGCCGTCGCGGGCCTACCTCAATTTCCCGCTGTCCAACGGGCACTGAGCGTTTCGCCGTCCACCGGGCACTCCGGCGTTCCGCTGCCCGTCGGACGCTGAGCGTCTGGTCGAGCGTGGCCGCGCCGGAAGCGCGGCGTACGCCGAATCGTCCGCATGTCAGTCAGCAGTCCTCGGTGAAGGCTTTCAGATAGGCCGCGGTCTGATAGGCGTACTGGTACACCCAGCGCAGCGGGCCGATGCGGGGGCGGGCGTCGATGACGAGCAGCTCACCGTCCCAGCATTTTCCGAGGATGTAGCGGGTGCGGGAGATGTGCGGGGTGAAGGTCACCACGATCACCCGCCGCCAGCCCTCCGCGCGGGCTCGCTCCGCCAGGTAGCGGCCCTCACCGCGCGTGGTGCGCGGTTCCGGATCGAAGCACTCCACCGCGAAGCTGTAGCCGCCGTGGCAGATCCGGTTCACCAGCGGGCTGTGCTCGTACGGATCGGAGATCAGCACCCGGGGCGCGACCCCGTCGTGGGCGAGGCCGAGTCCCAGCTCCTCCCGGCCGTCGTGGGCGCCGCCGAGCACCAGAATGGCGTCGGCCGGGCGCGGGGTGTCGACGCGCGGACGCACGAACACCGGCCAGAGTGCGCCGATGTACACCGACACGGCACACAGCAGCGCGACCGCGGTGACGGTACGACGGGACAGGCGCACGCCGCCGATGCTAGAGCCCGCGCGCCGCGAACCCGCACCGCGTGGCGCACGCGTCGTCCGGCCGTGGGAAGCCGACCGCCCTTACCCGGGGCACCGGCGTGGATGTCGCTCTCGCCCAGTGCGGTACGTCCCGCCACCGGTGTTCGCATCGCCACTCGCGGGCCCCGCGCGGCTGTCCCGAATGCGCCGAACCAGGTGGTCGTAGGCGGGTGTACGGAAGACGCGGCAGGCCGTAGTGTGTCACCGACAGGTACAGTGACCCCACCGCAAGTGTGACGCGACGCTGGCCATCCGCAGGCGGCGGCCCGCTCGCACGTCGTGGGAGCGTGAATCGAGATGGGCTGCAGATGAGTTCGGTACTGGGAGTGTCGGTGGGGGTGAGCGCGGTGCGCGTCGCGCGGCCGCTCGCCGAGGCCGATGCCTACTCGCGCGCCGGATTTCAGCAGGCCGAGCCGTTCCACGACGGGTACCGCGGTGCCCCGCAGACCTTCGACACCCAGGACATCCCGGTCGGTGAGCAGCGGGTGGAGGAATTGGTGGCGGACGCGGTCGGCGCCGTGCTCGCCGCCGATCCGTCGATCACCGCCACCGCCATCGCGTATCGGGACGAACAGCACGCCCGCGGTATCCGCGCGGAGCTGGCCCGCCGCCAGCTCATCAATTACGAGCTCATCCCGGATGTGGTGGCGGCGCTGGAATTCCTGGAGTACTCCGGTGATATCCAGGGTTTCGGCACCGTCGCCGTCTACGACCTCGGTGCATCCGGTTTGTCCATTACGGTGGTCGACACCGCCTCCCGGCAGATCCATCACACCGAGCGCACCAGCGATATCAGCGGCGACTATCTGGACTCGCTGATCCGGGAACAGCAGATCGCCTCCGGACGCATCGCGCATCCGCCGGACGCGGCCGGGCTGGCCGCCATGGACGAACTGTGTCGCAAGGCCAAGGAACAGCTGTCCACCAGCACGGCGGTGGCGCTGCCGTCGCCCGAGGGGCTGGTGCTGCTCTCCCAGGAGAATTTCGAAGCCCTCATCATGCTGGCCGTGGAGTCCTCGGCGCGCATGGCCCGCGATGTGATCCTGCGCTCCGAGCAGCCGGTGGAGGCGGTCGCCGTGATCGGCGGGTGCGCCCGGATTCCCTTGGTGGCGCGGGTGTTGCGGCGTTGGCTCGGCATTCCCGTGGTGGTCGCCGACGGTCCCGAGACCGCCGCGGTGCGCGGCGCGGCGATGCTGGCCCGCCCGGTGCGGCAGCGGCAGCCGCTGGCCCAGCCGCAGCCGGACTTCGACGAACCGGCCCCCCGGCCGCGGTCCCAGCCCACCCACACCTGGCTATCCGGCGCGGAGCCGGGGGAACGGTCCGGGCGTCGCCGGGAGATCAGCGTGGCCGGGGTGGCCGTCGGCGCGCTGGTGGTGGTATCCGCCATCGGCGTGACCCTGGGCTGGCGGCCGACGGCCTTCGAACCCGATTCGCAGAGCCGCGATTCGAGCACCACCGCCGAAACCACCTCGACCGCGCCGCACACCACCTCCGCGCCCGCACCGACCACCGAGGCGACCAACGAATCCGTCGCCGCCCCGCCCCCGCGCTACAACCCCACCACCACGAGCGAGGAACCGCCCCCGCCGAGCGCGAACACCATCACGGTCATCCCGGGCCTCCCCCCGATCGTGGTCCCCACCATCCCCCCGCTGTTCCCACCCGCCCCGGCCGGCCAGTAGAGCGCCGGTGCTCGTCCCACCTGCCTGGGCCGGACGGTAGTCGCCGCGCCGTTCTAACGACCGGGCAAGCGATCGGGTCAGCCCCTCGGGCAGCTGGTGCAGAGTTCGGACGAAGCGGTAACGCGCCCCCGCCCTGTCGATCAGCGCCATGCCGCCGTATCGACCAGCTGCACCTCGGACCCGCAGGTCGGCTCCCGGTCGGACCGTGGCCACGCCCCGACCGCGCGGCCTGCGGCCGTGTCGGTGTCGCTCGCCCTGCGGCTTTGCTCGCGGGTGCGGACCCGCCCGGGGAACCCTTGCAAGGAACGGTGCGGGCTTGTCGGACCCGCGACTGGCCAGCCTCCGATCACAGCCGGAGTTCGCGTCCGTTCTTCTCGGTGCGCCCACCCGGAGTCGCGGTGCCGCGACGTGCTTTCCCGGACGATCATCGGGTTGCTTGCTCACGGGGCGCGGGTTGGAGACGGGGGTGGCTACTCCTCGAACCAGTCCTTGGCGTGGCGCGGGCGGCGCGGTGGATCGGGCTGTTCCGGAGTGGGTGGCCACGCGGGCAGTTCGCCGGTCAGCGGTAGCCGGAGTTGGGGATCGGTGGGGTATTCGTCGGTGTACGGAGGCTCGGGTGCGGCGGGCACCGCCGGGTGGGCTCCGCTCTGGGCGGCGAGGGTCCAGGACGGCTGCTCGCCACTCGACGCCGTGGACGTGCGTGGCACCGTGGTCTGCTCGCCGGTGCCGGGACTCGACTGCCGGTGACCGTGTGCGGGTGGCTCGTCGCCATGCGGCCCGGCTATCGGCTGTTCACCGGTCGCGGGTGCCGCGCCCCGGCCGGGAGTCGCCGACGGATCGCCGGTCGCGCGCGCTGATTTCCGCGCGGTGGCCACCGGTTGTTCGCCGGTGGCCAGGGCCGAGTTCCGTCCGGACACCGCCGGTTGTTCGCCGGTGCGGGTCCGGCGTGCGGCGGGCCGCGCACCGGTGCGGCGCGCACGGGCGGCGGGACGTTTGCCTCGCGATGCCCGTCCGCTGGGGGCGGTGCGGTGCATGTGGAAGGGCCGGGCGAGCATGACGGCGATGCCGGTGGTCAGCGGCACCGACAGGGCGAGGCAGATGCCGCCGACGGCGGAGCGGGTGATCTCGATGGCGACCGCGTCACCGGTGAGGACGTCGCGGATGGAGCGGCCCGCCACGCTGAACAGCAGCAGTAGCGGCAGCGCGCCACCCGCGTAGGCGAGCACGAGCGTGTAGACGGTGCTGGCGATGTGGTCGCGCCCCACCCGCATGGTGGCGGCGAAGATGTCGCGCCGGGACGCCTTCTCGTCCAGCGCGGCCAGTTCGAAGGCGGCCGCCGCCTGCGTGATGGTCACATCGTTGAGCACACCGAGCGAACCGATGATGAATCCGGCGAGCAGCAGCCCGGTAATGCTGACGTGCTCGATATAGGTCGCCACATTGGTGTTCTGCTCCTCGGACAACCCGGTGAGATGGGTTATCTCGATGGCCACCCAGGACAGCACGGCGGCCAGCAGCATGGAGGTCAGCGTGCCCAGCAGCGCCGAACTGGTGCGCAGGTTCACCCCGTGCGCCAGGTACAGCACGGCGTAGAGGATCAGCGAACCCGCCACCAGCGCAACGGGAATGGCGGGTTTGCCGTCCAGCAGCGCGGGCAGCAGGAACATCACCAGCACCCCGAACGCGAACCCGAGCCCGAGCAGCGCCCGCAACCCGCGCCACCGCGCCACCGCCACGATGACGATGACGAATGCCAGCACGATCAGTGTGAGCGGCAGCCCGCGCGCGTAGTCCTCGAAGGAGTACATGGGCGCACCACTCGGGTCGGACTGGCGAACCAGCCGGATCTTGTCCCCGGCGTGCAGCTCCGGCTGCCCCGGTCCGGGCGCGATCTCGAACAGCGTCTTGTTCCCGGCGTGCGGCCCGGAGTCGATGGTGATGATGCTGCGCTGGCAGTCATAGGTATTGGCGCGCGGCGGCGCGGGATCGTCCGGGAACACCCGCCCCAGCGACGGACTCCCACACGGCCCCCACTCCTGCATGACGACGGTCCCGGCCTCGGTCGTCACCGCCCCGCCCCCCGCGTTCTGCATAGGCAACGGAATCTCGACATGCTGCTTGCTCGGCCACAACCACACCAACCCCACCAGCACGGCCACCCCGATGACCACGAGCAACCCCACCACCACCCGCGCGGCCGTGTCTCCGATCTCGAGCGGCCCGGAGTGGCTATGGCTGTGGCTGTGGCCGTGATGGTGATCGCTCACCCGCGCGAGCCTAACGAAAACGATTCCCGCCCGTAGCCGCGAGGGGACTTAGCGGCCGACAAGTCACCGCAAAGCCACAACAAAGCCCACGTCTGCCAAGGTGACAACTGATTTCGCACCGTTCGGGGTAACTCACCGGGAACCCCCAGAATCGTTTCGCACCCTGACCGCCGGCACGCGTACACAAGTGACAACGGCTCTCAGCTGTGCGCTGAAGTCGCGGGGAGGCGGGAATGCAACGGCTCTCAGCCGTGCGCTGAAGTCGCGGGGAGGCGGGAATGGGCGGGGGAGCGGGCGGCGGAGAGCAGGGGGATGTCTCCGCCGCCCGGGGATCGGCGGCCCAGGGGGGGTAGGCCGACCAACCCAGGGCTGGACGGCCCAGGGGGGGTAGGCGGTCCAGCCGGGGCACTCTAGGTGCCGAGGACTACTGTACACAAAAGGGGGATCTTTGCGCTAGCTAAGTCTCTAAAAACCTGACTTTTTCGAACTCATGGTCTGTTTCGTTTGGAACTACTGTCGGTAGCTCGCGAGGAAGTTGCCAAATCTTTCGATCGCGACGGCCAGATCCCGAGCCCACGGCAGCGTGACGATCCGCAGGTGATCGTGATGCGGCCAGTTGAACCCGGTGCCCTGCACCATCAGGATCTTCTCCTGCAGCAGCAGATCCAGCACCAGCTTCGAATCGTCGTGGATCTCATGGACTTCCGGATCCAGGCGGGGGAACGCGTACAGCGCGCCCTTGGGCTTCACGCACGACACACCCGGAATCGAGTTGAGCCGCTCCCACGCCACATCGCGCTGCTCGAGTAGTCGCCCGCCCGGCAGGATCAGATCCTCGATGCTCTGATGTCCGCCCAGCGCCACCTGGATGGCGTGCTGTGCGGGCACATTCGGGCACAGGCGGGTGGAGGCCAGCAGGTCGATGCCCTCCAGGAAGCCCGCGGCATGCTCCTTCGGTCCGGTGATCACCAGCCAACCGGCCCGGTACCCGGCCACCCGGTAGGTCTTGGACAGGCCGTTGAAGGTCAGGCAGAGCAGATCCGGCGCGAGCGTGGCCAGCGAGATGTGCTTGGCGTCGTCGTAGAGGATCTTGTCGTAGATCTCGTCGGCGAGCAGCAGCAGCTGGTGTTTGCGCGCCAGATCGACGATCTGCTGCAACACCTCCGTCGAGTACACCGCACCCGTGGGGTTGTTCGGGTTGATGACCAGCAGCGCCTTGGTCTTGTCGGTGATCTTGGATTCGATATCGGCGATATCGGGCTGCCAGCCGTTGGACTCGTCGCACAGGTAGTGCACCGGGGTGCCGCCCGAGAGCGAGGTCATGGCCGTCCACAGCGGATAGTCCGGGGCCGGGATGAGCACCTCGTCGCCATTGTTCAGCAGCGCCTGCATGGTCATGGTGATCAGCTCGGACACGCCGTTGCCCAGGTAGACGTCGTCGACGTCGAATTCCGGGAAGCCCGGCACCAGCTCGTAGCGGGTGACGATGGCGCGGCGGGCGGGCATGATGCCCTTCGACTCCGAGTAGCCCTGCGCGTACGGCAGCGCCGCGATCATGTCGCGCATGATGACGTCGGGCGCGTCGAAGCCGAACGGCGCGGGATTGCCGATATTGAGCTTGAGGATGCGATGCCCCTCGGCCTCCAGCCGTGCCGCGTGCTCGTGTACCGGTCCTCGGATCTCGTAGAGGACGTTCTGCAGCTTGGTGGACTGCTCCAGGGTGCGCGGCGCGCGGTACGGATGGTTGCTCACCCGTCCCATGGTGCCATTTGCCCGCAATGGAGTTTTCTCACCTGGGTTGATCGCCCGGTGGGATGCCCTTCGCGGCGGTGGTGCCGCAGAACTCCTCGATGCGTTCGTCCAGGCGGCGGGCCTCGATGGCCTCGCGGAAGGTGGGTCCGGCCAGCCGCTGGCGTAGGCCGGTCAGGCGTTCCTCCAGCTGGGCGATGCGCTTGTCCTCGTCGAGTTGCAGGACCGGTTGCAGGGCCTCGGTGGCCCCGTCGAGACTGCCGTTGATGAGGTGCGCGGCGGCGCTGTCCACCCGCGCGAGGGCCTCCGCTCCGTAGGAGCGCTGCTCGGTCGGACCGTTGGCGTAGAGCTCGATGGCGCGCCGGGTGGCCTGGAGCGCGGGTTCGGCCTGACCCAGATGGATGTAGGTCGCGCCCGCGTAGTACTGGCTCTTGGGTTCGTTGAATCCGAAGACGCCGCCCACCTCGTCGTGCAGCGAGTCGTTGGCGCCGCTGGAACCGCGGGCGGCCTCGGCGGCGCGGATGCAGTTCTCGGTGTCGGCGCTGCTGCCCAGCCGCGACCAGATGCGCGCCTCGATATTGTGCAGCCGCACCTGCGCCGTGGTGGATTCCGCGTACTCCTGCCCGTTCTGTGCCAGCAGCACCGCGCGGCGCGGCCGCTCGGACCAGTACTCGATCAGCGCCTGCATGCCGCGCGTCCAGGCCCGTAATCCGTTGTGCCCGCACAGCTCCGCGTAAGCCCAAGCGGCCCTGGCCTGTTCGCCCGCGGCATCGTAGTAGCCGAGGTCGGTGCTGGCATTGGCGAGCAGTCCGGACAGGGTGCCCGCCAACAGATACAGGTGCGAGGTGTCGGCCGGTCTCTGATGCCCCTCGAGCAGCCGGTACACCCGGCGTCGCACGCGCAGCATCTCCACCATCATCGGGACGGGAGGCACGTGCACGTAATCGTTCGCGATGCGCGTGACATCGGCGTCGAGCTGTTCCAACGTGGTGGATCCCACATTGGTGCTCTCGGCCCGCCCGGCGTGCTCACTTGCTTCATGGGCAGCCGCCATGATCAGATCCCTCTCCGAAATCGCCGCTAACGCATCGCCCCTCATCGCACCCGTATCCACGAGTGACAGTAGTTCCGCGTCGCTGGAATAAATGGCCTGCGCCGAACTGCTCTGGCGCGCACTGAAACCGGGCCCGGGACGGTCGATCAGAGGCTGATCGATCAATGCCGCGAACCGCGCCCGCACAACGTCGTCGGACCTGGCCAGGGAGGTATCGAGGGCGGCCTGATTGATGGGTCGGGGATGCACCCGAATTCCCCCGGCCTCCCATTTCGACACCAAGCGTTCGTGGACACCGAGATGCGCCGCGAACTCTCGGATACTCATCCGCTTGGCATCGCGAAGGGCGCGGGCCTCTTTACCTGACCAGTGCCGGACCACGATGTCCATCCCTTCCGAACGAACTCCGATGTCCAGGGTACGAGCGTGTCGTGACATGGGCCACAAGCGAAACCGAGCTGGTATCACCGGGTCTACGCGCCGGTAACAGTGGCGGCGGAAGGGCAGCGTAAGGAGGGCGTGCGGGCGTTCTCACACGGCCGGTTCGCGGGCGACCCTGGATTCAGCAGGCAAGGAGTTCGGGGTGAATGCGGACAAGCTGAGGACCGTCGGGGACTGGGTGGCGTTCTACCGCCACGAGTTCGGTCTCCCGGTGATCGAGCGCGGCGGATTCGTAATGCTTCCGATCACCGGGCGCATAGGAGTTATCCACCTGCCGGTGGTGCGGGCCGAAAAAGTCCGCGCCGCACTGGAACAGCAAGGGGAGTCGGCGCCCATGCTGGCTCGCCAGATCCGCTGGAGTTTTCTCGTGGCACCCGATTCCCGGCCGGGCGAACAGATACTCCAGGTGCTCAACCGTCTCGACATCGGCATACCGCCCGTCGGTTCCGCCGTCATGCTGCCCACCGGACTCGGGCAGTGGACGCGCGAGGGCTGCCACTGGGTGGTGCCGCCGAGCCGAGACAGCAAACTCCCACCGCTGTCGATGCTGATCACGACGGCTCTGGCGGTGGGTTCGGGTAGCGAGGACTGACGCCACCTCGCAACCCACCGGGTCCGCCCCATTCCTGGCAGTCGACGGGGCGGACCCGGTGGGGGTCACCCGCGCGGACGCGCGACCTCGCAGAGTGCGGCCACTCCGGCCACATCCGTCGCGAAATGGTCGAAACCCTGTGGCGCACCGGGTTCGGCGAAGGACACCTCCGCACCCTCTACCAGCAGGCCCGGCACCGGGATGCGGACGGCGGCGTGCAGATCGCGCACCCCGGTGCGTTCCAGCACCTCGGCGGCATTGTCGGCGCGCAGGCCACCGCACGCCATGACGTCGATGCGGCCCTGCGCCCGGGTGACGAGTTTCGCGATGAGCGACGCGCCCTCGACGACCGAAGGCTGCCGTCCCGAGGTGAGCAGCCGAGTGAATCCGAGTTCCATCACCTGCTCGAAAGCGGTGTAGGGATCGGCGCAGACATCGAAGGCGCGATGGAAGGTGACCTCCATATCCTCCGCGGCCTCGATGAGCGCGGCGTTGGCGGCCATATCGACCTGGCCGTCGGCGTCCAGCACACCGAACACCACCCCCGCCGCGCCGAGTCGGCGGACCTGGCCGATATCGGCGCGCATCAGCGCGACCTCCGCGGCGGAGTAGTGGAAGTCGCCGGGACGTGGGCGGATGAGCACGTGCACCCGGGTGCTCGAGGTGAGTTCGAGGGCCTTGGCGACCAGTGCCGGACTCGGGGTCAGCCCGCCCGCGCAGAGTCCGGTGCACAGCTCGATGCGATCCGCACCGGCGCTCTCCGCCGCCTCCACACCGCCCAGCGTCTCCACCGCGATCTCGACCCGAACCGTTCCCGCCTCCGCCATACCTATCAGTATTGACCAGCTCGCGCGCCTTCGCTTGCTGGCGGTTAGCCCGGCGCGTGTTCCTGGGCGGGCGCCGCCGGAGTCCGTGGTGGTCACCCCGTCGCGCGGGAATGCGGCGTGCCGCCCGCGTGATCGACGGCGGCCACCACCGTCGCTCGGCCCGCAGACGGCGAGACCCGCGCGGGATATCCGGTCTGACAGCGCCGAAGGTGCGTCCGCCGCCGCGATCACCGCCGATGTTCGCGCAGGTCGATGCGGTTTCAACGGGATTCATGGCGTGGCGGTAGGTGTGCGATGGGTCGGTCGTCGCCCGTGTGGGGCGAGGTGGCGGCATCGGCGCCACCTCACCCGGTACACCACCCGCGTGCGGCTACAGGCGTTGCCAGAGGGCCGGGGTGTTCGGCGGGGTCCAGTTCGGGTCGTGGACGGTGTGGGCCTGGCGGCAGCTGTAGTGAATGCCGTTGTAGGACACCACGTCACCTATGCGATACGTGGCTCCCTGGCGCCAGGGCTCGGCGGTGGGTCGGTCGGTGGTGGGGTGCTGATGCGGCGGCGTGGTCGGCGGTGGAGCGGTCGTGGTGGGTGGGCGCGGCGTCGTGGTCGTCGGGGGCGCGGTGGTGGGCGGTGCTGCGGTGGTCGGTGCTGTGGTCGTGGGATGCGTTGGGCTGGTGGGGGATCCGCCGCCGTTGATATCCAGGTCGATACAGGAGTAGAACGCATTCGCGGTGTCCCCGATGTTCCAGATGGCGAGCAGCCGGTGCCGCCCGGTGATATCCCCCAGGTCGATACTGTGCGTGAAGGTCTGCGGCGGCGGCTCGTTGCCGCCGTCCACGAAGCCCACCCGAGTGTCGCCGATGTAGTACTCCCAGTTGGCGGTTCGGTGTGGAGCGGTGACCTTCCAGGTGAAGGACACGGTCCGCCCGACCGGGTGCACGCGCCAGCCCTTGTCATCGTCGTCCAGTTCCGCGAAGCGGCCGACACCGCCGCTGCAGCTGCGTAGGCCCTTCGGTCCCTCCGCGCTCTGCGGTTCGTACCTGATATCCCCGCAGCTGACGACACCCTGGGCACACTGTGCCTGCCTGCTGGCCGGGGACGACACATATCCGTGGGCGTGGGCGACACCGGCGGGCATGACCGCGACGACTATCGGCGTGATCCCGGCAAGGGCCGCGACCGTGGACAGCACTCTGCTACGTACCACCTGAATCTCCTTGTGAGACAAGAGGGCAGCGGAGGCCGGCATGCTGTCCTGAAACGGATCTGTGACGTGATCCAGACCACTTTGAAGCAAAAGCGTGCTCTAAAAGGTAGGTTCCGGCAACCGTTCAGTCAAGGGCATGTCCCAGTTCAGCCATGAAAGTTTGCTGGCCAGCAAACATTTCGAATGAAAAGAGCCCGGATCCCTTGGGATCCGGGCTCATTCACGAGCGGTGATCAGCTCTTGCGGCCGGGGGCCTTCGCATTGGACTTGAAGCCCAGGCCGCCCGGCTTGGCGGCCGGCGGCTTCGCGGCCCCGTTGCCTTCGGACGCGCCCGTGCTCTCGGCGGTGCCGCTGTCTTCGGAACCGCCCTCGGCGGCCTTCGGCTCGGATGCGGCGGCCGGGGCATCGGCCTCCGCCGGAGCCGGATCGGCCGGAGCCGCAGGCGCTTCGGCGGCCGGGGCCGCCTTGGCACCCGGAGCCTTCGGCCCGGGCCGCTTGAGCCCGGACTTCATGGCCAGACCCTTGGGTGCGATGGACGGCTTGGCCTCCGCGGGTGCGGCCGAGGAGGACTCGGCCGGTGCGGCAGCGGACTCGGTCGCCGACTCCGCCGTGGCCGACTCCGCCGGAGCGGCTTCAGCCGGTGCGGCGTCTTGCGCGGGAGCGGCCTTGCCGGGGGCCTTGGCGGCCCCCTTCATGGCCAGACCCTTGCCACCCGGAGCCTTGAGTCCGCCCTTCATGGCGAGCCCGCCCGGCTTGGCGGCCGGAGTCGCGGGTGCTTCGGAGGCGGGAGCGGCGTCGGCGCTCTCGGCGGGCTGCGCGGCCGATTCGGCAGGCGCCTTCGCGCCGGGTGCTTTCAGGCCGCCCTTCATCTGCAGGCCCTTGCCGGGTGCCTTGGCCGGACCCTTCATGGCCAAACCCTTGGCGGGCGCGGCGGGGGCTTCGGAAGCCTCGGCGGGAGCGGCACTCTCGGCCGGAGCGGCCTTCGCACCCGGTGCCTTC
>NZ_BAGD01000133.1 GCF_000308635.1 Nocardia otitidiscaviarum NBRC 14405 | reverse complement strand
CGCGCCGCCGATGGACCACAGCCGGGCGCGGCGCTGTTCCCGGCGCGCCCGCACGGCCAGGCCGGACAGCAGTCGATCCGGTGGCGGCGGCACGGTATCCGCGGGCGTGTCCGCGGTGGCGACGGCCTCGGCGGTCTCGGCGGTCACGAGCGCGAGCAGTCCGGGCAGCCCCGCCAGTTCGGTCACCGCTGCGCGGCAGTGGTCACATCCGGCCAGGTGTTCCTCGTAGTCGCGGCGTTCGGCACGGGTGAGCGCCCCCAGGACATACGGTCCGTCCCAGGTTTCGTAGGCAGCGCAGGGCTCCCGTCCCGCAACCGTTTCCGTCACTTGGTCACCCCCATCTCCTGTAGCGCCAGCCGAAGCGCCCGCATCCCGTAGTGCATGCGGGACTTCACCGTTCCTTCCGGGATATCCAGTTCCGCGGCGATCTGATGCGTCGACAGCCCGCGGTAGTAGGCGCGCACGATCACCGCCCGGTGGTCCGGACTGAGCCGCGCCAGGGCGTCGGCCACCAGCCAGCCGTCCAGCGCGCGGTCGGCCTGATCCGCCACCGGCTGCTCCGGCGGATGGTCCATCCGGAACTCCCGTCGATTGCGGGCACTGCGGTACTCGTCCACCGCCAGATGCCGGGCGACCGTGAACAGCCAGGCACGGGCCGAATGCGTGGACTGATCCAGCACGGCGGGCCGCTGCCAGGCACGCAGCAGGGTCTCCTGCACGATGTCCTCGGCACGGCCCGGATCGCCGACGAGTCCGTAGGTGTAGCGCCACAGTGCCGTGGCGTGCTCGTCATAGAGCACCCGCAGCAGTTCGGCCTGTTCCTCGGGCATCGGATGCACCTCCCGCTACCCTCCCACGACGCAGACCGGCCGCGGGTTCAGATCAATTGCGCTCCACCTCGATCGGATGGGTCGCCAACAGGGACAGCGGTAGCGGCTGGCGGCGCAGCACCTGCGCCCACAGATCGCCGCGGCCCGCGATGGGATCGCTCGGCAGCGCCGACAGCACGATCCAGTCCCCGCGGTCCAATTCGCCCTCCAGCTGTCCGAAGGTCCAGCCCGCATAGCCCGCGAACACTCTCAGGCCCTCCACCAGCGGCGCGATCACCTCGGGATCGGAGTCCAGATCCACCAGCGCCACGCGCCCGTCCACTCTGCGCAGACCCGGCACCTCGGTGACCGGGGTGCCCACCTTCACCAGGGCCAGGCACAGGGCGGCATCGCGTTTCACCGGGCCGCCGATGTACAGCGCGCGCGGTGCCGCCGCCACATCGGCCCAGTTCGGCAGCACGTCGTGTACCGCGGTGTCGCTGGGCCGGTTCAGCACGACGCCCAGACTGCCCGCGTCATTGTGCTCGATGATGTACACGACGGTGCGCCGGAACGACGGTTCCACCAGGTCGGTCGCGGACACCAGCAGTGTGCCCGGCCGAACCACCTGATCCTCGTGCCGGGATTCGCGTCGAGAACGGTCGCCGTGTTCCTCTGCGCGTGCCACCTCGACATCATCGCACCGCTACCCCCCGATTGGCTCGGTTTGTTTTGGTCAAGGGCCCATATCGGGGAGTGCGGCGGGGGCAAACGAACCGAGTTAGTGTTTCCCCATGGAACGTCCCGAGGTCGTCCTCGAGAACAGCGATGCCGTGTACGACTTCTACCGGGAGCATCAGCAGAATCGACTGCAGGCGTGGGGTGCCTACGCGTTGCTCGGGCGTCGCTACCATCCGCGGGTCGCATATGCGCCAGGGGCGCGAGAGCGCCTGCGGGAGTTGATTTCCGAGGATCGCCCGCTGCTCATCTCGATCAACCATCTGTCCCAGCTCGATCCCTACACCGTTGCCGCGGCGGCCTGGCGCAGCGGGCTGCGGCCCGTGATCGGTCGGACCCGGGTGCTGGCCAAGGACGAGCTGTTCGCCGAGGCCAAGCAGCGCCGCCGGATCGACATGATGGGCGGGATTCCGGTCTTCCGCGGGAAGGACCACGGCATACGCGCGGTGAACGCCGCCGGGCAGCGGATGATCGAGATCTGCGCCGAGCGCTTGTTCCGCGGGGACGGCATGGCGGTGTTCCCCGAGGGCACCTGCAATGACGTGGACCCCACCCAGGTCCAATCGGTGGGCAGCGGAATCGGGCACATCGCCTTCAAGTCCATGAAGCTGGGCGCCGCGCCCGCCCTGGTGAGCATCGGCCTGAGCTACGGTCCGCGACCCGATCCGACCGTGGAGCCGACCAAGGAGCAGGTCAGGTCGGCCAGCTTCTACTTCGGCATGCCGGTCGTCGACCTGCCCACCCGCCCCGCCGAGATCGCACGGCTGGTGAAGAGCGAGTTGCAGACGGCGCTGGACGGAGCCGTCGCGGCGTACTGAGTGCCGGGCCGGTTCAGTGCTGAGGTAGCCCCAGTCGTTCCCTGGACCAGTGCGGGACCAGCGTCAGATACTCCGGCCGCGACTCCACGAAGTGGTGCACCATCGGGCAGAGCGGCAGGATGCCGAGGCCCTCGTCGCGGGTGGCGTCCAGTGCGCCCTGCACCAGCTTGCGGCCGTAGCCGCGGCCCTCGTACTGCGGGTAGATCTCGGTGTGTACGAAGGCCCGCTCGTTCGCGGTGTCCTGATAGGAGGTCACCCCCGCCACCAGGCCGTCGACCAGTAGCTCGAAGCGATCCAGGGCGGGATTGCGGCGCACTTCGATCGACTCATTCGACTCACTCGACATGGACACGACGCTATCGGGTGGCCCGTGGTCGATTTGCACCGATTGCCATTACTCGCGCTCCGGGCGTGTCGGGAGATCGGTTCGCGTGGCGACCGGGCGTGGCGCAGGTGGGGGCAGCGGTCGCTCGCCGCAGCGTGCAGACTGTGGTGATGACGCAGAAGGGGCCGCGTCGGGTGGTGCTGGCACCCGACAAGTTCAAGGGTTCGCTCACGGCGGCCGAGGTCGCGGACGCGCTCGCGCGCGGTATCGGGCGCACCGCGCCCGGCGCGGACGTGGTGCGGATGCCCGTGGCCGACGGCGGGGACGGCACCGTGGATGCCTTCCTCGCCGCGGGCTGGACGCGGGTGCACCTGCACGCGCCCGGACCCACCGGCGATCCGGCCCCCTGCTCCTACGCGCGTCGCGGCCGGACCGCGGTCATCGAACTCGCCGCCGTGGTGGGACTGTCGAAACTGCCGGGCGGGCAGCAGGATCCGCTGGGGGCCAGCACCTACGGGCTGGGGGTGGTCGTCGCGCACGCGCTCGAGCACGGCGCGCGGGAGGTCGTGCTCGGCCTCGGCGGCAGCGCCTCCACCGACGGCGGTGCGGGCCTGCTGCAGGCACTCGGGCTGCGGATACTCGCCGCCGACGGCACCGAATTGCCGTGCGGCGGCGCGGCTCTGCGGTCGGCCGACCGGATCGATCGCAGCGGTCTGCATCCCGCGCTGGCCGACGCCCATGTCATCCTCGCCAGCGATGTGGACAACCCGCTGCTCGGACCGAACGGGGCGGTGGCGGTGTACGCCCGGCAGAAGGGCGCGAAACCGAAGGATCAGGCGCTGCTCGAGGACGCCCTGGCGAATTGGGCCCGGATCGTCGCACCCGAACTGGCCGATGCGCCCGGTGCGGGCGCGGCGGGCGGAACCGGTTTCGGTGCGCTGGCCGTCCTCGGCGCCACCATGCGCCCGGGGATCGAACTGGTCCTGGAACTCATCGACTTCCGAACCCACCTCCGCGGTGCCGACCTGGTCGTCACCGGTGAAGGATCGCTGGACACCCAGAGCCTGCACGGCAAGGCGCCCATGGGCGTCCGGGATGCCGCCCGTGCGGCGGGCGTTCCGGTCATGGCGGTCGCCGGACGCATCCAGCTCAGCGCGAATCAGCTGCGCGAGGCCGGATTCACCGCACACCTCGCCCTGTCGGATCTGGAGCCGAGCCCGGAACGCTGCATGGCCGACGCCGCCGCCATTCTCGAGCGCATCGGCCAGCGCATCGGCGCGAAGTCACCCGCGGCCGGTGACGGGCGGACCACCCGCACCGCGCATCGCGCGCGCGGCCGTTGACGCGGACCGGCTAGCTCGCGGCGGTGAGCGGACGGCCGAGCACCCGGTCCCGATTGCGCTCGCCCCAGCGCTCCAGCGGCCCCAGTGCCTCGTTGAGCTCCTGCCCCAGCGGGGTCAGCGAGTACTCCACCCGCGGCGGGATCTCGGGGTAGATCTCGCGGTGCACCACACCGCTGGCCTCCAGATGCCGCAGGTTCTCCGCGAGCACCTTCTCGCTCACCCCGTCCAGCAGGCGGCGGATCTCGCCGAAACGCCGCGGACCCTCGCCGAGCACCCACATGAGGTGCAGCTTCCACTTGCCACCGACCACATCGATGGCCACGGACATACCGCACACATCGTGATCCGCGTCACTCGCCTGCGACACCGTGTCCTCCTGACCAGATTTCGAACCTCGAGGTAAGCAACCCCACTCGAACGTGCGGTCTTCCCGAGCCTATCCGTCGGGGCCAGTATCGGAGTCGGCGCCGACAGCAACCACGTCACGATTCCGAAGGGACAAAACATGTCTCAGCAGCAGCATTCCGTCTCCGTCCTCGGGCTGGGCCCGATGGGCCAGGCCATGGTCCGGGCCTTCCTGAAGGCCGGGTTCGAGGTGACGGTGTGGAACCGGAGCACGGCCAAGGTGGACGCCATGGTGGAACTCGGGGCCAAGCGGGCGGCCACGGTCGCCGAGGCGCTCGACGCCAACGAGGTCGCCGTCCTCAGCCTCACCCACTACGCCGCCATGTACGACGTGCTCGGCCCGGCCACCGACCACCTGGCGGGCAAGGTCATCGCCAACCTGTCCTCCGACTCTCCGGAGAAGGCCCGTGAGGGCGCGAAGTGGGTGCGGTCGCACGGGGCGCAGTTCCTCGCGGGCGGCGTCATGTCCGCGGGCGACAATATCGAGCATCCGTCGTCCTACATCTTCTACAGCGGTCCCCGCGAGGTGTTCGAGGCGCACGCCGAACTGCTCACGCCGCTGAGCCCGCCGGAGTACCTGGGCGCGGACGACGGTCTGTCGCAGATCTTCTACCAGGCCCTGCTCACCGTGTTCCATCCTTGGATGCTGGCCTACGATCAGGCGCTGGCCATGATCGACCGCTCCGGTCACGACATCGCCCAGTTCCTGCCCTACGCGGTGCGCGCCGCCGGTGCGTACCCGTTCTTCATGGAGGAGTACGCCGGTGCGGCGCAGCAGGGCGGCTGGGGCGATATCTCCGCCTACCGCATGATGGACGCCGGAGCCCAGCACATCATCGACGCCAGCGAAGAAGTCGGCGTCGACGCCACCCTCTCGCACGTCTCGCAGGGTATGTGGCGCAAGGCCATCGAGGTCTCGGACAAGGCCGGACACGCGGTGCCGGTGTTCCGGATCATGAAGGGCGAGAGCGCCTGATGCCGCCGCAGACGCGGCGCGTCACCGTCATCGGCCTCGGTCCCATGGGGCAGGCGATGGTGCGGCGGTTCCTCGCGGCAGGTCTCGAGGTCACCGTGTGGAACCGCAGCACCGACAAGGCCGACGCCATGGTCGAACTCGGAGCGCGGCGGGCCGCCACCGTCGCAGACGCATTGGACGCGAGCCCGGTCGCGGTGCTGAGTCTGACTCGCTACGGCGCGATGTACGACGTGCTGGGGCAGGCACCGCATCGGCTGGGAGGTAGCGTGATCGTGAACCTCTCCTCGGATGCGCCGGAATCCACCCGCCGCGGCGCGAGCTGGGTGCGAGCCCACGGCGGGCAGTTCCTCACCGGCGGTGTCATGGCACAGCCCGAGGAGCTCGGCACACCGTCCGCCTATGTGTTCTACAGCGGGCCGCCCGAGGTGTTCGATGCCCAGCGTGAGCTGCTCGAACTGCTCGCCGCCACCGAATACCTCGGTGCGGACGAGGGACTCGCGCAGCTGTACTACCAGGCCATGCTCGCCATGTTCCTGCCGGGCCTGCTCGCCTACGAGCAGGCGCTGGCCATGATCGACCGCTCCGGCGAATCCATCGACCGCTTCCTGCCCTTCGCGCAGCGGTCGATGGGGGAGATGTCGGACTTCTACGCCGAAGTGACCGCTATGGCCAGGCTGGGCGGTTTCGCCGACCCCGGCCACCTGCGCATGATGGACGCGGGGGCGCAGCACGTGGTGGAGGCCAGTGAGGCCGTCGGCGTGGACGCCGGCCTCGCGCAGGCCGCACGGGTGTTCTGGCGCAAGGCGTTGGCGGCCGGTGCACAGGAGGGTGAGCCGGTGTCGACCTACCGCATTCTCCGAGGCGGCTGAGTGACCGTTCGGACCGCGGTTCAGCGGGTGCAGAGGTATTCGACCGCCGCGGCGTAGCCGCGAATGCCCATGCCCGCGATGACGGCGGTGGCGATGGGGGAGATGTAGGAGTGGTGGCGGAACTCCTCGCGGGCATGCACATTGCTGATGTGCACCTCGACGATCGGGACCTCCGGGATGACCAGGGCGTCGCGCAGCGCCACCGAGGTATGGGTGAGACCGCCGGGATTGATGACGATGCCCGATTCGACACCGCGCGCGGCGTGGACGCGGTCGATGAGCGCGCCCTCGTGATTGGACTGGAAGGCCACCACCTCGCGGTCGAACCGGGCCGCGGTCGCGCGACAGAGCGCCACCACGTCGTCGAGGGTGTCGGCGCCGTACACCTCGGGCTGGCGGGTGCCGAGCATATTGAGGTTCGGGCCGTTGAGCACGAGGATCGGGCCGCGGGATTCAGCCATGATCGACACTGTATTGGAGACGGGGCATTCGAATCGACGGGCGCGCGAGTCGCTGGGGACGAGTCGGCGGGCACGCGGACGGGCGGCGGCGGCGATCGCCGCGGCGACACAGGCGATGACGTGGGCCGATCGCCGGGAGCGGGCCTGGTCGGCGAGCTGAATCGATTCCGAGGGGCAGTCTCGTTGGAGTCGGCTTGGGCAGTGGGTCGGTCGGAGAGGTCAGGGTGCGGTTTCGGCGGCGGTGCGCAGCCGGTCGGCGAGTTCGAGGGCGCGGGCGCGGAATTCGGCCGGTTCCTCGATGGTGAACGTCGCGCCGAGCAGGCCCACCCGCAGGATCAGCCATTCGAAGGAGTCCACCCGGGTGGTGACGCGGCAACTGTCCGGACCCAGCGCCTCGATATCCCAGTCCAGGTACTTCAGCGCGTCGGCGAGCTGGGCGGCGGGCGCGGACACGGTGACCACCGCGCGGTGCCGGGGCGTGCTCATGCCCGCGCGCACGTACTCGGTGGCCGAGCGCGCGGGCAGCGGACGCGGCGGGAAATGCCGTGCGGTGCCGGTGACTTCGGACATGCGGTCGATACGGAAGGCGCGCCAGTCCGCGCGGTCCACATCCCAGGCCACCAGATACCAGCGCAGCCGCAGGTGAACCGCGCGGTAGGGCTCGACGCGGCGCTGTGACGCCGTACCGTCGCGGCCGGCGTATCCGAAGGTCAGATACTCGTGCCCGGCCGCCGCGGCCCCCACGGTCGCCAGCACCTCCGGAGCGACGGCGGGCGCGGACTGCGGTGCGGTCTCCACCGTGGAGCGCAGGGCGGAAACCCTGGGGCGCAACCGCTTCGGCAGGAACTGATCGAGCTTGCCGAACGCCCGGTCCGCCGCCGACCCGATATCGGCAGCACGGTCGATGGTTTCACTGCGACCGGACGCGCCGCTGCGCTCGGTGGTTGCGCCCAGCAGCGCCAGGCCGACCAGGGTCGCCACCGCCTCGTCGTCGTCGAGCACCAGCGGCGGCAGGGTGCGGCCCGCCGCGAGCTGGTAGAACCCGGTGGGGCCGGGCTGGGTGGACACCGGATACCCGTACGCCCGCAGCCGCTCCACATCGCGGCGCAGGGTGCGCGGGCTCACCTCCAGGCGGGCGGCCAGGTCGTGGCCGCTGAAGCGTCGCCCGGTCTGGAGCTGGGCGAGCAGTTCGAGCATGCGGCGGGTGACATCGGCCATGCCCCCATTCTGGACCCGATCGCGGTCAGAATCCGACCGCAATGGCTCTTAGCGTGGGGTTATGACCGCATTCGAGCAGCACCGCGTGATCAGCATCCGCGCCGCCCGCACCAACAACCTGCGCAGCGTCGACCTCGAGGTGCCGCGCAACAGCCTGGTGGTATTCGCCGGGGTATCGGGTTCGGGCAAGTCCTCGCTGGTCTTCGACACCATCGCCGCCGAGGCCGGATACCAGGTCAACGAGACCTATCCGCCGTTCGTGCGCAACCGCCTGCCACGCTGGACCCGGCCGGAGGTCGACCACATCGAGGGGCTGTCCCCCGTGGTGGTCATCGATCAGCGGCGGCTCGGCGGCAATGCCCGCTCCACCGTCGGCACCATCACCGACGCCTACAGCTATCTGCGACTGCTGTTCTCACGGGTGAGTGAGCCGTATGTCGGTGAGTCCAACCACTTCTCGTTCAACGATCCGGCCGGCATGTGCCCCACCTGCTCCGGGCTCGGCGACACCGTGCAGACCGCCGTGGAGCGGGTGCTCGATCCGGACAAGTCGCTGGAGCAGGGCGCGATCCTGTTGCCAGGCTTCGGAAACGGGCAGTACTGGTATCGGCAGTACTCGGATATCGGCTCGTTCGACCCGGCCACCCCGCTGCGGGAATGGACCGAAGACCAGCGCCGCGCGCTGCTGTACGGCGGGGAGGCCGCCGCCCGCCTCGGCACCCGCCCGCCGCAGGACTACGAAGGCGTGATCGAGCGCTTCGAACGCGTCTACCTGCACACCGCGGACAACCTCTCCGAACGCAAACAAGCTGTGCTGCACCGCTTCACCGATACTCGGCCCTGCCCGGACTGCCACGGCGAACGGCTGCGCGCGGCCGCCCGCACCGCACGTGTACTCGATCGCACCATCGTCGAGATGAGCCGGATGGAGATCACCGAACTGGCGGAACTGATTCCGGGCGTCACCGAAGCGAGTGTCGCGCCGGTGGTTTCCGCCCTGACCGAACGCCTGCGCGCCCTCACCGCCATCGGCTTGGGCTATCTCAGTCTGGCCCGTCCGACCACCACGCTGTCCGGCGGCGAATCACAGCGCATCAAGACCGTCCGGCACCTCGGCAGCAGTCTCACCGAAATGCTGTACATCTTCGACGAACCCACCACCGGACTGCATCCCTACGACGTGGAATCACTGACCGGGCTGCTGAAACAGCTGCGGGACAAGGGCAATACCGTGCTCGTGGTCGAACACGATCCCGATGTCATGCGGATCGCCGATCGCATCGTGGAGATCGGGCCGGGGGCGGGCACCGGCGGGGGCGAGGTGGTGTTCGAGGGGTCGTTCGCGGACCTGCGCACCGCCGACACCCCGACCGGGCGCGGGCTCCGCGCCCGCCGCGCACCACGCGTACACCGCGTACCCACCGGCAAGCTGCGCGTCGAGAACGCCACCCGCAACAATCTGCGCGATGTGTCCGTGGATATTCCGACCGGCGTGCTGACCGTCCTCACCGGCGTGGCCGGATCGGGAAAGTCCAGCCTGGTCGCCGAACTGGTGCACCAGCATCCCGCCACCGTGGTCGATCAGCGCCCGGTCACCACCAACCGCCGCTCCACCCCGATCACCTACACCGGTATCGCACCGGCCGTGCGCAAGCTGTTCGCCGCGCGCAATGGCGTGCGCCCCACGCTGTTCAGCGCCAATTCGGAAGGGGCCTGCCCGACCTGCAAGGGACTCGGCGTCGTCTACACCGACTTGGCGTTCATGGACGGACAGGAGACCGTGTGCGAAACCTGCGGCGGCCGCCGCTTCACCCCCGAGGTGCTCGCCTACACGGTCGATGGCCTGAGCATCGCCGACATCGACGACCTCACCATCGACGAGGCCGCCGCCCGGCTGCCCACGGCTGCCATCACCTGCCCGCTGCGCCACATGGCGGCGGTGGGCCTCGGATACCTGCGGCTCGGCCAATCGCTCACCACCCTCTCGGGCGGCGAATGCCAGCGATTGAAGATCGCCAAGGAGTTGGCCGGCCGTGACGCGCACACCCTCTACGTGCTCGACGAACCCACCACCGGCCTGCACCTGTCCGATATCGACACCCTGCTCGCCGTCCTCGGCACCCTCGTCGAGCAGGGGAACACGGTGGTTGTCATCGAACACAATCTCGACGTCATCCGCCGCGCCGACCACGTCATCGACCTGGGGCCAGGCCCCGGCCGCCACGGCGGACATGTCGTCTTCGAAGGCACGCCGGAAGCCCTGAGCCGCCACCCCGACTCGAAAACCGGCCTCGCCCTGCGCGATTGAGCACATGCGCTCCGGTGCACGGGCAGCCACGGCACCGGAGCATCCCGACGACCGCAGCGGGAGCAAGCCGGGTCGCGGTCTCGTCCGCCGCCTGCCTACAGGTCGCGCGGGCCTTCCGCGCGCAGTTCGTCCACTTTGCGCATGGCATCGCGCAGTTCGGCCAACCACGCCTCCGCGTGTTGGCCCGCGAGCTTGACCGTCCACGCCAGGGCGTCCGATCGGGAGCGCGCCACACCGGCGTCGACGAGGGTGTCGAGCACCTTGCGTTCGGGCTGGCGCAATCGCGTCATGACCGGGGCCGCCACATGGGTGAACATGATGCGCTCGTCGCCGACCCGGACGCCCCAGGAGACGGTGCGCCCGTAGCGGTGCTGCGCCTCGGCGGCGATCTGCATGCGCGCCGGGCGGGTGGTCTCCCGGAAGCGGGCGACCAGTCCGTCGCGCGTCGCTCGGGGGACGTCGGCCGGGCGGGCGGTGTCGGGTGCGGGCGCGTCCGTCGCCTCGGTGGTCGAGTCACTGTCGGTGGCGTCGACGGCGCTGCCGGTTCCGGCGTCGCTCGGGGGGATGGGCAGTTCTCCGATCACGACGATTTCGTCGCGGTCGATCTCGAGGGTTGCCGGTCCGGTGAACCAGTCGGATGGCAATCTTCCAGCGAACCAATCGGCGGCGTCCGCGGCGTCCGGGAGATCGGCCTGCTGCCACCCTCCGGGCCGTCCGAACCCACGTCCGCGCTGTCCGTATTTCATGGCGGTCACACTCACTTACTGCCTAGAGCTGTAATGCTGATTACAACGTTACAACGCTTGTGGTGTCGTGGATTCTGCTCTCGGAGAACGTGATAGAACTGGGGCGGAGGGTTGGTGATCTTGCCGAATGGGTACTTCGGCACAAGAACCAATCGGTCGGTCATTCGCGTTCGGAGACGGAACCCGTTGACGGGCCGCCGATCCGACAATCGATCCCGCATGACCGAAATCGGCACTATGGTGGTGGTGCTCGGCGTGGCACGCCAGGCGTGAAGGTGGCACCGCGGGCAATCGGTTCGCGGTACCGTGGTCTTGTTGCTGAAGTGGCAAGAGTGAAGAGTGGGCGATATGGATGTGTGGGGATCCCGCCGCTTCCGGGTACGGGCCGCGATCGCGCTCGCGGCGGTGGCCGCCGTTGCGATCGGGATGGGGTCGTGCGCGGTGCGCGAGCGGTCCAACGGCCCCGAGGCCGTGGTCGAGAAGTTCACCAAACTGCTCGACGCCAAGGACTACGAGGCCGCCGGTCGGCTGACCTCGTACCCGAACGGAGCTTCGGCAACCCTGAAGCAAGTATTCAGCGGTCTGGAACCCGGCACACCCGACTACGAGAAGACCCAGTTCATCACCCTCGACGGCACCACCGGCCTGTTCAGCCTCACGGCGACCTGGACCTTCGGTGCGAACAAGGTCTGGAAGTACGACCTGCAGGGCACCATCCGCAAGCTCAGTCTGGGCTGGCGTATCTCCTGGGAGCCCACCGTCGTCATGCCGCAGCTCGACAGCAAGCGCACCGTTCGGCTGGTGCGCACCTACGCTACCCCGTCACCCAAGGTCGTCGACATCACCGGCGCGCCACTGATGACCGAGCAGGTCATCAACGTGATCAAACTCGACCCCGCCAAGACCGGCGACCCGGCGGGCTCGGCGCACGCGCTCGCCGCCGCCATCGAACCCGTCGCGCCGCTCATCACGGGCGAATCGCTGCTGGCCGACCTCTCGTCCTCGCAGGGCAAGCCGATCGTGGCCGTCAACCTCCGCGAAGGCGACTTCAACATCCTGGAACCGCGCATGGCCGTCATTCCCGGTGTCGTCATGGAGAAGCAGCCCCGGCTCATCTCGGCCGACCGCCGGGTCTGGTCGCCCATGCTGGACTCGCTGCGCAAGGTATGGCAGGACAACAACGACGAGCGAGCCGGATGGGGAGTGCAGCTCTTCGGCCCCGACGGCAAGTTCATCACCCAGCTCGCCGGGGAACAGGGCCCGCCCGGGCCCGATATCGCCGCCACCATGGATCAGCGCCTGCAGCGGGCGGCCGAGGACGCCGTGGTGAGCTACTGGGGAGCCGCGTCCATCGTGGCCATCCAGCCGTCCAGCGGCGCGGTGGTCGCGGTCGCGCAGAACAGTCAGGCCAGTGCCCAGGGCGCGGTGGCGTTCACCGGCCTGTATCCGGTCGGCGGCATGGTGGAGCTGTTCAAGAACCTGGCCGCCGTCGTGAAGAAGAAAGCGCCGCAGGATGTTTCGCTCGGCGACGTGTCGGAGGCGGCGAGCCTGCTCGGCGTCGGCATCGACTTCCAGGTGCCCGGACTGGACGAGGTGAGCGGTCGCCTGCCCAATGCTGGGCGCGGTGAACAGGTGAAACAGGGTGGCGCGGGGGACACGCTGCTGGCCAGCCCGTGGGGGATGGCCATCGCGGCGGCCGCTATCGCCCAGGGACAGACCCCCAGGCCCATGATCGAGATCGGCACCCCCGCCACCGTCGAGGCCGACCTGCCCCCGTTCTCGGGTGAGGTCGCCGACCGGCTGCGCGGCATGCTCCGCGACGCCACCGGCGCACCGCAGCTCGCCAGTCTGCACCGCTACCAGAACGTCAACGCGTTCGCCGCCACCGCGGGCACCAGCGGCTGGCTCATCGCCACCATGGGTGATCTGGCCTTCGCCGTGCACATCGACAATATCGACAGCGGCGACGCCACCGCCCGGATGGCGGCCCGCATGCTCCAGTCGCTGGCCAGCCCGGACACCGCCTAGCGGATCGGTCCTACGTTCGAGCGGCCCGGAACCGAATGGTTCCGGGCCGCGGCAGGTTTCGGGGCAGTCGTGCGGATCACCGGGCGGTCGTGCGGATCAGTTGGCGCGCAATGCCTTCCGCGCGGCGCGCGGGCCGAGCAGGAAGAGCGCGAGGGCGGTGGCCGCCACCAGGATGAAACTGAACGCCGTGCCCTGGCCGCTGACCACGCGCAGCAGCATGCCGCCGATCAGCGTGGTCGCCCAGATGATCACGCCCGTCGGCCACAGCGACCACCCGTCGAAACGCCGTACCGCCGTATCGAAGTCGCGCTCGGACTGCCACACGCACACCGCGAAGGCGATGGCCCAGCCCAGAATGAGTCCGGCCTCGAACGGCCAGGCGGTGCGCGCCAATCCCGTCAGAATCGACTCGTCGTGACTGCTGCGCCCGATCGCACAGAACAGGACCACCAGAACGGCATCGACGACGAACGGCAGCGGTTTCTTCACGCGCCACAGGGTAGTGCGCCCGCTACCGGTCCCCGCGCAGGGACACCCGGCTCAGCCGGTGCCGACCTCGGGGTCCGGCTGGCGGCGCTCGCTCACCAGCGGGGTGCGGCGCTGTTCGAACTCCTTCTCGTAGTCGGCGTCGTCGGCGTGCGGGGTGCGGAACAGGAAGCCGAAGACGATCCAGCCGACGATCGCCACCAGGACGAAGCTGACCATGCGGTAGGCGAAGGCGGCCGCCACCGCCTGCGCGGCGGGCAGACCGGCGAACGCGGTGAGACCGTAGATGAGGGTGGCGTCCACGTAGACGATGCCGCCCGGCGCGAACGGAATCGAGCCCACCGCCTTCCCGGCGGCGAAGGCCAGCACCAGCCCCGCCAGGCGCGGATCGGCCCCCACCGCGTAGCAGGCCGCGCCCAGGCAGGCCACGTCCGCACTGCGGTGCAGCACCGCCCAGAACGCCACCCACGCGCCGTCCCGGCGGCCCAGGTCCACCGACTCCAGCTGGCTCACGATCTCGGCCAGTTTGTCCTCGCCGCGATCACCGGCGCGATGCCGGATCCGATTGATCACGTGCAGCACCCGCCGCACCACCGCCTCGATGGTGCCGGGATGCTTGGCCACGTAGTTCCCGGCCCACACCAGCAGCACCACCGCGCCCAGCGACACGATCAGCTTCAGCGGCCCGACCCGGGCGCCCACCAGCAGCGCGCCCAGCACGCCCAGCAGGGCCAGTCCGGCCGCCGCCACCACCCCGGACATCACCAGCTGCCAGGAGGCGACAATGGGGCTCGCGCCCCAGCGCCGGGTCTGCCGATAGGTGAACGCCGTCGAGAACACCTGTCCGGCGGGCAGCGTCAAAGCCATCCCGGTGGATCCGTACACCACCGATACCGATCTGCGCTGACTCACCCGCACGCCGCCCGCGTGCAGCAGTTGTTTCTGCACACGCCCGTAGCCGCTCATGGAAACCGCCTGCAACCAGACGCAGACGGCGACCCAGCCCCAATGGATTTCGGTGAGCTTCTGCCACGATTCCGACAGGCGCGGATACAGATATATGCCCTCGGCGATCAACAAAGCGACGAGTGCGGCGCCCAGTACCCATTTCACCCACCAGAACCGGCGGCGTGTGCTACTCGGGGCCGTCACGCCGTCAGCCTAACGAACCGATGGCCGCGGCGTCTGCAGTCATTTCGTCGCCGCTTTGCTTGGGCCAGGCCAGACGCGTTTTTCTGCGACGGCCGCGCAGTTGCACCTCCTCGCCCGTTTCCCAGTGCCGCTGTTCGGGATCGTCGGCGAAATACAGCGCGCTCGACGAGGTGAGCACCCGTTCGGGACGCTCCTTCGCCAGTTCCGTCAGCCGGGCCGCCTCGTTCACCGGATCGCCGATGACCGTGTACTCGAAACGATTCGCCGCTCCGATATTGCCGGCCACCGCCAAACCGGCCGAAACTCCGATACCGATATCCAACCCCGGCACCTCCCGCAGGGCTTCGCGCAGCTCACGGGCGGCGGCCAAGGCGGCGGTGGGCGCGTCGGGGCGGTCCAGGGGCGCGCCGAAGATGGCCAGCGCCGCATCACCGACGAATTTGTTGATGAGGCCGTGGTGGCGGTCGATGACATCCACCACGATGCGGAAGAACTCATTGAGCAGGCTGACGACCTCGGTGGGCGGACGTTCCGCGGCGGTCGCGGTGGAACCGACCATATCCACGAACAACACCGCCACGAATCGCGTTTCACCACCGAGTTCGGTGCCGTACTCCAAGGCGCGCCGGGCCACGTCCTCACCGACGTGCTGACCGAACAATTCCTGAAGTTCGCGACGTTTGGCGGCTTCGTCCATCATGCGGTTGAAGCCGACCTGCAACAGCCCGATTTCCGAACCGTCGAAAACCTCCACCTGCACATCCCGCGCCCCCTCCTGCACGCGGTCGATGGCCTGACTGAGCTGACGAATCGGATCGGAAATACTCGACGCCGTCAACATGGACAGCGCCAGCGCCTGCATGATCACCACACCGCACAGCAGCAGAATCGACACCGCCAGCGATTGCGCGGAGAACTGCACCCGAGAAGAAATCTGCGTGACGCACAGCAGCACGATCGCGATGACCGGCGCGAAGGTGCCCATACCCCAGGTCATGGCCATCCGGGTGCCGACACCCGCGGTGAGCGTGTGATCGAAGGTGCCGGTGGACAGCGCCTCGGCCGCCACCGGACGCAGAATCCGTTCCCCCAGCATGTAGGTGAAACCGAAGACGATGGTGGCGGCCATACATTCGGTGACGATCACCGCGGCCGCCAGCTCCGGCGTGCGCACGATGATCAGCGAGGCCAGCACACCGCCGCCCAGCAGCCACAGCGCCAGATGCACGATCGACTGCCGCAGCGGCGCGTGCAGCGCCGCCATCTGCTCCTGCCGGCTCGGCGGCCCGCCGCGCATCTGCCAGCGCATGACCGGCCGCAGCATGAGCGCCGACGCCGCCAGACTCAGAATGCCCCCGATCACGAAGACCGTGCCGGGAATCAGCAGCCCCGTCTCCCGGGTCGCCGCCGTCCCGCCCTCCGGCACCGGCAGCCCGTACTGGATGAAAGCCCACACCAGGACAGCACCGAACGCATTGGCCGCCAGCATGGATGCGAGATACAGCGGCCAGCGGGTTCGCATGGTCTGTTTGACCGCTTCCAGGGGCGCTGACACGCCCACCAATCTAGCTCCCCCGCCTCCCCGCGACTTCTGCGCACGGCTGAGAGCCGGGTACGGCGCTATGAGCGAAATGGACAGTAGGCTCGCTGCCGTGAGCGAGGGGCAGCAGCAGGTGGCGGACGCCGGGACCCGGGATGGGGTGCGGCGGCGGGATGCCGAGGCTGTGCACCCGCTCGTGCGGCAGGCGTCGGAGTGGTCGTGGCGGCTACTGATCATCTTCGCGGCGGTGTTGGCGGTGGCGTGGGTGGCGCATCGGCTCTCGGCGATCACCATTCCGCTGGCCATCGCGCTGCTCGGGGCGGCGCTGCTGTCGCCGCTGGTGGACTGGATGCAGCGGTTCGGGGTGCCGCGGTCCATCGGGGTGTTCGTGGCGCTGGCCGGATCGCTCGGACTGCTCGCCGGGGTGATGACCTTCGTGATCGAACAGTTCGTCATCGGCGTGCCGCAGCTGACGGACGAATTCAAGAACAGCGTCACCGAGATTCAGGACTGGCTCATCAACGGGCCCTTCCACCTGAGCACCGAGCAGATCCGCAATGCCGGTGACACCCTCGTCAAGACCATCGAGAACAACCAGGACACGCTGACCAGCGGGGCGCTCACCACCGCCACGGCCATCGGGGAGTTCTTCACCGGGATCTTCCTGACCCTGTTCATCCTCATTTTCTTCCTCTACGGGGGCGAACAGATCTGGGAGTTCGTCACCCGGGTCATCCCGACCGCGCAGCGCGAACGGGTCCGCACTGCCGGACGGCTCGGTTTCGGCACCCTGACCGGATTCGTGCGGGCCACCGTGCTGGTGGCGGCCGTCGACGCCGTGGGCATCGGGGCGGGACTGGCGATTCTGAGCGTGCCGCTCGCGCTGCCCCTGGCCTCCCTGGTGTTCATCGGCGCGTTCATCCCCATCATCGGATCCTTCATCGCCGGGTCGGTGGCGGTGTTCATCGCGCTCATGACCAAGGGCTTCGTCACCGCGCTCATCGTGCTGGGCATCACCATCGCGGTCATGCAGCTGGAAGGCCATGTGCTGCAACCGCTGCTGCTCGGCCGAGCCGTGCGCATCCACCCGCTGGCGGTGGTGCTGGCCATCGCCGCCGGTGTGGTGCTGGCCGGTATCGCGGGCGGTCTGCTGGCGGTGCCGTTCGTGGCGGTGCTGAACACCGCCATCCGATCGCTGCTGGCGGATTCCCCCGATGAGCTCTACCAGGAGCTGCACACCGGGAATCCGCGCAAACCGATGTTCAGCGCCGATCCCGACACCGACCCCAGCCCGCTCGAGCTGTCCCCACCCGCACCGAAACCATCCGGGTCCAACTCCGCGCGGAGCGATACCGGTGACCCCGCGGACTGACCTCGACCCCGGCTATGCCGCCGCCGCGCCGCTGTGGCGGGCGGCGCAGGTGTTCCGCCTGGTCACCCTGATCTACGCGATCGGACAGCAGATCGCCTCGGTGCACTACTACGAGCGACCCGGCCTGAGCTGGGCGCTCATCGGCGTGATGGTGGTGTGGTCGGTGCTGTCCTCGGTGCTGCTGTCGCAATGGCTGGTGCGGGGCACCGCCGGCATGCGGACCGCGGTGGTGGTGGGCGATCAGGTGGTGGTCATCGCGCTCATGGCCGCCACCCGGCTGGTCGCCGACTACGACTGGTACCACGGCCACCAGACCCTGCCCACCACGCTGTGGGCCGCCAACGCGGTCATGTCGGCCGCCATCCGCTGGGGCCCATTCGGCGGTATCGGCTCGGGCGCGCTGATCTCCCTGGTCAGCACAACCGTGCGCGCCCAATGGGATGTGGACGTGTGGAAGGACGCCACCACGCCCGTGCTGATCTCGGTGGGGCTGGCGATCGGTCTGGCCGCCAATACCGCGCGCCGGGCGCAGCAGCAGTTGCAGGAGGCGGTCCGGCTCAACGCCGCCACCCAGGAGCGGGAACGGCTGGCGCGCGAGGTGCACGACGGGGTGTTGCAGGTGCTCAGCTACATCAAGCGGCGCGGCGGCGAGATCGGCGGACCCACCGCGGAACTGGCGCAGCGCGCGGGGGAGCAGGAGGTGGCGCTGCGGGTGCTCATCTCCGAGCAGGTGGTGCGCGCCGACACCGGTGGCGGACAGGAGGATCTGCGGCCGCTGCTCACCGCGCAGGCGACACCGGTGGTCTTCGTCTCCACGCCGGGCCATCCCGTCCCGCTCGGGCGGCGGATGGCGCGGGAGGTGGCGGCCGCCGTCGCGGCGGCACTGTCCAATGTCGCCGCACACGCCGGGCCGGGCTCGAAAGCCTATGTGCTGCTGGAGGATACCGGCGGCGAGGTGATCGTGAGCGTGCGCGACGACGGTCCCGGCATCCCCGAGGGGCGCTTGGTCGCCGCCGAAGCCGAAGGGCGGCTGGGGGTTTCGCGCTCGATCGTCGGCCGGATCGCGGCGCTCGGAGGTAGGGCGGAACTGTTCACCGACACCGAGACCGGAACGGAGTGGGAGTTCCGGGTACCGCGCGAGCGCGAGGCCCGACAATGAGAGCTGACACGGGAGGCGATATGGCGGAAGACACCGGAGAGCCCCGGATCTCGGTCATGGTGGTGGACGACCACCCGATGTGGCGCGACGGGGTCGCCCGCGATCTCACCGAGGCCGGATTCGAGGTGAGCGCCACCGCCGACGGGGTGGGCACGGCCGCCCGGCGTGCCGCCGCCGTCCGCCCCGACATCGTCCTCATGGATATGAACCTGCCCGACGGCAACGGCGCCACCGCCACCGCCGACATCCTGCGCGTCTCGCCGCACAGCCGAGTGCTGGTGCTCTCGGCGTCGGCCGAACGCGACGACGTGCTCGACGCCATCAAGGCCGGGGCGCTCGGCTACCTGGTGAAAAGCGCCTCCGCCGCCGAACTCGCCGACGCCGTGCGCGCCACCGCGGCGGGACAGGCCGTCTTCACCCCCGGACTGGCCGGTCTGGTACTCGGTGAGTACCGGCGGATCGCCAACACCCCGCCCGACCGCGACGAACCGCACCGGCCCGCCCTCACCGACCGGGAGACCGAGGTGCTGCGCATGGTCGCCAAGGGGCTGTCCGCCAAGCAGATCGCCACCCGCCTGCACCTCAGCCACCGCACCGTGGAGAACCACGTGCAGTCCACGCTGCGCAAACTCCAGTTGGGCAACCGGGTCGAGTTGACCCGCTACGCCATCGAACAGGGGCTGGAGTAGCGCGCCGGTTCCCGCGACGACGGGTCGGGTCGGCGCGGTGCCGGGTACCGATACCCGCGCTGGTCGAGTCTTCGCGGTGGCCCGGTCCGGTCCGGCGATATCGGGGTATGCGCGGTGGTCTCGGGTAGGCGATCGTGCTGGATACGCGATCGTGGCGGGTGCCGGTCGTGCCCGATATTCAGGGATTGCCCTGATGTGTGAAGGGGCGGTTCGCCGCTAGCCTCGATGGCATGGGTGGTCCTGAAGCGGTTTCCAGGGTGGGTGCCGAGCACGTGGTCGGAGACCGGGATCTGCGGGTGTCCGACGCCGAACGCGAACACGTGGGGCGGCTGCTGCAACGTGCGGTGGGGCTCGGCATGCTGTCGCTCGGCGAATTCACCGAGCGCATGGATACGGCGCTGGCCGCCAAGACCCGCGGTGAGCTGAACGCGGTACTGGTGGATCTGCCGGGGATCCGGCTGGCGGGACAGCCCGGGCCGCGGCCGTTCCCGGGCGCGCCGCCCGTTGCGCCGCACGGTCCGCCGCCCACCGCGCGGCCCGTCCCGAATCCGTCCGGGGGAAACATCATCCGCACCCGCATGTCCGGCGTCACCCGCAAGGGTCGCTGGCAGGTGCACCCGACACTGCTGGTGGACAGCTTCCTCTCCGGCGTGACGCTCGACTTCACCCAGGCCGTCATGTCCACGCAGATCGTGGAGATCCGCGCCGATATCAGCGGCGGCTCACTGAATCTCGTGCTGCCCGCAGAGGCCACCGCCGACCTGAACGGGCTGGAACTTATCGGCTCCGGCGTCACCAACAAGGTGCACACCGGACCACCCATGGGTCCGTTGCACCTGGTCGTACACGGCCGCATCCGCTTCGGTTCGGTCACCGCCAAGCATCCGCTCTCGGCGCACTGGAAGAAGCTCATGGGGATGTGATTCCGGCAACGCCGCACAGGGGCCCGGGTGCGGCGTACGCGCGGTATCGTCGCGCTCATGGTGGTTCACGGCTCGGTCGATGCGATTCCGGTACCCGAACCGAGACTGCGGACCGGGCGTGGCGCCCCGGTGCTGTTGCTGCACGGATTCCTGCTCACCTGGCAGTCCTGGGGCGCGGTCATCGACGATCTGGCCGGAGACCATGACGTTTTCGCCCCCACCCTGCCCGGTCACTTCGGCGGACCGCCCGCGCGGCAACCCGCCACCATTCCCGGACTGGTCGATCACGTCGAGGCCATGCTAGACGAAGTCGGTTGGCGCACAGCACATCTGGTGGGCAACTCGCTGGGCGGGTGGATCGCCTGCGAACTCGCCGCGCGCGGTCGCGCCACCACCCTCACCGCCATCGCGCCCGCCGGGTTCTGGCCCGACCGCCCCACCGCCGAAACCCTCATCCGCAAATTCCGCTCCTTCGGCCCGCTGGTCGGCCTCAACACCGCCGACGGCCTGCCGGTCATGCCGAATATGCTGCGCAGCTTGCTGATTCCGCTGCTGGCCCATCAGCCCGCCGTCGTCCCCAACCGCCTCGCCAACGCCATGGCCGCCACCCCCGCACACTGCACCATCATCAAGGACCTGGCCGAAGACCCCGCCATCCCAGCCGGTTTCACCAAACTCCCCGAACTGGACCTCCCGATCACCATCCTGCGCCCCGAACACGACCGCATCATCCCGCCCCACTTCTACGCCCCCGACGCCTTCACCGGCCATCCCACCCTGACCGACCGCCCCCTCCCCGGCGTCGGCCACGTCCCCATGCTCGAGGCCCCCACCCTCATCGCAAGCGAAATCCGCAAATCCATCGGCCGCGCCTGAACATCCGCGCTATCGCGTGGTGATCGGCACCGTCGCACCATGCGTAGCCACGCCGATCGGTCCGTGACACGCGATCGCGGCCGGGGCCGCCGAACGACCGAATCAGCGCCCGAGGAATTCAGCGCTCATCGAGTTCGGGGTACGCGCGGTGCAGGCCCCCAGCCTTCACCCAGTCCGCGAACTGTTCACGTTTGCGGCGGCCCACCACGTCGGCGAGCGCGGCGTTGACGGTGGCGGTCAACTCCGAGGTGCCGAGGATGGCGGCGGCCTCGGCCAGCAAGGTGTCGTCGATGTGCGGCGCGGAGCGGGACATCGGTGCCTTCCTAGTCGCGGTTCTGGCGGCGGAGGAGTTCGTTGACGCTGACGGTGCGGCCCTCGCCGCCGCGATGGCGGCCCTCATCGTCGTCGTCCTTGGCGGCCGGACGGCGGCGGGCGGAGCGGAGGTCGGACATCCACTGTTCGATGCTGCCGCGCGGGCCGCTGCCCTGCGGACGCTCCTCGGCGGCCTGCTGGGTCGGCTGCTGATCGGGTGCGGTGGCATCCGGGATCGCCTCGGTCGGGGCGTCCGCCGGGGAACCGACCCGGCGCTGCGGCGCACCCGGATGACCGGGCGCGGGCGCGCCCGGAGCCGGGTGACGATGGGCGGGCGGCTGGTCGTCCGCCCGGTGCTCCGGCTCGGACGGCTGGCCGTGGCCCGGTCGGCTCTGGTCGGACCGCTCGCCGGAGCCCGCACGACCCGGACCGGCGGACTGGGCCGGAGCCTGCTGCTGGTGCGTCGGAGCGGGCGGCTGACCCGGTGCCGGGTATGTCTGCGTGGACGGCTGGTCCGGTGTCGGATGTGGCTGCGCAGTTTGCGGGCCGGGCACCCGATGTGCTTGGTCGAGCGGCTGGCGGTCGCTGCCTGCGGCCCGGCCGGACGGGTCGAACCCGGCCGCGCGGCCGGATGCCCGGTCACTCTGGGCCTGCGGTGGACGGCCGGTCTCCGCCGTCCGGTTCGACTCGTGGCCGGGCTGATCGCCCTGGTGGGCGGGCGGCTGCGGCTGCGGCGGCTGTGCCGAGGGGTACGGCGTCCGAGGCTGTTCCGGCTGCTGCGGGGCGGCCGGGGGATGCGGCTGGTACAGCTGTGCGCGGGTGGCGGGATGCGGGGGCAGCTTCTCCACACCGGGCGGCGG
>NZ_BAGD01000134.1 GCF_000308635.1 Nocardia otitidiscaviarum NBRC 14405 | reverse complement strand
ACCGCCGGGACCCGGCTGCGGCGCCCGTCGAGTCGGATCGGCGCCCGGCCCCGGACGACCGGCGCCCGGCGGACGCGCACCCGGCGGGGGTCCCGCGGGCCGGGGCGGCGGGTAGCCGCCCGGGCCGGGAGCGGAACCGCCACGCTGGGGGCGGCCGCGGGGCGGTCCGTCGTCATAGGGCGAATTCACAGCCTGAATCTCCAATAACTCGACTAATTGGGGTAGCTCGGGCGGTATGCCCGCGGGGCACTCGAATGTCCCTCAAAGACCTCGGTACACACGGGCTCCGCGTTTCAGCGGTCGGTGTGGCCTTTCATTCGGCGGCGGTCCGGCGGGTTCCCGCACGGCGGCGGCGGGCCGGTGTCGGGGCGTTGCCCAGCACATAGGACTGCACCAGGTGATTCCAGCTGCACGTCCGGCACACCTCGACGACGTGCACCGAGAATTCCTCGCGGCTCTCGGCCATCCGGACCAGTTCCTCCGGGGTGCGGGCCGAACCCGCGACCGGCCCCAGCCCGTCGCCGAACACCCACGATACGAGAGTGAGCTGCTCTTTCCGGCAGATCGGGCATGTGACCTCGCTCCCGCGCCCGTGAAACTTCGCCGCACGCAACAGGTACGGATTCGCATCACACACTTCGGCGACACCGACGCGCCCCGCGTAGACGTCGGCCAGCAGCGACCGGCGCCGGAGCGCATAGTCCACTACCTGCCGCTGTATTCGCACGGCACCAGAGTACTTGCTCCAACCCACACCCCGCCGGGCCGATCTGAGACTCTCCCCACTGTGCTGAATTGCCTCCGCTCCGCTCCGGCGGATTCTTCGGCACGTTGGATGTATCGGTGCGATATAGTTTGGAATCGCATCCATCGGTTAGGTCTGAAGAGAACAGTCAGGAGGGGGTGAGGCCCGGTGCTCGAGTTGGCAATCCTCGGGCTGCTCCTCGAATCGCCCATGCACGGCTACGAGCTGCGCAAGCGATTGACCGGTCTGCTGGGTCCGTTCCGGGCCTTCTCCTACGGGTCGCTGTATCCGACCCTGCGGCGTATGCAGGCCGACGGTCTCATCGCGGAGCAGAGTCCCCAGGGGCTCGCCACGCGACGGGCCCGCAGGGTTTACAACCTGACCGAGACCGGCCGGGAGCGGTTCAGCGAACTGCTGGCCGATACCGGTCCGCAGAACTACACCGACGACGGCTTCGGCGTTCATCTCGCCTTCTTCAGCCGCACTCCCGCGGAAGCGAGAATGCGAATTCTGGAGGGGCGGCGCAGGCAAGTCGAGGAGCGCCGAGAGGGACTGCGGGAGGCGATCAAGCGTGCCAGTGGGCAGCTCGACCGCTATACCCGCCAGCTCCATCAACTCGGTCTCGAATCAAGCGAGCGCGAAGTGCGCTGGCTCAACGAGTTGATCGCCGCGGAGCAATCGACCAAGGCGGCACCACAGAAAGAGGGAAATATCGGCCATGACTGACATCAATACGGCTGGGGGCGCCACCGAAGTTCGCGTGGCCATCGTAGGTGTGGGCAACTGTGCGTCCTCCCTGGTGCAGGGTGTGCAGTACTACAAGGACGCGGACGAGTCGTCGACCGTTCCGGGTCTCATGCACGTCAAGTTCGGCCCCTATCACATCCGCGACGTGAAGTTCGTCGCCGCGTTCGACGTCGACGCCAAGAAGGTCGGCTTCGACCTGTCCGACGCGATCTTCGCGAGCGAGAACAACACCATCAAGATCTCCGATGTGCCGCCGACCGGTGTCTCCGTGCAGCGCGGCCCGACCCTGGACGGCATCGGCAAGTACTACGCCCAGACCATCGAGCTCTCCGAGGCCGATCCGGTCGACGTCGTCAAGGCCCTGAAGGACGCCGAGGTCGACGTGCTGGTGTCCTACCTGCCGGTGGGCTCCGAGGAAGCCGACAAGTTCTACGCGCAGTGCGCCATCGACGCGAACGTGGCCTTCGTCAACGCGCTGCCGGTCTTCATCGCCTCCGATCCGGTGTGGGCGCAGAAGTTCACCGACGCGGGCGTCCCGATCGTCGGCGACGACATCAAGTCGCAGGTCGGCGCGACCATCACGCACCGCGTGATGGCCAAGCTGTTCGAGGACCGCGGCGTGCAGCTCGACCGCACCATGCAGCTGAACGTCGGCGGCAACATGGACTTCAAGAACATGCTCGAGCGCGAGCGCCTGGAGTCCAAGAAGATCTCCAAGACCCAGGCTGTCACCAGCAACCTGAAGAAGGAGATGGGCGCCAACGACGTGCACATCGGCCCGTCGGATCACGTGGGCTGGCTGGACGACCGCAAGTGGGCGTACGTGCGCCTGGAGGGTCGCGCCTTCGGTGACGTGCCGCTGAACCTGGAGTACAAGCTCGAGGTGTGGGATTCGCCGAACTCGGCGGGCATCATCATCGACGCCGTGCGGGCCGCCAAGATCGCCAAGGACCGCGGCATCGGCGGACCGGTCATCCCGGCCTCGGCCTACCTGATGAAGTCTCCGCCGCAGCAGCTGGCCGACGATGTCGCCCGCGCGCAGCTGGAGGCGTTCATCATCGACGCGGACTAGCGACGGCGCGCGTAGCTGAACGAAGCCCCGGTCGGATCCATCCGACCGGGGCTTCGGCTCGTCCGGCCCGGCAATCCGATCGCGGGGCCGAACTCAGTGCTCGATGCGACGTCTCCCTCAGTCGAGGGAGACGTAGACCTCCACCGAGGCGGGGCCGGTGTAGCGCTCGATCTCCGCGGTGTGCGAGCGCGTGATCTTGCCCGCGCTCTCCGCCTTGGCGACCTTGGCCCAGGCGGTGCGGAGCAGATCGTACGGCTTGTCGGTCACCACGAACTTGGCGTAGCGGCCGGGTGGGATGCGGGTCAGCACATCGCCGATGTCGAGCTGGTCGAGATCGGCGAGTTCGTAACCCAGCACCGCCACGGCGTGATCGTTCTGTCCGATATAGGCCGCCACGCGGTCGGCGCGCTTCTCCCGGGACAGATAGCGGTCCCAGGTGAAGTTCACCAGATCGAGGTCGCGCGCGGTGACCTCGCGTCCCGCCAGCGGCACCGTCAGCCCGCCGATGAGTGCCTCGTCCAGGGTGACGATTTCGAAGTCCACGGTCATCCCCCTACGCCTTGTCCCGGCCGTCGGCCGAGTTCGGATCGAGCGCCACGAACACCTCCACGGTGTGCATATCCGGGTAGTGCTCGAAATCCCCGGTGTACGCGCGGTTGATGACGCCGCTGGCCTCCAGGTCCCACACCGCCCGCCAGATCGACACGATGGTGTCGCCCAGGTTGTCCCCGCTGCGGGTGAACCGCGCGAAGACTCCGGCCGGGATGCGCGCCAGCACGTCGCCCGACTCCAGATCGGCGAGGCTCTCGCAGCGGTAGCCGACGATATGGGTCAGATACGAACCGATCTCGGGCGCGTGGTCGACATACGCGGTGGCCGGAGGTCCGGGCAGGTTGCGGGAGAGGTTGCGCTTCCACGCCTCCTCGACCTTCGCGCGGCGCGGTCCCTCGACCGCGAGCGCCGGACTGCGTAGCACCGTTCCGGCTACCAGCGTTTCGTGGCGTTCAACGACATTGAATTCCACCGGCGTCGCCCCTATGTCTCGTGCTGTATCCCACCCGCGTCTACTCCACCCGCATCCTGCCACCGCCCGTTCCGGCGGCTGGCACCGGTGGCGGTTTCCACCATATCGGGGGGTTGGTCCGAATGGGTCCGCTAACCGTTTTCCATGATCAACACCAAGTCCGTGTCAGCCGGGCACCGGGATGCTGAGGCCGGGAAATATCTCGACCTGCCGCGGTGGCGGCGCGGGCGGGATGATCACGACAGGTGCCTGTTGTGCGCCCTGCTGCGGATCGAGTATGTCGAATCCGCTCGACCCTGACGAGTCCTCTGGGGGCACCGGATGGGGAAATTGTTCCACCGGTGTACCGACCAGCGCCCCGTCCATGGTCTGCTTCCAGATATCCGCGGGCAGTCCGGACCCGTAGACGGCCGCACCCCCCGCCGTTCGAATGGGTTGGGATTGTTCGGTTCCCACCCACACCGCGGTGGACAGCGACGGGGTGAAGCCGACCATCCAGGCATCCTTGTTCTGTCCGGTCTCCCCCAACTGCGTGGTGCCGGTCTTGGCCGCCGACGGCCGTCCCCCGGCGAGGGCGTGGCCATTGGAATAGGCGGCGATGGGCAGCATGGCCTGGGCGGTGGTGTCGGCCACGGTGGCCTGGAAACGCTGCTGCGGCGGCGCCGCGCCGTCCTCGCGGTCCAGCAGCACCCGGCCGTCACCGGTGAGCACCCGCTGCACGAAATAGGGTTTGCGATAGGCGCCGTGCGCCGCGATGGTCGCGTACGCCGACGCCATGTCGATGGGTCGTACCGAATACGCGCCGAGCACGATGGCGGGCAGCGGCGGACCACCGTTCTCCGACAGGGTCTTACCGGGCACCCCGGGAATCTCCTCCGGAATACCGGCCTGGTGCGCGGCGTCGGCAATGGCCTTCGGCCCCGCGAACAGGGCCTGCGACAGCCGGTAGAAACTGGTGTTGAGGGAGCGTTTGAACGCCTCGGCCATCGAACAGGTCCCGCAGCTCTCATTGCCGACGTTGTGGATCTTCTCCCCGTTCACGGTGAGCGGCGAGCTGTCGATCTTGTAGCCCAGTGTGATGCCCTGCTGTAGCGCCGCCAGCACCGCGAAAGTCTTGAAGGCCGAACCGGTTTGCAGCGGGGCCTGCGCGAAGTCGAAGCCGATCCCGTCTGCGCCGCCGTAGTAGGCGCGCACCGCACCGCTGCGCGGATCGATGGAGACCACCGCGGTGCGCAGTTCCGCGGGCTGTCCGCCGAGTACATCCCCGACCGCCGCCAGCGCCGCCTGCTGGGCTCGGGCGTCGATGGTCGTGACGATCTGCAGCGCACCGGTATTGAGTTCGTGCTCGCTGATCCCGGAGGCGCGCAGTTCGCGCAGCACCTGGGCGCGAATGAGGCCCTCCGGCCCGCGCGCGGCATTGGCGTCCGCCAGCTGGGTGACGGGCACGATCTCCGGGAATTGCACGGCGGCCCGCTCTGCCTGCGACAGCGCCCCCATCTCCACCATGCCGTCCAGCACATAGGCCCAGCGGTACCTCAGATCGTCGAGGTGGGTTTCCGGATCCAGGATCGACGGGGTGCGTACCAGCGCGGCCAGCACCGCGCTCTCGGCGAGGGTGAGTTCGGGGACCGGCTTCTCGAAGTACGCCTTGGCGGCGGAGGCGATTCCGTACGCGCCGCGCCCGTAATAGATGGTGTTCAGATAGGCGGCGAGAATATCGTCCTTGGTCCATTGCCGGGCCATCTTGGCGGAGATGATGAGTTCGCGCATCTTGCGGTTCATCGTCCGCTCGGAGGTCAGGAAGGCGTTCTTCACGTACTGCTGGGTAATCGTCGAGCCACCGCCCGCGTCCTCGCGTCCGGTGAGATTGTCACGTGCGGCGCGCACGAAGGCCGACAGCGAATAGCCCGGATTGGTGTAGAAATCGCGGTCCTCGGCCGAGAGCATGGCCAGGCGCATGTGCTCGGGCACGTCGGCCAGCGGTATCGGCAGCCGATTGCCCTCCGGCGGAACCACCTTCGCGATGACCGACGTGCCGTCGGCGGCGAGGATGGTGGCGATCTGATTGGACTGCACCGCGTTCGGATCGGGAATCTCGGCGCTCCAGTACGCCAGCCCGAACAACAGCGCCGGCACCGCCACGAAGATCATGAACAGCGACAGCAGCACCCGCCTTATCCGCTGCCCGCGCGTGCGGCGCGGTCGCCGCGTCCCGCCCTCGCCCGGTGCGGGCCGGGCGCGCCGCCGCGGCCGCGAACTCCGATGCTGCGCCCGCCGCCGCGAGGTGACACTCTCCAGGTCATTCCATCCAGCCATACTGGAATACGGCGGCGGCTCCGGATTGCGGCCGCGCGGACGGAACGAGCTCACGAGCATCTCCTTCCGGAGCGTCGACAAAGCCTGCGTACGGGAGAAGCGCCGCGGCCCAGCGTGCGGCGCGACCCATGCTAGTGGACGCGACCCGGATCCGGGCTCAGCTCTTGACACCGCCCGCGGTGAGACCGGAGATGATGCGGCGCTGGAACAGCAGCACCATGATCACCAGCGGAATGGTGACGATGGTGCCCGCCGCCATGATGGCGGCGTACGGCTGGACCTGCGGATCGTTACCGGAGAACCGGGCCACCGCGACGGTCACCGGCTCGGTCTTGTCCGAGGAGAGCAGCCGCGCCAGCAGGTACTCGTTGACCGCGGCGATGAAAGCCAGGATGGCCGTGGTGAATACGGCCGGTGCGGCCAGCGGCAGCATGATCAGGCGGAACGCCTGGAAGCGCGACGCGCCGTCGATGCGCGCGGCCTCCTCCAGCTCCCAGGGCAGATCACTGAAGAACGACGCCAGGATGTACACGGTCATGGGCAGCACGAACGAGATGTTCGGGATGATCATGGCCTGGTACTGCCCGATCCACCCGATATCGGTGAACAGCTGGAACAGCGGCGTCACCAGCACCACCACCGGGAACATGGACGCCGACAGGATCAGGCCCGCCACCAGGTACTTGCCCTTGAACGCCAGCCGCGCCAGCGCGTACGCCGCCATGACGCCGACGATCAGCGCGATGACCGTGGTGATCGACCCGATGATGACGCTGTTGACCAGTGCTCGCCCGAAGTCGTTGCCGCGGCTGGTGTCGAAGGCGTTGCGGAAGTTCTCGAACGTCACATGGGTGGGCCACGGGGTGTTGTCGAAGGTGTAGGCCGGATCGCGCAGTGCCGTGACGACCATCCAGTAGAACGGCCCCAGCCCCCAGATCAGGATGATCAGCGCGCCGAGATACACCCGACCGTTGGTGAGTCGCTTGACCCACGGGGTCGTCTGCCGCACCCGCGGCGCAGCGGTGGTCGTCGTCATCAGTGCGCCTCCCGCTGCTCTTCCTGGGTGCGAACCGCGTTGGCCCCCAGGAACTTCACCAGCACGAACGCCACCGCGAATATCAACAGGAAGGTGATCATCGACAGCGCCGCCGCGCTATTGGGCCCCTGCCGCACCTGATCCACCACGAGCATGGAGATGGTGCGGGTATTGGGGTTGTTCATGGTCATGATGGCGGGCAGGTCGTACATGCGCAGCGCGTCCATGGTGCGGAACAGGATCGCCACCATGAGTGCGGGCTTGAGCAGCGGCAGCGTGATGTGCACGAACCGCTGCCACGCCGACGCGCCGTCCACGCGGGCCGCCTCGTACACCCCGTCCGGAATCACCTGGAGTCCGGCCAGGATGAGCAGCGCCATGAACGGCGCGGTCTTCCACACGTCGGCCGCGATGACCGCGAACCGGGAGGGCCATTCCTCGGCGGTCCACAGGATGCTGGTGCCCAGCACTCGGTTGACCACGCCGTCGTACTGGAACATGAACTCCCACAGCCGCGCGGTGACGGCGGTGGGGATGGCCCACGGAATGAGCACCGCCGCGCGCAGCAGGCCGCGCCCGGCGAAGGTCTTGCCCATGATCATGGCCATGCCGAGGCCGACCAGCACCTCCAGGCTCACGGTGACCACGGTGAAGAACAGCGTGACGCCGATGGCCAGCCAGAACGCCGAACCCAGGTTGCCGGTGGGGCAGGAGACGGTTTCACCGAGCGAATTCCGGCACTGCTGCAGCAGCCAGTGCGTGTAGTTCTCCAGCCCGGCGCTGCCGCCCTCGACGAACATGCCGGTGGACGGGTCCAGGCCGGAGTCCTTCTGGAAGGACATGATCACGGCCTGGACCACCGGGTAGCCGATCACCACGGCCAGGGTGATCAGCACCGGCGCGACGAACAGCCAGGCCCGGCCCGATCCGGCGAAGACAGCGCGGCTGGTCCGCTTCTTCTTCACCAGTTCGGTGGCGGGATCTTTCGGGCTGGGCGTCGCGACATCGGTCGCTCCCGAAGGACGTGACACCGTATTTCTCTCCTACGGGACTGACTCAGTTATCCAGGGAACAGCGCGGTGGACTCCAACACCGTCGAATCGGTTACGACCCGGCGGTCTCGATGCCCTGCTGCATCCCCGTAATCGCCTCGTCGACGGTCTTGCGTCCCTCGAGGGCAGCATAAGCGTTGTCCTGCACAGCCTTCGAGACGGCCGGGTAGAACGGCGTCACCGGCCGCGGCACCGCCGAGGCGATGGACTCCTTGAGCGCGGGCAGGTACGGCATCTTGGCGATGAGCGCCGGATCGTCGTACATGGAGGCCCGCACCGATGGCAGCGCGCCGGAGGCGACGATGTGCTGGGCGTCCTCGCTGATCAGGAAGCGCAGGAAGTCCAGCGCGGTGGCCTTGTTCTTGGAGTAGGCGCTGATGGCGGCGTTGTAGCCACCCAGGGTGGAGGCGCCGACGCCGTCCTTGCCGGGCAGCGGGGCCACGCCGTACTTGCCGACCACCGCGGAGCCCTCGCCGCCGGCGATGCCGTAGAACGACGGCCAGGTGCGCAGGAACATCAGGTTGCCCTGGGCGAACGCGTTCTGCGACTCGGTCTCGGTGAAGGAGATGGCCTCCTTCGGGATGTCACCGTTCTTGTAGGCGTCCACCAGCACCGACAGACCGGCGCGCGACTCCGGGCTGTCGACGGTCGGGGTCTTGCCGTCCGGGCCGACGAAGGTGCCGCCGTAGGCGTTGATCACCTCGGCGGTGTTCACGGTCAGACCCTCGTAGGGCGCGAGCTGACCGGCGTAGCAGCCGATATTGTTCTCCCGCGCGACCGGGCACATGGACAGCATCTCCGACCAGGTCTTGGGCGGGTTCGGCACCAGGTCGGTGCGGTAGAACAGCAGGCCGCCATTGGTATTGCGCGGCGCGGCGTACAGGGTGCCGTTGTAGGTGGCGCTCGCGACCGGCGGGGACAGCAGCGTCGAGGTGTCGATGGCGAAGGAGTCCTGCAGCGGCTGGATCCAGCCCTTGGCGGCGAACTCGGCGGTCCACGGCACGTCCAGGGCGACCACGTCGTAGTCGGCGGACTTGGCCTGCAGATGCTGCTTGAGGTCGTCGTACTGCTGGGAGGCGTCGTTCGACTGCTCCTTGAACGTCACCTGCTCGTCCGGGTGCGCGGCGTTCCAGCGGTCGATGAGCTGCTTGACCGCACCGGTCTCGGTGGTGTCCTTGCCCTCGACGTAGGTGATCGGTCCGCGCCCGGTGAGGTTCTCCGAGGCGGCATCGTTTCCGCTGTCGCTCGAGCAGCCGGTGGCGAATGTCGCCGTCAGCAACGCCGCACCCGCGGCCGCCAGCGCGGCTCGTGGCACGAGCGACTTACGTAGGGACGACACCTTCTTCAAAGCCATCGCTGTAACTCCAGGGGTTCGAGACGTGAGCGGCGGCACACTCAGCCGTTTGCACAAGGGAAGATACATGGTCGGGTGGTCTCGCGCCGGAACTACCTCAGGCATCGGGCCGCCGATCGTCGTCGGTACCGCCAGCTAGGCTTGGGTCGATGTCATCTCAGGACCGGATGTTGACGCGGATCGGGGGTTTGCTCCGCCAAGCGGAGTCCACCGAGAACGAGCACGAGGCGGAAGCCTTCATGGCGGCCGCGCAGCGACTGGCGACCCGCTCGTCGATCGACCTGGCGGTGGCGCGCTCGCATGTGGCGAGTCGGGAGCGCCGACCGACGCCGGTGCAGCGGGTGATCCCGATCGGTGAGCCCGGCAAGCGGGGACTGCGCACCTACGTACAGCTTTTCGTGGCCATCGCCGCCGCCAACGACGTGCGCTGCGATGTGGCCCGCACCTCCACCCAGGTGTACGCCTACGGTTTCGACGGCGATATCGACACCTGCGAGGCGCTGTACGCGAGTCTGCTCATCCAGATGGTGCGAGCGTCGGACCAGTACATCAAGTCGGGAGCGTACAAGTCCGGGACGGTCGAGAAGGTGGTCACCGAGAAGCGTTTCGGGCGCACGGTGCGCACCCGGGTGCGGGCCCCGGTGGCGGCGGTGACCGCGCGGCTCAACTTCCAGATGGCCTTCGCCGCCCGTATCGGCCGCCGCCTCGCCGAGGTGAAGTCCGAGGTGGAGACCGAGGCGGTGCGCACCGACGGGGCGGGGGACAACGCCGGGAATGGCGGCGCGGCGGGTGGCAGTGCGGCCGGTGACGGCGCGGGAAGTGCCGCCGCCGGGACCGCGAATGGCACCGCACTCGCCCTGCGCGACAAGGAGATCGCCCTGACGGACTTCTACCGGCAGACCTCCGAGGCGCGCGGCACCTGGCGCGGACCGGAAGCGTCGGCGGGATATTCGTCGGCCGCGCGGCGGGCGGGGGACCGCGCCGGACGGGCCGCGCGTCTGGGTACCGCACCCGAACTGGGCGCGGCCCGGGGCGAACTGCCCGGCGGCGGATCGTGACCCGCGATTCCCAACGCGCCCGGGTCTACGACGCGGAGGCACTGGTGCGCGGAATCTTCGAACGGGCCGACGAATTCGGCGCGCGCACGGTGGAGGTGCACGGGTCGCAGCTGACCCTGCCCGTGGAGCGCAAATTCGCCTCGGTCGAATCGGTGCAGGATTACGCGGACCGGGTGCTGGCTCTGAATTGGGTGCGCGCACGCTGGCCGCGCGCCGCCACACCGGTCACCGTGCGTGCGCGCGCCGGCTCCAAGGCGGCGCACTACGAGGTGACGGGGGCCGTGCTGGCCGTCCCCCTGCACGCCAACGGAAGTGCCTGGGCGCTCCGCGAATTGGTGATCCTGCACGAACTCGCCCACCATCTCGAGGCCGATTCGGAGAAATGCGCGCCGCACGGCCCCGAATTCTGTGACCGCTATCTGGAATTGATCGACGGCGTGATCGGGCCGGAGGCCGCATTGCTCATGCGCACCACCATGCTCGGCTGCGGTGTGCGTCTCTGAGGGGTTGCCAGCTGTCGACACGGCTGTCATGATCGAAAGATGATCTCCTACTCTCGAAAGGCGTACGACGCCTTCGAGCGGTGACCCCGCTCGAGTCCCCGCGGATGTCCAATTCCCGCGGGATTCACCTGGTAGAGCGTGTCGAGGCCGCATTCCGATTACGGGACGAATGGTTGCGTCGTGGACTGTCCACGGCACCGTCGGACCGCGCGGCCGCCGAAGGCGCGATCAGTGAGTTGTATCGTTTACTGGGCGAGCCGCCACCGGAATTCGTCTGGGTGCCATCGCCTTCCGTCGCGGCGGAGGTGGTGCGCGACGACCCGGACGGGCCGGGGGACTGGCGGCGTCCACCGTCGCTCGATCAGCCATTTCGGTCCTGGCCGTTTCTGCAACGATTTCTCGGCGTGAAACACGAGTTGCGGCGGCGATTGTCGGATGTGACCGAGGCCGACCGCCGCTACTGGCGGCTCGAATTCGGAAACCTGCCGGATTCGTGGATGGACACGCCGCACGGTACGGCGCTGTGGCAAGGCTCCTCGATCGGTCGATTGCTCGCGGAGTCCGTACACAATCCCTTGCGGGAATCGCTGCGCGACAATATGTATCGGCCTTTGCGCACCGCCCTGCTCGACCACGGCCGCGGCACCGCCGGACCGCCCGGGTACGAGCAATACGACATCTGGACCGTGCCGTTCCTCGATGTCTATCGGGCGGCGGGGCTGGTGCGGTACGCCGACGAGCTGGACCACCAGTTGGACCAGTGGGCGACCGTGGCCCGGTCCGCCGGGTGGTGGTGGCCGGGACGGCGGCGCTGCGTCATCGCCGAGCGGCCGGTGGTGGTGCATGCCGAAGCGCAGCCCGGGTCCGTTCACGGTGCGGTGCGGCTGCATCACGACGAGCGCCGGGCCGTCGAATTCACCGACGGTTCCGGCGTATTCGCCCTGCACGGCACCTTCGTGCCGGACTGGGTGCTGACCGCGCCCACGGTGGACCGCATTCTGGCCGAACGCAATATCGAGGTCCGCCGGGCGGCCATCGAGCGGATCGGCTGGGATTCCTATATCGAGCAGGCCGGTCTGGCGCTGGTCTCCACCGCCCCCGACCCCAGCAATCCCGGCGCCGAACTGCGGCTCTACGACCTGCCGCGGCGGCACCGGCGGGAGCGATCGCGGGTGCTGCTGGTGGTAAACGGCTCGTGCGAGCGCGACGGCACCCGCCGCCGCTACGGACTGAATGTGCCCGAGCAGATCGCCGATCCGCTCGCCGCCGCCGGATGGTCGTACGGGCTCACCGGCACCCAGTACGCGTCGCTGCGGCGACGCACCTGATCACTCCTCTCCGAGATCCCATACTTCCCAAGGTGATTCCATGTCTCTGACTGTCTCCGAACTGACCGTCCGAACCGGCGTCGCGGTGCTCGACCACCTCGAACGCGAAGCCGCCGTACCCGTCGTCGCGGGCCTGCAAGCCCAAGGCGACCTCATCGTGATCCCTTTCCACCTGCTCACCGGTGTGCGCGTGGTCGACGCGCACCTGCGCGAAGTGCCACCCGGCGGCATCGAGGTGATCCGCGGCGCGGCCGGGGCCAATCCTCATGTGCTGGTGGCTGATCCGGGTGTCTGCCGCTGGACCTCCCGCGTCGCCGATCCGGAGGGCCTGGCCCTGGGATGCCTCGACACCCGTGCCCCGGCCTATCTGCTCCACCCCGAACACGGCGGCAGCGGAATCGCCCCCGGCCGGTATGTCGTTCGCCGCCAACGGGAGCGCCATGCCGCCGGTTCCGGGCGACATCGCACCGTCCTGGTCGCGGACTGACCGGTGGTGCTTGACCTGAACCAAGGTTGAGCTCCTAGCGTCGGAACCGGCGAAAGGAGACACGATGACGACCTTGGTGACGGGTGCTACCGGAAATACCGGACGCCACGTGGTGGCGGAACTGGTGCGCCGGGGTGAGCGGGTGCGGGCGCTCACCCGCGATCCCCGCGCGGCGGCCGAAAAGCTGCCGCCCACGGTGGAATTGGTGCAAGGCACGCACACCGACCCCGACACGGTGCAGGCGGCTCTCGGCGGGGTGAGCCGCATGCACCTCACGGTGACCGACGGTCTCGCGGCGGTCGGTGCCGAACTGGTCGAGCGGGCGGTGGCGGCGGGTGTACGCCGGATCACCGTCGTGTGGGGCGGCATGGTCGGCCCCGTGGAGCAGGCCGTCGCGGAATCCGGTGTGGAGTGGACCCGGCTGGAGCCGCAGGAATTCATGTCCAACACGCTGACCTGGGTCGATTCGATCCGTGCGGAAGGCGTGGTGCGGGAGCCCTACGACCATCCGAGCGCCCTGGTGCACGAGGCCGATATCGGGGCGGTCGCGGCGCTCGCCCTGCTCGCGGACGGTCATTCCGGACGTGCCTACAACCTCACCGGCCCCCGGGCGCTGACCATTGCCGAACGGCTGCGCATCCTCTCCGACGCGGTGGGCCGCGAACTCACCCTCGCCCGCATCACCCACGAGCAGGCCGTCGAGCGGCTGATGGACACCGGGGTGTCGCGTGCGGACGCGGAGTACGTGATCGGTTGGTACGCCTCGCCTCCCAGCGAGGGTGCCACCGTGGACGACACCGTCGAGCGCCTGCTCGGGCGCCCGGCCCGTTCGTTCGAGCAGTGGGTCACCGAACACGTCGACCGCTTCCGCCTCGAAGCGGTCGGAAGACGCTGATCGACGCGTCGCGGGGATTGGCGGCCGACCGCTCTCGGTGGAGTCGCGCACGAGGTCTAGGCCGCGCCGGGCGTAAGGCCCCAGTCCGGTCTCGACCTCCCCGGGGCGGTGCCGACGTTCCGCGTGACGCGCTCAGTCCAGCAGTCGGCGCACCCGGTCCAAGCGGGCGTGCCACCAGGCCGTGCGGTCGGGGTCCGGGTGGCGGTAGCGCTCCAGTAGTCGGGGGTCCGGGGTCGGTGGGGTGCGGGGGACCGGGAGGTAGCCGTCCTGCGGGCGCACCGGGTCGGTCACCAGATCGCCGGTCAGCAGGGCGAGGGTACCGAGGCCGCAGGCGAATTCGAGGTTCGGGAGGGCTCCCGCCAGGGCGAGCTGGGCGGCGAGCCCGACACTGGTCTCCAGGGCGGAGGAGACCACCGTCGGCAGTCCGGCTGCCTCGGCCACGTTCAGCGCGCGACGCACACCGCCTAGCGGCGTGCACTTGAGCACGGCCACGTCGGCGGCCCCGGCCACCGCCACCTTCAGGGGATCCTCGGCGCGCCGGATGGATTCGTCGGCGGCAATGCGCACATCGACGCGGCGGCGCACCGCGGCCAACTCCTCGATGGTGCGGCAGGGCTGCTCCACATACTCCAATCCGCCTGCCGCACGGTCGATCTGCTTGATCCGCGCCACGGCGGTGTCCACATCCCACACCGCATTGGCGTCGACCCGGATCGCGCCGTCCGTGCCGAGCGCATCGCGCACCGCCGCCACCCGGTCCAGATCCTCGGCGAGCGAATCGGGGTGGTCGGCCACCTTCACCTTGGCGGTGCGGCAGCCCGACGCGGCCACGATCTCCCGTGCCAGCTCGGCATCCACCGCGGGCACCGTGCAGTTGATCGGCACCCGCTCCCGCACCGGCTCCGGCCAGCCCACCGTCATCTGCTCCACGGCCGTGGCCAGCCACCCCGCCGCCTCCCGATCGTCGTACTCGGGAAACGCACAGAACTCACCCCACCCGCGTGGCCCCGGAATCACCATCCCCTCGCGAACCGTGATCCCGCGGAACCGAGTTCGCATGGGAATGGCGTACACGACCGCGGCGTCGAAGTCCAGTGCACTGAGGTGCTCGCTCACCACCGGCAGCCTACTCACCTCAGGTCCCGGTCGCCGTTGGCCTGTGGGCTCGCCTCGCGTTCCGGTCGCCACCGGTCAGCGGACATGCCTTAGTCTGCACGCCGCCGGACGGTGGGCAGCTCGCGTTCTGCTCGCCGCCGACCGGACGGAACTCCTTCCTGTCTGCTCGCCGCCAGGCCGCGGAAGCCGTCGGTGCCACGGGAATCGGAGTGGCGTTGCGGGCGCGCCACGACGACAATGCGGAAGGTATTCGTTCTATAACCGGGGGAGCCCGCCATGCCCGCGCCAGACGACTCGCGCCACCCCGGTTCGGGTACGCCGCGACCACACCCGACCCCCGACGCGCCCCGACATCCTGGGCTGCCGCCGCAGGGCCCGCGCTATCCGGGCGGGCCGGTGGGCACGGAGCCGGGTGCCGGCGGGCCGAATTCCGAGCCGCCGCCCCGGCAGCCGGACGGCCGCCCGCTGCCACCACGCGGATCCACCCGTCCCCCGTATCCCGCAGGCGGTCCGGGCGGAACGTTCGGAACTCCGGGCGGGCCACCGCAATCACCGGGTGGGCCCGCTGGTAACCCGGGTGGCCCGGTTCGCCCGATTGGTGTTCCGAGTGGACCTGGATCGGTTCCGAACGGACCTCCCAGTACTCCGATCGGTCCTGTTCCGGGGGGCGGTCCCGGTCGTCGAGTTCCTCCCGGCGAATCGCGACCGCAGGGCCCATCCGGCGTATTCCGCGATGCCGCACCGCATCCGGGTGCGCCCGGCGTGCAGCGGGGATATCCCCGGAGCGGTGCGCAGCCGGCGGTGGAGTCGCCCGCGGAGCCCTCGGGTGACGGGATGTCCGCGACCCGAAGCGACAGCGACGCAACGGAGTCCACGGCGCGCCAACCGTTGCGGAGGAAGGATCTGCTGCTCGCGACCGCCGTCTACGCGGTCGGGGTGCTGGTCGCCCTCTTCTGGGCCTATGACCTCTTCGGCAAGGCATTCGACCTGATCCGCAACCGCTGCACCGCGCAACGCGATTTCTCGGTGCAGTGCACCGTGATTCGTCCGCCCGCGCAGGCGCTGGTGGGTTTCGTGATCGCCGGTGGCGGCATCACCCTCGCCCTCGGTTGCGCCCTGGTGCTCGCCGCCGTATCGGCCGTGACCCGCCGCAGCGCCTGGCTCTGGCCCGCCATCGCGCTGCCGGTGATCGTGATATCCGGTGCGGTGGGGCATTTCCTGGTCGGCGGCGCTGTCGGCTGACGCACTCAGACCAGCAGTTCTCCGGGGCGTTCCTGTGGCGCTGCGGTGGTGGGCGGCTGCTTCACGATGCCGACGATCTGGCCGGAGCTGATCGTGCGCTGCTTCTCGTAGACACCGTCGACCCCGTCCGGTCCGGTGGTATTGCCCTCGATGGTGTAGATGGTGTCGCCCACCCGGGCCACGACGATTCCGACATGGTCGGGTTCTCCACCGTCCCAGTTGAAGATGACCATATCGCCGGGCTCGGCGTCGTAGGGGGATGCCGCCAGCCCCATACTCTGCGCGTCGTTCCAGATAGCGGGTACGTAGTTCTTGTTGGTCCAGTCGACCTGATGGCCCGCTTGATCCCAGACCCAGTCGGCGTACGACGCGCACCACGCGTCGTTGATGTTGTACGGGGCGTTCACGGAGTTGTTGCCGAATTCGCGGACGCCGAGTTGACTCCGGGCGGCCGCGAGGGCACGGGCCGCGGGATCGGTGACGTCGGACGCCACATAGCTCGCATTGGTGGGTGTCCAGGGAGTGGTCCCGTTGTAGCGCGCCACGGGTGCTACGGGCGCTACGGGAGCCGAGTAGCTCATCGGCGCGGGATGGGAGCGGTCGATATCGCCGGCATGATTCCGGCTCGTCGCCGACGCGTTCTCCACCGCACCGTGGACATCCGACACCGCGTTGAGCACCAGACGGAGCGCCTGCATGTTCTGCGCGGCGGTCAGCGGCAGATACTCCCCGGTATTGCCGTCGGAGTCCAGATCGCGTACATCGGTGCGTTCGGTGATGCCGCGGAGTTCGGTGTCGAGACGTTCGATGCGTTCCTTGATCGACACATATGTCGAATTCGACAGGTCGAAGGTCGCGAACGCGGAATCGCGGACCGCGTCGCCCTGCTCGTCGATCTGCCGCTTCTCTTCGTCCACCTCGCTTTGCCGCGAGGTGTAGTCCTCGGCCATCACCGCCTCACCCGGCGGCGCGGACAACCCCTTGTCGCTGAACAGCCGCCGCTCGTCCATCCAGCTCACCAGGTCGGGTTGCCGCTTACCCTCTCCGGAGGCGAAGAGCAGGATCGCGGTCTCGAAGTACTCCTCCGCGGCCTCGATGGTCGATTTCACGAAGCCACCGGCGATCTTGGGAACGTACAGATCGATGAACCCGACCAGGTCCGCGCGACTGGTCATGGCAGCACCGGGCCCGCACTCGATCCGGCACGACTCGGTATCGGCTGGTTTGCGCACACCATCGTTAACCTCGTTCACCCATGGGCATCGGACGGTCTATCGCCGAGTATCGGGCATTCCCGTCCTTGGGAATTCCGCGATCGGTCATGCTGGGGCCATGGCGCAGTGGTGGCAGCCGCCGGTGCGCTGGACGGATCGCCTTGCCACCGTGGTGATCTACGCTCTCGCGTGCGCCACGGCGGTCTTCGCGGCGAAAACCGTTCCGGTGTACGAGATAGCGACACGTGAATCGGGCGACACCCGATACCTCCCCCTGGCCTACGCCGTCGCCTGGTTCGGCATCGCCACCTCCCTCATGCTGGTGGCCCTGTGGATAGCCCGCGCCATCCGCTGGAAGCTGCGCGCGTGGACCCTGGCCCTGGTCGCCTTCCCCCTCATCGCCGGTTCCTGGATACTCGGCTTCCTCATCGCCGTCATCTCGGCCTGACCGCACTGACCCGCACGTTTCGGTCATTCCCGGCCCTGCCTGCTAAGGTTCCTGCCGCACCACTCACGAGTGCACGCGCCATTAGCTCAATTGGCAGAGCAGCTGACTCTTAATCAGCGGGTTCGGGGTTCGAGTCCCTGATGGCGCACCCTGCTGCGCCCAGCCGTGTTCGGCAGCTGGCCCCGCCGAGACCCAATGGCGCTGGCATGTCGATCGGGTGCGACCAGACCGGCGGCCACGACCGAGCCGATTCCGAAGAACGCGCCGTGGGTGAGCGCGGCGACGATCCGGCCGACGAGCAGCAATTCGTAATTCGGTGCCAGTGCTGACAGCAGGTTGCCCAGGATGAAGATCCCCATCAGCGACACGAGCATCGTCTTGCGGGGAACACGGGCGCTCAGCGCCGTCATCAGCGGCGCCCCGACTGCTACACCGGCGGCGTAGCCGGAGACCAGTAGGCCAGCGGCCGGCACCGCGATGGACAGGTCGTCGCCGAGCACCCCCAGGAGACCCACGATGACGAACTCGGTGAGGCCGATGCCGAACGCGCCGAGAGCCAGCGCGCCCAGCGCGAGTTCCGGCCGACGCACGGTTTGCGTCCCGGGCGGGCCGGTCGATAACAGGGTCATGCGAGAGTGCATCCTTCGGTGAGAGTTGTTCTGAAAAGCCAGCTGTCGCAGGCCAGAGTCAGCCAGACGATCAGGTGGCCTCGCCGCAAGTCTGCTGGTCGACTCCGTCCTGATGTTTCGGGCCCGCCACCCCGAATGCGAGGTGCGCGCTCGTGAAGTCCACCTCGGCGACGTGTTCGGGCCGCTGCGGCGCGATGAACTCGACCTGGTCGCCGGGCCGGTCCTGCTCACCGAACCGACCGGACTCATCGTGCCGCGCGATCACCGCATCGCCCGCAGCAGTTCCATCAGCAGCACCGCGACGGGAATCGACGTGGTCTCCATCGGCGGACCGGCGAGTGCCTACTGGCACCGCTACCTCGACGAGACCTGGCATATCGCTCCGGCCAGGCCGATCGGCGCCCACACCTTCGAGGATGTGCTGACCGCGGTCGCCTTCGGCGCGGGTGTGCACCCCGCCGGCAGCCACGCCGAATTGCACTACCCGCGGCGCGGAACGGTCTATGTGCCCTTCGACGACGGGCAAGGGCATGCGTGGCGACCGGTGTGGATGCCGGGCGTGGAGACGGCACGACTGCAAGCGTTCGTGCGGACGATGCTCGATACGGTTGACGAACTGGGAGCCGAGCACTACGTCGCCGGCCCGCCGAACCGATCACCGAAGTGACAGCGCCCCAGGTGATTTCACCGGAGGCCAACCAGCCGATGCCACCATCCACACCGCTGGTCTGACACGCCGGCCGGTACCTGCTCGACTCCGGGCGACTTCACCTAAGAGCTCCTTTCCCCATAGCGGGTATTACCGCCGCGCGGACTCCAGCCGGACTAGGCAAATTCCCGAAAATGAAGCCACTACTTCACAATCAGGAAGTCTGAGCCTTAGGATGTGGAACCTGATGGCTCCTGAGAGGTGACCACATGACTCCACACATGACTCCATTGAAGATCGGCTACCTGCTGCCGACACGCGATCAAGCCGTAAGCGGTGACCACGATTCGAGGCAACTGATCGACCAGGCGCGCCGCGCCGAAGCTCTCGGTTTCGACTCCGTCTGGGCGGGAGACAGCCCCGTGACCAGGCCACGCGCCGACCCACTGCTGCTGCTGGGTGCCGTGGCCGCCGCCACCCGACGCGTCACGCTCGGCACCGCGGTGCTGCTACCCGCGCTACGTCATCCGATTCTGCTGGCCCACCAACTCGCCACCTTGGACCGGCTCGCCGACGGGCGGTTGATCGTCGGCATGGGCGGCGGATTCCCCAACGCCAACACCGAGGCCCAATTCACCGCAGTCGGCGTCGCCTTCGCTCGTCGTATCGGCCGCTTGGAGGAATCGATCGAAGCAATGCGGCGGCTGTGGACCGGAGAAGAGGTCTCCTACACCGGTCACCACTTCGACTTCCAGCATGTGAAGCTGGCTCCTGCGCCGACTCGGCCACAAGGCCCGGAGATCTGGCTGCCGGGAGACGGCGCTGCGGCGCTGCGGCGGGTGGCGCGGCTGGCCGACGGCTGGCTGCCTTATCCACCCTCCGTTCAGAACTATGCCCGCGACCTGGCCGTCATTCAGCAGTCGGCGGCCCGAACGCCGACTCCGGCGCTGTATGCGACGCTGTGCCTGGACGAGGACCCCGAGCGGGCGCGCGGGCGCCTGCGCACCAGCATCGAGCGCTACTACAACGCCCCGTTGGAGGCGGTCGAGACCATCCAGGCACTGTTCGCCGGCACCGCACACGAAGCCGCCGAATGGCTCAGCGCTTACGCCGGCGCCGGCGCACACCACGTGGTGATCCGACTGGCCGCCGAAAACCATCACGCGGGCCTGGAAGAGTTCGCCGACCTCGTTATGCCCCTGATCCGCACGGAAGGACACCTGTGACCACCTTCGTACTCGTCCACGGCGCCTGGCACGGCCCCTGGGCCTGGGATCGCCTGACCCCTTTCCTGCACCGAGCCGGAGCGCGGACCATCACCCCCGCCCTCACTATGAACAACGACATCGGCCTGCACACACACGTCCAGGACGTGCTCACCGCCCTCGACGCTGCGGCCGAGGACACACTGACAGACGGTTTGGTGCTGGTCGGGCACAGCTACGCGGGCCTGGTCGTCCGGCAGGCGGCCGACCTGCGGCCCGACTTGGTGGACCACGTCATCCTCCTGGACGGCTGGGCCGGCCACGACGGCGACAGCATGTTCAGTCTCGCGCCTGCCGCTTTCGTCCACGCGATCCAGACCGCCGCCCGCACCAGCGCTGCCAACCAGATCCCAGCCCCGGCTCCGGCGATGTTCGGTATCACCGATCCCGACGACGCAGCCTGGCTCGCTCCGCGGCTGCGGACCCAGCCACTGCGCACCTTCACCGAGCCAACCCGGCTGAGCGGAGCCGTCGACCGGATACCGGGCACAGGCATCTACTGCCGACCGCAGACCTACGCCTTCGACGCGTTCGCCACGGCGGTCGGGTATCTGACCATCGCCCTGGACGGTCCACACGACGTGATGCTCACCCACCCGGAGGCGCTCGCCCGCCTCCTCATGGAGGCCCACGCCATCCGGTTCAATAACAGGAACCTTCAGAATTAGAATGCTGAAGTGGAACAGCGAACCTACAACCAGTACTGCGCGACCGCACGCACCCTCGATCTCGTCGGGGAACGCTGGACCCTGCTCCTGATCCGCGAGTTGCTGACGGGCCCCAAGCGCTTCGGCGATCTACAGCACAGCCTGCGTGGCCTGGGCACCGGCCTGCTGGCCGCACGGATGAAGCATCTGGAACGCGAAGGGCTCGTCCACAAGATCACTCTCCCGCCACCGGCCCGCACCCCCGCCTATGCCCTCACCCAGGCCGGCGAAGAGCTTGGCCCAGCGGTGCTGGCCCTGGCCCGGTGGGGCCTGAAATGGGCAATGCAGGAACCCCGGGAACAGGAGACCTTCCACCCCGGCTGGGCCGTGCTCGGCCTGAGAGCTTGCTTCGATCCCGAAGCGGCCGCCGGCTTGCACGCACTGTACGAGTTCCGGGTCGAGGAGGAGATCTTCCACGCCCGCATCGACGACGGCGCCATCGAAACGCTGCACGGACCGGCCCAACACCCCGACGTGACCATCACGACCGGCGGTGAGGCCTTCCGCGACCTCGCCGCGGGCCGGTCAACCCTCGCCGAGGCGATCGACAACGGCGCCGCCTCCGCATCCGGCGACCTCCAGGCCCTGCACCGACTACGCCGGCTGTTCCGCCTCCCGCGCCCGCAGACCCGATCGTCGTGCTGATCAGAGTCCGCACGGCTGGCCGAACAGGCCATCTCGGGCCGGCCGAAGATCGACAGGCCGAACGGATCCGAGACCGGCGGAACGCCCGGTTGAGTCCGATCGCAGCGTTAGCCGTTCAGGAAATGCCAGCAATAGAGTCGGTCACCCGTGCCGACCGCGGTAGCGGCGAACCGGGCAACCTTTTGCAGGATTTCCCACGGGTTGTCGCAGGTCATGTTGACTCTCCGCCCACCTGACGTAACCCCGCGGGCCGACGGTAGGTGAGTTCGTCCAGGTCCTTGGGGCCGGCGTGGGCGAGCGCGTGGGCCAATCGATCCGGGACAACGAACACGCCGGTGCCATCGTTGACGATCTCGGCTACCGAGATCGGCCATTGCCTCGTGCGAAGCGTCTCGAGAGGTGGAAGCTTCGCGGAAGGAGCCTCGAAGTACATGTCCCACTCGACAACTGCATCATCGGGATCGAAGCCCTGGCATATGACCGAGGGATAGTTTGTCCCTGGCCCCCCGATCGTGTCCCGGCGGCAGCCTGATCGTTGGGTGCGATGAAGAACGCAATGGTACCCACATCAACAGCATGGCGGCTGGGCCGGTGAGGGTACCGCTTACGGCTGTGAGCCGATCGTTGTGGCGAGGACGCGGCACCGGGCGGCGAACGCACTCTCCTGCCTGATACAAGGCGTTTGACCGGTGTGGCGTCCCCCTTCGGGGGCGCGAACGGCAGCTGGTGATCTGAGTCACATCCTGTCAGGAATCGGCGGCTCGCGGCGTCATGTGGGCAGCGGTTGTCGACGGGCAGGAGGTCGTGAACTCATGAGTGCCGTGGTGCGGGGGGTGGACGGGGCGGATGAGCGTTACCAGGCGGCGGCGTTCGTCAAACGCTCGATCAACAAGGTGTTTCCGACGCACTGGTCGTTTCTGCTCGGGGAGATCGCGCTCTACACCTTCATCATTCTGTTGCTCTCCGGGGTGTATCTGACGTTGTTCTTCGACCCGTCGATGAGTGAGGTCGTGTACGACGGTGTGTATCAACCCTTGCGCGGGGTGACCATGTCGCGGGCGTACGAGTCGACGCTGCACATCAGCTTCGAGGTGCGGGGCGGGCTGTTCGTGCGGCAGCTCCACCATTGGGCCGCACTGCTTTTCGTGGCCTCGATGATCGTGCACATGTGCCGGATCTTCTTCACCGGTGCGTTCCGCCGCCCGCGTGAGATCACCTGGGTGATCGGCTGCCTGCTCCTGATCATCGCCATGTTCGAGGGATTCTTCGGGTACTCGCTGCCCGACGATCTGCTGTCGGGTACCGGTCTGCGCGCGGCTTTCTCGGGTATCACGATGTCGGTGCCGATCGTGGGCACCTGGCTGCACTGGATGCTCTTCGACGGTGATTTCCCCGGTACCATCACCATTCCGCGGTTGTACATCACACACGTGCTGCTGTTTCCCGCGATCATGGTGGCGCTGGTCATCGCCCATATCGGAATCGTGTGGTACCAGAAGCACACTCAGTTCCCCGGTCCGGCGCGCACCGAGAACAATGTGGTGGGCACTCGGATCGTGCCGGTGTTCTCCCTCGACCAGAGTGCGTTCTTCATGTTCACCCTGGCCACGGTGTCGTTGCTGGGCGGGCTGCTCCAGATCAATCCGGTCTGGAATCTGGGGCCCTACAATCCGGCGCAGGTATCGGCGGGCTCCCAACCCGACTTCTACATGATGTGGGCCGACGGCATGCTGCGCCTGATGCCGCCGTGGGAAATCTATCTGGGCCGCTACACGATTCCCGGCGCTTTCTGGGTCGCCGCGGCGATGGGCATCGTATTCGCGCTCCTGATCACCTACCCGTGGATCGAGAAGCGCCTGTCGAACGACACCGCGCACCACAATCTGCTCCAGCGGCCACGCGATGTGCCGGTGCGCACCGCGATCGGCGCCATGGCCCTGACCTTCTATCTGGTGGTGACGCTGGCGTGCGTGAACGATGTCATCGCCTTGACATTCGACATCTCGTTGAACGCCACCACCTGGTTCTTCCGGTTCGCCGCACTGCTGGCACCGCCGCTCGCCTACTACGCGAGCTATCGACTGTGCCTGGGATTGCAGCGCAGCGATAGGGCCGTACTCGAGCACGGCATCGAGACGGGCATGATCACACGCCTGCCGCACGGTGAATATCTCGAGCTGCACCAACCGCTGGGACCGAGCGACGACCACGGCCGACCGGTTCCGCTCGCATACGAGGGCGCACCGGTGCCGAAGAAGATGAACCGGCTCGGCGCGGCCGGTCGACCGGGATCGGGCTCGTTCCTCCGCCCGGACCCCGCATCCGAGGCGGAGTTGCTCGTGGCCATCGACCACGAGGAGGAGCGTCGGCAGCTGACCGTGCTTCGCGACAACCAGCGGCGTCGAGTCGGCGAAGCGGGCGACCGATGATCGGCCGCCGCGCCCGGCGCACCGAGCCAGCCGCGGAGGATTTCGGCCTGCTGTTCGCGATAGCCACCGCCGCCACCGAAGCCGCGGCGGGTTCCGTTCGAGCTCTTCTCCGAGCCAACGATATCCGCGCCACCACCGCGACCGCGAGACGGTCGGACCGCCCGTGCTGGCGGGTGCTCGTCTTCCCGGAGGACGCCGTCCGCGCGTACCACGTGCTCTGCGCGCAGACAGGGTAGTGACCGGTCGGCGTCTCGTACGGTTAACTTCAGGCCATGGTGGTCGGTGTGCACGAGGTCGAAGTGTTCGAGAGGTCCAGGGCTCGCCTGGAGGCGATCGCGTATCGGCTGTTGGGGTCGGCGAGTGATGCCGAGGACGCGGTGCAGGACACGTTCGTGCGCTGGCACGCCGCCGACCACGAACTCGTCGAGACGCCCGAGGCGTGGCTGACGAAGGTGCTCACCAATATCTGCCTGAATCAGCTCACCTCGGCGCGGGCGCGGCGCGAATCCTATGTGGGGCAGTGGCTGCCCGAGCCGGTCTTCGCCGGGGACCGGATGTTCGGCCCGGCCGACACCGTCGAACAACGCGAATCGGTGTCCATCGCCATGCTCACCCTGATGGAACGGCTGACGGCCAGGGAGCGCGTCGTGTACGTGCTCCGGGAGGCCTTCGGCTACTCGCACGGTGAGATCGCCGACATGCTCGAGCTCACCGAGTCGAACTGCTATCAGATCTATCGGCGCGCCAAACAGCATCTGGCCAGCGACCGGACCCGCCGGGAGGTCGACGACGCCGCCGCGCGCAAGGTGGTCGAGGAATTCCTGGCGGCCGCGCTCAGCGGTGACACCGACGCACTGGTGCGCATGCTGGCCGACGACGCGATCAGCGCGGGCGACGGCGGCGGTGTGGTGTTCTCGCTGCCGGAGCCGGTCACCGGGGCACTGCGGGTGGCGCGGTTCCTGCGCCGCCTGTTCGAGGCCACCGAGGGCAAATGGGCGATGATCGGCGGTCGCGCCGACATGTTCGCCGCGGTGGCGAATGGCGTTCCGGCGCTGGTGATCACGGTCGGCGAACGGATCGTCGGCATCATCACCCTGGAGGTGACCACCGAGGGAATCACGGCCGTGCACACCCAGGCCAACCCGGCCAAGCTCGACCGCGCCACCCGGCACTGGGCTGTGTCGGAGCACCCGGACCCCCTCACCACGGGGTGGTGACCTAGCTCACAGTCCGTGTCTGTCAGGTTTCGCGCCGCTGCCCGGTTCAGGTAGCGAACACCACCCAGACAGGAGTGAGACCATGAAGCACCGCATCGTCGTTCTCGGAGCCGGATACGCCGGAGCCAACGCCGCCGGTCGCCTGGCCAAGCGGCTGCACCCCGCCGATGTCGACATCACCCTCGTCAACGTCGATCCCGAATTCGTCGAGCGGGTGCGCATGCACCAGCTGGCGACGGGCCAGGAGCTGCGCCGCCGCGTGCTGACCGACGTTTTCGCCGGCACCGGCGTGCGGGTGGACGTGGCGCGGGTGACGGCGCTGGATGCCGATCGCAAAAAGGTCGCCGTCGTCGATGCCGAGGGCACCCGCGACATCGCCTACGACACCCTGGTGTACGCGCTCGGCAGCGCCGCCGCGGACGGCGGCGTGCCCGGTGCGGCCGAACACGCCTACGACATCGCGGGCAAGGGGTCCGCGCTGCGGGTGCGGGAGCGCCTGGCGGATCTCAGCGCGGGCGCGACCGTGCTGGTCGTGGGCGGCGGCCTCACCGGTATCGAGGCGGCCACCGAAATCGCCGAGGCGCGAACGGATCTCGAGGTCGCGCTGGTCGCACGCGGCGGCCTCGGTGATTGGTTGGGTGCGAAGGCCAGGCGGCATCTGCGTGCGGCGTTCGACCGGCTCGGTATCACCGTGCACGAGAACACCGATATCGCCCGCGTCGAACCGGACGGCGTGGTCACCGCCGACGGTCGCGAGATCGGGTCCGCACTGACAGTGTGGACAGCCGGTTTCGCGGTCCATCCGATCGCCGCGGCCACCACCGTGCAGGTCTCGGAGACCGGGCAGATCGTGGTCGACGACACCATGCGGTCGCTCTCGCACCCGGATGTCTACGCCGTCGGCGACGCCGCCCGCGCCCCCGGCGGGAACGGCGATCCGCTGCGCATGTCCTGCGCCTCCGGAGTCCCCACGGCCCATCTGGCCGCCGACGCCATCGCGGCTCGCCTGACCGGCCGCACGATGCCTCGCAACGAGATCGGCTACACGGGCCAGTGCATCAGCCTCGGCCGCCGCGACGCCATCGTGCAGTGGGTGACCCCCGACGACCGGCCCAAGCCCTCCGCCCTCACCGGCCGGTCGGCCGCACGGGTCAAGGAGCTCATCTGCAAGACCGCGGCCTGGAGCATCTCGCATCCGACCATGCTGCAGCCGTCCCGTCGCCGCCGCACGGCTGTGGAGGCGACCGCCGTCGGTATCGCGTGATACCGCTCGGCGGATCGATCGATGCTCGGCATCCCCTGCGTCACAGCGTGAATCGGACGAGTTCCGTGCGCTTGGTGATGCCGAGCTTCGGGTAGGCGCGGTAGAGGTGGTGGCCGACGGTGCGGGGGCTGAGGAACAGTTGGGCGGCGATGTCGCGGTTGCTGAGCCCGGCCGCGGCGAGCCGGACCACCTGCAGCTCTTGGGGAGTGAGGCGAGCCGCGGGGTCGTGATCGTGCGGCCGGGCGACCGGGCGGTCGCCGAGGGCGGTCAGTTCGGCGCGGGCCCGGTCCGCCCAGGCGGTGGCCGCGAGTCGCTCGAAGATGCGCGACGCCTCGGACAGGTGGGTGTGGGCCTCGGTGCGGCGGCGCTGCCTGCGGAGCCATTCGCCGTAGAGGAGTGCGGTGCGTGCGTAGTCGTAGGTGTGTTCGGACTCCGCGTGCAGTCGAAGGGCGGTGCCGTAACACTTTTCCGGGTCGTCCGTCGCCGCCAGGGCGAGGCAGCGTTGCACCAGCGCGTCGGCCTGCGGCCGGCGGGTGTGCTCGGCCCACTCGGCGAGCGCGGGCAGGTGCCGATCCGCCTGTGCCGTCCGGCCGCCACGGATGGCCGCCTCCATGTGATCCGGAATGGCTCGAACCAGGAAGTCCCGGCGACCGGGCCCGGTGCAGACGGACTCCAAATATTCCGTGGCCGTGTCGAATCGGCCCTGACCGAGGTCGAGCAGACCGAGCGCCCAGGTGGCGAGGGCGGCATTGGTGGGATGCCGAGCTCGGTCGCGGAGCATGGTCGCGGCGTGGGTGCGGCAGCTGTCGGCGTCGCCCGCCACCGCCGCCAGCCACGCCGGGATGGCGGACATGATGAGTGCCTGGGTGTGCTGGCCCAGTTCGGTGGACGTCGACAGTGCCTCGGTGACAACGGTTTCCGCGTCGCGGAAGCGCCCTTGGAGCAGCAGCGCGATCGCCAGCGGCTCCTGGGCATACGGTAGCCAGCCGAGCGCACCCGAACGGCGGATATCGGCGACCAGCGCCTCCAGTATCTCGGCGGCGGCCCGATCGTCGATGATGAGCGCCAGATATCCGGCCAGCACCCGCTCCACCATGCCTGGCGCGCGTCCCTCGCGCGCTGCGGATATCAGCCGACGCATACCGGCCGTGCCCGCGCGGGCGCGGCCGTCGAACAGCTCGCCAACGCCGATCATGCCGTCGACCACCGGCCGCAGCGGATCGTCCGGTGCGAGCCGCACGTCGGCGAGCAGTCGCGCGGCACGGCTCACCAGGTCGTGCGCGCCGCCGTCCTTGGCGCATCCGATGGCGTCGGTGAGCATCGAGACCGCTTGCCGCGGCAGGGTGCCGACTATCGGTGCCGCGCCCGCCAGCATCAGGGCGGCGGCGGTGGTCGGCGAATCACGCTCGTAGGCGATCTGAGCTCGGACCCAGCTGAGGTCGGCGAGAACGGTTCCGCTGGTGGCGATTTCCGCTGCGACGCGCGCGCAGTCGGCGGCCTGGTCGAGGGCTCCGGCGTCATAGGCCGCGCGAGCGGCGGCGGCGAGTCGTCGGCTGCGCTGTTCCGGATCGGGACTGAGCCGGGCACTGCGTTCGAGTGCGTGCGCGACCGCGGCCGCACCGCCGCGTCGGGCGGCACGCCGGGCCACCTGCTCCAGGGTGGCGGCGGCGGTCTCATCGACGGTGATGGTGGCCGCGGCCAGATGCCAGGCGCGATGGTCGGCGTAGTCGGCCCCGGTCAGCGTGTCGGCGAGGGCCCGGTGCGCGTCGAGTTGCCAGTGGCGGGGCGCACTCTGGTAGGCGGCGGTCCGAATCAGGGGATGCCGGAACGAGATTCGCTGGGCGGACAGCTCGATGAGGGCAGCCTGCTCGGCTGGTTCCAGGTCGGCGGCGCTCAGTCCGAGCCGCTCCCCGGCACGCACCACGATCGGCGGATCCGCGGTGACATCGGCCGCGGCCAGCACCAGCAGCCGCCGCGTCGCCTCCGGAAGCGTTCCGATTCTGGCGCTGAAAGCGGCCTGCACCTGCCTGTCCACGGGCAGCGGCTCGACGGGTAGCGACCACGTGCTGCCCGTCGCCGCGCGCGAGGTGATCGCCGCGGTGAATTCGATGATGGCGAGTGGGTTTCCGCGTGCGTCCGCCAGGATCCGGGCGCGCATCGGACCGGTCAGGTCGCCCGCCCGCTGATCGAGCAGTGCGGTCGCGCCGACGCGGTCCAGCGCGGCGAGCCGCATGGTCTCCAGCCCGGCGGCCGGGAAGTCCGGGACATCCGCACGCGCGGTGAACACCATGGCCACCGGCTCCTGCCGTAATCGCCTGGCGGCGAACAACAGCGCATCGAGGGAGGCTCGGTCGAACCAGTGCGCGTCATCGACGAGGCATACCACGGGGCCGTCGGCGGCCAGCTCGGACAGCAGCGACAGGGCGGCGACATTGGTCAGGAATCGTTCGCCGATATCGTGGTCGGACAGGCCGAAGGCGGCGCGCAATGCCTGCGCCTGGGGCTCCGGCAAGGTGGCGAGTCGATCCAGGTAGGTGTGGAACAGCAGGTGCAATCCGGCGAAGGGGACCTCGACCTCCGACTCGATGCCCACGCCGCGCAGCACGCGCAGCCCCGCCGCGGCGCGTTCGGCGTGGTCGAGCAGTGCGGTCTTGCCGATCCCGGCCTCACCGCGGATCACCAGAGCGCCGCCGTGCCCGTCGCGCGCGTTCGCGAGCAGGCGCTCGATGCGCGCCGACTCGTCCGCCCGCCCGAGTATCACCACTGCACGGTAACAACCGGCCGCGCTCGCGGGGGGCGAAGCCGGACCGGTGTGGTCCAGGTCCGGCGCGCCCTCGGTCTACCGTTGGCCGACGCGGGTCATGGTGGAGTCGTAACCGCCGCCCCCGGGGTACACCCAGGCCCCGTCCATCACGTCACCGGCGGGGTCTAGCGAGCCCCGGAAATACGCCGGTGACCCCTTCTCCCCGGCCCAGATGGTGAGCACGTCGCCGTCCATCTCGTACACGTAATCCAGCGTCTCGCCCTTGTCGCCGTAATACCTGCTCTTGATGTCGGCGCTGGGTTCCTGTGCCCCGAAGGGCCGCTCCCGCCCGATCACCTCCATCCCGACGATCCGTTCCCCGTACTGCTCCAACTCCACATCCTGGATCAGGAACCGCCGCCCGGTCATCCAGCGGTAGGTGACGGTTCCCACCGCACCCCCGGTGACCCGCCATGTCCCCACCAGCCGATCCAATGCGGGATCCACTGCCTGATCGACATGCTCGCTCATCGTCATCTCCTCTGCGTGCTCACCGCGGATGCGGTCGCTGTCATCACGAGGAAGACGGTATGAGTGGGCCTATCGGTACCCGCATCGGTCGAATTACCGGTGGGCGTGGCGAGGTGTCGCCGGTAGCGCCGACGCACCGGGGGCGGTGACGGTGCTCGACTACCGAATCCGTTCGTAGATGGTGGCGTTGGCCAGACCTCCTGCCTCGCACATGGTTTGCAGGCCCCAGCGGGCGCCGTGGTCGTGCATGGCGTGGACGAGGGTGGTGGCGAGGCGGCCGCCGGAGGCGCCGAGGGGGTGGCCGATGGCTATGGCGCCGCCGTTGACGTTGACCTTGGCGAGGTCGGCGCCGGTGTCGTGGGCCCAGGCCAGGACCACGGAGGAGAATGCCTCGTTCACCTCGAAGAGGTCGATGTCGGAGAGTTGGAGTCCGGCTCGGTGCAGGACCTTTCGGGTGGCGGGGATGACGGCGGTCAGCATGAGCAGGGGGTCGTCGCCCGCGACGGCGAAGCTGTGGACGCGGGCGAGGGGGCGCAGGCCGAGCTGGGCGGCTCGTTCGCTGGTCATGATGAGGACGGCGGAGCTGCCGTCGTTGATCTGGCTGGCATTGGCCGCGGTGATATTCCAGTCGATCTCAGGGAAGCGGGCGGCCATGGCCTCGCTGTAGTAGGCGGGGCGCAGGCCCGACAGTGTTTCGAGGGTGCTGCCCAGCCGGATGCCCTCGTCGGCGGTCAGTCCGGCCAGCGGGGCCAGTTGGGCGTCGAAGGAGCCGTCTTTTGTTGCGCGGGCGGCTTTTTCGTGGCTGGACAGAGCGAACTCGTCGAGCTGGGTGCGGCCGAGATTCCAGCGGGCGGCGATGAGTTCGGCGCTGATGCCCTGCGGGACCAGGCCCTCGGGGTAGCGTTCGGCGAAGCCGACACCGGTGACATCCTCCGCGCCGATGAGATTGGCCCCCATGGGAACCCGGCTCATGGACTCCACGCCCGCGGCCACCACGATGTCGTACGCGCCCGCGATGACGCCCTGGGCGGCGAAGTGGATGGCCTGCTGGCTGCTGCCGCACTGACGGTCGACCGTGGTGGCGGGGACGGATTCGGGAAACCCGGCGGCGAGGGCGGCGCGGCGGGTCAGGTTGGAACCCTGCTCGCCCACGGCGGTGACCACGCCGCCGATCACGTCGTCGATGAGTTCGGGGTCGATGCCGCTGCGCGCCACCACTTCTCGCAGGCTGTGCGCGAGCAGATCGACGGGATGGACGCCGTGCAGGGCTCCGGTGGGCTTGCCCTTGCCCACGGGGGTGCGGACGGCTTCGACGATGACTGCGTCTCTCATGGCGATTCCTTCGCAAAGGCCGCTGCGTCGCGGCCGACCTTCCGGCGGCTGGCTCAACCGCTCTAAAGTCAGCGTAGGAGCTGGCAATACTTGAGGCAAGTCAGCGGGAGTATGATGAGCGTCATGTCGTTCGTCTTGGAAGGACCGCTCAGGGATCTGAGCGCATGGAAACCCGAGGGCTGCTCCATCGCCAAAGCCCTCGACATCGTCGGCACCCGCTCGGCGATCCTGATCCTGCGCGAGGCGTACTACGGCACCCGCCGCTTCGACGGATTCGCCGCGCGCGTGGGCATCACCGACGCTGCGGCCGCGAACGCGCTACGCAAACTCACCGACGCGGGGCTGCTGGAGAAGCGCCCCTATCAGGAAGAGGGCAAACGCACCCGGCACGAATACGTCCTCACCCCGATGGGCTGGGACCTGATACCGGCGGTGGTAGCCCTCTGGCAGTGGGGCGACAAGTACCTCCAGGACGGCACCCCGCCGCTGGAACGCCTGGAGGACACGACGGGCGAGCCCGTGCGCGTCGAGCTGGTCAGCGCCTCCGGCAACGAGGTGCCCCCGGAGCGCGTGCGTGTGCGTGTCAACAAGAGCTGGTTGCGCCGCCACGGCCGCCTCCCACCCGCCTCCTGAGAAGCGGCGCGGGTAGCCGACGGGTACCGCTAGGCCGCGACGAGCAGCACGCATGCTCCACCGGTGACGGTGGTCGGCACTGTGCGATATCGGAGTCGCGTCCGACATGGACGACGCGCCCGCGTCCGAACGATCGACCCGCCCGCCGTGCACCGGCGGGCGGGCAGGTTTGTGCTCAGCCCAGCCGTCGCCCGTCTTCGGGCGCGAAGAAGTAGGTGTGCTCGGCATCGGCCTGGAGCACCAGTCGGGTGCCCTTGGCGGGCGGGTTGCGCCAATCCGCCCGCGCCACAATGGTTTCGCTGCCGCTCTTATCCAGGGCACGGCCGTAGACGTAGGCGTCGGAGCCAAGTTCCTCGACCACGTCCACCTCCATGGTGATCCCGTCCGACTGCTGGCCGAGTCCGTTCGCCGATCCCGCGATCTCGAAGTGCTCGGGCCGGATGCCGACCACGACGCTGCCGTCGCTGGCGTCGGCGACCGTGCGCGGGAGCGGCAGCCGGTGTCCGCCGAGCTGCACCGCACCGCCCTCGACGGCCAGCGTGAACAGGTTCATGGCGGGGGAGCCCATGAAACCGGCGACGAACAGATTGGCCGGATCGCGGTACAGATCGCGCGGGGAGGCGCACTGCTGGAGCAGCCCGTCCTTCAACACCGCCACCCGGTCGCCCATGGTCATGGCCTCGACCTGGTCGTGGGTGACGTAGACGGTGGTGGTGCCGAGGCGGCGCTGCAACTGGGCGATCTGGGTGCGGGTCTGCACCCGCAGCTTGGCGTCGAGATTGGACAGCGGCTCGTCCATCAGGAACACGTGCGGCTGCCGCACGATGGCGCGTCCCATGGCGACGCGCTGCCGCTGACCGCCGGAAAGCGCCTTGGGTTTGCGGTTCAGGTACGGCTCGAGGTCGAGCAGCTTGGCCGCCTCCAGCACCCGCTGCTCGCGCTCCTCCTTGGACACCTTCGCCATCTTGAGCGCGAAGCCCATGTTCTCCGCCACGCTCATATGCGGGTAGAGCGCGTAGTTCTGGAACACCATGGCGATATCGCGTTCCTTGGGCTCGGCGTGCGTGACGTCCTTCGCGCCGATCAGGATGCGCCCCGTACTCACCTCCTCCAACCCGGCGAGCATGCGCAGCGAGGTGGACTTCCCGCAGCCGGACGGGCCGACCAGCACCAGGAATTCGCCGTCGGCGATCTCCAGGTCCAGGGCGTCGACAGCGGGTTTGACCGCACCCGGGTACACCCGGGAGGCGCGATCGAAGGTGACCGTAGCCATATGGAATTGCATCCCTTCACCGGCAGGAACGTGCCGGACGATCCGTTGTAGAGGGTGGTGAGCCGCGCGGGCTCCCGCACGATGCTAAGTGGTCCCTGATCCGGGCGCACCGGCCGTGCGCCGCGGGGCGGAGTCAGGTGCCGGGGCGCGTTTCGTGCTCGATGCCCTCGTGCTCGGCTCCGCGGCGGAACCGCAGCAGGCGCAGGGCATTGGCGACGACCAGCAGGGTCGAGCCCTCGTGAATGAAGACCGCGGGACCGATGGGCAGGCCGATCAGCGTGGCGGGAACCAGGCCGGCCACGATGATCAGGGCGATGGCCAGGTTCTGTCGGATGATCGCGGCGGCCCGACGGCTCAACGCCACCGCGAAGGGGAGGCGACCGATATCGTCGGACATGAGCGCGACGTCGGCGGTTTCCAGAGCCACGGCGGATCCTCCCGCACCCATGGCGATTCCGGCCGAGGAGTTCGCCATGGCGGGTGCGTCGTTCACGCCGTCGCCGACCATGGCGGTGCCGCCGCGGGCGCGCAGCCTGCCGATCATGTCGACCTTGTCCTCGGGCAGCAGACCGCCGTGGGCGGCGTCGAGTCCGAGCCCGTCGGCGACCGCGTCGGCCACTCGCTGGTTGTCGCCGGAGATCACCACCAGTTCCGTGACGCCGAGGTCGCGCAGCCTGGCCATGACCGCGGCGGCCTCCGCGCGCGGGGTATCCATCACGCCGACCACGCCCAGATAGACGCCCGCGCGCCGTACGATCATGGTGGTGCGCCCGGCCGCGTGCAGCCGCTCCACCGCCGCCGCGATCTCGGCGGGCACGCCGTCGCTGTCGAGTTCGGCGAACATGGTCAGGTTGCCGATCTCGGTTGCCTGGCCGTCCACCAGTGCGGTCACCCCGCGTCCGGTCACCGAATTCACGCGGGTGGCAGCGAATTCCGCTCCCGCGGGGACCAATCCGGCGAGATCGCGGGTGATGGCCGAGGCCAGTGGGTGGTCGCTGTAGGACTCCACCGCGAACAGCGTGCCGATCAGTTCCGCTCGCAGGGCGGGGCGGGCGGGCTCGATATCGGTGACGCGGGGCTGTCCCCAGGTGAGCGTCCCGGTCTTGTCGAAGGCCACCGACCGCACCCGTCCCAGCGATTCCAGCGGCCCGCCGCCCTTGGCCAGCACCCCGGCTTGCGCGGCTCGCGCCACTCCGGCCAGGACCGCACTCGGGGTGGCGATGGCCAGTGCGCAGGGGCTGGCGGCCACCAGCACCACCATGGCGCGGTAGAAGCTGTCCGCGAACGGCTCGGTGCGAACGTAGGCGCCGTAGGCCATGACGGCCAGCACGCCCAGGAGTACGGCGGGCACGTAGTACCGCTGGAACCGGTCGATGAACCGCTGGGTCGGCGACTGCTGCGTCTCGGCGTCGCGCACCATGGCGATCACCCGGGCCAGGGTGCTGTCGGCGGCGCGGTCGGTGACCATCACTTCGAGCACGCCGGACCCGTTCAGTGTGCCCGCGAACACCCGCTGGGCTTCGGGTACCGGGGTGCGGCCGGTCAGTGCGGCGAGATCGTCGGCCGCTCGCTTCTCCACCGGGATGCTCTCGCCGGTGACCGCCGATTCGTCGACGGCGCTCACGCCCGCGACCACGATGCCGTCCGCGCTCGGCCGTGAATTCGGCCGCACCACAATGACATCGCCGATCTCGAGCGTGTCCACGTCGACCTCGACGACGGTGTCGGGCCCGCGCCGCACCAGTGCGGTGCGCGGTGCGAGTTCGGCCAGCGCCGCGATGGACTTCTGCGCCCGGCCCATCGCGTATTCCTCGAGCGCGTGTCCCAGGCTGAACAGGAACAGCAGCACCGAGCCCTCGGCCCATTTGCCGACCGCCGCCGCGCCGACCGCCGCGACCAGCATGAGGAAGTCCACCTCGAAGCGGCCGCGCCGCACGGTGGCGAGGGCGGTGCGCACGGTGAAGAAGCCGCCCAGCAGGTAGGTGGCCAGAAACAGTCCGGTCGCCATCCAGGGCGGGCCGTCGAGGAGGTAGCGCGCGACCATGCCGCTGGCGTAGGTGATGCCGGAGCCGATCGCGAAGGCCATCTCGATGCGCGGCCCCGCGAGGTGGCTGTGACCCGCCGAAGTGTTCATGCCGCCACCGTAACATGAATACATGCGTATGTCTGCATGTGTTATTCCAGGAGTGAACGCGGCCCCGTTCAACCGGCGGGCGCACCTCCGGATCGGTAGCCTCGATCCGCGAGACGGATAGTCCATGCCGCGACTAGGGAGTGCCACGTGAGCCGACCGGTTCGTATCGGAGTCCAACTGCAACCACAGCACGCGCCCGATTACGGGCTGATCCGCGACGCCGTCCGCCGCGCCGAGGATCTGGGTGTCGACGTGGTCTTCAACTGGGATCACTTCTATCCCCTCTACGGCGATCCGGAGGGCGCGCACTTCGAGTGCTGGACCATGCTCGGCGCGATCGCCGAACAGACCGAGCGGGTGGAACTCGGCGCGCTGGTCACCGGCGGCGGCTACCGCAACCCCGATCTGCTCGCCGATATGGCCCGCACCGTGGACCACATCAGCGGCGGCCGGCTCATCCTCGGCATCGGCGCGGGCTGGTTCGAGAAGGACTACGAACAGTACGGCTACGAATTCGGCACCGCCGGAAGCCGTTTGGCTTTGCTCAAGGAGTCGATGGCCCGCATCGCCGACCGGCTCGCCAAGCTGAATCCGCAGCCGGTGCGCGATATCCCCATCCTTATCGGCGGCGGTGGGGAGAAGAAGACGCTGCGCCTGGTCGCCGAGTACGCCGATATCTGGCACAGCTTCGCCGACCTCGAGGTGCTGAAGCGCAAGTCCGGCATTCTGGCCGACCACTGCGCCGAGGTCGGCACCGACGCGGGCAGGATCGAGAAATCGGTGGAGTGGCCCGGTGTGGACTCCGCCCCCGATTTCGTCGCGGCGGGCGCGACCCTGTTCACCGTGGGCACCGGCGGCCCCGACTACGACCTGAGCACCGTCGAGCAGGCCATCCGCTGGCGCGATCAGTTCAATCCCGAGTCGGTGGCGGGTATCGCCTGACACCTTTGGGCGCGGGCTGACCGCAACTCTGGTGTGCCGAATCGCCCCGACTAGGGTGTTTCGTCATGGTTTGCTTGCGCACGGTCAGGTCCCGGCCCACAGGGCGGCGACCTCGCATGACGGCGGTCGCAGGGGTGTTGCTGGTCACACTCGCCGGAATGCTGGCGCTGGGCACCGGGCCCAGCGCCGCCGCACCCGAGAACGACCTGTGTTCGCCCCCGGGACCCGCCGCCGCCACCGCGCTGCCACCCAAACTGTCGACAGCCCAGCAGGGCGCGTCCTCGGACCGGTACACCACGCCGAACGTGCGACCGCTCGACGGCATCGACCGCACGCGGCTGGGACTCATCACCCCGGGCAAGCTGAGCGTCGGCACCCTCTCGGACGCGCCGCCGAGCATCTGCGTGAACTCCCAGGGCGCGTTCACCGGCTTCGACAATGAGCTGCTGCGGGCCGTCGCCGCCAAGCTGGGCCTGCAGATCGAGTTCACCGGAACCGAATTCGCGGGACTGCTGGCGCAGGTGGCCAACGGCCGCTTCGACGTCGGCTCCTCGAACATCACCACCACCGACGCGCGCCGCCAGCTGGTGGGCTTCACCAACGGCTACGACTTCGGCTACTTCTCGCTGGTGGTGCCGAGCAACAGCGCCATCGGCTCGTTCACCGACCTGAACAGCGGCACCCGCGTCGGCGTGGTGCAGGGCACGGTGCAGGACGAGTACGTCGTCAACGAACTGCACCTGGACCCGGTGAAGTTCCCGGACTACAACACCGCGTACGCGAATCTGAAGTCCGGGCAGATCGACGCCTGGGTGGCCCCGTCCGCGCAGGCGGTGGGCGCGATCAAGCCGGGCGACGCCACCACCATCGCGCAGAACACCTTCAGCCTCAACAACTTCGCGGCCTGGGCGGTGCGCAAGGACAACCAGCCGCTGATCGACGCCCTCAATGCCGGGCTGGACGCGGTGATCGCGGACGGCACCTACGCGCGGCTCTACGAGGACTGGGTGCCGCGCGAACTGCCACCGGGCTGGAAGCCGGGTTCCAAGTCCGCGCCGCTGCCGGAGCTGCCCGACTTCGCCGCCATCGCCGCGCAGAACGCGGACAACCGGGCCGATAACGGTGGGGTAGAGCCGAAGTCGACGCTGCGGCAGCTGAAGGACACCTTCTTCGACTGGGAGCTGTACAAGCAGGCGTTTCCCGACCTGATCAAGACGGGTCTGCCGAATACCTTGATCCTGGCGGTGGTTTCGGGCGTGCTGGGCACCGTCATCGGCATGCTGCTCGCGGTGGCGGGCATCTCGCGCACCCGCTGGCTGCGCTGGCCCGCCCGCGTCTACACCGACATCTTCCGCGGGCTGCCCGCGGTGGTGATCATCCTGCTCATCGGCCTCGGTGTGGGTCCGGTGGTCAAGGAGCTCACCGGCAACAATCCGTACTGGCTGGGCGCGGTCGCGCTGGCGCTGCTGTCGTCGGCCTACATCGGCGAGATCTTCCGCTCCGGTATCCAGTCGGTGGAGCCGGGGCAGTTGGAGGCGGCCCGCGCCATCGGCTTCGGCTACCGGCAGGCCATGACCCTGGTGGTGATCCCGCAGGGCGTGCGCCGGGTGCTGCCCGCGCTCATGAACCAGTTCATCGCGCTCATCAAGGACTCCTCGCTGATCTACTTCCTGGGGCTGCTGGCCTCACAGCGGGAGCTGTTCGCGGTGGGCCGGGATCTCAACGCGCAGACCGGAAATCTGTCGCCGCTGGTGGCCGCGGGTCTGGTGTACCTGCTGCTGACGGTGCCGCTCACGCACCTGGTGAACTACATCGACAGCCGGTTGCGCACCGGGCGCAAGGAAGAGCCGATCGACCCGGTCGAGCAGGCCGTGATCACGGAAGGGCGAGGAGCATGAGCGGTCAGGCGCGGAGGCGGCAGCGGAGCGTGACCACGGAGCGCCCCGCTCATGCTCGGAAGGGACGCAGCAGCATGAGCGGTCAGGCGCGGAGGCGGCAGCGGAGCGTGACCACGGAGCGCCCCGCTCATGCTCGGAAGGGACGCAGCAGCATGAGCGGTCAGGCGCGGAGGCGGCAGCGGAGCGTGACCACGGAGCGCCCCGCTCATGCTCGAAAGGACGCAGCAGCATGAGTGCCTCTCTTACTGGTACCGGGCTGCATCTGACGCTGGGGCGCACGCATATTCTGCGCGGGGTGGACATCCACGTGGACGCGGGTAAGGCCACCACGGTGATCGGTCCCTCGGGGTCGGGCAAGTCCACGCTCCTGCGCGTGCTCAACCGCCTGCACGAGCCGGACAAGGGTGACATCCTGCTGGACGGCAAGTCGGTGCTCACCGAGAATCCGGACAAGTTGCGCCAGCAGATCGGCATGGTGTTCCAGCACTTCAACCTGTTCCCGCACAAGACGGTCGCGGAGAATATCGAGCTGGGTCCACGCAAGCTGCACGGTCTGTCCAAGGAGCAGGCGCGCACGCTGGCACTGGAACAGCTGGAGAAGGTCGGCCTGTCCGGCAAGGCGGATGTGCGCCCGGCCAATCTGTCCGGCGGTCAGCAGCAGCGCGTGGCCATCGCCCGCGCGCTGGCCATGAAACCGCAGCTCATGTTCTTCGACGAGGCCACCTCGGCGCTGGACCCGGAGCTGGTGAAGGGCGTGCTCGCGCTCATGGCCGAGCTGGCGCGGGACGGTATGTCCATGGTCGTGGTCACGCACGAAATGGGCTTCGCCCGTTCGGTTTCCGATCGCGTGGTCTTCATGGACCACGGGCAGGTGGTGGAAACCGGTACGCCGGATCAGCTTTTCGACAGCGCGGAGACGCCGCGGCTGCGGCAGTTCCTCTCCCAGGTGCTCTAGTGGTCCGGGAGGGTGCGCCGCATCCTCCCGGCAAACTTAGGGCTACCTAATTGGTCGGCTGTTCATCTGCGCGTCTCCTCCGGCTCTTCTGGCCTGGTTACGGTGCGCCCGACAAGACGACCCCGGGAGCATGCAGTGTTGAAACCCCTCGCCCTCTTCGTGAAGCATGACGGCGCGTCCGCGCGCGCCGCCGTCACCTGCCGCTACAAGTGCGGCAATGCCTGCGCCCACGAGGTTCCCAACAAATCGGCCGGAGAGTACTTCGGCGATATCGTGGCCGCCATGTCGCGCCGCCGCATGCTGCAGGGCAGCGCGGCCGTGGTGCTGGCGACCGGCACGGCCGGTTTGCTGGCCGCCTGCGGTGACGGCGACGATGTGCGGACCGCCGCCGAGACCAGCCCCGGCACCGGCACCGACTTCACCCCGGTCGCGCCCAACAAGGCCGATGCGGTGACCGTGCCCGAGGGCTACGAGCAGAGCGTGGTGATTCGCTGGGGCGATCCGGTGCTGCCGGACGCGCCGCAGTTCGACTTCGCCAACCAGACCGCCGCGGCCCAGGCCAAGCAGTTCGGCTACAACAACGACTTCTCGGCGCTGCTGCCCATCGAGGGCCAGGAGAACGGCTACCTGCTGGTGGCCAGCCACGAGTACACCACCGGCCCGTTCATGTTCGCGGGGTACGACGAGCAGAACCCGACCCGCGAGCAGGTCGAGATCGAATGGGCCGCACACGGTCTCACCGTGGTCGAGGTCAAGGGCGAGGCCGGTTCCGGCAAGCTCACCCCGGTGCTGGGCAAGTACAACCGCCGCATCACGGCCACCTCCGAATTCCAGCTCACCGGCCCGGCCGCGGGCAGCGATCTGGTGAAGACCTCCGCCGACGCCTTCGGGTTGAAGGTCGCGGGCACCCTCAACAACTGCTCGGGCGGTGTAACCCCGTGGGGCACCATTCTTTCCGGCGAAGAGAACTTCAACCAGTACTTCGCCGGTGAGTTCGCCGACCCGGCCGCCAAGGAGCGCGGCAAGCGCTACGGCATCGGCGGTGACAACAACGAGCCGCGCGGTTGGGAGCGCTTCGACAGGCGCTTCGATCTGTCGGCGGAGCCCAACGAACCCAACCGTTTCGGCTGGGTGGTCGAGGTCGATCCGTGGGATCCCGCCTCCACCCCGGTCAAGCACACCGCCATGGGCCGGTTCAAGCACGAGGCCGCGACCATCTACGTCACCCCGGACGGCACCGTGGTGTCGTACTCCGGTGACGACGAGCGCTTCGACTACATGTACAAGTTCGTCTCCGCCAAGAAGATCCAGCAGGGCAACACGGCGGCGGCGCGCAAGCACAATATGACCATCCTGGACGAGGGCACGCTGTACGTCGCGAAACTGACCGGGGACCACCCGGATCGGATCGACGGCAGCGGAAAGGTGCCCTCGGACAACGGCTTCACCGGGTCCGGCCAGTGGATTCCGCTGCTGGAGACCGGCGCGGACGGCAAGGGCAGGTCGCTGGTCGAGGGCATGAGCGCCGAGGAGGTGGCGGTGTTCACCCGCCTCGCCGGTGACAAGGTCGGCGCCACCAAGATGGACCGCCCCGAGGACTTCGAGCCGAATCCCACGACCGGCAAGGTGTACGTGGCGCTGACCAACAACAGCAAGCGTGGCACCGACGGCAAACCCGGTGTCGACGAGGCCAATCCGCGCAACCAGAACAAGAACGGCCAGGTCCTCGAGATCGTCGACGACCACACCGGCACCGCGTTCACCTGGTCGCTGCTGCTGGTCTGCGGCGATCCCCAGGCCGCCGACACCTACTTCGCAGGCTTCGACAAGTCCAAGGTCAGCCCCATCTCCTGCCCCGACAACCTGGCCTTCGACCCGCACGGCAACCTGTGGATCTCCACCGACGGCAATGCGCTGAAGTCCAACGACGGACTTTTCGCCGTCACGCTCGAGGGTGAGCGCCGGGGCGAGACCAAGCAGTTCCTCACGGTGCCGGTGGGCGCGGAGACCTGCGGTCCGATCGTCACCGACCGTCGCGTGCTGGTGAGCGTGCAGCATCCGGGCGAGGTGGACGACGCCTCCGTCGAGAAGCCCGCCTCGCACTGGCCCGACGGCGGCAGCGCCCAGCCCCGCCCGGCCGTCGTGACGGTGTGGAAGCAGGACGGCGGCAGTATCGGCGTCTGACGTCCTCGTGTCCGATCGGCGGCGCGGGCGTGCTATCCGCCCGCGCTGCCGCTGCCCGGCATGCGCGCGAATGCGCCGAGATCGCCTTGGGCTCCGCTGTATACGTTGATATCGGTGGGTCCCGGAATGCCCGAGATACTGCCCGAGTCGGTGTACTGCCAGAAGGTCCAGGTGGGCCAGCCGCCGGGCACCTCCGGTTCGGCATTGCCGCGATAGTCCGCGATCCACAGCGGGTAGCGGGTGAATTCGGTGGAATTCGCCATGGCCGTCTTCCAGAAGTGCACGCCGGTGTAGATGATCGGCGGCCGACCGGTCAGCGCCTCGACGGTGTTCAGGTAGCGGCGGGTCCAGTCGACGAGGGCGGCGGGCGGGAGCCCGCCGGAATCCTCCAGGTCCAGCACCGCGGGCAGATCCATCGGGCCGTTCTGCCCGAGCACCACCGTCGAGTAGAAGACCGCCTGCGGTTCGGGCGGCAGCGCGGGGCGCGCGAAATGGTATGTGCCCCGGGCGACTCCGGCCGCCCGCATGATCAGACTGTCCGGCACGAAGTACGGGTTCACATAGCTCAGACCCTCGGTGGCCTTCACCATGGCAAAGGGGTGTCCGGCGGCGCGGACCGCGAACCAGTTGATCCCACTGCCGCCCGGATGCTGCCAGGAGGAGACGTCGGGGCCGTGCGGTGCGGCGGCCGCCGTGCCGGACAGCGGTAGCAGGGCGGCCAGCGCGAGGGCGGCGGCGAGGTGGGTGCGGGCCACGAGCGGGTGGTTCCGGTCCATGCCGCTCGACAGTAGAGCGCCGGTGACGCGTCTCACGCGAATCACCGCTGTGGTGTTCGCTACGAATTCGCTACAAAGCGAGCGCCGTCAGCCCAGCCAGTCCAGCACCGAGGCCGCCGTCCAGGACTGCTGCATACTGCCCAGCGCCTCGCCCGTGAACGGTTCGTAGTACTCGGAGAAGGTGCCGTCACCGGCCTGACGCAGCCCCTCCGCGCGCAGCATGAACGACCGCTCGGCCCAGCCGCGGCGCGCGAACACCCAGGAGAACAGCCAGCTCATCACCGGCCACACCGGGCCGCGCCAGTACTCGCGCGGCCGGAAGTCCTTGGACACCGGTGAGGTGGAGGGCGGCAGCGCGTAGCGCAGATCCGGATGGCCGCAGTAGCGCGGACCCTCGAACAGCCGCAGCAGCCGCCGCTCGGCATCACGGGAGAGGCCGCCGCACAGCAGCGGTGCGAAGACGGCCAGGGTCTCGGTCTCGATCCAGCGGTCGGCCCGCAGATCGAAATCCTTGGCCACCCCGCTGCGCGCGTCGGTGGTGGCGATGACGCCCGCGCGGAAGTAGTCGGCCCATTCGTAGAGCTCCCGCACATCGGCATTGGGCAGCCGGTAGTCGTCGCCGATGGTGGCCAGCACCTCGCAGGCCAGCGAGAAGATGGCGGTGACGAACACGTCCTCCACCGCGAAGCTCATGGTGGACGCCAGCTGGTAGTCGTCGTAGCCCGCTCGGCGCATCTGCTCGACCAGCCACATGTAGCGGTCGTATTCGCGGTCGGAGGGCCGCTGGCTGGGATCGTCCACCACGTGCAGGTCTTCGCGCTGGTAGGGCGGCAGATCGCCCGGCACCACGTTCTCGTAGGCGCGGTCCCAGCGGGGCGAGTTGTCCATCCCGGATTCCCAGCCGTGGTAGATGGTGATGCGGCCGTGCTGTTTGGGATCGCGCGCGTAGGCCAGCCAGCGGTGCCAGCGCATGAGGTCGGGCCAGCGCCGATGCAGGAAGTCCTCGGCGACCGCGCGGGTGCTGCGGCCGTGGCGGCGCGAATGGTCGAGAATCCGCTGCACCGCGATGGCGTGCACGGGCGGCTGGGTGATGCCCGAGGTGTCCGGTCCGTCGGGGGCGTCGGCGGCCAGTTGCCGGCACTCCCAGCGGGCGGGCCCGGGGAAGTACCCGTCCACGCCGTTGGCGAACACGATGTGCGGGATCATCCCGTTGCGCCATTGCGCCGACAGCAGGGTGTCCAGCTCGACCACGGCCCGCTCCACGCTGAGCGGGGCCAGGCCGACAGCCACGAAGGCGGCGTCCCAGCTCCACATGTGTGGATACAGCTTCGGCGCGGCGGTGGTCATGGTGCCCAGATCGTTGCCGCGCAGCAGATAGGCGGCGCGGGCCGCGAGCTGAGTGGGCGTGAACCCGGGGTGTGTCATCGCCCTATTCTGCGACGGCACCGGCAGGTATGCGCGGTGGACGCGGGGTTCGGGGGTGTGATCCGGGGATGTTTCGGGTTCGGCAGCGTTCACCCTTGTCGGCCTTCGTCTGGTGCGAATGGACATGCATACACGCGGCGGAGCTCGTTGTTCACGGCGGTCGCCGCGGCCCGCGCGCTCATTCGCCGCGGGCCGTCGGTGCCGTCGCCCGGAATCATCGCCCGCTGTCCATCCCCGTTACGGTGGTCGCATGGCCACCTCCGACGCGAGCAGCAGCGACAACCGTCCGACGGCGCTCATCACGGGTGCGAGCCGGGGGCTGGGGGCAGCCGTCGCGCGCGAACTCGCGCCCACGCATCGGTTGGTGCTGGGCGCGCGCACCGAGCGGTCGCTCGCTCCGATTCTGAGCGAATTGCCCGGTGCGACCGGATTTCCCGTGGAGCTCACCGACTACGAGGCTGTTGCCCGCGCGGCGGAACCGATCGAGCGGCTGGAGGTATTGGTCCACAATGCCGGGGTCGCCGACCTCGGCACCATAGCCGATTCCTCGGTGGCGCAGTGGCGGAATACCTTGGAGGCCAACCTGATCGCGGTCGCCGAGTTGACCAGGGTGTTGCTGCCCGCGCTGCGCGCCGCCAACGGGCATGTGGTGCTGATCAATTCGGGGGCCGGACTGCGCGCCAATGCCGGATGGGGCGTGTACGCCGCGAGCAAGTTCGGGCTGCGCGCCTTCGCCGACGCGCTGCGACTGGAGGAGACCGCGTTGCGCGTCACCTCGGTGCACCCCGGCCGGATCGACACCGATATGCAGCGCGAGATCGTGGCGGGGGAGGGCCGCGACTACCAGCCGCGCGAATTCCTGGAGCCCTCGACGGTGGCACGCGCGGTGCGCACAGCCATCGAGACCCCGCGCGACGCCCATCCCACCGAAATCGTGCTCCGCCCGATCCCACGCTGAGCCCCACCGCGGCCGTCGCACGCCAGCCCCGCCGTGCCCGAGCCTGCCGGGCCTCGGATCGAACCGTGCACCGGCATCCGACCGCTTCCGGAATCGGTTGTGCGTAGCGGGCTGGCCGCGTGCCGGGTCCGATCGCGCGTTCGTTCGCGTCCGGTGCGGGTGGCGCGCGGTTCGCGCGACCGGTGCGGCTTGCCGACCGTGCCGCGCGTTGGTCGCGGTCGGGCGCCGATCAGGGCTATAACTGTGGGGTTGCTGGGGATGGTTCGATACTTCGGAGTGATCACGCGTATGGACCGACGTAATCTGCTCGGACTGCTCGCCGCGGGGACCGCGTACGCCCTGACCGGCTGCACGCGGGCGCACAGCGGCACGCCGGAGCTCGGGGTCGGCGACATCCCGGCGGTGCCCGCGCCGCCCCCGGCCGCCCCGCGCCCGCTGCCCGCGCCGCCGACCGGACCCAAGACGCCGATTCCGGCGGGCACCATCACCGCGCTGCCCGGCCCGGGAAGCAGTATGGCGCTCACCGTCGACGACGGCGCCAGCCCCGAGGTGGTCGGCGCGTACATCAGGTTCGCGCAGGACACCGGGGCGCGCTTCACCTTCTTCGTGACCGCGTACTACGACTCCTGGATGGAGCACCGCCACACCCTGCGCCCCCTGGTGGAATCCGGCCAGATCCAGCTCGGCAACCACACCTGGGACCACGCCGACCTCACCGCCGTGTCCGGCACGGCCGCCGCCTCCCAACTCCAGCGCGCGAAGACCTTCCTCCGCGACAACTTCGGCGTCGACGGCACCCCGTACTACCGCCCGCCCTTCGGCCGCCACAATGCCACCGTCGACCGCATCGCCGCCGATCTCGGTTACACCGTCCCCGTCATGTGGTACGGCTCCCTCTCCGACTCCGGCCTGATCACCGAGCAGTATCTGATCGAATGCGCTCACAAGTACTTCCAACCGCAGTCGATCGTCATCGGCCACGCCAACTTCCCCCCGGTCACCCGCTGCTACGGCCAGCTCACCGACATCATCCGGGAACGCAACCTGTCCATGGTCACCCTGAACGACGTGCTGCGGCCCCCGGTATGAACGGGGGCCGCCGCTCGATGAACACGGGCGACCGCGGTCATCGGCCGCCAGCGCCCGGGCTACTGGGAGAAGTGCTGACGCAGGGCCGTGAGGATGTCCTCGGGCTCGGCGCGCTGGCGGTAGTCACCGTCGGTGAAGGCGTACACGATGCGGCCGTCCGAGCTGATGACATAGGTGGCAGGGACGGGCAGCTCCCAGTCTCCGGCGGAGAGGTCCGCGCCGACGGTCAGATAGTCGGCGCGGATCGCCTCGTCCACGGTGAAGAGCAGCCCGTAGTCGGCCGCGATCCGATTGCCGCCGTCGGAGAGCACATCGAAGTCGAGCTCGTGCTTCTCGGTCATGGAGAGCGAATCATCAGGGGACTGTGGGGAAATGGCGACCAGGCGGGCACCGAGGGCTCGGAAGTCGTCGATCCTGGACTGCAAAACGCGCAGTTCGAGATTGCAGTAGGGGCACCAGTTGCCCCGGTAGAAGGTCAGCACCACCGGTCCGGAGCGCAGGGCGTCGGAGAGGGTGAACTCCGCGCCGGTCGCGCCCGGGAGGGTGAAATCGGGAGCTCGGTCCCCCACCTGTAGAGCCTTGTCGCCCAGCGGGCTGAGCTTTTCGGCATTGCGATGCAGCCGGGCGACCAGCTCCTCCGGTACCGTGCCACGCATCTGCTCGTACATGCGAATTACCTGTTCCGCGTATGTATTTCCCATGGCGTAGACGCTATGCGGCGTGGTCCGCACGGACCATGACCCAGACGCGCTGATACATAGCAGATCGTCTCATAGGATGAGCCGCATGGATGTGCTCACCGATGTACTCGCGGCAACCAAGGTCGGTGGGGCGGTGACCGCGCAGCTGCGGGCGGCCGCGCCCTGGGGCATTCAGCTCGACGATATGCCCAAGGCCGCCTTCCACGCTGTGGTGCGCGGCAGCTGCTGGATACGGCTGCCCGGCGAACGTCCGGTGCAGTTGGCGGCGGGTGATTTCACGCTGCTGCCCATGGGTTCGGGACATGCCCTGTGCAGTTCACCGGAGGTACCGCTGCTGCCGTTCGAGCGGATCGCGCCGTCGCCCGGCCAGCGCGTCATCCGGCTGCCCGGTGACGGCTGCGAGACCCGGATCGTCTGCGGCTCTTACCGTTACGACGCCTACCCGGCGCATCCGCTGATGCGCCTGCTGCCGCCGCTGGTGCACCTGCCCGCCGACCAATCGGCGGCCGGCCGTGAACTCGCCGACACGCTGCGCATGCTCACCGCCGAAATCGGTGAGGACCGGCCCGGCACCCAGACCGTCACCGACCGGCTCGTCGATGTGCTGTTCGTGCAGGCGCTGCGGGTGTGGACCGAGCACCGCGCCGAGGACGGGGCCTCCTGGCTCATGGCACTGCGCGATCCGGAGATCGCCAAGGCCATGGCGCTGCTGCACGAAAGCCCCGCTCGCCCTTGGACCGTGGAAGAACTCGCGGCCGAGGTCGGCGTCTCCCGCGCCACCCTCGCCCGGCGGTTCAGCGCCTTGGTCGGCGAACCGCCGCTGGCCTACCTGGCGCGCTGGCGCATGGAGCTGGCCGCCCGGCGGCTCCGCGACAGCGCGGACTCCGTCGCGGCCGTGGCGCACGGCGTCGGCTACGCCTCGGAGTTCGCCTTCTCCCGCGCCTTCAAGCGCCAGCACGGGCGATCACCGGCGGAATACCGCGCGGCGCAGCGACTCTGACGGCAGCGCCACCGGGCGTGGCTGAGCCCGGCCGTCCCAGCTGTCAGGCGACCACGTTCACCAAACGCCCCGGCACCACGATCACCTTGCGGGGTTCCTTGCCGCCCAGCAGTTCCGCGATCTTCTCGTCCGCCAGCGCCGCCGCCTGCACCGCGGCATTGTCGGCGTCGGCGGGGACCGAGACACGCGAGCGGACCTTGCCGTTGACCTGGATCGGGTACTCGACCGAATCCGCCACCAGCAGTGCGGGATCCGCGACCGGGAAGGGGCCGTGGGCCAGGGCGGTGGTGTGGCCCAGGCGCTCCCACAGTTCCTCGGCGACGTGCGGGGCCATCGGGGCCAGCATCAGCACCAGCGGTTCCGCCACCGAGCGCGGTGCGCCGTCGGGGTAGTGCTTGGTCAGATGGTTGGTCAGCTCGATCAGCTTCGCGCCCGCGGTGTTGTCGCGCAGATTGGCGTAGTCGTCGTCCACCCCGGCGATGGTCTTGTGCAGCAGTCGCAGCGTCTCGCCGGACGGTGCGGCGTCGGTGACCTTGGCCGCGCCGGTCTCCTCGTCCACCACCAGTCGCCACACCCGCTGCAGGAAGCGGTGCGCACCGACGACGTCCTTGGTGGCCCAGGGCCGCGAGGTGTCCAGCGGACCCATGGACATCTCGTAGAAGCGGAAGGTGTCCGCGCCGTACAGATCGCACATCTCGTCGGGGGAGATGGCGTTCTTCAGCGACTTGCCGATCTTGCCGTACTCCTGGAAGACCTCGATCTCGGTGCCGGACTCGCCGTCGGCCGCAGGCGGCGTCCAGAAGAACCTGCCGTCCCGCTCCACCACTTCGGCGGCCGGGATGTAGGCACCGCGTTCGTCGGTGTAGGCGTACGCCTGGATGTAGCCCTGGTTGAACAGGCGGCGGTACGGCTCGGAGCCGGACACGTCACCCAGATCGAACAGCACCTTCTGCCAGAACCGCGCGTACAGCAGGTGCAGCACCGCGTGCTCCACACCGCCCACGTACAGATCCACGCCGCCCGGATCCTTCGGGCCGTGTTCGGCGGTACGCGGTCCCAGCCAGTACTTCTCGTTCTCCGGCGCGCAGAACGCCTCGGCATTGGTGGGGTCGGCGTAGCGCAGCTGGTACCAGGAGCTGCCCGCCCAGTTGGGCATGACATTGGTGTCGCGGCGGTACCGCTTCGGGCCGTCGCCCAGATCCAGGGTGACATTCACCCAGTCCGTGGCCTTGGCCAGCGGCGGCGACGGCTCGGAGTCGGCGTCGTCGGGGTCGAAGGTGACCGGTGCGAAGTCCTCGATCTCCGGCAGCGTCACCGGCAGCATGGATTCCGGCAGCGCGTGCGGCTGGCCGTCCTCGTCGTAGACGATGGGGAAGGGCTCACCCCAGTAGCGCTGCCGCGCGAACAGCCAGTCCCGCAGCTTGTACTGGATCTTGCCGTGCCCGTGGCCGTCGGCCTCCAGCCGCTCGATGACGGCGGCCTTGGCGGCCTCCACGGTCATGCCGTCCAGCTCACCGGAGTTCACCAGCGGGCCGTCACCGGAGTACGCGCCCTGCGAGATGTCGCCGCCGGAGATGACCTCCACGATGGGCAGGCCGAAGGCGGTGGCGAATTCCCAGTCGCGCTGATCGTGGCCGGGCACCGCCATGATCGCGCCGGTGCCGTAGCCGCTCAGCACGTAATCGGCGATGAAGACGGGCACGCGCGCGCCGTTCACCGGATTGGTGGCGTACGAGCCCAGGAAGACGCCGGTCTTCTCCTTGTTCTCCTGCCGCTCCAGATCCGATTTGGCGGCGATCGACTTGCGGTAGGCCGCAACGGCTTCGGCGGGATTCGCGGAATCGAAGGTCCAGCGCGGATCGGTGCCCGCCGGGTAGTCGGCGGCGGTCAGCCGGTCCACCAGTTCGTGTTCGGGCGCCAGCACCACATAGGTCGCGCCGAACAGGGTGTCGGGCCGGGTGGTGAACACCTCGATGGCGTCGCCCTCGCCCGCGGCGGTGTTCGCCTCGAACGTGACCTGCGCGCCCCGGGAACGCCCGATCCAGTTGCGCTGCATGGCCTTCACGTTCTCCGGCCAGTCCAGCTCGTCCAGATCGTCTACCAGGCGGTCGGAGTACGCGGTGATGCGCATCATCCACTGCCACAGGCGCTTACGGAACACCGGGAAGTTCCCGCGCTCGGAGCGGCCGTCGGCGGTGACCTCCTCGTTGGACAGCACCGTGCCCAGCCCCGGGCACCAGTTGACCACCGAATCGGTCTGGTAGACCAGGCGATACGAGTCGATCACGGCATTGCGCTCGGCGACGGTCAGCTCGGCCCAATCGCGGCCGTCGGCGGACCGCGTGCCGCCCTCGAACTCCGCGATCAGCTGGTCGATCGGACGGGCCTTACCCAGCTTCTCGTCGTACCAGGCGTTGTAGATGCGCAGGAAGATCCACTGCGTCCACCTGTAGTACTCGGGATCGGTGGTGGCGAAGGAGCGGCGGCGATCGTGGCCCAGGCCCAGGCGATCCAGCTGCCGCTGCATGGTGGTGATATTCGACTCGGTGGTCACCCGCGGATGCGCGCCGGTCTGCACCGCGTACTGCTCGGCGGGCAGGCCGAAGGCGTCATAGCCCAGGGCGTGCAGCACATTCCGGCCGTGCATGCGGTGGTAGCGGGCGAAGACGTCGGTGGCGATGTAGCCCAGCGGGTGGCCGACATGCAGGCCCGCGCCCGAGGGGTAGGGGAACATGTCCTGGATGAACAGCTTGTCGGCCGGGGTGTCACCCGCCAGCGGGCCGACCGGATTGGGCGCGTGGAAGGTTCCGCGCTGCCGCCAGTTGTCCTGCCACTTGCGTTCGATCCGTCCCGCGAGGTCGGCGTTGTAGCGGTGTGCGGGCACGTCTCCGTTCCCGGCTTCGATGGTGCCGGTGCTGTCGGTCGCACGAGTGTCCTGCACGGTCCTGCCTTCTGCTCTAGCCGATCCCCGATAAGGTCGCTCACCAGGGTAAAGCGTCGTGGTGCCGCCGCCCAAAAAGGGTAGGACCGGTCGGTAGCGCACTGAGCCCCAGGTCACATACCGTGTCGACGCGCCGACCGGCCCGGCGGTGTCCCGATGGCCCTGGGCTACGCTGCTGGAGTGTTCGTGGTGGCAATGATCCTGTTCGTGTTGGCGGCGGTCGCCGTCGTCACCGGGGTGCTCGGTCTGACCGGCACACTGCCCGGGAACCGTTACTTCGGGGTGCACACCGATGAGGCGCTGGCCTCGGAGGAAGCCTTTCGGCTGGCCAATCGGGTGGCCGGGCCCACATCCATCGGGGCCGGGGTCCTGCTCGCCGCGGGCGGGGTGGTGGCGCTGGTCGCCGGTGGTCTCGCCGCGATTCTGGTGCCGGGCGGCGCGGCGGTGATCGCCTTCCTCACGCTGGGCGCGGGAGCCAATGCCGCCGCCCAGGCCATCGAGGGGCTGGCACCGGCCGAGCAGGTCGGCGGCTGCGGCAGCGCCTGCGGGTCCTGCTCGCTGCGCGACGCCTGCGAACCCGCCGCGCACTGATTCCATCCGCCGCGTGCTGATACGAGCGAGGCTTCGGCGCACCGTTCACACCGAACCTGGTTCCCCTCGTCGCGACGCATCCGGCCGTGACCTTCCTCGAGCCTGCGCGGCTCACAGCGGTTTACGCATCCAGATGTGCTCGATCCCCGCGTCCTCCCAGTCCGGCTCGCCGAAGGCCGAATAGCCGAGCCGTTCGTAGAAGCCCTGCGCCTGGGTCTGCGCGTGCAGTTCCACCGCGACCAGTCCCCGCTCGCGCGCCCGCTCCTCGATGGCGTGCACCAGCGCCGCACCCAAACCGGTGCCACGCGCCCGTTTCGCCACCGCCAGCCGTCCGAGCACGCCGATGTCGTCGCGGCGCGTCAGCCGACCGGCCCCGATGGGCTCCCCGTCGAGGCGGGCCAGGAAGTGGTCGGCGGTCGCGTCGAGTTCGTCGAGTTCGATCTCCGCGGGCACGCCCTGCTCCTCGACGAATACCGCCATGCGAATGGCGTAGGCGTCGGCCCGGTCCCGCTCGCTGGCGACGGTGACGATCTCGATCATGGTGCCAGCATGCCGGAGTCGTCGTTCAGCGCGCGCAGGGCGGGGGAGGGATACCGCGCGACAGTGGACTTCCGGCCGGATTGACGTAGAGGACGGTCAGCCGCAGCGGTTTCGTCCCGAGATTGCGCGCCAGATGCGCGTGTTCCGGTCCGCTGGGCTCTCGGAAGATACGCCCGCGCCGATGGGTGAGCGGTACGCAATCGGTCCACGGGTGGTCGAGGTCGCCCCCGGTGACCAGCACGAACAGCGTGCCGTCGTGATAGTGCCAGCCGCTCTGGCCACCGGGTTCGACAATGGTCTGCCGCACTACGAACTCGCGCCCGGCGAGGGTGAAGCGAACCAGCTCGCGGCTGGCCGTCCCCGTCGCGGGCGCGGGATTCGGTCGGTACTCAGTGCTCGTCGTAATGCCCATCGTGTGCGGCGTGGCGGTGGCCGTCGTGAATGTAGTCCACATGGTCCCCGTGCGGCACGGCCACGTGGCCGCAGCCCTCGCCGTGGGCGTGCTCGTGGGCGTCGTGCGCGGCGTGCCCGGCGGGCTCGCATTCGTCGTAGTGCCCGTCGTGGGCGCGGTGCAGGTGGCCGTCGTGGGCGTAGTCGGTGTGATCGCCGTGCGGTACGGCAACGTGTCCGCATTCGGGGCCGTGCTTGTGGTCGTGCGCTTCGTGAACTGCGTGAGCCATTGTCATCGAGGTTCCTTTCCGAAGCATTCCGGTCCTGTCAGCTAACTCATATTGACATTAGCACTCACGCATCATTTCAAACCTCCGCGACCGAGCGGTCCGACATTCAGGACTAATCTCGACCGGTGCGATTTCTCAGCAAGTTCTACATCGACGGGTTCATCCTGTCGATACTCGCGGTAGTCGTCCTGGCCAGTGTCTTTCCGGCCCGGGGTGACGGCGCGGAGGTGGTGGGCTGGCTGACCAAAATTGCCATCGCATTGCTGTTCCTGCTGTACGGCGCGCGCCTGCACCCGCGGGAAGCGCTGGCCGGTCTCACCCACTGGCGTCTGCACCTCACCGTGCTGGCCTGCACCTTCGTGCTGTTCCCGCTGCTCGGCCTGGCCTCCCACGTGCTGGTCCCGACCGTGCTCACCGAGGATCTGTACACGGGTCTGCTCTTCCTGACCCTGGTGCCCTCCACCGTGCAGTCCTCCATAGCGTTCACCTCCATCGCCAGGGGCAATGTGGCGGGGGCCATCGTCAGCGCCACCCTGTCGAATCTGCTGGGCGTCTTCCTGACCCCGGCGCTGGTGCTCCTGCTCATGAACACCACCGGCCAGGCCGAGGTCGATCCCGGCGCGATCGTGGACATCGTGCTGCAACTGCTGGTGCCGTTCATCGCCGGACAGTTGCTGCGGCCCAAGATCTCCGGCTGGATGGTGCGCCACGCCGAATCCACCAAACTGGTGGACCGCGGCTCGATCCTGCTGGTGGTGTACAGCGCGTTCAGCGCGGGCATGGTGGAGGGCATCTGGCAGTCCATGTCGCCGTGGCGGATCGTCGGACTCACCGCCGTGTGCTGTGTGCTGCTGGCCATCGTGCTGGCGGCGACGGCCTTCGTGGGCGATCTCGCGAAGTTCGATCGGGCCGACCGGATCGTGGTGGTGTTCTGCGGTTCGAAGAAGAGCCTGGCCACGGGTCTGCCCATGGCCACGGTGCTCTTCGCGGGCGCGCCGGTCGGCCTGATCGTGCTGCCGCTCATGATCTTTCACCAGGTGCAGCTGATCACCTGCGCGGCCCTGGCGCAGCGGTGGGCGCGGACCGCCGACTGAGGTCGTCAGCCGCGCGCACGGTGCGGGCACGGATACTGTCCTCGGGCGAGAGCGGGCGGCGCGCCGCCCCCGGCCCGTGGGTGAGCGCCCGAAGCACCGCCCGTCCGGCCGCGGGCTCGCCGACCGCGATGCGCGCGCTGCCGTCCGGATAGCGTTTGGCCACGATCCCGGCCCGCGCCAGCGCGGCCGCGACATCGCTGCCCGGCAGATAGAGGAAGTTGCCGCTGCCGCGCGGAACCCGGATACCGCTGCGGCGCAGCCGGGTCCGCAGCAGTTCCCGCTCGGTGGTGATGCGCAGCACACGCATCGCGAGTTCGTCGTCCGCCGCGTAGGAGGCCGCCACCGCCGCCACCGCGCCGCTCGGCATCCCGAACGGCAGTTGCAGCCGCCGCACCCGCCGCATCAGTTCCTCGGACCCGAAGGCATAGCCGACCCGCAGTCCGGCCAGCCCGTACGCCTTGGAGAAGGTGCGCAGCACGAGCAGGTTCGGATGTCGCCGGGCCAGCTCGACCACGTCGAGAACATCGGCCGCCCCGAGGAATTCGACGTACGCCTCGTCCAGGATCACCGGTATCCGGGCGGGCACCGCGTGCAGGAACGCCTTCAGCTCGCTGCCGGAGACCACGGTTCCGGTGGGATTGTGCGGGCGGCACACCGCCACCAGATCGGTGCGGTCGTCGATCGCCGCGGCCATCTCCCACAGTCGCTGCCGACCGGACGAATCCAGCGGTATGCCCACCGATTCCAGCCCGGTCATGGCCGCCATGATCGGGTAGCCGTCGAAGGTGGGCGTCGCGAACACCATGCGACGGCCGGGGGCGGCCAGGGTCTGCATGATCTGCATGGTCACCCCGGTGGCTCCGGTCCCGACCACCACCTGGTCCGGCGTCACCCCCACGTGCTCGGCGATGAGCCGCGGCAGCCGCCGCGGCTCGAACTCCGGGTACAGATTCGTGCGGGGCAGTTCCGCACTCAGCGCCCGCAGCACCGAAGGCAGTGGGGGAAAGGGATTCTCGCTCAGACTCAGGTCGTAGCGAACCGGTGCGCCACCCGGTTCCGGGGTGCCGGGCACCGGCAGCGCGGTCATCCGACCGCACCCCAGCGCACGGCCGCCGCGCCCGCGAAATCCCCGGCGTGGGCGAAGGCCGACAGGAGCACCACCGATCCGGGCCGCAGCCGCCCCGCCCGCTGCTCCGTGTCGAGGGTGACGGGAATGGCCGCGGCGAACAGGTTTCCGCATTCGTCGAAGGTGTCGGGGTGACGTTCGGCGGGCAGTTCCAGGGCGTCGTGCCAGTTGCGTAGGAACAGCCGGTTCGGCTGATTGGTGACGAAGGTGTCGATATCGCGGCCCTTCACCCCGATGCGGTCGCAGACCGCCAGCGCCACCTCGGGCACCAGCCGATTGCCGCGCGCGAACACCTTGGTGATCTTGGATTCGCTGAAGGTCACACAGCCCTGCCCCTCGCCCGGCTCCCAGTACTTGCGCTCGGAACCGGTGGAGAAGTCCATATCCCCGGCGAATTCGGGATAGGTACGGCATTCGACATCCAGAATGGGCGCGCTGTTGTCCTTCACCAGCAGGCCCACGCCGCAGCCGTCACCGGGCACCGGGGCTTGTGCCTTGCCACGAATCTCGGACTGGGTGAAGACCGGTCCGGCGCAGTTCTGGGTGGCGGCGATGAGCGCGGTGCGGGCGTCGGTGGCGCGCATGAGATCCCGTGCGAGCGACATCATGTGCACGAACGCCGCGCAGCCGCCGTTGTGCACGTCGATCACGTGTCGCGGGCGCATACCCAGCCGCCGCGCGACCTCGGGACCGGCCCCCAGCACGGGATTGTCCGGCAGCTGGGTATGGGTGAGCAGGATGTCGATCGACGAGATGTATTCGCGCCCATGGCGTTCGATGAGTGGTTGCACGGCACGCTCCACCATGTCCACCGCGGTCTCGTCACGGCCGATGTGATGGCGGGCGCGCGGAGCGCGGAACATGACGTTCTTCGCCATCCGCTCCGAGCGGGAGAACCGGGTGAAGTACTCGGTGCCGACCGGGTCGCCGGGCAGATAACTCGCCACGTCCACCAGGCTGACCGGTGGCAGTGCGAGCTCCGGGTCGGTGAAATCCACTGCGCTACCTCACTTCATCCAGTCGGGCTTGATCGGCAGGCCGTGCGCGGCACGGTATTCGCAGATCGCCTTGAGATTGTCGAGTTCGAGCTTGTGCCCGGCGGAGAACATCTCCCAGAAGTCACCCACCCAGACCGAGCGGCCCGGGGGCGCGGCCTCCGGATAGGGGTTCTCGTCGTAGAACGGGTGGCGGCAATTAGTCCACAGCACCACCGATCCCGGCTTGTTCAACACCACCTGGGCGTCGACCACGCGCATCAGGTAGATCATCCACAGGTGTTCGCCCTGATCCCAGGCACAGTGGTAGTCCACCGTCATGGCGTCCGGATTGGCGACGGTGCGGGTGTAGATCTTCGTATTCGGACCCAGCCGGTCGGCGGCCAACCACAGCCCCGGCTCCTCGGTCTCGGTGAAGCCGCGCAGACTGTAGGTCCACTCCTCCAGACTCCTGGTGTCCGCGAGGTATTCGTAGACCTCCCGGGGCGGCGCGGCGATGTAGTCCTGGACCGGACAGTACTGCCCGAAGATCTGATCGTGCGGATATACCGACCGCAGCATGTCCATGATGATCGGTGTGGTGGTCTCCCGGTCGGAGTTCTCGATCCGCAGCACTCCGGGCACCACCTCCTCCGGAATATCGCTGAGAGCGGGCAGGGCGGTGGTCAAGGGAGCCTCCTCGAAGCGGTCAGGAAGGGGGTGAACGGGGGAATCTCGTCCGGATCGCAGTCCACGGCCACGAACGAGGGCCCCGGGGTCTCGACGCACCGGCGCAGCGTCGCGGCCAGTTCGGCGAGGGTGGTGGGTCGGTGGGTGCGCAGGCCCGAGAACATGGCGGCCACGCCCGCGCCGATATCGGCGGGTCGAAAACGGTTGTAGCTGTAGCGGTCTCCGTAGAAGAGCTGTTCGCGGGTGATGCACATGGCGTGCGCGTTGTTGTTGAGCACCACGAAGGTGATGGGCAGCCGGTGTTCGACGGCGGTGTGAATCTCCATGCCGTGCATGAAGAACGCGCCGTCTCCGGCGATGACGACGGTGTGCCGCACCTCGCCGTCGGCGCGGCGGCACCGGGCGAAGGCGGACCCGATTCCGGCTCCGAACGCGTACCCCATACCGCCCATGCCCAGCGCGACGGTGAAGCGGCCGCCGCGCGGCATGCGCAGATGGTGGACCACCGACGCACCGGTATTGCCCGCGTCGGCGAAGACGTCCGTGCCGTCGGGCAGCGCGTCGTTGACGGCCTCGACGATGGCGCGATACCGCAGGCCGGGTCCGTCGGACGGTGGGACGTCGAGCGGGGTGAGCATGTTCACCCGCCACTCCGCGGCGGTCGTCGGCAATTCCGATCCGGAACCGCGCGGCACGTCCGTGGTCGCGGACTCGCTTGTCACAACATCGGATTGCCGTGCCGTGTGGCCGGGATCGCGGACGGCGGGTGCGGTTCCGCCGTTGGCGCGGGTGAGGTCGCCGTGGGGCTGGGTGAGGCTGGGGCGGGTGAGATCGGTGCACAGGTCGGCGAGAGTGGTGGCCAGTTCGGTGGTGTGGGCGTGCAGGCCGGGCAGGAACGGTGGTTCGGCTCCGATACCGGCCAGCGTGACCGCGCTCAGCGCGTCCTCCAGCCCGGCCCGTGCCGTGATCGGCATCCGGGTGCCGACGAGCAGGCACAGCTCCGCCCGGTGCAGGGCGTCGAGCAGTTCGGGGTGCCCCATGCTGCCAGCCACCCCGCAGTATCCGGGCGCGTGGTGGTCGTAGACGTCCTTGGCGTCGGGCGCGACGCCGACCGAGGCGTCGAGCAGGCGTGCGAGCCGGGCCAATTCGTCGCGGGCGTCGTCGCGGGCGATCTGGTCACCGGCGATGATCACCACCTTGCCGGTGCGGCGGGCGGTGCGCAGCGCCCGCAGCACCCGCTCCAGCCCGTCGTGATCGCGGCGGTGCGCCCGTGCGGGCGGTTGGAATTCGGGCGGCGTCGACAGCTCGGCCTGCTGAATGTCCTTGGGCAGCAACAGCACTGCGGGGCCACCGGACCGGGCCGCCGCCACCGCGTCGTACAGCTGTGCCGGGAGGTCGGCGGGGGATTCGACGCGCGCGCAGTAGCGGGTGAGGGGTGAGAACAACCGCACGGCGTCGAATGCCCCCGCTCGACCGCTGGAGTCCTGGAAGGCGCCCCTGCCTTCCAGGACCGTCGGGGGCTGCCCGACGAGCGCGAGGACGGGAACCCGGGAGGCGAAGGATTCGGCCAGTCCGGCGACCAGGTTCACCGCGCCGCCGCCGGAGGTCGCGACGACCACGCCGAGTCCGGCGGTGGAGCGGGCGTAGCCGTCGGCCATGGTGGCGGCGGAGAATTCGTGTTTGGCCACCACAGCGGTGAGCGGTACGCGATCGTCGGCGGCATCCGGGCCGATGGACGCGTTGTGGTCGAATACGGCGTCGTAGAGGTCTTCGATATTCGCGCCGTCCACGCCGAACAGATGCCGGATCCCCAGTCGCGAAACGGCTCGAACCAGGTAGTCGGCGACCCGGGCCCCGCTGTCCATACACGTTCCTCTCGATGCCGGCGGGCTGCCGAGAGCCGGTGCCCGCCGCGTGTAGGGAGATACGGAGCTGATCTCCGAGTGGTTCAACGCTGCACTATCGGCGGTCCGACCGGGGCGGGGAAGCTGGGTCTTGTGTGTACGTATACGTCTACGTATAGTGAAGTCATGCCGAACAAGACGATCTATGTATCCGATGACGACCTGACGCTGTTCAGCCGTGCTCAGGAGCTGGTCGGCGGCAATCTGTCCGGTGCGATCGTGACGGCGCTGCGTCGCTACATCGAACTGGAGGAGGGGCGGCTCGAGGGTTTCGAGGAGATTGTGCTCCCCGTGGGGCACAACGGTGTGCGCCAGGTCCGCTTCTCCGGGGCGCTGCTCGGGGAATGGCGCGACATGAACGACACCGTCGCGCAGCAGCACGTGCGGGTGTACCGCAGCCGTAAGGGAAAGTTCGTCGCCCACGAGCATGTCGCCAAATGGGACGACATGGTCACCGGATCGCTGAAGGACATGAAGAGCTGGCGACGCATGTTCGGCGTCGGTGACCCGGACTGGGGTGACTACAACCTGACGATCGTGGACGACATCGAGGAGCTGCGGGGGCTGATCCCCGGCCAGCTGTTCCGACGCGTCGCCGATATCGCCGACCGGCCGCCGGTGGAGGACCTCGACATCTGAGTCGAGACGTCCCTCCCTCAACCGAATAGCGAACGCGACAAACCTTGACCGGCCCACCGGGCTGTCACGGCCTACCTGACCCATGCGTTTATTCGTATCCATTTATCTGAAAATGAGAGAGGCGCCCATGACCGCCGCACACCGCACCCCGGCCATCCTGGCCGACGGCTTGTGCAAATCCTTCGGTGAACACATCGTGCTCGATCGGATAGACCTCCAGGTCCCCGAGGGCACCATCTTCGCCCTGCTCGGCCCCAATGGCGCGGGCAAGACCACTACCGTGCGCATCCTCGCCACCCTGCTGCGCCCGGACGGCGGCGTGGTCACCGTCGACGGGTACGACCTCGCGACCGAGCCCGCCGGAGTGCGCTCGGCCATCGGGGTCACCGGCCAGTTCGCCGCCGTCGACGAACTGCTCACCGGCCGCGAGAACCTGCTGCTCATGGGCGACCTCCACCATCTGCCGCGTAGCGAGAGCGCCGCCATCGCCGACGAGCTGCTGCGCCGCTTCGACCTCGAGGAGGCCGCCGACAAGCCCGCGAGCAGCTATTCCGGCGGCATGACCCGCCGCCTGGACCTGGCCATGACCCTGGTCGGCGGTCCGCGCATCATCTTCCTCGACGAGCCCACCGTCGGACTGGATCCGCGCAGCCGCCGTGTGGTCTGGGAGATCGTGCGCGACCTGGTCGCGGGTGGCGTCACCGTGCTGCTCACCACGCAGTACCTGGAGGAGGCCGATCAGTTGGCCGATCGCATCGCGGTGCTGCACGGCGGCCGCATCGTCGCGGAGGGCACCGCGGACGAACTCAAGCGCCTCGTCCCCGGCGGCTACATCCGCCTCGACTTCGCCGACCGGGACGGATTGACCGCCGCGGCCCGGGTGTTCGGCGGCGCCGCACAGGTCAATGGCGACCTGACCCTCGCGATTCCCAGCGACGGCGGTGTTCGTTCGGTGCGCGAGGTGCTGGACCGCCTCGACGCCGAGCGCATCGAACCCGAGGGACTGTCCGTGCACACTCCCGATCTCGACGACGTCTTCCTCGCCCTGACCGGCTCCGAACCGGCCGACACCGACCGCGCCGAATCCGACCAAGCCGACACCGACCGCATCGAACAGGAGATCGTGCGATGAGCACCGTGACGACCGCGACCCGGACCTATGACACCAGATCGCACGGCATCGCCGACACCACGACGATGCTGCGCCGGAATCTGCTGCACGCCAAGCGCTATCCCGGGCTGGCGGCCAGCGTCGTCCTGATGCCGATCATTCTGCTGCTGATGTTCAACTACATCTTCGGCGGCGCGCTCAAGGCGGCCACCGGGGACGCGAAATACATCGACTACCTGGCCCCCGGCATGATGCTGATGGTCCCGGCATTCGTCTGCGCGGGCTTGGCCGTCATGGTGGCCAGCGATATGACCAAGGGCATCGTCAACAGGTTCCGCTCCATGTCGATCTCGCAGTCGGCCATGCTGAACGGCCAGGTCATCGGCACCGCCGTGCAGGCGCTGCTCGGCGTGATCGTGATGACCCTGGTGGCCTTCGCCGTCGGCTTCCGGACGAACGCGAATCCGCTGGAATGGCTCGCGGCCCTAGGCCTGATCCTGCTCGTGACCATTGCCCTGAACTGGCTGGCAGTCGGCATCGGCCTGGTCGCCCAGACTCCGGAGAGCGCGGGCAATCTGCCGCTGCCCATCACCATGCTGCCCTTCCTCGGCAGCGGTCTGGTGCCCACCGACACCATGCCCGCCGGGGTGCGGCAGTTCGCCGAGTACCAACCCTTCTCACCGATCACCGAAACCCTGCGCGGTCTGCTCATGGGCACCGAGATCGGCAAGAACGGCATCCTGGCCATCGCCTGGTGCGTAGCCCTCGCGGTGCTCGGCTACCTCTGGTCGAATGCGATGTTCCGCAAGCGCGCCAACTGATCGACCGAGCGAAACCTCCTGCCGCGGCAGGAGGTTTCGCCGCGTCCGGTCACTGTTCGAGTACCGCCGACAGCAGCACCCGCCCCGCGTCGTCGCGCACCTCGATGGTCCGCAACCGGTCCGGGGGGACGGAAGTCGTTCCGTCCGGGGTGAATTCCTGTCCGGGCGCAGCGGTCCACTCCGCCAGCTTGGACTCGGTGCCGTCCGTGCGCACCACCCACAGCGACAGCCGCCACTGATAGGCGTAGTCGCTGGCCGCGTAAGCGCACCACATGTCCACGCGCGATTCCCCGTTCACCGCGAGCAGTTCGAAGGTCGCGGTGATCGGGATCGGGTCCGGTGATTCCAGCGGCCCCTGCGCCACCACCTGCTGGACGGGCGCGGTAGCGCGGTCGGTGACCGCGGCCGTCACCGGCACCGCGATCAGCACCGCCGCGGCGGCGGCCGC
>NZ_BAGD01000135.1 GCF_000308635.1 Nocardia otitidiscaviarum NBRC 14405 | reverse complement strand
CGTGGCGCAGAAGCGCAAGATCCAGGACGGTGACAAGCTCGCGGGTCGTCACGGTAACAAGGGTGTGATCGGCAAGATCCTCCCCGTGGAGGATATGCCGTTCCTGCCGGACGGCACCCCGGTGGACATCATCCTCAACACCCACGGTGTCCCGCGTCGTATGAACATCGGTCAGATCTTCGAGACGCATCTCGGCTGGGTGGGCAAGGCGGGCTGGAACATTCAGGCCGTCGACGGCACCCGGCCCGACTGGGCGCACCGCCTGCCCGAGGAACTGCTGTCGGCGGACCCGGGCACCAAACTCGCCACACCGGTCTTCGACGGCGTGCGCGAGGACGAACTCGCCGGACTGCTCGCCTCCACCCGACCCAACCGCGACGGCGACGCCGTGGTCGGTCCGGACGGCAAGGCGACCCTGTTCGACGGCCGCTCCGGTGAGCCGTTCCCGTACCCGGTGGCCGTGGGCTACATGTACATCCTGAAGCTGCACCACCTGGTCGACGACAAGATCCACGCGCGTTCGACCGGCCCGTACTCGATGATCACCCAGCAGCCCCTCGGTGGTAAGGCGCAGTTCGGTGGTCAGCGCTTCGGTGAAATGGAATGTTGGGCCATGCAGGCCTACGGCGCGGCCTACACGCTGCAGGAACTGCTCACCATCAAATCCGACGACGTGGTCGGCCGCGTGAAGGTCTACGAGGCCATCGTCAAGGGCGACAACGTCCCCGAACCCGGCGTGCCGGAATCGTTCAAGGTGTTGTTGAAGGAACTCCAGTCGCTGTGCCTGAACGTGGAGGTGCTGTCCTCCGATGGCGCCGCGATCGAGATGCACTCCAAGGACGACGACGACATCGACCGCACCGCGGCCAATCTCGGCATCACGCTGTCGCGCAACGAGTCGGCCTCGATCAGCGACCTGCCGGGCTGAGCGGTGGGCCGCGCGCCGGAAACGGTTGCGCGGCCCACCATCACCCCGTCGCAGGGGTCGGATGTCAGCGCACGCGGGCCTCGTCGTCGGACAGGCGCAGTTCCATGGTCACCGGAATCACGCCCACCTCCAGCGCCTCCCGCAGCCGGGCCACGGCCTCGCCGAGGATGCGCCGACGCAACTCGGTGAGGTCGGCCTCCGGCGTGGCGGTGACCACCAGGTGCAGCTCCGGGGCTCGGCCCGGCCCGGACAGCCACGCCGTGGCCGAAGCCACGGTGTCGAAGGATTCGATATCGGCCGCCACCGCACCGGCCGCCGTGGCGGAGGACAGCGTGGTCCGCCCCGCCGACTTCTCGTCCGCCAGTTGCCAGGTCACCGCTGGTGGCAGGCGGAACAGCTGCACGCTCAGCCAGCGCAGACACAGCAGCACCAGCACCGCCGCACCCGCGATGACCGCGTAGAACACCCAGGTGGGCGGTTCGGCGGCGCCGGGGGTGAGCGGCTGCGAGCGATCCACCCAGCCCACCCAGCCGCGCTGGGCCGCGATCAGATAGCCGCCCGCGGCCAGTAGCAGCACGCCGACTCCGGCGATGAGCGATCGGTTGAGGCGAGCCGGGCGGTTGACGGTGATCATCGGGAACCTCCGGTCCGGGCGGGACGCAAGCGGGCGCGCACCCGCGTGGGATGCCGTGGGGCAATGCGATCGAGCGTGTCGGCCAGGGCCGCGTGCACGGTATCGGGCAACTCGCTGATATCCACGCGATCCGAGGCCGCGGAGACCCGCACCCCCTTGCCGCGCACCCGAACCCGCGCCTTCTCGATCCCCTGCACCTCGGCGGCGGAACGGTGCAGCGCCGTGCGCAGGCTGCGGCGCTCGATTCCGGCATCGCTGCCGTCCACGGTGCGCAGTGGCAGCACTACCGCGCGGCCGGGAATCACGGCCAAGGCGATGAGCAGCAACCCGATCACCGCGACCGTCGCACCCGCGGCGAGCACCACGACGTCACCCCACTCGGTGTCGTGCAGTCGGGTGGCGACGCTGTCGTAGGAGACGAACTCCCTACTGCCCGTGAGCCGCTGGACGAGCGACACGATGACGGCCACCGCCAGCGCCAGCAGCGCCAGCGCCACCACCACCGCCGTGCCCACCCGCCGCGGCCGCCGGATCACCGCACCCTCCGGCGCGCCGACTCGGCAGCGGGAGCGGCGGGTTCCAGCTCCATGGCGGAGATCTCGATATCCACGCCGGTGACCGTCAGACCCGCGAGTTCACCGACCCGTGCGATCAAGTGCGCGCGGCAGGACTCGGCGATCCGGCCCACCGGCAGCGGATACCGCACCGGCAGGCGCACCCGCAGGGCGGCGGCATCGGAGGTGACATCGGCGTCCACGCCGACCTGCGACCCCACCCCGTCCACCTCGGTGGCCGCGTGCGCCGCCAGACGGCGCACGGCCCGTGCGGAAACGGTGGTGGTGCCGGGCAGTTCGAGCGTGACCGCGGCGGTCACCGCCGGCTCCGATCCTGTGCCGAGCGGATCAGACCGGCCAGATCGATCGCGCCGTCGAGCCAGCGGCCGACCAGCAGGCCCAGCCCGGCGAACACCAACACGATGGCGAACGCGCCGAATCCGCCGAAGGCCATGGCGAATCCGAGCGCGATACCGACGGCGAGACTGATCGTCGTGGCGTTCATGTGCGTCTCCTCAGCTGCGGGCGGATGGGATTACTGCACGCGATTGGATGCGGGTGCCTCGTCATCGTCGTCGCCGGGAATGTAGACGTCGTTGACGTTGATATTCACCTCGACGACCTCGAGGCCGGTCATCTGCTCGATGGCGGTGATGACATTGCGGCGCACCGCACGCGCCAGCTCCGCGATGGAAACGCCGTATTCGACCACCAGCTCCAGATCGACGGCGGCCTGCTTCTCACCGACCTCCACCGAAACACCCTGGCCCACACTGGCCGACGCGCCCGGAATGCGGTCCCGGATCGCGCCGAACGCGCGGGCCGCACCGCCGCCGAGGGCGTGGACGCCGCGCACCTCGCGGGCGGCGAGTCCGGCGATCTTCTGCACCACGATGTCGCCGATGGTGGTGGTGCCCTGATCGGTCACCAGCGCATCATCATTCGCCACCTTGTTGCGCACGGCCGTGTCCTGGCCGTCGGCGGCGGTCTTGCCGGTCGACTTCTCGGTGCTGGTTCCGGTCATGTCTTCCTCCTGAATTTGGTTGTAGTGCAGCGGAACAACGTGTCCGTACTGGTTCGACACCGGGAGTGCGACAAGCTCACGCCCGCTGTCCGTGATCTAGGTAACTGTGTCGTCGCCAAAGGCCGCGGCGTCGAGTTCGGCGACCACCACGCGGATAGCCGCCTCGGCCCAGGCGGTGTCCCGCAACAGCGCCCGCACCGCGGTGGACAGTCGCTCCACCAGCGGGCGTAGCGGCAAAGCGGTTGCCGCCACCCGGATTTCGACGACCTCCTTCGTCAGATCGACCGCATACGCCCGGCCGCCGCGGGGCAGCCAGGTCACCGCGTCGAGACCGAACGGCGCGACGGGGCGCAACCCGTCCGCCGCCTCGATCGCCTCGACGATCGCTTCCAGCAATTCCGCCGCAGCGGTCACAGCGCCCCCGGCTCGATATCGAGAATGGTCACCGACACCTCGTCGACGGTGACTCCGGTCTGCTCCCGGACGGTGTCGATCACCGCCCGCTGTACCGCCGCACCCACGGTCGCGGCACGACTTTCGGCTCCCAGGGACAGGTCCACCTGGACGGCGAGACCGCCGGTGGCCGTGCGCTGCACGCGCACCCCCTCCGAGGCCGCCGACTCCTGGCCGACAAGGAGCTGCTTGCCCAGGCGCGCCCAGCCCACCACCAGACCGCGCAGGCCGGGCTCGAGCCGTGCCACACCCGGCACCGACGCGGCGGCGCGCGCGGCCACCGCGGCCACCACCGCGTCCGAGACGACGAGTTCCGCGTCCACCGTCATCGGTCTCGGTCCTGGTAGACGTCGTCGACGGTGACATCCAGGCGGCCGAGCAGCAGGCCCGCGCGCGCCGAGACGGCGGCCGCCACCCGCTGGCGCACCAGCGGCACGATGCCCTCCAGGCTGCCGCCGCGCATGCGCACCGCGATGGACAGCGTCACCCGCACGATATTCGCGCCGTCGGGCCCGGTGCCGACACTGCGCATCCGGCAGCGGCGCGCCCGCACCCCCGGAACGCTGTCGGCGGCGTAGCGGATCACCACCGCGACCGCCTGCTCGCTCACCTCCACCGTGCCCGGCAGTTCGGTGGGCAGCTCCAGCGTCTGCCCGCGCCGCACCTCGGCGCGCACCGCGAACATGATGCGGCCGAACAGGTCCGGCGGCGTCGGCTCTGGTTCGTCGATCAGCTCCTGGGTGGCCTCGCGCAGCGCCAGCAGACTCTCCCGCGCCGCCCGGCAGTCCGCGCAGCGCGCCTCGTGCGCGTCCGCGTTGCCCGACTGCACGGCGTCGAGCCGCCGCCACACCTGTTCCATACCGCGCCCACAGGGCAGCAGATAGTCCTCGTCGGTATCGGTTACATCCGTCATCGCCATGCCTTCATCACCTCCGCCAATTGCACCCGGGCCCGGGCGATGCGCCCGCGTACCGCCGTGACGTTCGCACCGACGATGTCGCCGATCTCCTCGTACGAGCGGCCGTGCACCTCCCGCAGCAGCCAGCACGCCCGCTGCTCCGGGGTGAGTTGCTGCAGGGCTGCCGTCAGCGCCTCCAATTGGCTGTTCACCTGCACCGCGTGCTCGGGTCGGATGTCGTGACGCGGCGAGACAGTGCTGTCCGGATCCACATCCGCCGCGGGCTGGCGGGCCCGCAGCACATTCAGGCACCGGTTCGTGGTCGCCCGATACAGCCACCCCGCGAACGCGGCATCGTCGTGTAGCTGACCGATCCGTCGCCACGCCGTCAGGAAGACCTCCTGCACGACATCCTCGGCCTCGCTCCGGTCCGCCAGCATCTTCGCCGCCAACCGGAACATCGGCCCCTGATAGCGCAGGACTAGCTGTTCGTATGCACGAACATCGCCGTCCCGCGCCCGACTCACCAGGGTGGCATCGTCGAGTTCTGCCGCATGTGCCGCATCCGTCGGGGTCACCACGCCTCCTCACCGTTCACCAATCAGGACACGGCTATCTCGAAAACATCACGCTCCAGTATCCGTGACCGTTGTCTCATCGTTAGCCGAGTGACGTTCCCGTGCCTCCAGTGTCCTCATATCGGTGCCTGAATCCGGGCACAAACACTCGATACGGAGGTTTTCGATGTCTCTGAGTGACAAGATCAGCAACAAGGCCGAGGACCTCACCGGCAAGGCCAAGGAAGCCGCCGGTGACGTGACCGGTGACGACGAACTGCGCGGCGAGGGCAAGGCCGACCAGCTCTCCGCCGGGCTGAAGGACGCCGCCGAGGACATCAAGGACGCGGTCGGCGACGTCGTGGACAAGGTGAAGGGCGCGCTGGGGAAGTAATCAGCGACCCCGTGGACGGCACTGAGCCCCGCCCGTAACGGGCGGGGCTCAGTGCCGTGGATCCCTCGGGACGGGCCTGGACGCTACTCGCCCGCCACGCTCTCCCGGATGGCCCGCACCGCCGCGGTCGGCGTGTAATCCGCGGGCACCCCCTCGACCATGATGATGTCCCCCTCGATATGCCGCGACCGCAGCGGCGCGATCTCCCTATACGCGGGCGAATCCCACCATGCCCGCGCCTCCTCGATCCCCGGGAACCCGATCATCACCACATGCCCGGGCCAAGTCCCCTCCTTCACCTCATGCTCCTTCATGTGCACGAGGTAGCGCCCCCCGAACTCCGCGAAGGTCCCGGGCAGCCGCTCGATGTACTCGGCGATATCCGGATGCGGAGCGGCATCGCGCAGATGGGCAATCACGTAGGCGGACATGGCATCCCTCCGGGTGTTCGGGTTCGTCCCACCGATCGTGCCCGGCGAAACGCTCGGAAGCGATTACCTGTCGGGTAATGGCCGGGCCTACGGGTGCGCGGTGGCCGCCGGTTCGTGCGCGGTCTGCGCTTCCTCGTCGAAGCGGGCACGGGCGCGCTCCACATCGGGCAGCGTGACGGTCGCCCAGTGCAGCAGGGCGTCGATGAGGCCCTGCAACGACTTTCCCAGCGGTGTGATGCGGTATTCGACCGCGACGGGCCGCGTGCCGATCACCACGCGCTCGACCATGCCGTTGCGCTCCAGCCGGCGCAGGGCGGTGGTGAGCGACTTCTGCGTCACCACCGGGATGGCCCGGCGAAGTTCGTTGAAGCGCAGCGACTTTCCACAGAGCGCGTCCATGATCTGCAGCGACCACTTGTCCAGCATCTGATCGAGCAGCTCACGGTGCTGCGCGGTGAGCTGCGGGGCGCCGATGTCGGCGGGGGAGGTTTCCGGCATGACACCTAGTCTCGTTGAAGTTCCCTCCGACTACCAGGTAGACATCGGATACCTACTCCGACAGCGAAGGGATCACCAGTGACAGTGCAGCTACTCACCCCGCCCGGCATGTTCACCCCCGTTCCGTACCACCATGTTTCGATCGGCACCGGCTCCCGCCACATCCACGTCGCCGGCCAGATCGCCCGCGACGCCGACGGCAATCCGGTAGCGCCCGGCGACCTGACCGGACAGCTCGTACAGGCCCTGCGCAACACCGCCCGCGGCCTGGCCGGAGCCGGAGCCACCTTCGCCGACGTGGTCCGCCTCCGCTTCTTCGTCACCGCATGGACCCCCGACAAATACGACGATTTCATCGCAGGCATCGAACGCGTCACCGACGAACTCGCCATCCCCCGCCCACTCCCGCCCGTCTCGGCCATCGGCGTCGACTACCTCTTCGAACCCGACGTCCTCGTCGAGGTCGAGGCATACGCCGTACTCGACTGAGCCGTCGCCGACCTCAGGATTGCTCCCGCTCGACCAGGGCGGCAATCCGGTCGGCGATCGCGGGGGCGCTGTCCTCGGGGAAGAAATGCCTGCCCGCCACTACGTCCGGCTCCGCCAGTCCGGCTGCCTCCGCCGCCTGCCGCCCATGCTTGGTCAAGGGCAGCGCTGGATCATCGCGAGCCCACACCACCTGCACCGGATAGTCGTCCGCACCGAGCACTCCTCGGTACAGTCGCTCCTTCTCCGGTGTCATCTCGAACGACCGCATGATCCGCAGGAATGCCCGCCCACCGTCTCCGCGGGTCAGCAGTGCCCGATGCACGTCGATCTCCGCTCCGGTGACCGAGGTGTCGGCGGCGAGTCCGATGCGCCGCATGAGCGCACGGAAGACCGGTCCCCGAGCGCCCGCCAACCACATCCGATTCACCCCAGGCACCTCGAAAGGCCGCATGGACCAGGGCTTCCGAAATGACGCCGCCGCCACCACGATGTCCGATACGGTCAGCGAGGTGATACGCCCGGGATCGGCCGCGACCGCCTCGAACCCCACCGGCCCGCCGATGTCGTGCACCACCAGATGCACCCGCTCCAACCCCATCACCCGAATCAGTTCCCCCACATGCCGCCCCAACCCACTCCAGCTGTAGTCGAACCCCTCCGGCCGCTCCGACAACCCCAGCCCCGGCAGATCCGGCGCGATCCCCCCCCGCAACCCCCGCCCCGCCAACTCCCCCAGCACATTCCGCCACAGCTAGCTCGACACCGGAACCCCGTGCAGCAGCAGCACACTCGGCCCCGCCCTCACATCCCGCACAAAGGTCCGCACCCCACCGACCTCGACTTACCGCCCAGCCGCCGCATGCGCATCCAACAACCGCGCCACTCTGGCATCCATACCGACCATGCTGGTCGATTGCACCCCGATTACCAAGGCTTCTCGCGCATCCGATCACCCTCCGCCGCGCGAACGGGCGCGACCGGTCCCCCGCGACCGGCCGCGCATCGCGGCTAGCCGGACAGGCTGCTGAGGATGCAGGAGAACTGCGCCAGCGGGTGGATGACGGTCTGGCAGTTGTCGGCGATCTGCTCGGTCACCGCCGGAGCATGTGGTTCGAGCGAGAGCGGGGCAGCGGCAGCGGCACCCGCACCGGCCAGGGTCGCGGCGCCGATAACAGCACCAACGAGGACTCCGCGCAGTACGCGCATCTGAAACTCCTTGCGTATCAGGAAACGGCGGCCGGAAGACGCCCGGACGCGCCGCCCAACTTACCCGATTCTGTTGTGTCCGAGCGACTTCGGCGCGTGTTCGGCACAATGAACCGACGTTCATCCCTCGTTGTGTCGACAACCCTTCAATTCCTACGACACTCCTGACTCATCGTTGAGACCGGCGAACCGGGTTCTGGGCTTCTTCTAGGATTCGAAGGGGCATCGTGTGGTGTAGTGGCCGATCCTATGATTGACGGGCCATCGACGTTGGTGTATCGGCCCGTGTATGAGAAGGGGGCGAGTCCGATCCGAGCTGGAGTGCGATGGCCGCGATAAGCAGCGCTGCGCCCCCGATGGTGTAGAAGAGGCGGAGCTTCCCGGTCGAATGCACTTCCTTCTTCCATGCGAAGAAAAACCGAACCTCTTGTGGGCTACTCTTCCCGATCTGTCCGGTCAGGCCCGCTTGTGGAAGATGGGTTCTGAGTTGCTGCTCAAGATCGAGGCCGTGTTGTACGGCGCCAGTCAACAGGCGGTGATACCAGACTTTGTCGACGAAATAGAAGGACATCCATAACACAAATCCCAGGAACAGTATAATGGAAGACAGTTGAACTGAGTGGCCAAAGACCTTCACCGCAGTGCTGTCCTTCGCGGCAACTGCGGCGGCGCCGAAGGAAAACGTTAGAACAGTCATGGCGAGTCCGCGTATGCGCCATTCAATATCGTTGAAATGTTGCTGCACTTCAATTGTCTTCTTCCACATCTCGAGATAGTGGGGAATATCTTCCTTCTCCAACTAGGCCTCCTTGAAATCGAAATATTGCAGAATCTCTGTGAACCCTTCTGCAAGTGTGTAACTTGGGTGGACTTCATGACCTGCAGATATTGATTCTTCCCGCTCTATGTCGTCGTCAGTCCAATGGGATACCCGACGCAGGAGTTCGTAATCTGTCCGGTGCTGTGCGACGCCGTACTTTGCAAAAACGTCGTGTGCTCCTATTTGCTGTGCCATCGCGACATCCTTCATGAGGCTGTCTCCGACATACGCGACCTGATCAGGCTGCAGTTGTTGGTCTGCGATTATCTTTCTCAAGATTCTGGTATCCGGTTTAAGTAGCCCCTTTGGAGTATGGCGGTGATCGGTCGCTTTAAGCCCGTAGTCTTCTGCGGGGAGTTTTCTCAGATCACCTACCGTAAGGCCCAATGGCAAGTCGTGGTCGGGAGCGGTGTATAACGTCGATATGAGTCCATCTAGTCCGGTCTTCTTGATCCGCCACTCCGACCAGTAGGCGACAGCTTCCGTATAGGCAACAACTGGCACGTTGCGTCGCCGAAGTTCCTCGATGGTTTCCTTGACGCCGGGGTACAGGCGTGTGGTTCGCAGTCGCTCGGAGTTGAGCACATGGATAGCTGAGTCGTAGACCTCTAACAGATTCTCGTTCGGGTGCAGCTCCTGAAGAGAAGGGAGCTCGGTGAGTAGTGCAGAGTACTCGGTCGTGCCCCGTCGGCGGTGCACAGTCCTGATTTCGTCCTCAAGACGATTCTGGGGTACCCCGCTCATGGCTGAAAGATTGCTTAACATGGCCGAGAATGAGGCATGCCAGGCTCCGAACCAGTCCCACAAGGTGTTGTCGAGATCTGTAACCAGGAGTGCGACTTGTGGCCGGTCGCCCTTTATCGTTGCCATGGCTACTGACCGTAGTCGACAGCTGTGACATTGAGTGTCTTACGGAAGGCACAAGTTCCGTTTCCAGTAGGTTTGTAACCCTTCGACGAGGGTGGCGGTCGCGTGCGCGTAGGGCCGACGGCCTGAGCCAGGTTGTCGCCCGTCAATTGACTTGTTGCCGTCTTGCGGATGGCCTAACAGGCGTCCTGTCCCGTCGACATGAAGTTGACTGTGCGCCTAAAGCGCTGCGTGAGCTCCTACAACAACGCGTTAGCCGCGCGCCATATCCACGAACCGGCTCAAATGCAGCTGGTGCGCCACGGTAATCGTCGCGGTGGGACCGTTTCGGTGTTTGCCGAGGATGAGGTCGGCCTCGCCGCCGCGCGGGTCGTCCCGTTCGAAGGCGTCGGGGCGGTGCAGCAGGATAACCATATCGGCGTCCTGTTCGAGGCTGTTGTGGACGGCGATCCCCTGTGCCACGAAGTTGTGTGTGCCGGGAACGGTGCCGTCGTAGACGTCCTGCTCGCCGAGGCTGGTGATCTCGACGATGCGGTCCCAGAAGACGTCGTTCGTCGCGAACATCTCGATATCGGCGTCGTCCAAGACGGCGGCGACGCGCGCCAGGCGAGAACGGCTCGGGGAGTGCTTCCACATGGTGGAACCGCAGAAGCGGGAGCCCATGGCAGCCTGGAACTCGCGATGTGAGATCTCCTTGGTGGCCAGCAGGGTGCGAACCTTGTTCCAGATCTCCTTGGGTACCGTGTCTACGTTGGTGTTTCGAGTCATTGGCTCGAGTTCGAGCAGCGCCGCCTCAGCGGCTGTTCCCCTGGCACCGTGAACGCCGATGTTCTTCAGGAAGATTGTCTGATTGTCCGCGCCGTCGATGGTGAGGTGCCAGCCGTCACGGTAGCCCGGTTTGCGGACCTGCCTGATGCGTCCGTGGACACCGACGCGGAGCAGCAGTTGCGCGAGGTCATCGATGAGTCGACGGCTGGTGCTGGAGTAATAGATGCGGGCCTGGCGTCCCTTCGCGTCCCATCGCACCGAACCATCGGTTGCCCACAGGTGCCGGATGAACAGTGCAACCTGATCGTTGGGTAGCGTGTGAATGCGCTGCGGGATGAACTTTTCGTAGCTGCGGAGGCCGAAGAGTCCCAGTTCGTCCAACCATGCGGCGATCGGATTGCGCTTGCCGTGTGTGAGGCGGTACGGCGCGGGCAGGCGCAGCGTCGTCACCCGGGCGGCGGCATACTCGTCGCGGACGGGCGTGATGCCGAAATGCGCTGCGGCGGTGCTCACCGCGGCGAGGTTCTCCTCATCGATGCTGGCGTATCGGATCGGCTGCCCCTTCACACAGGAGCCGTCACCGATCATGTGCGCGAGCATGATTACTTCCGCATCCGCCATGCGCTCGGTGTGCACCGGTTCGGGAACGACACGTGGGGTCGCAAGGCGGTCGCCGACAGCGAGCTTTTCCAGAGGGATCCACCCGTCCACGGTCAGGAACGGGTGATTGCCGGTCGCCTCGACCTCGCGGCCGGAGGCCAGGCGCAGGCGAAAGACTTCTTTCCGGCCGCTGGGGAACACCTTCACCATCGGCCGCGCAACCATACGCATGCGCTCGTCGAGCGACCACACCAGTGGCTGTTCGCCGCTGGTCAGCAGTTCACCCAGCGTGACCTCATTTCCGGTGTCTGCTCGCAGGATTCGCGTCGACGCCGGGAGACAGCCGGACTCACGAAGATCGGACACCATCGGCCGCTTGTCTGTTCGCTGTTCCGGACCTCGGTTCAGCTGGGAGATCGCGACTACCGGAACCTCGAGTTCCTTCGCCAGCAGCTTGAGGCTTCGGGAGAATTCCGAGACTTCCTGCTGCCGGGATTCGACCTTCTTGCCGGAGGTCATCAGCTGGAGGTAGTCCACCACCACCAGGCGTAGGTCGTGCCGCTGCTTCAAACGACGCGCCTTCGCGCGGATCTCCATCATGGTGAGGTTGGGCGAATCATCCACGAACAGCGGCGATTCGGAAATCTCACTCATCCGCCGCGCCAGCTTCGCCCAGTCGTCATCACTCATCCGCCCCGACCGCATATCGCCCAGCTTGATCTTCGCCTCGGCGGACAGCAGACGCATGACGATTTCGGTCCGGCTCATTTCGAGCGAGAAGATGACACTCGCCAAACCGTGCCGAATCGAGCAGCTCCGCATGAAATCCATGCCCAGGGTCGATTTCCCCACGCCGGGCCGCGCCGCCACGATGATCATCTGCCCCGGGTGCAACCCGTTGGTGACCTCGTCGAGTTCGGTGAAGCCGGTGGGGACGCCGAGGGAGATGCCGCCGCGGGAGGCGATGGAGTCGAGTTCGTCCATGGTGGGCTGGAGGATTTCCTCCAGGGGGGCGAAGTCCTCGGTGGAGCGGCGTTCGGTGACCTCGTAGATTTCGGCCTGGGCGCGGTCCACGACTTCGGCCACGTCTTGGCCGTCGGCGCCCGCGTAGCCGTATTGGACGATGCGGGTGCCGGCTTCGACCAGGCGGCGGAGGATGGCCTTCTCGGCGACGATCTCGGCGTAGTAGCCGGCGTTGGCGGCGGTGGGGACGGTTTGGGTCAGGGTGACCAGGTACGGGGGGCCGCCGATGCGTTTGAGTTCGCCGCGGCGGTCCAGGGCGGCGGAGACGGTGACGGGGTCGGCGGGTTCGCCGCGGCCGTAGAGGTCCAGGATGGCGTCGTAGACGGCCTGGTGGGCGGGGCGGTAGAAGTCGCCGGGACGGATAACCTCGACCACGTCGGCGATGGCGTCCTTGGACAGCAGCATGCCGCCGAGGACGGACTGCTCCGCGGCCATGTCGTGCGGCGGCTGGCGGCCGAAATCCTCACCGGGCGGCTCGTAGGACGGGCCCTGCTCCTCGTGGCCGCGGTCGTCGACGACTGCCATCAGACTCGACCGTCCTCTCTCATCTCCAACCACCTTCGATGACTCGTTGTACGCCTGCGCACCGACATGTTTCGGGACGCTTCGCGGCGTTGCGAGTGCGCGTCGGCAAACTCGTGGTGCCGAGCGCTGGATACGTGAGAACACGTCGTCACCGGACTGCGGTCACGACACCGAAGCGAACGTAGGCGAGTGCCGGGGCACCCGACAAACCGAGCTGTGCACAGATCTGGGGATAACGTGGGCATTGTTCACCAGCTGTTGTGCACCCCCTGTGGATCACTTGGGGAGAAACCGGGGCCGAATAGATCAATCCGCAGGCAGTGGTGCAATTCGCACTGTGCGCAACTGTGGATCAATTCGGTACGGCGTGTCGCTGGACATGAACATTCGGGCGTGTTGGGTGAACGGCAGCCCCCTGAAATGTGTCCTGCGACACAACGAGAGGGGTTGGTTTCGACCGGTAATCCCCAGGGCGACAACCGCTGTGGATCGGCAAACGGGACACCGACCCGATGAACACCGTTAACACCCGAAAGCCATCAGCGGGCAAACGAATCGGAGGCCACCCTCGCGGTGAAGATGGCCTCCGATCCCGGGCTCAATCCCCGGATGTCACTCCGCGGCGTTGACCTGGAGGTCGAACTTGGCGACCACGGACGGGTGCAGGTGCACCACGACGCCGTGCTTGCCGGTGTTCTTGATGTGCGCCTTCGGCAGCTCGATGCTGCGCTTGTCCACGACCGGGCCACCGGCGGCCTTGATGGCGGCGGCGACATCGGCGGTGGTGACCGAGCCGAACAACTTGCCGGTGCCCGCGGTCTTGACCGACAGGGAGACCGACTCCAGGCCCTCGATGGCCTGCTTCAGCTCGTTGGCGTGGTCGAGGTCGCGCACCTTGCGGGCGTCCTGCGCCCGGCGGATGCCCGCGACCTGCTTCTCGGCACCACGGGTGGCGACGATCGCCAGACCGCGCGGCAACAGGTAGTTGCGGCCGTAGCCGTCCTTGACCTCCACGGTGTCGCCGGGCGCACCGAGGTTGTCCACATCAGCAGTAAGAATCAACTTCATTGCTGTGCCTTCCCTTCTCAGCGAGCCGTGGACACGTAAGGCAGCAGGGCCACCTCACGCGAGTTCTTGACGGCGACAGCGATATCGCGCTGATGCTGCACGCAGTTGCCGGTCACCCGACGCGCGCGGATCTTGCCGCGGTCGGAGACGTACTTGCGGAGCATCGTCGTGTCCTTGTAATCGATCTTGACGATGCCGGACTTGCTCTCCTTGCAGAAGGAGCAAGCCTTCTTCTTCAGCACCTTTTCACGCGCCGGTGCTTTGGCCATGGTCATCTACTCCGTAATTTCGGGAGCCTCACCTCTCGGAGGCTCCGATGCCGTTGTCTAGAACGGCGGTTCATCGTCCATATGCCCGCCCCCGAAGGAGCCGGCCGCGGGCGCGCTACCCCAAGGGTCGTCGCCGCCGGAGCCGCCAGCGTTCTGCTGCTGGCCACCCCGACCACCGCCACCACCGGAGTTGTTGAAGTTGCCGCCACCGCCGGAGCCGCCGAAGCCGCCCCCACCGCCACCGCCACGGGTGGTCTTGTTGATCTTCGCGGTGGCATACCGCAGCGAGGGACCGACCTCGTCGACCTCGAGTTCGACGACCGTGCGCTTCTCACCCTCGCGGGTTTCGTAGGAGCGCTGCTTGAGTCGTCCGCTCACGATCACTCGCGAGCCCCGGGTCAGACTCTCGGCGACATTCTCCGCAGCTTCACGCCAGATGTTGCAGCGCAGGAAAAGCGCTTCGCCGTCTTTCCATTCATTGGTATTACGGTCGAAGATGCGGGGCGTCGACGCGACGGTGAAGTTCGCGACGGCCGCGCCCGCGGGCGTGAATCGAAGTTCGGGGTCAGCCGTCAGGTTTCCGATGACGGTGATGACCGTGTCGCCTTGGGCCATTATTCCTCCTGCTCTCCGGTGCAGTCCGCAGTGCACTCGCTGTTGCGCTCAGCCTAGAGGCGGGCACAGACAGTTACGAGCACACTTGCTGGAGGACTGGACTTACTTCTTGTCGAGGCGCAGCACCTTGGTGCGCAGCACCGATTCGTTCAGACCCAGCTGGCGGTCGAGCTCGCTCACGGTGTCCGAGTTGGCGGTCAGGTTGACCACCGCGTAGATACCTTCGCTCTGCTTCGCGATCTCGTAAGCCAGGCGGCGGCGACCCCAGATGTCGACGTTGTCGACCTTGCCGCCCTCGGCCGTCACAACATTGAGCATGTTGTTCAGGTTCGGGCCGACGGTGCGCTCGTCCAGGCTCGGATCGAGAATAACCATCACTTCATAATGACGCACGGACCTCATCACCTCCTGTGGACTAGGAACGGCCCACGGACGGTCCGTGGGCAGGAGGGTTCGTTGCGTCAGCAACCCGACAAGGGTACATGGGTCCGGCGCGGGCGCCGTGCGGGGGGCGGCTTCGGAGAAAGTTCCGGTGGGATGAGGCGGCCGGTCGACGATACGCGGCCTAGGGTGGGGGCCATGCCGAACCGACCCGCCGCCATCGAGCCGGTCGCCGACCAGGAAGCCGTCGGCCGTCTCGGGGGCGCGGGCAGGCTAGGAATCGCGCTGACCTCGGTACTGGTGTGCGGGGCCACCCTGGTGCTGGCGTATCTGAACAAGGCGCGCTGTGCGGGCGGCCCGTTCACCGCCGACGGTCGCAGCACCGTCTTCGACACGCTCAAGGACTCCGACGTCTGCTACTCCGATATCCAGTTCCTCTGGTTGGGACGCGATATCAACGAGCACGTGTTCCCGTACCTGTCGGGCGGAATCACCGCCGACGGCATGCTGACCGGCGGGGCGGTCGAATATCCGGTGCTGAGCGGCCTGCTGATGTGGCTCGGGGCGCTCGGCGCGCAGGACGACGCGGCCTTCCTGCTGCACTCCGCGCTGCTGCTGGCCCCCTTCGCCCTGCTGACCGCCTGGATGCTGGGCCGACTGTCCGGTCCGGCCGCGCTGCTGTGGTCCGCCGGACCGCCGCTGGTGCTCTACGCCTTCCACAACTGGGAACTGCCCGTGGTCTGCGCGGCCGTGGCCGCGGTCTACGTCATGACGGTGCCGACGCGGTATTCGGTGCGGGCGCGGGGCATCGCGGCGGCGGTGCTGCTGGCACTCGGGTTCTGCCTGAAGCTGTATCCGGGAATCTTCGTACTGCCCTTGGCCGTCTACGTCATGGTCACCGGGCGGAGCCTGCGCGGGTACGACGTGCGCGGTGCGTTCGCGGTGGTGGCGGCGGCCGTCGGCACGGTGGTGGCGGTGAATCTGCCCTTCGCCCTGGCCGGCTACGAGGGCTGGCGTGCCTCGATCACCTTCCAGCAGCTGCGTCAGGCCGACATCACCACCAATTCCATCTGGTACTGGGGGCTGCGGCCGCTGTTCGAGCCGGGTATGGAGGCCGAACGCGCCTTCCAGGACGTCGTCTCGCTGGTCTCGCCCGCACTGGTGCTGGCCTCCTTCGCGCTGGCCCTGTGGCTGGGCTGGCGACGGCACGCCACCACCGGCCGGTATCCGTGGATCGGCGTGAGCGGGGCCATGCTGTGCGGATTCCTGCTGTTCCACAAGGTGCATTCACCGCAGTACACCCTGTGGCTGATCCCGTTCCTGGTCCTGCTCGAGGTGCCGTGGACGGCGGTCGCGGGCTACCTGCTGGCCGACGCCGCCATCGGCATCGGCGTCTTCCGCTACTTCTACGCCCTGGGCGCCGGATACACCGCCGAGGTGGAGGAGAACATCGTGCAGTTCGGCGTCTGGGGCCGCGCAGCGTTGCTGGTGGTGTTCTTCTTCGCCTTCCTGCGCGCCGCCCCGCGCGGACGCCGCCCGGCATCCGAACCGTTTCTCGACCCGCGCCGCGACCTGGTGCCGGTCCCGCACTGAACCGCTCCCACGGCGTGCGGCACGGCTACTTGCGCGCGGGCTGCCAGTCCATTCCCCACCCGTAGGCGCGGTCCACGGCGCTCTGATTCCCGTTGACGTAGTTGACTTCCCGGTGCACGGTCAGCCCGCCTCCGCTATTGGTCAGCAGGGCCACCGCACAGGATCGGGCCCCGTCCACCGGGGAGTCCAGCCGCACCTCGATCTCGCGGCCGTCGGTCGGGAAGAGGGTGACCACCCCGTCGGCGGCGGCCCAGTTCGGCACGCCCTCGTAGATGAAGGCGAAGATCAGAATGCGCCGGAACGCCTCCGGCCGCGCCAGATTGATGTGCATGTTCTCGCCGCCGGTGGCAGCGCCGGTGCGGTCGTCGCTGTCGAGCCGGATGTACGGGGCGGCGTCCAGCGATCCGAAATTGTTGCCGATGGCCTGCACCACCCCTTTGGTGCCGTCGGCCAGTTCGTAGAGGCAGCCGAGGTCGAGATCGATTGCGCTGGAACGCTTGAACAGTCCCCGCTTGCGGCCCTGCGACCAGTTGAGATTGACGCGCATGGCGCCCTGACTGTCGCCGGGCTTGGTGAGATTCACCGACGGCGTGGCCTTGGATAGCGTGACCTTGGACCGGTTCACACCGCATCCCCCCTCAGGGATTTCATGACCTTCCCGCACCCGCCGCGCCGAATGTGCTTGGCGGGTGCGGGAAGTCGATGGATAGGCGAGACTCAGCCTACCGGCGTGACTTCCTTGTCACCCACTGTTTCGGGCTCACCCTCACGCCGGTTGCGAATAATGCTGGTGATGAAGGCCGCGCCGATGAACGCGACACCGACGAGACCGGTGATGATCTCGTTGACGTGCACACCGATCGAGATCAGCAGGATCAGTGCCAGCGCACCGATGGCCCAGTGCGCGCCGTGCTCCAGGTACACGTACTCCGACAGGGTGCCCTTGCGCACCAGATACACGGTGATGGAGCGGACGAACATGGCACCGATCAGGCCCAGGCCCAGCGCGATGATGATCGGATCCGAGGTGATGGCGAACGCGCCGATGACACCGTCGAAGGAGAACGAGGCGTCCAGGACCTCCAGGTAGAGGAACAGGAAGAAACCCGCCTTGCCGGTGGCCTTGGCCAGCCCGGACGGGCCGGAGGCGTGCTCGGCCTCCTCGACCATCTCCTCGGTGTGGAACAGCGAACCGAGGCCGTCCACCACCACGTAGGTCACGATGCCGAGGATGCCGCCCAGCAGCACGGTGGAGCGGTGTGCGTCGTCGGAGACGAACTCCGCGGTCAGCACCACGCCGACCAGGGCCAGCACCACTGCGAGCATATCCAGCTTGCCGAGGCGGGCGAGCGGACGCTCCAGCCAGCTCAGCCAGGTGATCTCACGCTCTTCGAGGATGAAGTTCAGGAACAGCATCAGCAGGAACGCGCCGCCGAAGGAGGCGATCTGCGGATGCGCGTCGGTCAGCAGCTTCTCGTAGCTGGGGCTGCCGTCCGCGAAGGTGAGCGCGCCGTCGGCGGGCGGATTCAGTGCCAGATCGAACGCCTGCACCGGGCTGAGACCCGCGGTGATCCAGACGATCGCCAGCGGGAAGACCAGACGCATACCGAAGACGGCGATCAGGATGCCGATGGTAAGGAAGATCTTCTGCCAGAACTCGCTCATCCGTTGCAGGACGGTGGCATTGATGACGGCGTTGTCGAAGGACAGCGACACCTCGAGGATGCCCAGAATGGCGCACAGTGCCAGCGCCTTCAGTCCGCCCATGGCACCCTGGGTGCCGTACGCGAACGCCACGATCAGGGAGAGGATCGTGACGACGATGGAGAGGCCGAATATTCGCACCGGCTGTGGCCTTTCGTGAAGTGAGTCGGCGTGTGTATATCGGGTCGAGTATGCCGAAGGGGGCTCGGTCGATCCGAGCCCCCTCGGTGGTGAGTCGGGTGTTAGACGTTCACACCGAAGTCGCGGGCGATGCCCGACAGACCGGAGGCGTAGCCCTGACCGATGGCGCGGAACTTCCACTCCGCACCGTTGCGGTACAGCTCACCGAAGACCATGGCGGTCTCGGTGGAGGCGTCCTCGGAGAGGTCGTAGCGGGCCAGCTCGGTGCCGTTGGACCGGTCCACCACGCGGATGTAGGCGTTGCGGACCTGGCCGAAGCTCTGCCCGCGCGAATCGGCTTCGTAGATGGAGACCGGGAAGACGATGCTGTCGACGGTGGGCGGCGTATTGGCCAGGTCGACGTTGATGACCTCGTCGTCGCCCTCGCCCTCACCGGTGCGGTTGTCGCCCGCGTGCTCGATGGTGCCCTCGGGCGACTTCAGGTTGTTGAAGAACACGAAGTGGCCGTCCGATACGGCCTTCTTCTCCGTGCTCAGCCCGATGGCGCTGGCGTCCAGGTCGAAGTCGGTCCCGGTGGTGGTCCGCACATCCCAGCCGAGGCCGACCGCGACGGCGGTCAGGTTCGGCGCCTGCTTCGTCAGCGAAACATTGCCGCCCTTGGACAAACTGACACCCATGCGGGAATCCTTCCGTTGGAAAGTCTTGTGTAGCTAGTGGTCAACCCGGCAATGTCCGAATCGCCGGGTCCGCGATTACGACACTAGTAGCTTTCCGAGCGCTTGGTAACGAGCAAGCTGAGGCCAACATGTGAATCGCGGGGCTCGCCGAGCTCGTAAACGCGCGGGCCGGACACATCGGTCACCACCTACCATCGGGATCGTGGCAGGGCGTAGACGCGGTTGGTTCCGGTCGTCCCGGGACGACGAGTGGGTGGGGCGGGCCCGGCAGGTGCTGACGTCCGCGTTCCTGGACATGGATCATCGGCAGAGCATCGCCGAGGCGGGGGCCACCGCGTCCACGCAGCTAGAGCCGGAGCGGGGGTTGGAGGCGCGGTGGGAGCCGGTGCGGGCGCGATGCTACGACGCCGCGACCGCGTATCTCGCCCTCACCGAGCGGCTGGACCGGGCCGAACGCGAGGGCTTCCGGGTGCCGCAGCCGGAGATCGACACGGTGGTGCGCCGGCTGACCGACGCGGCGCGCGGGGTGGATGACTTCTACCGCGGCAATCAGGCGCAGATCGAGCACGCGGTCGCTGTGATGGGGGCGGTGCCGCAGCTGGTGTTGCAGGTGCGCACGGCGGCCGAGCGGGCGCGGCAGGCGGCGAACGAGTCCGCGTACGCGGGATACCCCTCCGTGCGCCGGAGCGCGACCGCTGTGGATGAGGGGCTCGTCACACTCGACGCGGCGGTGGCGGGTGCCCCGGTGGGGGTGGTGCGGGAGGCCGCCACCGCGTTGGAGGCGTGCACCAAGGCGCTGTCAAGGGCACTGGAAGATGCTCCCGGCAAACAACATTCGGCTACCCGGGCGCTGTCCTCGGCGAGTACCCGGCTGGCCGCCGCCCGGCACCGGCTGGAGCGGGTCGGTTCCGCCTATTCGGCGCTGCTGCGCGAGTTCAACGCTGCGAGTTCGGCGGATTTGGCGAACAATGAGCGAGACAGCCAGCAAGCCATCGACGCCGCCGACGCCGAACTCACCCGGGCCCGGGAGGCGCTGGCGGACGACAACCCGGAGCACGCCCTTGAACTGACCACATCCGCGCGCGCACATCTCGCTACCGCCGAGGAGCGGGCCGACGCCGTCACCGACCGGCTGACCCTGCTGCGCGAGGTGCGCGCCGACCCGCAGCAGAAGGTGAAAGCCGTCCGGTTCAAACTGCGTGACGCGCAGATGCTGGCCGTGCACCGAGATCTGGTCGACGAATGGGGTTCGGTACTCGATGCCCAATCCGATCGGATCGATCGGGCCACGGATGGACTGACCGGTCGGCATCCTGACTACTGGGCGTACGTGTCCGAGCTGGACGCCGCCGCCGCATTCATCGCCGGGGTGGTCGACCGGATGCGAAAAGCCGAGAAATAGCCACACACGAAGGGAAAGAACGGGCGCAGATGACCGCGAGTACCACCTGTCCGGAAGCCGCGGCCGTCCCGGTCTCGCTCTTCAAGCGCACACCGCTGCGGCACTTCCGGCAACTACCCGGTCCCGAGATCCGGCGGCTGTTCCATCGCGCTCCTGAACCCTTCGGCGATTCCACCGACCGCGAATTGCTCGCCATGGCCCTCGGTGCGACCCTCTACGTGCCCGCCACCCGCGCCGACCTGACCGCCACCATCACCCGGCGCGCCGAACGCGGCGTCTGCTCCATGGTCATCGACCTCGAGGACGCCGTCGCCGACCACGACCTGGAACTGGGCAAGCGCCAGGTGGTGGACACCCTCGACGCCCTGGCCGCGGGCACCGACGCGCATCCGCTGCTGTTCGTACGGGTGCGCGACGCCGACACCATCGGCGAGATCGTGGACATGCTCGGCGGCGGAGCCAGTGCGCTGCTCGGCTTCGTCTTCCCCAAATTCGACAGCGCCTGCGGACCCAAATACCTGGACGCCATCACCACCGCCTCGGAACGGCTGGGCCGCACCGTCTTCGGCATGCCGGTGCTGGAATCACCGGCGCTGGTGCATCGGCAGACCCGCGACGAGGAACTCCAGACCATTCGCGAACTGCTCACCCCGCGGCGGGAACAGGTGCTCGCGGTGCGCATCGGGGCCACGGATATGTGCTCCAACTTCGGTATCCGCCGCGACCGCGACCTCACCATCTACGACGTGCGCGTGGTGGCGGACGTCATCGCCGATATCGTCAACTACCTCGGGCGCGTCGACGGCACCGGATTCACCATCACCGGGCCGGTGTGGGAGTACTTCGCCGATCACGAGCGCATGTTCCGGCCGCAGCTGCGCACCTCGCCGTTCGCGGAATCCGACGCGGTGCCGTTCCGGCAGTATCTGGTCAGCCGCGACCTGGACGGATTGCTGCGCGAGATCACCCTGGACCGCGCCAACGGGATCCAGGGCAAGACGGTCATCCATCCCTCGCACGTGGCGGCGGTGCACGCCCTCTCGGTGGTCACCCACGAGGAGTACGCCGACGCGCTGCACATCCTCGAGGCCGATGTCGGGGGAGTGGCGGCCTCGGAGTACCGCAACAAGATGAACGAGATGCGCCCGCACCGCAGTTGGGCGCTGCAAACACTGCTGCGGGCCCGGGCGTTCGGCGTCACCAACAAGGGAGTCTCGTTCGTGGATCTGCTGAAAGAACTGGTGGCATCGTGAGCTTCGCGCCGTGGGCGACACGGGAGCTGGGATTGGAACTGCGGCACGGGGATTCGTTCGTGCCGTCGCGGTGGCGGATCACCGAGCTGATCGAGCCCGGATTGCGGCGCAATCCGCGGCGGGCGCACCTGCTCGTCTCGACCGTGCTGGGTAAACACCTGCCCACCGATCCGCACCGGGTGATCGACGCGGCCGACCGGCTGGGCGATCTGGTGCTCGATGTGCTCGGTGCTGCCGAGGACGGTGACCACGGCCGCGGCGCGGCGACGGGAACCGCCGCGGTGGTGCTCGGATTCGCCGAGACCGCAACGGGTCTGGGCCACTGCGTGGCGGCGCGCATGCGGGCCGCGTGCTATCTGCACTCGACCCGACGCGACGTGGCGGCGGCCGAGACGCTGACCGGATTCGAGGAGGGCCATTCGCACGCCACCTCGCATCTGCTCCAGCCCATGCCCGCCGAGATCTTCCGCAACGAGCTGCCCATGGTGCTGGTGGACGACGAGATCTCCACGGGGGCGACGGCGATCGACGCCATTCGCGCCCTGCACGCGTTCACTCCGCGCCCGCACTATGTGCTGGCCTCGCTGGTGGACATGCGCACCGACGCGGACAAGGCGGCCTTCGACGCGGCCGCCGCCGAACTAGGCGTGCGCATCGACACCGTCTGCCTGGCGTCCGGGCGGACGCTGCTGCCCGAGCGACTGACCGAATCGGTTGCCGCCCTGCCTGATCCGGAACTCAACCCGGTCGCCGCGCGGCGCGGCGAGTTCGCCCGGATCGAACTGCCGTGGCCGCACGATGTGCCCGAAGGCGGGCGGCACGGCCTGCTCGCCGCCGACGCGGACCGCTTCGAGACGGCCCTGGCGGCCGCCGCCGAACGGCTGCGATGGGAATTGGACGCGTTGCCCTGGCCGACCGACCGGATGCTCGCCGCTGTCGGCGCAGAGCGTGGGCAGGACGGCCGCGTGGTCGACGGGCTGGTCGCCGATTCCGCTGCGATCATGCCGACTACCGGGCGGATGTCGGAGGATGCAGCACCGACGCCGAATGCGGTGACGTCGCCACCGAGCGGCGAGGTGGCCCCTGATAACGCCGATGGGCAGGCGGTGGGCGGCCGGGGGGCTGGGGCCGCCGGTGGCGTTGCCACGCTGGAGTGCGCCGGGGTAGGGCGCCCGGTGATCGTGCTGGGGCACGAGGAGTTCATGTACCTACCGCTGCGTCTCGCGGCGGCGCTGGCGGACGATGGCGTGCCGACCCGGTACCAGACCACCACGCGGTCACCGGCCTACGTGCTGGACGAGCCGGGATACCCGCTGCGGCGCGGATTCCGTTTCACCGCACCGGAACCCGACGAGGTCCCGCGGTACCTCTACAACGCCTGCTGGCCGGAGCCCGGCGCGCCCGACCCGATCTTGCTGGTCGTCATCGACACCCCCGCCGACACCGAGCGGCTCACCGAGCCGGGCGGCCTCGTCGACGTCCTGACCGCCTCCGGAGCCGACGTGGTGCTCGCCGTCGTCCCCGACGCCGACCCCCGCGCCCTCGCCGTCGCCCGCACCGACTACCGGATGACGGCGCGGGTCGCCGCCCGGACCGAAGCGACCGTGGTAGAGGCGTCTGCCAGCGTTGCGACCGATAGCGGCGCGGCGGCGGGTGCCGCGACCGTGGGCGATTCGGTGGCGGGCGGTACGGCCGGAGCGCGGGCGGGTATCGCCGAGCCTGCGGCCCTGCCGAAACCCCTGCGCGGGCCGGAGTTCGGGTCCTACGCGCCGGACGAGGTGGCGTGGTTGCTCGAGGATCTGTCCGGGGTGGATCTGGAAGCCGATGTGGCGGAGCGGGAGCGGCGGATTCAGGACGGGGTGGCGCACTACGCGGAGTCGCTGCCGGTGGAGTATCAGCCGGACGCGGCGTATCGGGAGCTGTTCGACCGGGTGCTGGACGAGAGCGCCGAACGGCTGGCGTTGGCGGTGGCGACGGTGGCCGAACTCGTTGTCGCCGAACGCGGCGACGAGGTGGTGCTGGCCTCGCTGGCGCGGGCCGGGACGCCGGTGGGTGTTCTCATGCGGCGATGGCTGAGTCACCGTTCGCCCGCGCTCGAGGTGCCGCACTACGCGGTGTCCATCGTGCGTGATCGCGGCATCGACGTGGTGGCGCTGGACTACCTTGCCCGGCACCATGATCCGGCGCAGGTCGTGTTCGTGGACGGGTGGACCGGCAAGGGGGCCATCACCCGCGAACTCACCGCCGCCCTGAACGCCTACCACGCCGCGGGCGGGGCGCGCTTCGACGACGAGCTGGCGGTGCTGGCCGATCCGGGCAGCTGCGTACGCACCTACGGCACCCGCGACGACTTCCTCATCGCCTCGGCATGCCTGAATTCCACGGTCTCCGGCCTGGTTTCGCGCACCGTGCTCAATGACACCCTCATCGGGCCCGGCGATTTCCACGGCGCGAAGTTCTACCGTGAACTGGCCGCCGACGATGTGTCCGCCCGTCTGCTCGACACCGTGAGCGCACGTTTCGACGCGGTGCGCCCCCGGGTCGCCGACAATCTCGCCGCCCTCCGCGCCGCCGACCGCAGCCCCACCTGGGCCGGCTGGGATTCCGTGGAGCAGGTGCGGGCCGAATACGGCATCTCCAGCGTGAATTTCGTGAAACCGGGCGTCGGCGAGACCACCCGCGTCCTGCTGCGGCGTGTGCCGTGGAAGGTGCTGGTGCGCGAGGCCGACGCCCCCGAACACGCCCATATCCGCATGCTCGCGCAGGCGCGCGGGGTACCCGTGGAAGTAGTACCCGAGCTGGCCTATGCCTGCATGGGATTGATCAAGGACGTGAAGCAGTAATGGTGGACCGAAGACCCGCGCTGTACCGCAAGACCCTCATCGCCACCGATCTCGATCGCACGATGATCTATTCGCGCAACGCCTTCGGCGAGTCTCCGGAGCCGCGCACGGTCTGTGTGGAGCACCTGGAGGGCGCTCCGCTGTCGTTCATGACCGTCATCGCCGCACAGCGCATGGCGACGCTCACCGCCCCGGCCGCGGTGATCCCGACCACCACCCGAACCATCAAGCAGTTCAACCGGATTCGACTACCCGGCGCCCCCTGGCGATACGCCATCACCAGCAACGGGGGCAATATCCTGGTCAACGGCGTCCCCGATATGCGCTGGCGCATCGACCTCGACGCCGAGGTGCGCGCCACCAGCGCCACGCTCTCCGAGGTCAGCGCCGAACTACGGGCCCGCATCGACGACTCCTGGGCCACCAAATTCCGGGTGGCCGACCACCTGTTCTGCTACCTGGTGGTCAAACCCAAACTCGTGCCCACCGGCTTCCTCGCCGACTGGGACGCCTGGTGCCGGGAGCGCGGCTGGTCCGCCTCCCAGCAGGGCCGCAAGATCTACAGCATGCCCACGGCGGTCTGCAAGAGCCGGGCCGTCGCCGAGGTGCGCCGCCGCCTCACCGCCGCCGGGGAACTGCATGCCGGAGCCCGCCTGCTCGCGGCCGGGGACGGCGCGCTCGACGCCGAGATGCTGCGAGCCGCCGACTCGGCCATCCGCCCCCGCCACGGCGAGCTGGAGCAGCTCGCGTGGACCCACCCCAACCTCACCGTCACCCGCAGCACCGGCATTCTGGCCGGTGAGGAAATGGTCGACTGGATGCTCGACCGCTCCGAAACCCGTTGAGTGTTCAGCGCCACCGTTCCAGCAGCCGACCGACTTCCGCGGCGAGGGCGCGTTGCAGGAACGGGCCGAAGCTCACCCGCGCCGCCCCCGCCTTGGCGAACGCCGCGGGTTCCCCGGACTCCGGGATGGCGATGGCATTGACCGGCAGCGGGAGTTCGCGGCACAGGCGGCGCAGCACGTCGGGTTCGTGGCGGCCGACCGGATAGAGCACGTCGGCTCCGGCTTCGGCGGCGAGTTTCAGCCGGGTGACCGCACTTTCGAAACGGTCGGCCGGAGCGTCGGCGGCGGGGCGCAGGAAGACGTCGGTGCGGGCGTTGACCACCAGGTGGACGCCGGTGGCATCGGCGCTCTGGCGCAGCGCGCCGACCCGGTCGGCGTGTTCGGCCGGATCGCGCAGTCGGCCGCCCTCGCTGTGCACGGTGTCCTCGATGTTCAGGCCCACCGCACCCGCCTCGAGCAGGCCCTCCACCAGGCGGGCGGCGTCGAGACCGTAGCCGGATTCGATATCCACCGAGACCGGAATGTCCACGGCCCCGGTGATTTCGCGGACCCGGGCGACCACATCGGTGAAGGCCATCCCCTCCTGGTCGCTCTTGCCCATGGCGTCCGCGAGTGGATGGCTGCCGACGGTGAGCGCCGGAAATCCCGCCTCCCGCACCAGGTTTGCCGACCAGGCGTCCCATACGGTCGGCAGGATCACCGGATCGCCGGGGCGATGCAGGGCGAGAAAGGCCGCCGCCTTGTCCTTCAGCTCGATCATGCCTCGATCCTGCGCCATCGAACCGCTGGACGCCATGGGCGATCTGTCCCTTTTATCGCCACGGCGCTACCTCGGTGGCTACGCCGACCCGCGCGCCGACACACTCACCGCAGCGCCTGCCGGGCCGCGCGCACCAGCAGCATGGCGCTCATCGCGCCGGGATCTATATGTCCGACACTGCGCTCGCCCAGGTACGACGCGCGCCCCTTGCGGGCCTGCATGGGCGCGGTGGCCTTGCGCCCCGCCTCGGCGGCGGCGACCGCCGCCTCCAGCGCGGTGGCCGGGCCGGAGCCCACGGCCAACTGCCGGTCCAGACAGTCCGCGGCCGGGGCGAGCGCGTCGACCATGGTCTTGTCGCCGCGTTCGGCCTTGCCGCGCGCCATCACGGCCTCCAGCCCGGCGCGAAACGCCTTGGCGAAAGTCGTTACGTCCGTGCCGGATTCGAGGCCATCGGCCACCCGTAGGAAGAAGGTGCCGTACAGCGGTCCGCTGGCCCCGCCCACGGTCCGCACCAGGATCATGCCGGTCTGCTTGCACACCTCGGTGGCGCTCGCCCCGGGCGCGTCCGCCAGCGCCGCCACCGCCGCGGCCAGGCCGCGCTGCATATTGATCCCGTGGTCGGCGTCGCCGATGGCCGCGTCCAGCGCGGTGAGTTCGGCGGCGCGCTGATCGATCAGCGCCGCGTAGGACCGCACCCAGGCGGCCGCGTTCAGCTTTGCCATCACATCCCCCATCGCAGGGCCGGGGTACGCACGGGCGCGTCCCACAGCGAAACCAGATCGTCGTCGAGTCGAGTCAGGGTTACCGAGCAGCCGGCCATATCCAGCGCGGTGATGTACGGGCCCACCAGCGATCGCGCGATCTCGATCCCCTGCCCGCGCAGGATCCGCGCCACCTCGTCGAACATGACGTACAGCTCGATGAGCGGCGTCGCGCCCATCCCGTTCACAAAGCAGAGCACCGAATCCCCGCTGGTGCACGGAAGATCCGCGAGCAGCGGCTCGACCAGCAGGGCGGCCACCTCGCGTGCCGGCGCGAGCGGCATCCGCTCCCGTCCCGGCTCACCGTGGATACCGATGCCGATCTCCATCTCGTCGTCACCGAGTTCGAAGGTCGGATGCCCGGCCGCGGGCACCGTGCACGAGGTCAGGGCCATCCCCATACTGCGCGAACGGGCGTTCACCGCTTCGGCCACCCGCACCACCTCCGCCAGCGGCCTGCCCTGTGCGGCCGCCGCCCCGGCCATCTTCTCCAGCACCACGGTGGCCCCGACGCCGCGCCGCCCGGCCGTGTACGTGCTGTCCTGCACGGCCACATCGTCGTTCACCACCACTGCCCGCACCTCGCCGCCGGATTCGGCCTCGGCCAGTTCGGCGGCCATCTCGAAATTCATGACATCGCCGGTGTAGTTCTTCACGATGTGCAGCACGCCCGCCCCGGCCTCGACGGCCGCGGTGGCGGCGAGGATCTGGTCCGGCACCGGGGAGGTGAAGATCTCCCCCGGACAGGCGGCGTCGAGCATGCCGGGCCCGACGAAACCGCCGTGCAGCGGCTCGTGCCCGGACCCGCCGCCGGACACCAGGGCCACCTTGCCCGGTACCGGCGCGTCCGCGCGCACGATCAGTCGCCGCTTGGTATCGATACGCAAATCCGGATGGGCGGCGGCCATCCCGGCGAGCGCCGTTTCGACCACATCCCCCGGACGATTGATGAGCTTCTTCACCCGAACGCTCCTTCTGGCGAAAGCCGGTCCGAATTCAGGCTCCCATCACGACCGCCCGCGTGCGCCGGATTCGCGGCTATTCCGCGTTCGCGTCGTCGCCGGTGACCGCGTCGCCACCGAGCAGGGGCGTCTCGTCCTCGAGGGTCCGGGCCAATTCGATATCGGCCACCAGCTGTACCACCAGCTCCCGCAGCGGTGAGGTCGGCAGGTGGTGGGCGGCGAATTCGAAGGGTTCGACGATATCGAGCCCGCCCCGGGCGGCCGCCGTGATCACCCACGGAATTCCCACGCCGTCGGGTGCGACACCGAGTCGTTCGCGCAGCACGTCGGCGGTCTCGTTCATGAGTCCGGTGCGCCGGGCCACCGCATCGGTCATCTGTTCGTCGAGTTCGGCGCGGCGCAGCTCCAGCGCGCCCATATCCGCGCCACGCTCCTGCGCCCGCGTGGTGCGCACCGACCCGTCCTCGAACACCTGGAAGCCCTCGTTGATGGCGGTGGTGCCGAGGTTCACCTCGGTCTCGGCGAGATCCGGGAGGACGCGCAGACAGTCGAGCACGGCGTCCAGCGCGGTGACCAGCCGATCACGGATCTCGCGTCTTCGCCGCCGCTCGCGGTCGGCCGCGTCGCGTTCGGCGAGCACCTGCTCCACCGCGCGGCCGATCCGGAAGGCCAGGGCCGTGGATTCGGGGGCCCACCCGCCCCGCGGCACGTATTCGCCCTCGCGCGGGGTGATCGAGTCGAGGAAGGCGTTCACGGCGTCGAGCAGATCGTGCAGCTGTTCGCGGGACACGCCGGGGTGCCGGAACGCCCGCAGATACTGTTCGTGCGTTACCGCCGGATCGCCGCGCCCGGTCGGCCGCTGGCCGGCCGCCGGATCGACTCCACCGTCGCTCACTCCGCCGATACTGCCACGGCCGGACCGCCCGGCGGGTCACCGGCAGCTGACGACCGGCGTGCCCCGGCGAGTGGTGGTTCTCGGCGGTGTGGGTGATCAGTGCTGCTGCTGGGCGTTCAACTGCTGCATGATCACGCCCTGCAGGCGTTGCAGACCGCTCGGCGTGATCCCGCTCTGGAGCTGGCCCTCCAGGGTGCGAACCAGGTGGGAATCGTCGAGCACCTTCTCCGACGACTGAATGAGCACCGTGCCCGCGCCGGTGAAGTCGAACTGGCGCTCCTCACCGGAGTTCACGCCGAAACGCGCGGCACCGGCCGCCAGGAAGCTCGAGATCCAGCGTTCGTCGTAGTGGTGGCTCGGCGACGGGCAGTCCGCCCAGCCCACCAGCGCCTCCGGATCCACCCGCAGCGGCGGTTCGGCGAACATGACCGGGCCGTTGGAGGAGGCCAGGAATTTGCCGGTGCCGATAAGGGTGAGGAAGCCGGGCACGATCGACTGGTTCAGCGACAGGCCGGGCTCGAACGCCAGCAGATTCGCGGCGCGCACGGTCAGGTTGCCGTCGTCGAGGTCGTAGGAATTGATGTCGTAGCCGCGGTCGCCGATGATCAGCTTCCCGTGGCCCTCCGCCACCACGTAGTCGCCGGTGAACAGCGGCGCCGAGAACTGCTGCGCCACCATGTGCATGAGATTGCCCTGCACACCGTGCGACAGCGACTGGAACCGCATATCGCCGTAGTAGGCGATCATCGCGCCCTTGCGCATGAACCAGGGCCGGTCGAGATCGATGCAGTAGGCGTAGTTGTTGCCCGGAATATTGTCGCTCTCACCGAGATTCATCGGGCTCAGGACCTGCGGCTGCTCGCCCTGATAGCCGCCCGCGAACGGCTGCTGACCCGTCCCCTGGTATCCACCGGGCTGATCGGGGTAACCGCCGGGCTGCTGGTATCCGCCCGGCGGCTGCTGGTAGCCGGGCTGTTGGTAACCACCCGGCGGCTGTTGATAGCCGCCGGGCGGCTGCTGGTAGCCGCCGGGCGGCTGCTGGTAGCCCGGCTGCTGCTGGTATCCGCCCGGCTGATTCGGGTAGCCGCCCTGGGGATTCTGGTATCCGCCCGGATTCTGGTAACTCATCGCTTCACAGCTTCTCTTCGGATGCCTGCACGAATACGACGCCTTGGCCGACGCAGTGCAGCTGCATCGCCTCGCCCGAACCGCGCCCGACCGCGTCGCGCCAGCTCATCGCCGTCTTCAGTTCCGTCTGCACATTGCCGTAGGACGCGACGAACGCCTGCGGGTCCACCACCACCGGATTCGGTCCGCCGACCTGCAATTCGATGAAGCCGCCGTGGCCGAGCAGCACCGCCGCACCCTGACCGGACAGCTGGGTGGTGAACATGCCCTGGCCGGTCAGCACCCCCGACGCCGCACCGCGCAGCGCGCCCATCAGGCCGCCGCGACCGCCCTGGCCGCCCGAACTCGCCACCGACACAATCGAACTCTGCAACCCGGCGGTATTGGCCAGCAGCCGCGACGCCTCCACGCGCAGGGTGGCCCCGGGCTGCATGTGCACCACGTGCACCTCCAGACCGGCGAAACCGTAGTGCACCTCGCCATTGCCCTGAGCCAGCATGGTGCGTTCGTGCTCGCCCGCCATCATCCGCCCGGCCATGCCCATCAGGCCGCCCATGCCGCCCATCTGGCTCGCACCCGGTACCTGATGCGGGGAGAACGAGATGTCGCCCTGGTAGAAGAGCATCGAGCCGGTGCGCGCGACCACGCCGCCCGCCTGGCCCGCATGGACCTTGACGACCTTGCTGTTCACTTTCTCGAACATCGCGTGCGCCCTCTCACCGCTCGGCGGGTTGGATCAAGACCACGCCCTGCCCCTCCCAGCGCAGCGAGAACGCCTCCCCGCCGCCCTGGCCCATGACCGACCGCCACGAAACATCGGTCACGAAGGACTGATTCAGATTGCCGCGCGCCGCCACGAACGCATCCGGATCCACCACCAGCGGATACTGCGGCGACACCTCCAGATGGATGAGCGGGCCGCCCGCCGACAGCAACGCCACCTGGCCCTGGCCACTCACCTTGGTGGTGAACAGGCCCGCGCCGGTGGCCCCGCCGCGCAGGCCCGCGAAGGTCACGTCGGTGCGCAGATTCCCGGCGAACGCCAGCAGTTGCTGCGACTCCACCTGGAGCGTGTCGTTGTTCAGGTTCACCACGGTGACGTTCTGGCCGTTCACGGCGAAGAAGACCCGCCCATTGCCCGAACATTCCATGAGTGAGAGCGATTCGCCGGTGGCGCGGCGCTTCAGACCCGCCAGCACACCGTCGCCGCCACCGAAACCGGCGCTCTTGAACTGGATGTTTCCCTCGTAGGCCACCATCGACCCGGAGATCGCCCGGATACTGCTCCCGGCGAGCTGCGCCTCGATGACCTTTTTCGACTTTTCGAACAACTGCGCCATGGGTGGTTCATGTCCCCCGGTACTCGGACTGTCGCCGCCACCCTAACCGAAAACCCTCGGCGCAGGTACGGCGTGTTTCTCGTAGAGTGGCTGACGAACGCACCGACAAGCGAAGGGTCGATCTTGTCCGCAACACTGGTTAAGGGCCAGAACGGTCCTCTGACCGTCAACGACGTCGTGATCTCGGTTCAGATCGGCGCACCCGCGGATGTGTCCGCACTGCTGGTCACCGAGAACGGAAAGGTCCGGTCGGACGCCGACTTCGTCTTCTTCAACCAGCCCAGCGGTCCCGGCGTGAACCTGCAACCCGCACCGTCGGGGCAGCCCGCCGCGCTGGCGGTGTCGCTGTCGGCGGTACCCGCCGATATCGCGCAGATCCGGGCCGTCATCACGCTCGACACGCCCGGCGGCAGCTTCGGGCAGATTCCCGCGCCCGTCGCCCACGTGTCCGACCAGTCCGGAAATCCGTTGTTCGAGTACCGGATCGAGGGGCTCAGCAGCGAATCCATCGTGATCGCGCTGGAACTGTATCGGCGACAGGGCAGTTGGAAGGTGCGCGCCGTCGGGCAGGGCTACGCCGGTGGTTTCGCCGCGCTGGTCACCGATCACGGCGTGCAGGTGAACGAACCGGCCGGCCAGCAGCAGGCTCCACCGCCGCCCCGCCAGCCGCAGGCGCCCGTACCGCCGACCCCGGCATCACCGCCACCGGGGCAGTACCCGCCGCCCGCGCCGGACTACCCGCCCGCCGGTGGCTACCCGCCGCCGGGACAGGGTGGCTACCCGCCGCCCGGCCAGGGCTATCCGCCGCCGGGACAGGGTTACCCGCCGCCGGGTGGCACCGGATATCCGCCGCCCGTACCGGATTACGCGCCGCAGGGCGGCTTCCCGCCGGGTGGACCGGGTGGCTACCCGCCGCCGGGGCAGGGTGCCCCCGGCGGTGCCGCGCCCGGCTTCCCGCCGCCCGGACCGGCACCCGATCGCGACCTGCCGCAGTCCGGCGGCGCGGTCAGCCTGGTCAAGGGCCAGCGGGTCAACCTCCGCAAGGAGGGCGGCCAGGCGCTGACCTATGTGCGAATGGGCCTGGGCTGGGATCCGGTCAAGCGCGGCGGCATGTTCGGCAGCCGGGCCGTGGACATCGACCTGGACGCCTCGGTGGTCCTGTTCGCCGGCATGAACGTGATGGATGTCGTCTACTACGGCAGCCTGGTCTCCAAGGACGGCTCCATCCGCCACTCCGGCGACAACCTGACCGGTGAGGGCGCGGGCGACGACGAGCAGATCATGGTGGACCTCACCCGGGTTCCCGCCCCGGTCACCACCATGCTGTTCATCGTGACCTCCTACAAGGGGCACACCTTCGAGCAGGTCACCAACGCCTTCTGCCGTCTGGTGGACGCCAACGGCGACAAGGAGATGGCGCGCTTCACCCTGGCGGGCGGTATGCCCTTCACCGCCATGGCGATGGCGAAGCTGTCCAAGTCCGGGTCCGACTGGAAGATGGAGGCCATCGGCGAGGGCTTCCAGGCCAAGCATCCGGGCGAGGCGGTACCGCAGCTGGCCCGCTTCATCGGCGGCTGAGGCCGACCCGGCACGACGCGTAGGCGCCCCGCGAACCGGAAGCGGTTCGCGGGGCACCGTGGCATTCGGGGCAGGGTCCGCTACCCGATCGCGCGACTCAGGTGGTCGTGAGGACCCGGTCCGGTCGGGGCCGCAGCGGGCGCGGCAGCCAGGGGAACACCGGGTCCGCGGTGTGGTCGAGTACACCGCCCACCGGATCGTCCACCCCGTCGCGGCGCACCAGATCCGCTGCGGGCCGGTAGATCTGCCGAATGATCAGCACGCACAGCGCGATCACCGCGATATCGCGCAGGATCACCGTGCCCGTGAACCACTGCTCCGGCACACCCTTGCGGTCCTCGCCGAGGTAGTAGTACATCCGCGGCACCCAGACCAGCGCGTCGACGGTCATCCACGCCAACAGGATTCGCCGATGCGGCAGCGCCAACACCGCCAGCGGCACCAGCCACAGCGAGTACTGCGGACTCCACACCTTGTTGGTGAGCAGGAAGGCCGCCACCACCAGGAAGGCCAGCTGCGCCAGGCGCGGCCGCCGCGCCGCCGTCAGCGCGATCCAGGCGATGCCCGCACAGGCGGCCAGGAACAGCAGCAGCGACACCAGATTCAGGATCGACGGCGATTCACCGGATTTCAGATAGCCGTCGAATCCGGCCCAGCCGGTGAAGGAGGTGATGACGTTGTACACCGAATCCGGGTCGGCGTGCCGTTCGGTATTGAGCCGGAAGAACTCCCACCAGCCCTTCGGATACAGCACCGCGATGGGCAGGTTCACCGCCACCCAGGTACCGGCCGCGGCGGCGACGGCGGTCAGCCCGGAACGTATGGGGCCCAGGCGGTGCCAGGACAGCGAGGTGCCGTAGCCCTCGTCCCCGAGCCGCTCGGCGCGCAGGCACAGCACCAGGATCGGCCCGAGCAGCAGCAGCGGATACAGCTTGGCCGCACCACCCAGACCCAGCAGCACCCCCGCCAGCACCGGACGTCGCCGCGCCCAGGCCAGCAGGCCGCCGGCGGCGAAAGCCGTTGCGAGAGCGTCGAAATTGGTGAACGCGTGCACCAGCACCAGCGGTGAGCACGCCACCAGGGCGGCATCCCAGACCCGGCGACCGGCCAGCAGCGCGGTCGCCCACACCGTCACCAGCCATGCCATGGCCAGGCCCAGCGCCACCACATTGAAGTAGATGACCACCTGCAGCGCGCCCGGCAGACCCCACAGCTGGGAGGCGGCATCCCAGGTCTTGGCCACCTGCATGGACCCGTACTGGTACAGGCCCGACAGCACCGGATACTCCATGTACCGCACCTGCGGTTCGCCGTCCGCCCCGGTCTCGGTCCACTGCTTCTTGTACGGGAACGCACCCTCGTTCAGGCGCTCGGCCCCGTAGAGCGGCACCGTGTCCGAGTAGCACATGGCGATGTACTGGCGGCCGTCGTTCCAGTCCAGGCCGATCACGCCGTTGTCGTCGACGGTCTGCTGAATGCACGGGGCCTTGCTGCCCCAGCCGAGTGCCAGGAAGACCACCGCGAAGGCGAACAGCACCCGCATGGGCGTCCAGAACCGCACCCGCCCGATCAGGGCGTGATCGCCGACCGGACCACCGGTGAGGGTGCTCAGCTGGGCGACCAGGGAATCGTTGCGGCTGGGCCGGTCCCGCTCATCGGCGGAAAGCAGATCCCCCGCCAGCGGCGCGGGTGCGGCGTACCGCGCCGGTGTTTCGTGCATCGGCCGTCCCCCGCCCGTGTCCGCGCCGATGGGCGACGAGTGCTCGTCGGCCATCGGCGCGCGCACCAACTCCTGCTCGATCACGGCAAGAGGCTACCGGTTGTTCGGTGATCCGTAGCCGTTGCCATTGTCCGACCGCGGCGTGGGCGCTGGTGCGGTCGTCAGCGGTGAGCCGTCCGACGGCGCGACCGGCTGGCCGGGCAGCGGTCCGCCGTCATCGGAGGGGCTCTGATTCTGCGGCATGTTCTGTGGAGTCTGCTGCTGCGACTGCGGATTCGGTGCCAGCCCCGGAATATTCAGGGTGAACGGCCCCACCTGCACCGGGGTCTGGGTGATGACCACCGGCGGCTCCACCGGAGCCTCGGACGACGGCGCGGTGTACGGGGCCGACCACGACGGCACACCGGCCTGGCCGCCGATGGAACCCGGCTTCGGGAACTTCACCTTGGGCTGGCCCTCGAGCGCGCCGTCCATGGTGTCCTTCCAGATATCGGACGGCAGTCCGGAACCGTAGATCATGCCGCCGCCCGCGCCGCGCAGCCGATCGCCCTGCTCGGTGCCGACCCACACCGCGGTGGCCAGCTGCGGGGTGTAGCCGACCATCCACGCGTCGCGGTTCTCGCCGGTGTCGCCGAGCTGATGGGTGCCGGTCTTGGAGGCCGACACCCGGCCGCCCGCCAGGCCGTGGTTGCGCGAGTAGGCGGCGATGGGCTCCATCGCGGCGGTCACATTGTCGGCCACCGCGGCGGAGACGCGCTGCTCACCGGCCACCTCACCGCGGTCGAGCAGGACGGTGCCGTCGGAGGCGACGACCTTCTGCACGAAGTGCGGCGCGTGGTAGACGCCGGAGGCGGCCAGCGTGGCGTACGCCGAGGCCATATCCAGCACCCGCACCTGATACTGGCCCAGCACGACACCGTTGTTCGGGCCGACCCCGCCCGGCTCGGTGAGCGTTTCGCCCACGCCCGGAATGCTTTCCGGAATGCCCAGCTTGTGCGCCATATCGGCGATCTTCTGCGGGCCGTTGCCCGGCATATCCAGCATCATGCGGTAGAAGCTGGTGTTGAGCGAGCGCTTCAACGCCTCGGCGATGGTGCACATACCGCACTGCTCGCCCTCGACATTGGTGATCTCGATGCCGTTCACGGTGACCGGGGAGCTGTCGTACAGCGTGGACAGCGGCTTGCCCATCTCGAGGTTCTGGGCCAGACCGAACACCTTGAACGCGGATCCGGCGGGCAGACCCGCGCTGGCGAAGTCGAAGCCCGCGCCGTTCTCACCGCCGTAGTACGCGCGCACGGCGCCGGTCTGCGGATCCACCGACACCACGGCGGTGCGCAGGTTCTCCGGCTCGCCGTTCATATTCGAGGTCACCGCGTCCACGGCGGCCTGCTGCGCCTGGGGGTCGATGGTGGTGGTGATCTGCAGGCCCTCGGTGTTGAGCTGCTGTTCGCTGATGCCGGCGGCGCTCAGCTCCTCCAGCACCTTGGACTTGATCAGGCCCTCCGGGCCCTGGTCCAGGCTCTTGTCACCCAGCGAGGCGACCGGAACCACCTGCGGGTACTGCATATTCGCGCGTTCGGTGGCCGGCAGGTTACCGCTGGAGACCATGCCGTCGAGCACGTACGTCCAGCGCTGCTCGGCGGCCTTCGGATTCTTCTCCGGGTCCAGGTTGGACGGCTGCTGAATGGTCGCCGCCAGCACCGCACCCTCGGCAACGGTCAACTCCTGCACCGGTTTTCCGAAGTACGCCTTGGCCGCCGCGTCGATGCCGTACGCGCCGCGGCCGAAATAGATGGTGTTGAGGTACGCGGTGAGAATGTCGTCCTTGGACCACTCCTGCGCCATCTTCACCGAGATGACCAGCTCGCGCATCTTGCGGGTGAGCGAGCGCTCGTTGCCGACCAGCGCGTTCTTCACGTACTGCTGCGTAATGGTGGAGCCACCGCCCGCGGTGTCCTTGCCCATCAGGTTGTCGCGCAGCGCGCGGGCGAAACCGCTGAAGGAGAAGCCCGGATTGGTGTAGAAGTCGCGGTCCTCGGCCGCCATCACGGCATTGCGCACGTGCGGCGGGATCTGGTCGATGGTGACGTCGGTGCGGTTGCCCTCCGGCGGAACGACCTTGGACAGCACCGTACTGCCGTCATTGGCGTAGATCAGGGCGACCTGATTGTTCTTCAGATCGCCCGGACGCGGCACCGACGCGGTCGAGTACGCGATGAGGAAGACCGTGCTGGGCAGGATGATGCCCAGCGCCAGCAGCACGTAGAGGGTGCGGCGCACGATCTTCCAGGGCGAACGCTTGCGGCCCGAGCCGGTTCGGGAACCGCCGCTGCCGCCGCTGCCGCCACCGGGGCGGCGCGGCGGCGGGCCGGACGGCGGCGAGTTCTGACCGCGCCGCGGCGGGGCGGCGGGCATGGCGCCGGAGTTGCGGCCGCGCTCACCCGCTGGGCGCGGGCGGGGCGCGGTGT
>NZ_BAGD01000136.1 GCF_000308635.1 Nocardia otitidiscaviarum NBRC 14405 | reverse complement strand
ACCACGTCTCGCGACCTGCGAGACAGGATTCAACCGATCTACGAGGAAGCGGCAGCACTGCTCGGTGCCGAGCACCCGGCCGCGGTGTCGCTCGAGCGTG
>NZ_BAGD01000137.1 GCF_000308635.1 Nocardia otitidiscaviarum NBRC 14405 | reverse complement strand
TCCGGAGAACCTGGGGTCTCATCGGGGTGTGCCGGTGTCGGTGGTGTTGACGATGAGTCTCACCGACTTGCAGGCCGGAACCGGATACGCCCACACCGCG
>NZ_BAGD01000138.1 GCF_000308635.1 Nocardia otitidiscaviarum NBRC 14405 | reverse complement strand
GCGGGCGAGGATGCCGAAGGTCGCCGAGGTGACCGACGACGCCGACACCGGCGAGCATGAAAACCCGCGGGAATTGCAGGATGCTCGGCAGGAACGGGTT
>NZ_BAGD01000139.1 GCF_000308635.1 Nocardia otitidiscaviarum NBRC 14405 | reverse complement strand
CTCGGCGACTCGGTACGCCGATGTCGGATCGGGCTACGACTATCACATGCAGGGCACGCAACATGTCCAGCGGCGGCACCCATCCGGCGTTGAGCGCGGC
>NZ_BAGD01000140.1 GCF_000308635.1 Nocardia otitidiscaviarum NBRC 14405 | reverse complement strand
GAGATCGTCGAATATGACCGGTCCTTGCTGCATTCGATGAACCCGAGTTCGACGATCAGATCGGAAGAGCGTCGTGTAGGGAAAGAGTGTAGATCTCGGT
>NZ_BAGD01000141.1 GCF_000308635.1 Nocardia otitidiscaviarum NBRC 14405 | reverse complement strand
GAACCACGTCACTGCGGAGTGCCTTTCGTGCGTATGTCCCGTGAGTCACGCGTGAAAGGCACTCCGCAGTGACGTGGTTCAAGGTCGATGACGGCTTTTGG
>NZ_BAGD01000142.1 GCF_000308635.1 Nocardia otitidiscaviarum NBRC 14405 | reverse complement strand
GGACAAGATACCCCCTTGGGAGTGAGCGGCGGTCGTTTCATGATCGTGAAAGGTTCTCGCACCGTTAGCAATCCGGCAGCACAGAGTTGGCACGCAATGTC
>NZ_BAGD01000143.1 GCF_000308635.1 Nocardia otitidiscaviarum NBRC 14405 | reverse complement strand
CCAGAGGTTAGCGACCAGGCGGTTTGCTGGCAACCCATTGACGGCGTGCCCTTGCGGGAGATCCGGGCTGGGCGGCCCACGGTGAGCGCGTCGCACGCCGG
>NZ_BAGD01000144.1 GCF_000308635.1 Nocardia otitidiscaviarum NBRC 14405 | reverse complement strand
ACCCTCGCGAACGAATGCAGCAAGGGGACCGAGATCGTCATGTTGCTCGCCGATGCCGATCGTGCGGCCTTCGGTGTTGCTCTCGTAGTGGCGAATGACGCCC
>NZ_BAGD01000145.1 GCF_000308635.1 Nocardia otitidiscaviarum NBRC 14405 | reverse complement strand
GGGCACGACGGCGGCGAGGTAGTCCTTGATCGTCTTCGCCGGGTCGGCCGGTGTCCGAAGCGGTTTCACGGTTTGGCCCGCACTTCCAGGCCGAGCGCGGCGG
>NZ_BAGD01000146.1 GCF_000308635.1 Nocardia otitidiscaviarum NBRC 14405 | reverse complement strand
CCGGTGCCATGCCCGCCATCTTCTCCGGACTGTCGGTGGGCATGGCACCGGGAGATCGGAAGAGCGTCGTGTAGGGAAAGAGTGTAGATCTCGGTGGTCGCCG
>NZ_BAGD01000147.1 GCF_000308635.1 Nocardia otitidiscaviarum NBRC 14405 | reverse complement strand
TCACAGGTGCAATCCTCGCGATCATTGCGTTGATCGTGGTTATCGGCGCGGTGAGTTCCCAGCGTTGGACGCTTTCGGCCCAGGCGGCGAGCCGGGCGGCGTCG
>NZ_BAGD01000148.1 GCF_000308635.1 Nocardia otitidiscaviarum NBRC 14405 | reverse complement strand
CCGCGACCACGAACACGGACCCGCCCGCGGCCGCGAACGCACGGCCGCCCGGGTCACGGCGGTGCCACCGGAACTGCCCGAGACCGCGCCCGACCCGGGCCCGC
>NZ_BAGD01000149.1 GCF_000308635.1 Nocardia otitidiscaviarum NBRC 14405 | reverse complement strand
GTCGTAGGCGGCTCGGACGGGGTTGCCGGTCGCGTTGATCGGCAATCCGGCGTATCGGCTGCCAGCGGGCAGGACGGCAGCGCCCTCGCGTACCTCGACGGCCTT
>NZ_BAGD01000150.1 GCF_000308635.1 Nocardia otitidiscaviarum NBRC 14405 | reverse complement strand
GCAAGGTCAGCTCCCTCGGGGTGCGCAGCGAGCACGGCGCGCCCCGAGGGAGCTGACCTAGATCGGAAGAGCGTCGTGTAGGGAAAGAGTGTAGATCTCGGTGGG
>NZ_BAGD01000151.1 GCF_000308635.1 Nocardia otitidiscaviarum NBRC 14405 | reverse complement strand
AAGCCGCACTACGCGCGACCGAAAACCGAAGCGCAGAAACAGATCACGGCAAAACGGCGCGCTGCCGAGCAGAAGGTCAACCGGCGATTCGCCGCCCGCCGCCGCG
>NZ_BAGD01000152.1 GCF_000308635.1 Nocardia otitidiscaviarum NBRC 14405 | reverse complement strand
GCACATGCGGCCGGTGTTGTGGGAGTCGACGGCCTCGAGCAGCGCTGTCGGCTGGGTGATGGTCGCGACGCCGGGAACACGGTGCGACAGCAGCACGCCGAGGCAT
>NZ_BAGD01000153.1 GCF_000308635.1 Nocardia otitidiscaviarum NBRC 14405 | reverse complement strand
TCTTTCCCTACACGACGCTCTTCCGATCTGAACTACATCGTGAACGCCATCGTGGACGCCGACTGCGTCGGCGTCCACGATGGCGTTCACGATGTAGTTCCAGGCG
>NZ_BAGD01000154.1 GCF_000308635.1 Nocardia otitidiscaviarum NBRC 14405 | reverse complement strand
GAGATCTACACTCTTTCCCTACACGACGCTCTTCCGATCTGCCTCCAGCCCATGCGCTGCCCTTGTACGCCCGCATGGTCGGGCAGCGCATGGGCTGGAGGCAGTA
>NZ_BAGD01000155.1 GCF_000308635.1 Nocardia otitidiscaviarum NBRC 14405 | reverse complement strand
ATCTTCTCGTACGCCGCTTGCGACGACTCGGACATGTCGGACCCGCGAAGAGTGAACTCTTTCAAGGCATCTCCGGCCTTGTCCAACGCGAATTTGCCTTGCGCGGC
>NZ_BAGD01000156.1 GCF_000308635.1 Nocardia otitidiscaviarum NBRC 14405 | reverse complement strand
CTACACTCTTTCCCTACACGACGCTCTTCCGATCTAAACACGATTACCAGCGAGCCCCCGATCTCGGGGAGACCGGGGGCTCGCTGGTAATCGTGTTTACGCCTGGTAG
>NZ_BAGD01000157.1 GCF_000308635.1 Nocardia otitidiscaviarum NBRC 14405 | reverse complement strand
GCGGTCGGGTCCGAGGATTCCTTGTCGCCACCGGCGACCGCGCCGATAACCACGATCAACGCAATGATCGCGAGGATTGCACCTGTGACACCGAGAATCCAGGTATTCAGC
>NZ_BAGD01000158.1 GCF_000308635.1 Nocardia otitidiscaviarum NBRC 14405 | reverse complement strand
TGGCACGACAGGTTTCCCGACTGGAAAGCGGGCAGTGAAGTGAAGGCCCATGAGGCCAGTTAATTAAGCGGCCGCGATATCCTGCAGATGCATCCAGTACTAGTATGGCCC
>NZ_BAGD01000159.1 GCF_000308635.1 Nocardia otitidiscaviarum NBRC 14405 | reverse complement strand
CCGAGATCTACACTCTTTCCCTACACGACGCTCTTCCGATCTGCAAGGGTTTCCGCGGCGACGGTGCCGCCGCCGACCGTCGCCGCGGAAACCCTTGCGGTCCGCGTGTTG
>NZ_BAGD01000160.1 GCF_000308635.1 Nocardia otitidiscaviarum NBRC 14405 | reverse complement strand
GTGCTTGTGTCCTGACAACCGCGTAAGGCATGGAAATTCAGCTATTTATCCGATCGTTTATATGGGCGTGCGGCCGCGATATCCTGCAGATGCATCCAGTACTAGTATGGCCC
>NZ_BAGD01000161.1 GCF_000308635.1 Nocardia otitidiscaviarum NBRC 14405 | reverse complement strand
GGGCCCGCTATGAAAAAAAAGATTCTCTGTGCCCCCTGGCGCCTCCGCACTTAAAGAATTGATGACCGTGCGGCCGCGATATCCTGCAGATGCATCCAGTACTAGTATGGCCC
>NZ_BAGD01000162.1 GCF_000308635.1 Nocardia otitidiscaviarum NBRC 14405 | reverse complement strand
TGCATTGCCTAAAAAAACTGTCATGAGCAAGTAGTGGCAACATCAGGCGGGGCAACAACCTGCTACTTCGATATATGAATTAACGGTCCAAGGATCCCCCGGGCCATACTAGT
>NZ_BAGD01000163.1 GCF_000308635.1 Nocardia otitidiscaviarum NBRC 14405 | reverse complement strand
GGGCCATACTAGTACTGGATGCATCTGCAGGATATCGCGGCCGCGAGTCACTGTTAGAAGTCCCGTATCGTTATTGACATATTTCCTGGCCCCACATCCACCTCCTGGTGTTAAAAGT
>NZ_BAGD01000164.1 GCF_000308635.1 Nocardia otitidiscaviarum NBRC 14405 | reverse complement strand
GCACCAAAAGCCCACCACGAAAGTAGCCAAAATCTATCGTATTAATACGATAGATTTTGGCGCACTCAACCACCACCCCACCCATCCCTTTTTTGTCTTTTGATTTCTGATTGCTCCCA
>NZ_BAGD01000165.1 GCF_000308635.1 Nocardia otitidiscaviarum NBRC 14405 | reverse complement strand
TCCTTGGCGTGCTTGGTGCGCCAGTCGTCGGCGTCGACCCGGACGACCGCACCGCCGACGCCGACTGGCGCACCAAGCAGATCGGAAGAGCGTCGTGTAGGGAAAGAGTGTAGATCTCG
>NZ_BAGD01000166.1 GCF_000308635.1 Nocardia otitidiscaviarum NBRC 14405 | reverse complement strand
ATGCATCTGCAGGATATCGCGGCCGCTCGACGTAGAACTCAATCTAAAACTTCGATTTGCAACTTACCAAACAAAAAGAGCAACTCTTAAAGGGTTATACGAGCTCGCTGCATTTGGAACGTA
>NZ_BAGD01000167.1 GCF_000308635.1 Nocardia otitidiscaviarum NBRC 14405 | reverse complement strand
GAGATCTACACTCTTTCCCTACACGACGCTCTTCCGATCTCTGACCGAGGGATGTCGTCGCCCGGCGCGGGAGTAGTCGCGCCGGGCGACGACATCCCTCGGTCAGCACCGGGGGACGGTTCG
>NZ_BAGD01000168.1 GCF_000308635.1 Nocardia otitidiscaviarum NBRC 14405 | reverse complement strand
ATCAACGGCGCGCCACACGCGGCGCGATGTTCGCCCACGCGCGCAAGGTCGCCGAGGTGACCGACGACGCCGACACCGGCACCGCGGTTGGCGGGGTGATCTGAAGGGCGTCAAGGTCGGTGTGGTCAAGGAACTGC
>NZ_BAGD01000169.1 GCF_000308635.1 Nocardia otitidiscaviarum NBRC 14405 | reverse complement strand
GGTGAAGGCCGGCTCTCTCGGTGTCCGGATGGATGTCGAGGCGCGTGCGACCTTGGCGAAGGGGTTCCGCGCTGATCTGCGGACGAAGGTCAACGCAGCTATCCGCTCGAAGATCCGGGGTTCGACTACCGGCATCAGGGCTA
>NZ_BAGD01000170.1 GCF_000308635.1 Nocardia otitidiscaviarum NBRC 14405 | reverse complement strand
GCCGCGAACGGGGGCGGCATCGCCGCAGCCGTCAACACGCGGACCGCAAGGGTTTCCGCGGCGACGGTCGGCGGCGGCACCGTCGCCGCGGGCGTCTCGGTCGGATACCGCTACGCGGATGCCTTCAACCGCAGCGATGCAACCAC
>NZ_BAGD01000171.1 GCF_000308635.1 Nocardia otitidiscaviarum NBRC 14405 | reverse complement strand
GCGAATCTCGTTGCACGACAACATCAATGACAGGGGTTGGACATGCTCGACAGCAGGGCACATGCGGATCGGTTGGCGGACCAGTGGGGTGTCGGGGCCGACGACATCGTGTTGATCGCGTTGAACTCGTGCGGGTTGGACGCCGAT
>NZ_BAGD01000172.1 GCF_000308635.1 Nocardia otitidiscaviarum NBRC 14405 | reverse complement strand
GGCCCCTACGCCGCCGAGGACGGCGGCAACTTCGGCGATCACGTCACCCTCCATCGGTCGCGGTGTGGTGTAGATGGCGGCCACGGGTTCACTCCGGCCGCGCGTGTCGGCCGGTCGACACCGGCGTCACGGCGGGCCGGATGAGCACG
>NZ_BAGD01000173.1 GCF_000308635.1 Nocardia otitidiscaviarum NBRC 14405 | reverse complement strand
AGGAATCGTTGACGATCGAGGCGTTGCGTGCGTTCGTCGCCGCGACCGAGAACCTCGATGCCACAGCGTATGTCGAGATCGAGACGCGCCACCGGCAGCATCACGACAAGGTGATCGCGCTCGTTGCCCGTGTGAACACCTACAGTCCTA
>NZ_BAGD01000174.1 GCF_000308635.1 Nocardia otitidiscaviarum NBRC 14405 | reverse complement strand
CGGTTTGCTCGGCATGGCTACCAGAGCCAGACGCCGAGGGGTGTCGTGTAGATCGGCTGCTCGAGTGTGCGGATCGGGTGATGCCGCAGGCACTCGAGCAGATCGACGAGGGGCATGGTCAGAAGATCGCGCCGAGCAGGGCGGCACCGAC
>NZ_BAGD01000175.1 GCF_000308635.1 Nocardia otitidiscaviarum NBRC 14405 | reverse complement strand
CCTTCGGCGTGTTCTGGGCCATGGTGCGCCGCGACCCGAAACTCGGTCCGACGCTGCCGATTCGGATGTGGCCCGTGCGCATGCGAACGGTGCGCGACGAGTTGAAGCTGGGCACGCCCATCGCGCTCACCTACGGCTCCGAGGCAGGCAT
>NZ_BAGD01000176.1 GCF_000308635.1 Nocardia otitidiscaviarum NBRC 14405 | reverse complement strand
GCGAAACTGCTGTCGATCTTCGGTGCCCCCGGCAAGGATTCCAGCGACGACGGGCCGCAATACCTGCTGCGCCTCGTAATCGGCGACGAGCAGGTCACCGCGACCGATTGCTCGGGGCTCGACATCGGTGTCGGCCGCGAGTACCTGTTTCCT
>NZ_BAGD01000177.1 GCF_000308635.1 Nocardia otitidiscaviarum NBRC 14405 | reverse complement strand
GGAGGCATCGGCACAGCCCTCGTCACCGGTCTACTCGGCCGCCGCAAATCGCGCGCCGACGCGGTCGCCGTCCTCACCCAAGCCGCCGCGCAAATGGTCGAGCCGCTCAGCCGCCAACTCGCCGAGGTGACCGCGGCTCTCGAGGAACACAAGCGCG
>NZ_BAGD01000178.1 GCF_000308635.1 Nocardia otitidiscaviarum NBRC 14405 | reverse complement strand
TGTTGTGCCGATGCCGGCGCACGACGGCGACGATCTCGCCGGACACCATCGCGCCGATCTCGACATCACGACCGAACGGATTCCGGGCACCTTGCCCCATCAGCTCGGCGTTGATCTGGTCCAGGTCACTGAGTGTGTTGGTCATTGTGTTCTCCGT
>NZ_BAGD01000179.1 GCF_000308635.1 Nocardia otitidiscaviarum NBRC 14405 | reverse complement strand
GCCTGGGCCGAAAGCGTCCAACGCTGGGAACTCACCGCGCCGGACCTGCTCGAGGGCGTCATTCGCCACTACGAGAGCAACACCGAAGGCCGCACGATCGGCATCGGCGACCTGCTGCACCACGCCCGCGAGGTACGCCGCCAGCGCGCCGAGCGCGAG
>NZ_BAGD01000180.1 GCF_000308635.1 Nocardia otitidiscaviarum NBRC 14405 | reverse complement strand
CTGCCGTATCTGACGGCCGTGCCCGTACTGGCCTTCCTGCCCGGACTGGGCAGTTTCGTCTTCGCCGGACGGGTGGGCGGCTTCCAGCACGTGCTCTACGTGTTCCCGGCCGTGCTGGTCTTCCTGGCCGTCGCGGTGGTCGCCGGGGTCACCGTCATCACCG
>NZ_BAGD01000181.1 GCF_000308635.1 Nocardia otitidiscaviarum NBRC 14405 | reverse complement strand
CCCCTGCCGCTGTGGCGGCCGGAGAATCCGGCCGATGTCGGTGCGGAGCCGTGGCGCTCCGGCGCCTACGGCGGCGTCGCCCGCAAGGACGGCTGAGCCGAACCCGTCGCGCCGTCCGTCCGCCGGGGCCGGGTGGTCCACAGGCGGACGGCGCGCGCGGTGATG
>NZ_BAGD01000182.1 GCF_000308635.1 Nocardia otitidiscaviarum NBRC 14405 | reverse complement strand
GCTCGGGAATCTGGAAGTAGACGAGCTGCGGCATGGATTCCTCCAATTGCGTTGGCGTGGTTGTGTTCTCAGCCGAATACGCCGAGGTCGTGCAGTGCGGAGAACACGCCCTCGAGGCGCTCGATCGCGCGCACGGCGGGGTCTTTGTCGTCGGAGTTGTCGCCGATAAC
>NZ_BAGD01000183.1 GCF_000308635.1 Nocardia otitidiscaviarum NBRC 14405 | reverse complement strand
GACGGCCGTCGAGCTGCTGCTCGTCGAGGCCGCCCGGCACGTACTCCGGTCGCAAGGTCTGCGACTGGCACCACGGAAGGAAGCCACGCCATGACCGCCGCCAAAAAGGCACCCGCCAAGCGCGCCACCCCGCACAAGCCCGAGGGCGTGCGCGAACCGCAGGACCATTTGAAGCCCG
>NZ_BAGD01000184.1 GCF_000308635.1 Nocardia otitidiscaviarum NBRC 14405 | reverse complement strand
AGGCCGTACACACGCTCACGCTCGGCGTCGGCGGTGCGGTCGTCCGGGTCGACGCCGACGACTGGCGCACCAAGCACGCCAAGGAACAGCGGGCCGATATCCGCGCTCGTGGCGGAATCGCGCTGCTGCCCGAGGCATACGAGCGCGTACACGCGATGGCGGCCTCGTTGCACGCGCACCCG
>NZ_BAGD01000185.1 GCF_000308635.1 Nocardia otitidiscaviarum NBRC 14405 | reverse complement strand
CGAATTCCGGCGCGTCGGCAACGTATTCACCGCCTACCGCAACGGCGCGCAGTTCCTGACCTGGCCCGACACCGGCAACATTGTGCCCACCGGCACGACCAACCGGCGGTGGGGCCTGGTCGTCGAGGGCAACTTTCCGATCTTCAACACCGAGTACCGATCACCCGCAATCGACTGGATCGAGGCATACGACCTCTGACACGAGA
>NZ_BAGD01000186.1 GCF_000308635.1 Nocardia otitidiscaviarum NBRC 14405 | reverse complement strand
GGACGACTGGCTCGGCGACACCGAGCATCCTGCCGGATGGCAGCTCGATGGCGCGGCGTCCGGGTCGGGTGAGGTGTGGCTCGCCAATCCGACCGATCGGCCGATGGCGCACGACTGGGTGATCACCGGCGACGGCATCGCGCATCTGCCCGATTTCTCCTGGACCGGGCCGAAGGGTGCTCGCGTGCCCGGCGTCGATTTCCGTTCC
>NZ_BAGD01000187.1 GCF_000308635.1 Nocardia otitidiscaviarum NBRC 14405 | reverse complement strand
GCCGCGTCTGTTAGGGCGCGTCGGTCACGGTCACGGCGGGCGTGGTGCCGCCGGTGAGGCCGGTCGCGTCGCCGACGAGCAGCACGTTCGGCTGTCCGGCGTATTCGCCCTGGAGGGTCACCGTGTACGGGCTGGTACCGGTGACGGCGACGTTGCCGACGCCGAGGATCGCCGCGAGGGCGGTTTGCACGGCGGCGGCGGTGGCGTCGTA
>NZ_BAGD01000188.1 GCF_000308635.1 Nocardia otitidiscaviarum NBRC 14405 | reverse complement strand
ATGCATCTGCAGGATATCGCGGCCGCCATCTGCCCTACGTTTGAGGGTTATAAGCTGGGTAGTATTACTCCTACTAACGGGCTGCATACCTCCATCTTCTAGCAGGTGTGGTCAGCTTCTCAGTGTAATCGGAAGGGACCTGTGAAAAAAAGGTTCAAAAGCACTGATGGGCAAGTGTTCTCCAGACGGTCTTAGAACGGACATTAGCGGTTTTGACAGA
>NZ_BAGD01000189.1 GCF_000308635.1 Nocardia otitidiscaviarum NBRC 14405 | reverse complement strand
TCTCGCCTGGAACTACATCGTGAACGCCATCGTGGACGCCGACGCAGTCGGCGGCGGCATCGCGGCGGCAGCCGTCCTCGTGGGGCACACGCTCACCGCGCCCGCCCTCGGCGGTGGCACCTCCGGCGTTGTCGGCTACCCAATCGCCGCCGTTGCAGCAACCGCAACCGCGGTCGGCGCAGGGAATGCCGCCATCACACCCGGCGCGCTCGTCCCGGCC
>NZ_BAGD01000190.1 GCF_000308635.1 Nocardia otitidiscaviarum NBRC 14405 | reverse complement strand
TGCGCCGTACATCTCGGCCAGAATTGTCAGCACCACCATGTCGCGCGGCGACAAACGAATGCTCACCGGTCCATCCCTTCTCGTTCGGCGCTGCGCGCGACCGCATCAGCCAAAGCACTGCCCGGCCGGTAGTTCGCGAGAGCACTGGTTTGCGGCCATGCCGAGCCCGGATCACCGGCCTGATCGAGGTCGTCACGGTCATGGCTGCGGTCCATCAGACCCGCAAAA
>NZ_BAGD01000191.1 GCF_000308635.1 Nocardia otitidiscaviarum NBRC 14405 | reverse complement strand
TGCGCCGGCAGACGTTCCATGGCCCAATCCGCCGCCACATCTTTCGGCGCAATTTTGCCGGTCACCGCGCTATACCAAATACGGCTCAGGGTCAGCACCACGTTGCGTTCATCACCCGCCCAATCCGGCGGGCTGTTCCACAGGGTCAGGGTTTCGTTCAGCGCTTCAAACAGGTCCTGTTCCGGCACCGGATCAAACAGTTCTTCCGCTGCCGGACCAACCAGCGCCACGC
>NZ_BAGD01000192.1 GCF_000308635.1 Nocardia otitidiscaviarum NBRC 14405 | reverse complement strand
TCGCCGCGGGGCAGGCCACCCAGAGGGACCAGGGTGCGAAGGGACCGGTCAGCAGGTCTGCCGCAGCACCGAGCAAGACCCGCGATAGCAACTTTCTAGCGATATCTACAGCTATCGAATGGCTTGCCCAGTCACCGGAGCCCGTGGCCCAAGGCCAAAGCAGAAGCGAGAACTCGAACCCTGCGACAGCCAGTTGCGGGCTCGAATCTGGATCCGGTTGGTGCAGGTTCGAGTCCG
>NZ_BAGD01000193.1 GCF_000308635.1 Nocardia otitidiscaviarum NBRC 14405 | reverse complement strand
CGTTCAATCACGCCCACCACTTCAGACAGCTGGGTGCTCACTTCCGCAATCACCGCTTCACGCATAATGTTCAGTTTGGTTTTCGGACGGCTGCCCTGCTGGGTCACATCGTTGCTGCTCCACAGCATCAGGCAACGGCCCACCGCATAACGCGCCTGCTGTTTGCTCGCACGCGGCATGCTCTGCACGCCAAAAAAGCAATCATAGCACGCCATAAACACCGCCACCGCACCATTAC
>NZ_BAGD01000194.1 GCF_000308635.1 Nocardia otitidiscaviarum NBRC 14405 | reverse complement strand
AGCCGAAGCACTCGGCGTCCCTGCCGACACGTTCATCCACGCGTCTCACGATCAAGCGAGGTCCGCATGACTGACACTCGTAACCCGCTGGCTACGCCTGCCGAGGTCGCCATCGCATTGCGCACCACGACCGGCGCGCTTGCGCAGCTGCGCTACCGCGGCGAAGGTCCAACATTTCGGAAGCTCGGCCGCCGCGTGCTTTACCGCTGGGAAGACGTGAACGCCTGGGTAGACGCTCACG
>NZ_BAGD01000195.1 GCF_000308635.1 Nocardia otitidiscaviarum NBRC 14405 | reverse complement strand
ACCGAACGCACCCGCGCCGAACGCGCCGCCCAGCGCGCCCTGGAACTCCGCGATGCCGCCGCCGCCGAACTCGCCGAGGCCGAGGCCGCCGTCACCCTCGCCCGCTCCGATACCGCCGCCGCCCTGCGCGAGTGGTGGAACACCCACCGCGATGTCTACGGCCCGTGCGGGAGGGCCTGGTCGAAGCCCTCGAACACGCCCTCACCAGCACCGGCACCGAACCCACCCCCGCACCCGCTACC
>NZ_BAGD01000196.1 GCF_000308635.1 Nocardia otitidiscaviarum NBRC 14405 | reverse complement strand
GTCGCCGGTTCAAAAATGCCGGCCAGAATATCGTTACGCTGCCATTCGCCAAACTGCAGCTCACGTTTCGCCGGATAACGCCACGGAATAATGTCATCATGCACCACGATGGTCACTTCCACCGCACGCAGAATTTCGCTTTCACCCGGGCTCGCGCTGGTTTCCAGCAGATCGTTAATCAGCGCACGACGGGTGGTTTCATCCAGACGCACGGTCACGGTCACCAGCAGATCAATATCGCTATGCG
>NZ_BAGD01000197.1 GCF_000308635.1 Nocardia otitidiscaviarum NBRC 14405 | reverse complement strand
CCGCCACGAGCACCGGGTTGGCGTCATGACCCGCGCATCCGCGCACCGCTTCGACCGGGACTCTCTCGGCCTGCTCGCTGAACTCGGCCGTGTGCTCGTCGTCCTCGCCGCCGGCGCTGCGCTCTGGTGCGCGCTCGTCTGGCCTCACCCGATTTGGACGCTGCTCGTCGTCCTCACGATCCTCGCCGCCGTCACCGCGGCGTACGAACCGTCCCCCGGTGCTGACCGAGGGATGTCGTCGCCCGGCGCG
>NZ_BAGD01000198.1 GCF_000308635.1 Nocardia otitidiscaviarum NBRC 14405 | reverse complement strand
TTCCCCTCAACCACGCCGGAGATGGAACCACGCATGTCCGTACCCACCGAGGCCGAGATCCGTGACGCCGCACAGCGTCTCGGGCTCGCCGACGAGAACGGCTACTACCCGCCCGGCATACGAAACAAGCTCGCCGCCGCCGTGCAGCAGGCCAAGCAAGATCAGGCCGCCGCCGACGACCCCGGCAACTGGTCGACCGCCGAGCAGCTCGCAGCGTTCGCCAACGAGCTTGCCGCCCAAGGGATCGACCGAGC
>NZ_BAGD01000199.1 GCF_000308635.1 Nocardia otitidiscaviarum NBRC 14405 | reverse complement strand
GGTGTGTCGCACGAACCGGATGCGTATCCCGCTCGAGGACTTCACGAACACGAACATCACGGGACTGATGGGTGGCAACCGCCTGCTGTACGTGGTGCCGCCCTACACCCCGCCAACCGCGGTGCCGGTGTCGGCGTCGTCGGTCACCTCGGCGACCTTCGGCATCCTCGCCCGCCAATTCCGGTACTGGTCGCGTCCGTGGGCACTCGAAAGGTTCTGACATGGCCGTGATGACTCCCGAGCTGCTCACCGAGTGCGAGG
>NZ_BAGD01000200.1 GCF_000308635.1 Nocardia otitidiscaviarum NBRC 14405 | reverse complement strand
CGATCTGGCAGGCCACCGAGGAGCGCGAGCGCCAACGCCAGGCGCAGCGGCTCGAACCGCCCGACACCACGATCTACGACGGCGAGTTCCGCCTTCAAGGCTGGCTCGACGCCGAGTACCTCGGCGATTTCGAATGGAAGGACAACGACACCGGCGCGGGCATCACCGAAATACCGTGGGATCACTATCTCGCGCAATGGATTTGGGACGAGTGGGGCAGGCTACAGCGCGGCCAGAAGCGGCAAGTGCACATCGTCGTCGAA
>NZ_BAGD01000201.1 GCF_000308635.1 Nocardia otitidiscaviarum NBRC 14405 | reverse complement strand
TATGCCGGTCCGGTCGAAGGTGGTTACGGCCGCAACTACGACCTGCGCGCCTACCTTCCGCCCGCCGCATAGATCCACCACAACCGGAAGCCCGGCCGAGAAATCGGCCGGGCTTTTTCGTGTCTCCAGCTTGTCGGCTGGCCTTCTTTCCCTGACTGTTCCCCGGCCCCTTCCTCCGAAGGCAAACCGAGCCCGGGGCGCCGGGCGCTCAAGGGTGGCCGGTAGGCCATCGGCGCAGCCGACGCGACGCCAGGAGCGCCCTTGAAC
>NZ_BAGD01000202.1 GCF_000308635.1 Nocardia otitidiscaviarum NBRC 14405 | reverse complement strand
TGGGAAGTGCTCGGGGGTGCGTTCCAACGGGCGGGCCGCGTGCTCGCACACGGCCCGTCACCTGATGATCCAACCGGGCTTGTCGTCGACCCACACCTCGGCCGCCGGCAGTTCGCCGCGCGAGATCCTCAGCCACAGACCGGCGTTGGCGACGCGGTGCTCGCGGCACATGCTCACCGAGTCTCGGCACATGATCGTTGGCTCGGGCCACTGCCATTGCGGCGGCACTGGCCCGTCCCCGGCGACCACGATCGGTGCCCACGTTTCGATCAT
>NZ_BAGD01000203.1 GCF_000308635.1 Nocardia otitidiscaviarum NBRC 14405 | reverse complement strand
GCTGTCTGAAGGGCGGCGTGGTCGCGAACGTGGTCGTCCCGACACCCGAATATGTCCGCTTCGCAACACATTACGGTTTCTCCCCGGACTGGTGCCATGCCGCCGATCCGCAGTCCAAGGGCATCGTGGAGAACTTGTGCGGCTATGCCCAGTCCGATCTGGCGGTGCCGTTGCTGACCGAAGCCGCGATGACCGGGCGTCCGGTGAGCCTGCGCGAGGCCAACGCGGCAGCGAAAACCTGGTGCGCGGAGGTGAATTCGGTGCTGCATTCGGAGAT
>NZ_BAGD01000204.1 GCF_000308635.1 Nocardia otitidiscaviarum NBRC 14405 | reverse complement strand
CGCTGGCGACCTCTACAAGCAGGGTCTCGGTGAGAGCTTCGCCGATGTGACGAGCGCAATCGGTGCGGTGCAAAGCGGATTCGCGACCCTGGGCTCGGAGGGCGAGGCGAGTATCGACCAGGTCACCACGAACGCGCTCAATTTCAGCAAGATGTTCGGCACCGAAGTGCCCGAAGCGATTCAGACCGTTTCGCAGCTCGTGACGAACGGTCTCGCGAAGGATTCGACCGAAGCGTTCGATCTGCTGGTCACCAGCTTTCAGCGCGTACCGGTCGCG
>NZ_BAGD01000205.1 GCF_000308635.1 Nocardia otitidiscaviarum NBRC 14405 | reverse complement strand
CCTTGCGTATTGGGCGCTCTCCGCTTCCTCGCTCACTGACTCGCTGCGCTCGGTCGTTCGGGTAAAGCCTGGGGTGCCTAATGAGCAAAAGGCCAGCAAAAGGCCAGGAACCGTAAAAAGGCCGCGTTGCTGGCGTTTTTCCATAGGCTCCGCCCCCCTGACGAGCATCACAAAAATCGACGCTCAAGTCAGAGGTGGCGAAACCCGACAGGACTATAAAGATACCAGGCGTTTCCCCCTGGAAGCTCCCTCGTGCGCTCTCCTGTTCCGACCCTGCCGCTTA
>NZ_BAGD01000206.1 GCF_000308635.1 Nocardia otitidiscaviarum NBRC 14405 | reverse complement strand
CGCGCCGCGGCCAAGGAACGCCAGCGTCGTTCGCGTGCGGCACGAGAGGCCAAAAAGGCTGCCGCGCGACCGGATTCGGGCGAACAGGCCGAGTCTGTCACGCCGGATGTCACGCGTGACAACACGCGTGAGTTTTCTACCCCCGACCCGACCCGACCCGACCATGTAGTTACTGACGTAACTACAGACCCCCCTACCCCCCAGCCCGGCGGCACCTTGGTGCCGCTGCGGGCACCGAGGGGAGGGCGGGCCGTCGCCGAGCGATGGAACGCGACCGCGCACT
>NZ_BAGD01000207.1 GCF_000308635.1 Nocardia otitidiscaviarum NBRC 14405 | reverse complement strand
CACGTCCAAATCGGACACGGAGTTTCCTCTCATCGGCTCGGGCATTGGCTGGTCGGTACGTCCCGCGTTCCCGAGTGGTCGCTGAACGCGAACGGGTTGCCTTGCAGAGTGCCTGTCACGCTCATACTGACACGCCAGGTGCCCGCGTGTCCGTGGCCATGAGAAAGTCCCCACTGGTGGCCGCGTGTAGGTCCCCGCTGGCGGCCAGGTAAAAGTCCCCACTCTCTTGCTCGTCGTGTCATGCCCGGAGCTCGTGGCCTGGGCGGTGACGGTGATACCGCCAACTG
>NZ_BAGD01000208.1 GCF_000308635.1 Nocardia otitidiscaviarum NBRC 14405 | reverse complement strand
ACAAAGGCAATGGTGGAGAGATCGAATTGGGTTTTACCTGCGGAAACAGATCACCCGAGATCACACGGAATCACCCGTTTTCTCGCGGGGTTGTGCCCAAAATGTGCCCACCGTTGCCCAGGTGCCCGAGCGGTTTCCGGCAGCTCTCGGGATCGATCCAGCTAGGGGCGCGTGGCGATCAACGCCTCGATGGTGTGAGGTTCGGTCACGACTCCGCTCGGGTACCGACTGAGCAGTGCCGCGCGCAGTTCGGCAGCGAACGCCGCACAACGTTCCTCAGAGCCGAATTGCGCC
>NZ_BAGD01000209.1 GCF_000308635.1 Nocardia otitidiscaviarum NBRC 14405 | reverse complement strand
CCGCAACGGCGCACGCTGGTCCGGCCGCCTCGACTCCTGCTCGCCAGAGAAGCGCGAGGACGGCACGAAAGTCCTTGTCGTTAACTGGCTTTCGGATTACGAGACGCTCAAGTGGTACACGGTCTGGAGTAACCCGTTCCTGCCGAGCATCCTGCAATTCCCGCGGGTTTTCATGCTCGCCGGTGGCGCGCGCTGGTGCCTGCTCACGGCCTTGCACCTGCAAGTCATGCGCGAGCAGCAGAACTGGTGGAATCTGCCCGACGACCCTCTCGACCCTGGCTCGTGGATACCGGCGCAGATGG
>NZ_BAGD01000210.1 GCF_000308635.1 Nocardia otitidiscaviarum NBRC 14405 | reverse complement strand
TCGCCGACATGACGGTCAGCGGCGACCACCTCGCCCGCTGGAAAGAGGCCGCGAAAGTCTACGGCGAGCGCCTGACAATCGAGCCCCGCCAAGGTCTCTCGAGCCGATCGAACACGGTTCTCATCCGGTGCGGTGAGTCGTTCCTCGGCGCGATGGTCTCGCAGCCTCTGCACGACGAGGACAAGGCCAAGGCACGCGAGGCCGCCGAGCGATGGACGGCACGCTTGCCCGAAATTGTCTCCGTCGCAGCCGAATCCGGCGACGCATGAACCACCCGCGCCGGGCGCTCGACGAGGGCACCCGG
>NZ_BAGD01000211.1 GCF_000308635.1 Nocardia otitidiscaviarum NBRC 14405 | reverse complement strand
GGCGATGGGTGCGGTCGGGGTTCCGGCGTAGCTGAGCTTGAACGTGCCGCCGGTCGGGGTGCCGGTGATGGTGACGAGCTGCTTCTCGTGTACCGGCGTGTACTGGCGGGTGTAGAGCAGGCCGGCGCCGGTGGCGAAGATGTCCGCGGTGACTTCGTGCGAGGTCGGATCGGACTCGTTGCGGTCGAGGTTGGGAATCCAGCACTGAGCCGGGCGGGCGGTGAACAGCCGCTCGGGAACGCCGTAGTCGTTGGTGAACTCGAATGCCAGCATGAACGAGCCCGGCCGCGGAATCACGATGTTGGTC
>NZ_BAGD01000212.1 GCF_000308635.1 Nocardia otitidiscaviarum NBRC 14405 | reverse complement strand
AACTGGGTGAGCTACCAGGGCGGCGGCGGCACCGCGGCCGGACGATTCAACACCGACAACTACGCCGTCAAGGCACAGCTGATCGCGCCCGTGGGAAACCTCGCCACCGACAACCTGACGTGCATCGTCCTCGCGGTCGCCGACACATTCGGCGCGGCGACCATGTGCTATCTCGCGGTGAGCACCAACGGCGGATGCGGAATCATCACCCAGACCGGCCTACCGCCGGCATCTGGGATTTCCTCGGGAGGGTCCGGGCAAACAGTCCGCGTGTCGACCTCGACGGCAATTGCCGCGACCGACCTGTT
>NZ_BAGD01000213.1 GCF_000308635.1 Nocardia otitidiscaviarum NBRC 14405 | reverse complement strand
GCGACGGCGCGGGCGAACAGGGCGTCGTGCTGGGTACGGCACCGCAAGGGCTGTACGACGCTCCGGTCAAGGTGTCCATGCGCCGCGGCGCTTTCGAGGTGGGCGGGCACCCGGTCAAGGTCGACCGCCCGCACCGCGAGATCGACATATCCCTCGGCGCATACAGCGACGACCCCGAGGAATGGGCCGAAATCGACAGCCGGTTGCGCATGGCGTTCGACTACGAGGTAGACCCGTGGGACCCGAACGCCAAACCAGCGAAACTCGCCATCACAACGCCCCGGTCGGGTACCCGCTACCTGTATGTGCTCATGCTC
>NZ_BAGD01000214.1 GCF_000308635.1 Nocardia otitidiscaviarum NBRC 14405 | reverse complement strand
GCCGAATCGATTACCCCGCAGTCGAATACGAGCTACGCGACCGCATTGACGACATCATCCATCCAGCCGAGAAGGGACAGCCCGAATGAGCACGACCACGATCACGGTCGGCACCGCTGATCTGCGCCAGGCCCTCACCGCGGTTCGCGTCCACGCGAGCAGCGACAAGGACTTTCCCGAGATCAACCGCATTCGGCTCACCATCGGAACCGAGCATGTCACGGTGTCGGCGACCGACCGATTCACCGCGGCTCTCGCCGATGTCTCGGTGTGGAGTCACGACGGCGAGCCCGTCGAAGTCGTCGAGCTGCTGCGTGACGACGTA
>NZ_BAGD01000215.1 GCF_000308635.1 Nocardia otitidiscaviarum NBRC 14405 | reverse complement strand
CGGCAGCCGCGCACGCCATCGCCCGCAAGTACGCCGAGCAGTCCGGCGCGGCCGTCCCGGGCACGGTGCTCCACGAGATCGCCCAACGCATCGACGAGTGCCTCGCCTCGGGCATCGACGCCGACCAGATCGTTCGCGGACTCGTCGCCTGGTCCGAGTCGCCCATCACCGCGACATCGCAAATCCCGAGCTTCATCCACAAGGCCGCGCCCAAACGCCCGCGCGGGCGCAGCAAGCCCACAGAACGCGCCCTGGACGCCGCACAGGTCGCCGAGCAACTGATCCGAGAGGGACTGACCCGTGACAGCTGAAATCGCCGCCAGCGACGCCG
>NZ_BAGD01000216.1 GCF_000308635.1 Nocardia otitidiscaviarum NBRC 14405 | reverse complement strand
ATGCATCTGCAGGATATCGCGGCCGCGTCTTCAGAGGGGGATAGCATGACCTCACGCCTTCTATAAAAGCCCTCCCTTAGTCTTTTGATTATCCCATGACATTACACTTATTGTGAGGGGGTTATTTGACCGGACAGCTCTAGGGTTCGCAATGCTCCTCACAATATATCAAAGCCACCAAACATCCGGCCATCTATTCCGCTCTTCTCATGTTGGTTGTGAATATGTAATGCAGTCCAGGCTTCGTAGAACACAATGATCTAATAGAGGTGCATAAGTTGTGCAGAACCCTTGGAGTCTCATGGAATCGCGAATGGTCTCTAGGATCCCCCGGGCCATACTAGTA
>NZ_BAGD01000217.1 GCF_000308635.1 Nocardia otitidiscaviarum NBRC 14405 | reverse complement strand
CGCCACCACTGGAGGTGATTTCGTGACCCAGCCAGACGGCGCGAATCCGAACGGCGCACTCAACCCCACCCGACCGGGTGCATTCCTGGAATTCCAGCAGCTCACCGAGGCGTCGATCTACGACAAGAGCAAAGCGCCGATCGTGGGCACCACCGGATCGGCCACCAAGGCACAGCGCGATATCGCTGCCACTGATGGCAACGTGATTCCGTCCGGGTCCGGGCTGTGGAACTCGTTCGTACGCAACGCCGACGCGACGTTTCCGCGGATCATGCTCACTCCGACCGCGGACCGCACCGGCGGCGGCGGATCCGGCGACACTTCGCACTCGCACACGATCACATTCGACGATCCGCCGG
>NZ_BAGD01000218.1 GCF_000308635.1 Nocardia otitidiscaviarum NBRC 14405 | reverse complement strand
GCGGTTCTCGACGCTCCCGCAATCCAGTTCTGTCACACCAGATGTCACGCGTGACTCACGGGACATACGCACGAAAGGCACTCCGCAGTGACGTGGTTCAAGGTCGATGACGGCTTTTGGTCACACCCGAAGACAGTCGGGCTGTCCGATTCGGCCGTCGCCCTGTGGGTCCGCGCGGGCGCGTACTCCTGCCAGCACCTCACAGACGGCGTCATCGCTACGCCGGTGCTGCGCATGGTGGGGGAGAAGTCCGCCGCTGAGGAACTGGTCGCCGCCGGGCTATGGGACGAAACCGCAGGTGGCTACGTGTTTCACGACTGGGCCGAGTATCAGGAAACCAGCGAGGCGGTAAAGGATCGG
>NZ_BAGD01000219.1 GCF_000308635.1 Nocardia otitidiscaviarum NBRC 14405 | reverse complement strand
GTGCAACCGCTGTCGCAAGCCCGCCCCCTCGGGACAACGCTGCCCTTGTACGCCCGCATGGTCGGGCAGCGCATGGGCTGGAGGCAGTACGCGGCGGTGGCGCACCCTGCGCGAGGCCAAGCTCGCGACCGATCCGATATGCGAGCGGCCCGGCTGCGCGGCCCTCGCCGTCGAAGTTGACCACATCATTCCGCTCGCTGCGGGCGGCGAACGGTACGAGTGGGACAACCTGCAATCCCTGTGCCACCCCTGCCACGAGGTCAAGACCAACGCTGAGGCCGTCGCCGCCCGGTACGGCCCTGACCTGGGCATATAGGGGGTAGGGGGTCGCCATCGCTGGCCCCTGGGGGCGGGACATCGC
>NZ_BAGD01000220.1 GCF_000308635.1 Nocardia otitidiscaviarum NBRC 14405 | reverse complement strand
GCATTACGTGAAAGGCGAAATTACCAAAGTGGTGGGTAAATAATAACTGTCAGACCAAGTTTACTCATATATACTTTAGATTGATTTAAAACTTCATTTTTAATTTAAAAGGATCTAGGTGAAGATCCTTTTTGATAATCTCATGACCAAAATCCCTTAACGTGAGTTTTCGTTCCACTGAGCGTCAGACCCCGTAGAAAAGATCAAAGGATCTTCTTGAGATCCTTTTTTTCTGCGCGTAATCTGCTGCTTGCAAACAAAAAAACCACCGCTACCAGCGGTGGTTTGTTTGCCGGATCAAGAGCTACCAACTCTTTTTCCGAAGGTAACTGGCTTCAGCAGAGCGCAGATACCAAATACTG
>NZ_BAGD01000221.1 GCF_000308635.1 Nocardia otitidiscaviarum NBRC 14405 | reverse complement strand
TGCCGGGGTGCGCGATGCGCCGGGTCGTCGCGTTGCCCTCGAGGCAGGTGAAAACCCTGCTTTCCTTGTAGTTCTTGAAACCCTTGCGGTACAGGCCGATTCCCCAGCCGAAATGCTCGGTCACGTCCCATTCGCGGGCGTTGGTGATACCGGAGTCGCCGTTGAGGATTCCGGCGTTGTCCCAGGTGCTATCGAACTCGTCGGCGATGGTGGCGGGCATGTTCGGGGTGAGGGTCTTGCCGACGAAAACCGCTGCGTCGGCGAAGATCTGCACCATGTCGGGATTACGGGTAAGTGCCATGGCTGGCTATCCCCTTTCGTGAGGATGAGCGGTTACTCGGGTCGGCGTGGTTCCCCCACCCGAAAGGGGCAGGTGGCCTGTGGGTTTCAGCCCG
>NZ_BAGD01000222.1 GCF_000308635.1 Nocardia otitidiscaviarum NBRC 14405 | reverse complement strand
TCCTCGGGGATCTGGGCGTGGCAGCGGTCGCACACCAACGTCAGGTTGTCGATATCGGTACGACCACCCCGCAACCACGGCACCATATGATGCACCGCGCACATCGTCGCGGGAGCCTCACAGCCCGGGCGGGTGCAGCCGCGGTCGGCGGCGATACACGCCAACCGCTGCCACGGCGACGCCAACCGATACTTCCCCCGCCCCAGATGCAACGGCAGTCCTTTGCCGTCGAACAGCATCAACAACGGGTAGCTGCCCTCGGCCATCCGCAACGCGTCGGGGATCGACATCACCGACCCCGATGCGGTGTGGGCGTATCCGGACCCCGATTGCAGGTCGGTCACACTCATCGTCAACACCACCGACACCGGCACACCCCGATGACTCCCCAGGTTCTCCGGA
>NZ_BAGD01000223.1 GCF_000308635.1 Nocardia otitidiscaviarum NBRC 14405 | reverse complement strand
TCCCTTCCTCGAAATGATCTGCCGTCGATTCGGTCGGGTTGTCGCGTTCGTACCTCCACTGGGCGGGTGCCATCTCGTCGAACTGGCGCACGGTCGACGAGCCGAGCGCCGGGTGCGCGTGGTACTCGTGGTCGGGGATTCCGGCGATGAGCTGAGGCGTCACAGCGCCCCCAGTTCGTCGGCAACCCAACGATCATGTCCGCGGTCCTCAGCGTCGCCGTGCGGGTCGTCGGCCCACGGGTCGTCCCACAGGACACCCTCGCCATCGCAGTCCGGGCAGGTGCGGCCCCGATGGATTTCACCTGTGGCGCCGCAGCGCTGGCAGTCGTCGCCGTCGCGAATCAGGTTGTCGGGCTGGGTCATTCGGTACCGCCGATGCGGCCGGTGCCCTCACAGTTCACGCACGGCTCCTGCAGGTCGTCGAACCCCTCG
>NZ_BAGD01000224.1 GCF_000308635.1 Nocardia otitidiscaviarum NBRC 14405 | reverse complement strand
CACGAGATCGCCCGTATCGAGGCCGACGCTCGCGCCGTCGCCGAGGACCGGCTATTTACGCTCGCCGAGCTGCGCCGCGTGCTCGACGCGCTCGGCGCACCGGTGCCGAAACAAACGCTGTACTGGTGGGCGAGCGAGCGCCGGATCGAACCGCGCGGATGGATGCACCGCGACGAGCGCGGCGCGCGCATCACCGACCACAAGCTCGACGACCGCGACAAACCGGTGTACCGCACCGGTGACGTGCTGCGACTGGCGCGCCGCCAGGCACAACAGGGAGGATCGGCGGCATGACCACCGAGGACTACGACGACCCGTTCGACCGCCCGCTCGGCTACGACTACGAGCCGTTGCCCGATGGGCGTATCCCGGTGTGGATCATGGGCGGCGTCGGCGACCAGGCCCGCGCCGTGACGCCCTGGAACAAGCACGACACC
>NZ_BAGD01000225.1 GCF_000308635.1 Nocardia otitidiscaviarum NBRC 14405 | reverse complement strand
ACCCAACTTAATCGCCTTGCAGCACATCCCCCTTTCGCCAGCTGGCGTAATAGCGAAGAGGCCCGCACCGAAACGCCCTTCCCAACAGTTGCGCAGCCTGAATGGCGAATGGGAGCGCCCTGTAGCGGCCACTCAACCCTATCTCGGTCTATTCTTTTGATTTATAAGGGATTTTGCCGATTTCGGCCTATTGGTTAAAAAATGAGCTGATTTAACAAAAATTTAACGCGAATTTTAACAAAATATTAACGCTTACAATTTAGGTGGCACTTTTCGGGGAAATGTGCGCGGAACCCCTATTTGTTTATTTTTCTAAATACATTCAAATATGTATCCGCTCATGAGACAATAACCCTGATAAATGCTTCAATAATATTGAAAAAGGAAGAGTATGCGTAGCCGTAATTGGAGCCGTACCCTGACCGAACGTAGCGGCGG
>NZ_BAGD01000226.1 GCF_000308635.1 Nocardia otitidiscaviarum NBRC 14405 | reverse complement strand
GGACGCGGCCGAGCCCAGCGACGAGGACCAGGCCGCCGAGGCGATGTCGAACCGACGCCAGCAAGAGCGCCTGCGCGACCTGCTCGACGCCGCAGGCGTGACCGACAAGGCCGAGAAGCACGCCTACCTCTCGGACCAGTTCGGCCGCAAGATCACCGGCGCGAATCAGCTCACCGCGACCGAGGCCGAGCAGTTGATCGCCTACCTCGAGGAACCGATCGAGCGCGACTCGGCGGCCGAGGCCACCGACACCCGCGCCCTCGCCGAGGGGGTGCAGTGAGTACCGATCACCGCGCCGTCGCCGCCACACTGACGGACCTCGTAGCCAAGGCTGCGCAGCCGGGTGTCAACGGGCTCGCACCGGCCGACCCGTACGGGCTTGCGGTGACCGCGCAGGCAGCAACCACTCACGCCCTGCTCGCCGTCGAGGCTCGTCTCGG
>NZ_BAGD01000227.1 GCF_000308635.1 Nocardia otitidiscaviarum NBRC 14405 | reverse complement strand
CACGAAAGCGCCCCGCTGCGGCGGGGCGCTTTCGTCATGTCCGGATAAGGTTTTCAGCTCTTGGTGAGGTTGATGACGCAGTTGTCGAGCGCCTGAACGATCTCGTCGCCGGGCGAGATATTCAGCGGTGCCGCAGATGCTTTCGCGAAGGTCGTGTTATTCCGCGCGCCGCCGGTCGAGGCGTACACGACGCCGTCCTTGATCACCCACACGTCCGATCGTTCCCTCATCTTCCCCGTGCTGTCGAACATCGACGCCCCGAAGTAGGTGAGCCCGCTGCTCGCGATCACCGTTCCGTTACGCAGTTCGTAACCGGCCTGATTCAGCCCGGCCGCGACCGAGTCGACGACCGATTGGGCCGCCGGAGCGCACCGCGGATCGGAGGGTTGCCCGATGCCGGCGGGCGCGGCCCCGGTCGTCGTGACCGCCGGAGCGGCAGTTGCTGAC
>NZ_BAGD01000228.1 GCF_000308635.1 Nocardia otitidiscaviarum NBRC 14405 | reverse complement strand
CTGGGAGGTGTGGAGGGAAAAACTGCTGTGATTTTAAACCTAAAAGTAACTTAACTCATAATAAGTTGGTAGTTAGACCACATGAAAAAATTGCTTTTGTTGGCCCAGTTCTGTTGATCTTTGAACCATGGTGGGAAAAGTGTAGTTTTAGTCAGTCTGAAGCTGCCATGTAACCAGTGCAAATGAGATAGTGAGTTACATAAACAATATACTTTGTGCTTTTTTTACTGCGCTGGTACATTTTAATGAAAGCAACTAAAAGGGAATCCCAAAATTGCATTTAGGGGGTCAGGCCAGGGCAATCTGTTGGGATATTTAATGACACACCTGGGGAGACTTTACAATAACTGGCTCTTAAAAGTTTGTACCATGATAATTTACTATCCAGGCAACAGCACAGACTAGACGAGCGCGAACCCCTTAACAGGCTAAGTGCGAGCGGATCCCCCGGGCCATACTAGT
>NZ_BAGD01000229.1 GCF_000308635.1 Nocardia otitidiscaviarum NBRC 14405 | reverse complement strand
GGGCCATACTAGTACTGGATGCATCTGCAGGATATCGCGGCCGCAGAAGACCTAAGCTAGCGTTTAGAGTGCAATTTTGTCAGCAGCCATACTCTAAGCCCTGTTTTTAAGTACCCAGGAAGCCAGAATAGTCTTGAGAAGGGAGGAAATTGCTGGGCAGCATTATGAGCATTATCAACACTTTTTTTCATGGAGGAAGTAAGTACAGGCAAAGCCAGATGAATTACGTTTAGAGCTGTGGAGGTCATTAAGACCCTGAATAATTGCTTTGATGGACCCATGCTGCCACAAAAAAAGATATAGGGGGCTGCCTTTATCCATGACATATAGCCACATCGGAGACATTTAATGATGCAATTTGAGCCCTGTGCCGAAGCTCAGTACCATATTACATGCCTCAAAGTGGTATCCAACCGTTAACTACAAATTAGAAACGTATACGGATCCCCCGGGCCATACTAGT
>NZ_BAGD01000230.1 GCF_000308635.1 Nocardia otitidiscaviarum NBRC 14405 | reverse complement strand
CCTTATACTGATTCTTCTGAGCCTGTACGGGGAGCATTAGGTACTGATGTAGTAGGAGTTGAGCTTCACAAATTCACCAGGTAAGCCCAAATTTATTTTCTGCTTGGACAGGTCCACCTCACATGGGTCTGTCTAATATATTAAAAGAGGGATTTTCTTTGCTGTATTGCAGCCCAGTATATCTGTTACTTACAGTAGTAGTCCATTATTGCTGGCCTAGGGGCTTTTGCTCCTACACGAACACCACTCTGTAAAATTTGAGGTCGTCCTTAGAGTCAAACCATTCATGGAGCGCTCTGTGCATCTACCAACTATCGCTAAGCATTCACTTGGTTGGTTTAAGTGGAGGCAACTCCATTATCTTCTAGCATACCCTTCCCAGGCTACATGTAGAAAGAGATCTGTTGGGCCCCACTATTTTTTCACCCAGGGAAGCCTACTTTAGTTATAGCTTGCCAGAGATTTTCTGTGTC
>NZ_BAGD01000231.1 GCF_000308635.1 Nocardia otitidiscaviarum NBRC 14405 | reverse complement strand
CTGCGCGATCCCCGACGAACGCCTGGTGATCGAGCGAGAGTTGCTGGCCCCGTTGCCGTCGTTGCGGCTCGAGATCGGCGCACCGGCGGTGATCCGCACCGTCGACCGATTGTCCTGTGTCCGTTACGGTTCGGCCCGCTACTCGGTGCCGACCCGGTTGATCGGCGAGAAGGTGTCGATCGTGGTGGACCACGGGGCACTGCTGGTGCTCGAGGCGGCGACCGGGGTGATCGTGGCCGAGCACGAACTCGTCGCGCCCGGTGAGGCATCGATCCTCGACGCCCACTACGACGGTCCCAGGCCCGCACCCAATCGCGGACCACGCCCGAAAACCACCGCCGAACAACAGTTCTGCGCCCTCGGCCAAGACGCGCAAGCGTTTCTCGTTGGTGCCGCCGCGATCGGCAACACCCGATTGAGCCAAGAGCTCGACATTCTGCTCGCACTCGGCGCCGCTCACGGCGAAGCGGCACTGACCGACGCGTTGCGCC
>NZ_BAGD01000232.1 GCF_000308635.1 Nocardia otitidiscaviarum NBRC 14405 | reverse complement strand
GCGTTCGACATCATCGCCGACCCGAACGAATGGGATTTCTTCGCCGTGTCCGCACCGCTGGCACAGGGCAATATCGGCGTCGCACTGCTCGGCCTGCTCGGCAACGCGCAGACCGTCGAGCTACGCAAGGCATATCCCCGGCTCACCCAAGGGCAGGCCCGCGAGCTGTACGACGCGATCAGCGAGGCCCTCGGGTTCGGCTCGGGAAACTAGCCGAGGCGGTCGCGCTACTCGGTGGCGGGCACGGTCCGCTCGTCACCGTGCTAGCGCTGCTGCACCGCTACGCCGACGCCATCGAGCGAGATCTCGCCCGCATCTACGGAATCCGCTACTCGGATCGGTGGCGATTCGACCAGGACGGCACGCGGCGGCTGACGCTGCGCGAGATCTGGATTCGCATTCAAGAACTCCCGCACGACTCGTCGCTCGTGCGTGCCACCAACCAGGGCCGCGCTCGCTGGTCGACCACCGACTACCTGCTCGCCGATCTCTGGCAGGCGTGGACCGGC
>NZ_BAGD01000233.1 GCF_000308635.1 Nocardia otitidiscaviarum NBRC 14405 | reverse complement strand
GGGCCATACTAGTACTGGATGCATCTGCAGGATATCGCGGCCGCTCTAAACGTGGTAAATTGTTAACTCCGAGCTAGACTTCAGGTGGCCGTATTTATCAGATTTCCTCGTTGTGTCCTCAGAAAAAAATGCCAATACCACTTTCAGCTGTGAATATCCACCATGAAGGGCAAGACATGCTCATAATTAACTGTCAGGCAGGCCAGGCCTTCAGCTACAACGACCTTGAATTGGTTTATTCTGCTTGTCCTCTATAAGTTTGCCAGAGGGAATCACACATGAGCCAAACCTATTGAAGAAAGCATTAGGACAGTGCCAGTCTTAATCACAGTGGGGGGTATGTTATTCCCAATGAAGTCGTCCAGAAACGGACTAGGTAGTTAGCTTTTTCTAGTGCCCAACACATTAGAGGTGTGGTTTTTTTTCTCTAAAATAAGGGTGGCCATAGGCTCTTTTAACCAGAATCGGTGTAGTCAGCTGAAATTGACTTGCACGCCTGGGTCCTGTGTGTCTACTAACTTTCTCGCGAACGATAGCTAAC
>NZ_BAGD01000234.1 GCF_000308635.1 Nocardia otitidiscaviarum NBRC 14405 | reverse complement strand
TTGAAGTCTGCGAGGGAGCGAATGGACATCATTTCCGCCTATCGAGAGGCCGGAAGCTATCGGGGAGCCGCGCAGTTGTGCGGCACCACGCACAAGACAGTGAAACGGGTCGTTGACCGTGCCGAGGCCGGCGGCGGGCGGCCGCAACGGCCGCCCAGGCCGCGTAATTACGATTCGGTGCGGGAGCTGGTCGCGGCGCGGGTGGCCAAGTCGAAGGGCCGGATCTCGGCCAAACGGCTGCTGCCGATCGCTCGCGCCGACGGTTACGAGGGGTCGCCGAGGAATTTCCGGCGGCTGGTGGCCGAGCAGAAAGCGTTGTGGCGCAGGGACAATCATCGAGGTCGTCGGCCGGCGGTGTGGTCGCCGGGTGAGTATCTGGTGATCGACTGGGCCGAGGCCGCGCCGGGATTGTTCGTGTTCTGCGCGGTGCTGGCGTTCTCGCGGTGGCGGTTCACCGCGTTCGCCGCCGACCAGAAACAATCCACGACCCTCGCGTTGATCGCCGAGGCCTTCGCCGCGATCGGCGGCGTCCCGGCCAGGGTGCTCGCCGA
>NZ_BAGD01000235.1 GCF_000308635.1 Nocardia otitidiscaviarum NBRC 14405 | reverse complement strand
ACTACTCCCGCGCCGGGCGTCATCCAAACCGCTACCCCAACCTGCGCGCCGAGTTGCCGCTCGTCACGCACGAAGTAACGAAGGGAATTCTACCGATGCCGAGAAAACTCTCCGAAGCCCTCGCTGAGAGGCACGCCGACGCCGTCATACGGCTGCGCGAAATCTCCAAACAGGGGCTATGGCTTGGTCACACCGAGATCGCCGACGAGCTCGACCACCTCGCCGACGTTTTCGAAACCATCTGGGGCGACCGATGAGCGACGCCGACATCATCGAGGCCCTGCGCGACGAGGTCGCCCGGTTGAAAGCCTCGCTCGAAATCGCCGAGGCGAAAGCAACGATCGACGCCGCAGCGATCGAACGATTCAAGACACAGGTATCGATCCTGCGCAGCCAGCGAAACGAACTGCGCGCCAGGCTGTTCGACCAGACGCTTGCCGAGGCCACCGAACGACGAAAGCATGCCGCAGCGAAGGCGAGCGGGGGTGCCCGATGAGCTGGGAATACCGCGTCACGGAACGCACCGAGCGCGAATTCGAGATGCTGCTCACCTACG
>NZ_BAGD01000236.1 GCF_000308635.1 Nocardia otitidiscaviarum NBRC 14405 | reverse complement strand
AACTCGACCTGTTCTTTCATCGGTGCCAGACGACGGGCCTCGACCCGTTCGCGAAGCAGATTTACCTGATCGGCCGCAAGACCAAGGTCGGCGGGTACCGCGGCGAGCCCGAGCGCTGGGAGACCAAATACACGATTCAGACCGGTATCGACGGCTACCGGCTCAACGGCCGCCGAGCGGCGAAGGCCGCGGGCGAGTCGGTCAAGACCGAGGGGCCGTTCTGGATGGGGCCGGACGGTGGCGGCTGGTCGGATGTCTGGCTCGGTGGCCGAGGCAATCCGCCGGCGGCGGCGAAATTCGTCGTCATTGCGGACGGCGAGCCGCACGTCGGCATCGCTCTCTACTCCGAATTCGTGCAGACCAAGAACAACGGCGAGCCGAATTCGATGTGGGAGAAGATGCCCGCGAACCAGCTCGCCAAATGCGCCGAGGCGCAGGCGTGGCGCAAGGCGTACCCCGACGATTTCTCGGGCCTCGTGCTTGAGGACGCCGCGCAGGTGATCGAGCCGGACGGGTCGCCGTCGCCGGTGCGCGCCACCGCCGAGCGCGTACACCGCTCGGCCGCCGCCGTGTTCGCTGCGCAGGAA
>NZ_BAGD01000237.1 GCF_000308635.1 Nocardia otitidiscaviarum NBRC 14405 | reverse complement strand
ATCAACGGCGCGGTCGAACGTTGCTGCCCGAAATGCGGTGCGGCAATCGGCGACCCGTGCATCGCCAAGACTGGCCTCGGACAGAAAATACCCTGCCTCGCCCGCATGACCGGCCGGTCCGGAGCAGTCGGCGAACCATGACCGCCGACGAGCCCGCGGTCGAGCGGTTCGAGGTCGACCTCGAAATGCTGCTGAGCGTGTTCCTCGACGGAATGCACTCCGGCGGCACGACCATCCTCGGCCACTTCGCGCCCTACCTCGCCAGCGACGCCGGCCTCGCCGCCTCCGCCATCCTCGCGCCCATCGCTGAGGACCCGCTCGCCCTCGAATCCCTACGCCACCTCATCCGCCGCCGACTGCGCGGCGACATCACCCCCGAAACCACCGAAGTTCGCGTTTACGGAAGCGAGTAGCCCATGTCCGACCTGCCCCGTACCACCAAATCCGGCCGAATCCTGCTGCGCCGCTTCACAGCCGACCCCGTACACGTTTACCTCGGCCCGACCAAACCCGGAAACGGCGTGTCCCGAGTGCATCTCGACCGGCTGCTCGACGACCAGCTCGTCACACTCGGCGAACACGAGCACGGCC
>NZ_BAGD01000238.1 GCF_000308635.1 Nocardia otitidiscaviarum NBRC 14405 | reverse complement strand
ACTACCGACCGGCGGGGCTGGGCGCGAACCTCGTCGAACTCGGGTTCATCGAATGCAGCAAGGACCGGTCATATTCGACGATCTCGTTCGGCACCGGCAACAGCGTGACCGCGTTTGGAATCCAAGCCATGTACGCGGGCGCGTACCTCATGAACAAGACCACCGGCGACCTCACGCTGATGGCAGCGACCGGCGATATCGCCACCGCCGTAGCTGATACGAACCGCGAGTACTCGTTCACCATCGCGGCACAGGATGCCCTCAAATCCGAGATATGGGCGGTCGGCCTGCTCCAGGTCACCAACGGCACACAACAGTGCAAATCCATTCTGGCCAAAGGGCTTTGGGCGATGAACGCACCGCCCGGATTCAAACCCGCTGCCCTGTACGCCTACGCGCCGCAGACTACGACGTTGCCGAGTTCGATCGCGTACGGCTCGCTCACCTTCAACGGCGGGTTCTGCCCGTACTACGCGCTGAGCTAGGAGGCCGCAATGCCTATCGGATGGCGCACGATTCAGGACGACATCGAACTCACCGCAGGCGATTTCATCGCCGCGCGAACCAATCCGAGCGGGCCGCTCGTGCCAGGTACGACTGCCGAAATCGTGTGGGCGAAC
>NZ_BAGD01000239.1 GCF_000308635.1 Nocardia otitidiscaviarum NBRC 14405 | reverse complement strand
CGGACGCGTCGGCAGGCGACGGTCGGCCGCGCGCAGCGGGGACCGGCGGGCGGGTGGTGGAGCTGCGGGACGGTTCACCCGAGCCCCGGGGCGCAGTGGAATCCGGAGAGTCCGGAACCGAGTTCGGGAAGCGCGCGGCGGAATGCGGGGACGACATGCCCGGGACCCGCGACGGCGCGGCCGAATCCGGAGAGTCCGGAACGGAGTTCGGTGAGCGCACCGCGGCGGCGGGAGAGTTCGGACAGTGCCGGGCAGAAACCGCCGCGGCCGCGGCCGACATTCCGGAACGTGGGCCGCGGTCGCGCGAGCCCGGCGGCGACGTACGAGAATCCGCCGCGGAGTCGCGGGATCTCGGCGCGGTGTCGTCCGGGGAGTCGGCGGGATCGCGGGAGGCGGCCGGTGCGGTGCGAGGGACTGTCGTGCCGGCGCCCCGGTCGGTCGCCACTCCTCGTCCGGAGCCGTCCGGCCCCCGGCACGCCGTGCGCCGCCTGAGTCCGGAACCCCTTCGGCGCGCCCTCGAAGCGGCCCGCCCGCTGCCCACCGAACGCTTCACCGTGTACCGGGCCGAGGACGGCACCACCCGCCTCGACACCGCCGACTCGCCGCCGCCGGAATCTTCCTG
>NZ_BAGD01000240.1 GCF_000308635.1 Nocardia otitidiscaviarum NBRC 14405 | reverse complement strand
CTCGGCGTCGCACTGCGAGACGGCGAGCCCGAGCTTTCCGGCTGGTCGATCGACGCCGAGACCGGGCTCGAGGTCAAGGTGCGGCCCGACGCCCTGTACCGGCCGCACCGGTCCGGCCTCGCGCTGGCGCTTGACGTGAAGACGAGCACCTCGGCCGACCCGCGCAAGTTCGCCGAAAGCTGTTGGAAATTCGGCTATTTCCGGCAAGACCCCTGGTACGTCGACCGCTTGCTCGAGCACGACATCGAAGCCGCGTTCGCGTTCCTCGTCGTCTCAAAAGAGCCGCCGTACCTGGCGACCGCCATCGAGTTGCGGCCCGAGGCCGTCGAGCTCGGCCGCCGCCGCAACCGCGAGTCCCTCGCAGCGATTCGCCGGTGCATGGATACCGGCGTGTGGCCGGGCTACGGCGACGAAATCCACCAAATCGACTTGCCCGCATGGGCATACAAGCAGGAGGACCACCGGTGACCACGACCGAAATCGCTACCACCGCGAACACCGACCTCGACACCGCTCGGGCCGCCGCCCGGTCGGCAATCGAGCTGACCGCCGACCAACGGGAATTCAGCCCGCAGCAAGTCGCCGTGCTCAAGCAACTCGGCATCGACGATGCCCCCGCCGCGC
>NZ_BAGD01000241.1 GCF_000308635.1 Nocardia otitidiscaviarum NBRC 14405 | reverse complement strand
AGTCGTGTCCTTCTCCTACGATCTTGTGAACGATGGATATTTTCTTTCTAAACTTTAAACAAACAGTGGAGAGATGTTGTTGTGTGTGGAACGACGCTTAGCCTACCGAGGAAGATCCAGACTACAATAGAATATGTGGCCAAAACTCTCCGCAACTTCAGCAGCAAAAAGGATATTATTGACATAACCTCCTCACAAAAAGTACACAAATGGCTAAATAACAGAGCCCCTCTTTTTACTAGGGAAATGGTGGATGTGGACTTTAGAATTTAAGATAATAAAGCTCTTGATCCCAATGTTATTTCCATGTGAGGGACATTAAATTGAGTAACCTTTGCCACATACCCTCTCCCAGAGTCCATTCTCTAAAACTTGAAGCTCCGCCCCTTTTTACGCACATTAGGCTTCCAATTACGGTCAATGGTCTTGAAGATTGGGAGCTTTTGAAGAGTAATAAGAACCATCACAAAAAGGAACCCAGAAGCCGGGAGTGTCTACCAAAAAAATTCAAGGGTTAAAAAAAAGTGACATTTTCTCCTGTTTTTTACACATGATTTTGAATGCTGATGGGTCCACGTCCAGCTCTAAAGGTAGGTTCATGGTTCTCCAAAGTTGCTTTCTTGTCAGAATTGAGCCACATCAGGTAGGTGGGGAAGTAGATCAGTGAGGATGCTTCACATGTGTGGGCACTGGGAACA
>NZ_BAGD01000242.1 GCF_000308635.1 Nocardia otitidiscaviarum NBRC 14405 | reverse complement strand
CTGGCACGCCGGGCGCGGCGCGTGGCCGGGCTGGCCGACCAACAACGCCAACTATCACGTCATCGGCATCGAGGCCGTCTCGCGCGGCGACGGCTCGGACTGGACGCCAGCGCAGCTCGACGCCTACAAGCGCGGCTGTGCGGCGATCCTGCGCAAGATCGGCCGCGACTCCGGCTCGTGCGTGGCGCACCGCGAGTACTCGAGCGAGGGGAAGATCGACCCCGCCGGTATCGACATGCCCGCATTCCGCCGTGACGTGCAAGCACTCATCGACCGCACTCACGCACCGAATCAGAAGGGAAGCAACGTGTTTGGTGACGAAGTGATCCGCAACAGGCGCGGACGGGACATCAACGCGGGCGAGATGATCGCCTACATTGACGAGCACACCGGCCTCGGCCTCGACCAGCTCGCCGGACCGGGCGCACGCGACGGCAAGGGATTCCCCGGCTGGGAGTTCCTCGGCGACCGCACCGTCGCCGAGATGCTCGGCGCGCTCGGCGAGAAGCTCGGCATCCCCGGATGCCGTGACCCGAAGGCGAGCCAGAAGTGAAGCGGCCGAACCGCATTCCAGAGCCCGCCCTCGTCCGATCGGTACTCGTCGCGATCTCGGGCGTGATCGCCTACCTCGTCGGGCACGAGGTCGATACCGCATGGATCGAGGCAGCACTCACCATCTACGGCCTGTTGACTCCGGTACTGGCGGG
>NZ_BAGD01000243.1 GCF_000308635.1 Nocardia otitidiscaviarum NBRC 14405 | reverse complement strand
CCCGGTGAGGAATACGGACGCCAACTCGAGATCCACCGCGAACCCGGACAACTCACCGGATGGCGCGCTCTGGACCGGCTCGACGACACGGTCATCGCCGCCGCCTTCCGCGAGTTGATGGCACGGCCCTTCGACCTGGAGGCTGGCCCGCTGTGGCGCTTCGAACTGCTCACGGCCGAATCCGCCCGCCCGGTGCTGCTTTTCGGCGCGCACCACGCCATGAGCGATGTGCAGTCGATGCTGCTGGTGGCGGGTGAACTCACCGCCGATCTGTCCGGTGCGCCACTCGGCGACACCGTCACCAATCGGGATACGCATCAGCTGATCGCCGCGCAACCGCACCGACGCGACCGCGACGACACCGCGGCCGACCGCTGGCGCGAGGCGTTCACCGGTGCCGAACGGCTGGAACTGACCCTGGCCAATCCCCGTCCGGCCCAGCGGAGTTACGGTGCCGGAGCCATCGCCCTCGACCTGCCGGACGGACTGCACGAGCGGGTCGCCGACCGCGCCCGCGATCTCGGTCTGACCCCGGCGGCGGTATTCCTCGCCGCCCTGACCGTCCTGCTGGCCCGGCGGCAGCATGTGGAGCGCTTCGCCATCGCGGTCCCGGTGGACACCCGCATGCACGCCGACGCCACCGACGCTGTCGGCTACTTCGGCGTGCCGGTGCCGTTCCCGGCCGCCGTCGCGGCGGGCGAACCGGTCGGCGAGGTGCTGCGCCGCACCGGTGCGTGCCTGCGCG
>NZ_BAGD01000244.1 GCF_000308635.1 Nocardia otitidiscaviarum NBRC 14405 | reverse complement strand
TTCTCCGGACCACCCCCGGACGCCAGGAACGCTTTGAGCGCGTCGTGGTTACGCTGCCCGGCACTACGCCGATCCCGCCGCGCCGCCGCCTCCACCACATCCTTGTCCACGGCTGCGGGTCCCATGCGGGGGCTGTCGGGATCCTCGGGATTGCACATGCCCGGCCGCGCCCACTTCGCCAAGACGACATCCAACAACGCCCGCAACTGCGGATCCAGCACGCCCTTGACCTCGCTCATGCCATCGACGCGTTGCTTGCCGACCCAGAGCTCGCGGCGCCGCGCCCGGTCGTCGTCGTTGGTGAGGACCCCGTCGGGATCCAAGCACGACAGCAGCACGTGCCCGACCTTGCTCACATACTCCGGCGGCATCTGGCTCGCCGCGCGGGCGAGCTGCTGTTCGGCCTCGGCCTGCGTCTGGGCGGGCACCGCGTTGGGGATACGATCCATCACCCGCATGATCACCCGCGCGTGCTCGGGTGAGATCGTGCCCTCGGCCTGCAACCTCGCGGTGGTCGGCAACAACGCCGGTCCGGGTTCCCCGCAGAACGACCGCGGCCGCAACGGGACCGACGCCCGCACCCGCGCCCCGGCCTCGGCGGCCGACAACCGCAATACATCGATCAGATACCCGCGCATCCCCTTGGCTCCGGCACGCTCCCACAGATGCCGGGACTCGACCTCAGCGATCATGCGATGCGACAGTGCCGCCATCCGACACCGCACCGACTCCACCTCCCGCATCACATCCACCAGAGCGGTGTCGGACAGTCCGGTGAGATCGGTCGCGAGCAGGG
>NZ_BAGD01000245.1 GCF_000308635.1 Nocardia otitidiscaviarum NBRC 14405 | reverse complement strand
GGACTGGTCGGTTGTGGTCAAGCCGCACAGCTTCGGCGACGACCTCGCGGACGGCATCCTGTGGTGCCTGTTCGCCTCACGATTCAAGAACTGGCACAACGTCGCAACCCCGATCCTCGCCGACGCCGAGATGTCGGTCGTGTGGCGGCGCTACATGCCGAACCTTGGTGACGCGCAACCGATTCCGGGATTGAATCTGCGGCCGGGCGCGCTCGTGATCGACATCGTCGACAAGAGCGGCTACTACAACCAGGGCACCGCCAACGGCGGAACCCTGTGGGATGGCCTGATTCGCACCGTCGCCTCGTTCGTCGGCGATTTCATCGACCCCGTCGTCGAGGAAGTCGCCGACATCGACGAGCCGACCTACAAGATTCCCGGACTTCTCAGCACTACCAAGACCACGCCGTATGTCGTGTGGCTCGAGGGCGACGAGACCGGCATCCAATCCTCGAAGCTCACGCGCTGGCCGTCCAAGGGCGTACAGGTCGTAATCGGCGGGCATTCGATGTACGGCGTCAACGAGGCCATATCCGCAGCCGTGCAGCTCGCGTTTGACCTGCTCAGCGCCGCATTATTCGTGCCCGCTCTCGGTGGTACCGCCGATGCGCTGCTCGCCCCGCTCTACACCGACACCGTGCTCGCCTGGTGGAACGTTAAGAGCGTCGAGCGTTCCCAAAATGACGGCTGGGCAGGCTATTTCGAGTACTTCCAGGACGGCGCAGATCGCGCGTTCACCCTCGAGAGCCTGCTCGTGCTGCGCGCCGGATTCTGGGCCACCCGAACCAAGTTCGCCGCCGAGGTCAACGTCGCCGA
>NZ_BAGD01000246.1 GCF_000308635.1 Nocardia otitidiscaviarum NBRC 14405 | reverse complement strand
GTGGCTCGAAATCACATGGGAGGCATGAGATATGGCCCGAGTAACCGACGCCGAAATTGCTGCGTGGGAGTCCTATGTCAGCGATTTTCCATGGGGCATGAGTGCCGCCGCTGGCGACATCATCGACGAGTTGAAGGCCGAGCGAGCACGCCTCGATCAGGCAGTTTCGCGTATTCGGGAACTGGAGAGCAGGAAGGCGTGAGTATGTCCGAAATCCAGTGCGCCGAGTGTGAGCGGCCCGTGAAAGACGGCCTCACCCTGTGCGTGTCCTGCGGCGACACCCTGTGCGAGGCGCTGCTCGCTGTGCCCGAGCTGCTGCTCGACATCGCGATCACCCGCGCCCGGCTCGACCGGGTACAGGGTGCCCGAACCGCCGGCCGCGCCGCCGAGACCGCGCTACCGGTGCGCGCAACCTCGCGCGGTGCGACCATGGTCGGCGACGAGGCGCTCGCGACGCTCGGCAACACCGTGACCACATGGGCGCGCGCCCTCGCCGAGGATCTCGGCACGAGCCCATACATCAACGGGCCGTGGCTCGTTCACCTCACCGAGCAGCACCGCGGCGCAGAACCGCGTGACGGGGCAACCCTGCCCCTGGTGAGGCTCGGCGCGGTCGAACAGGCCGCCGTATGGCTCGCACAGCACCGAGAACCGCTGCGCGCCTACCAGGCCGCCGCCGAACTGCTGTGGGACGTGACGACCGCCGTCGAGCGGCTACGCCGCGCGATCGACCACCGGCCTGAGCTGCGCTACCTCGGCGCGTGCCCGGAATGCGCGGCCGAGCTGCGTGCAGAGCACGGCGAATCGTGGGTGCGGTGCCGGGTCTGCCGGACACAA
>NZ_BAGD01000247.1 GCF_000308635.1 Nocardia otitidiscaviarum NBRC 14405 | reverse complement strand
AATTCGCGGTAGAATTGGTGCATGATTCCGGAGGGGGAAACGCGAGGCGGTGATACCGCGGCCGGTGTGTCGGCGGCGATGGACGCCCTGCTCGCGACCGATCTCACCGGACTGTCCGACACCGCTCTGGTGGAGGTGATGCGGGAGGTGGAGTCGGTGCGGTGTCGGATGGCGGCACTGTCGCATCGCATGATCGCTGAGGTCGAGTCCCGGCATCTGTGGGAGCGTGCCGGAGCCAAGGGCATGCGCGGCTATTTGATCGATGTATTGCGGTTGTCGGCCGCCGAGGCCGGAGCGCGGGTGCGGGCGTCGGTCCCGTTGCGGCCGCGTGCGTTCTGCGGGGAACCCGGACCGGCGTTGTTGCCGACCACCGCGAGGTTGCAGGCCGAGGGCGCGATCTCACCCGAGCATGCGCGGGTGATCATGCGGGTGATGGACCGTATCCCCAACGCGGTGCCCGCCCAGACGCAGGCCGAGGCCGAACAGCAGCTCGCCCGCGCGGCGAGCCAGATGCCGCCGGAGTATGTGAGCAAGGTCGGGCACGTGCTGCTGTCGTGCTTGGATCCCGACGGGGTCCTCACCAACGACGACGACCGGGCGCGGCGCCGCGAGCTCTGGGTCGGCAAGCAACGCGTCGATGGCATGAGCGAGGTCAAGGGCGTGCTGGATCCGCAGTTGCGGGCGTTGTTGGATGTGGTGTTGGCGAAGTGGGCGCGGCCGGGGATGTGCAATCCCGGAGGATCCCGACAGCCCCCGCATGGGACCCGCAGCCGTGGACAAGGATGTGGTGGAGGCGGCGGCGCGGCGGGATCGGCGTAGTGCCGGGCAGCGTAACCACGACGCGCTCAAAGCCTTCCTCGCCGCCGGGGGTGG
>NZ_BAGD01000248.1 GCF_000308635.1 Nocardia otitidiscaviarum NBRC 14405 | reverse complement strand
GCCGCTGCGAACCGCTGCCGTATTCGGTCCGTTCGTCGGTGCGCCCCCGGCCCGCCGCGGCCCGCGTGCTTGTCGGCGAGGTCGCCCAGTTCGACGAATGCGAGGACGAGATCAACGAGGCCACACAGGTACCCGTGCGCTACCACGGGCGCATCATGGCCGCCCCGCTGGCGGCAATTCGGCCGGTGCTGTGATGACCGAGCACCCGGTGCCCGCACCGAAACCACGGGCCTGCACGGTATGCGGCACCCGCCGCTGTCCCTGCGAGCACTGCCACCGCGCGTGCGGACTCGACCACACGCCGAAACTGCCGACCGGCGCGTTCCCCACCGTCGACAACTGCAATCCGCACTGTCCGACCGAGGCATTCCTTCCGTTCCTGGTCGGCCTGCCCGGAATGCGCGGCGCGTCCATGGCGATTCCGATCGCGGGACTCCGGCAGTGGTCACAGCGGTTGTGGAACGGCGGTGCGCGCCGCGTCGAACGACAAACCGAGTTCTATTGGCCGCCCAAGGCCGGGGAGATCAACCCCATGTTCGCCGCGGGCGAGTGGAAAGACGAGCCACCGCCGGCGGATTGGTCGACCGAGGTCGACATCAACAAACTCTCCGGTGCTCTCCAAGCCGAGCTTGCGCGCCAGTTCGCCGAGCGCGAGGAACTCGCCGCCGCGGCCCGTCCGCCGGAGGTGCCGCGCGCCTACGTCACGCACCTCACGCGATTCGACCCGAACGAGCACACCGTCACCGAGGTTCTCGCACACCTACGTACCGCCAGCGCCGCCGAGATCGCCCGCGTGATCGCCCTCGAATCCTCCGGCAGCAAACGCGCCGGAATCCTCAAACGCTACCCGGAAAGGGGCTGACATGGCCGTGACTGGAGATCCTGTCTGGCTCGCCGACGTGCTGCGTGAGGCCGGTCTGAAAGTGATCGAACACGACGGGTGGAAGGGCCGCGGGCATGGCGATTTCCTCGACCTGCGCGGCGTACTGTGCCACCACACCGCCGGCGGTGGCCCGAACGATTGGCGCATCGTGCAGGACGGCCGCCCGGATCT
>NZ_BAGD01000249.1 GCF_000308635.1 Nocardia otitidiscaviarum NBRC 14405 | reverse complement strand
GGGTAGCGGCCCTCGGCCAGCCGCAGCGCGGCCGGGATCGACATGGTCGTGCCCGAACCGGTGACCGCGTGCCCGCTGCCGCGGTCGAGGTCCTCGACACGCATGGTGAGCACGACCGAGACGGGCATGCCGCGGTGGCTGCCGAGGGTTTTCGACCCGCCGGTGGCAGTCAGGAACGCCGCCACAGCATCATGGTTGCGTTGGGCGATGGTGCGGGTGTCGCGTCCGGCGGCGGCCTCGAGGTGTTTCGGGTCGATGGCGCGGGTGGCCAGCGAGGGGCTGTCGGGGTCGGCGGGGTTGCACATGCCCGGCCGGGCTCCCTTGGCCAGCACCGCGTCCAGCAGTGCCCGCAGGTGCGGGGTCAACAGTCCGCTGATCTCGGTCATGCCGTCGATGCGTTGACGTCCCATCGTGATCCCCCGGACGCGGGCGCGGTCGCGGTCGTCGGTCAGGGTGCCGTCGGGGTCGAGGTGAGCCAGGATCGATTCCCCGACCATCACGATCGCTTCCGGGGTCAGCTCGCACGCGTGCTGGGCCAACAGCTGTTCGGCCTCTACCCGTAATTCGGTCGGTACGGCGGCGGGGATACGGTCCATGACCGTCATGATGCGGCGGGCGTGTTCTACCGACAGCAGCCCGGCCGCTTGCTGGGCGGCGGTGGCCGGTAATTCCGGTTCCCGGTCTTCTCCGTGCACGAAATGGAACACGCCGAGTTTCTCTGCCGCGCGGCGTCGTGCTCCGGCCTCGGCCATCGAGACCCGCAGGGTTTCACTCAAATACTTCGCGAGGCTCTTGGATCCGGCGCGTTCGGGCAGGTGCCGGTCGCTGGTCTCGATGACCAGGCGATGCGACACCGCGCCCAACCGGGCGCGGACGGCTTCGACGCGTCGCATGAGTTCGACGAAGTCGGTGTCGGTGTAGCGGGTGAGGTCTTCGTCGAGCAGGGCGGTGGTCGCGGTCGTCAATTCCTCCACGACCGCGAATACCTCACCTGCCCGGCTCGTATTCATGCCGCAATTCTATCGGGAAAAGAGTTGCGGCAGAATGAGAAAACCAATTCACGCACCCCTTCCA
>NZ_BAGD01000250.1 GCF_000308635.1 Nocardia otitidiscaviarum NBRC 14405 | reverse complement strand
GTCCATGAGGTCAACGGCGGCGAGTGTGCGGCGGATGATCGGCAGGATATCGAGGTCCTGCTCGTGTTCTTCCGTGCCGTGCAGCCTCGACGGGTCGATCCGCAATGCCTGTGCGATCAGTCCGACCATGGATGCGCTGGGCGTTGCGTGGCCAGATTCGACTTTGCTGATCATGCTGTAGCTCACGCCCGATATGGCCACGAGTTGATGTTGCGACAGTCCGCGCATCTTCCGGTACTGAGCGATGCGCGCGCCTACTGAGTCGCTCTCTTTCATCTTTCGACGGTAGCACCTTCATTTTGAAGAAAAATTGAAAGTTCGGTGACGACCTGGGGCTTAGCGTCGGGTGTAGCCCCGGTGCCGGGAGGGACCAGTCGACCCCTCACCAGTATCGATCGCGCTGCCGCTGGCGGCTGGACCGCGATGCCCCGGCACCGGGCGCACTTCAACGACCGCCGAGGACCCGAACGAGGTGCCGGATATGGAATACGTTATCGCTCTACTGCTCGTCGCGGCGACGCTCGCGGCAGCTCTATCAACCAGCGCCAGAATTACGCGCAACAAGCAGCGCCGTGCCGAGCTGACTGTCGCGGACATCCAAGCGCGCCTTGACGCTGAACACGCCCGCGCGTTCAGCCAAGTCAGGCGGTGGTGACAATGCTCGGATCACCTACCGCGATCGCCTATCTGCGCTCGGATGTCTCGGGGGCTCGGCAATCCTGGGATGAGATCCAAAACCGCAGTGTGGCAAAGCGTCTCGGCTACAACCTCGCCCGCACCGTGGTATTCAGCCAGCACACCGACGATCCGATCGGCCGATTGATCAATGTCGTCCGCAACCTCGGTGCTGAGGCCGTCGTCGTGCCCAGTCTCGACCACTTGGGCGGCACCGCGCCCGCCGCGCTCGTGCAGGTGGCCGACGTGATCACGGTCGAGCCGCACCACACCTACGCGCGGTTGAGCACCGGAGCGTTGCCGCCCGAGCTGAGGACCCGATGACGGCGGCGATATTGCCGCCCGTGCGCACTGATCGCGCTCGCGATGTCGGCGTTCACTGCTTTCTCGGTCTGCGGCGCTTCGCCGAGGTGGCGGGCGTGCCGTATGACCGGTTGCAGAAGTGGCGTATCCGCGGCCCGATCTACGTGCCGCCGCCGGTGGTGATGGTCGGGCGGTGGCCGGGTTGGCCGCTGCCC
>NZ_BAGD01000251.1 GCF_000308635.1 Nocardia otitidiscaviarum NBRC 14405 | reverse complement strand
GTGGAAGTGCTGGAGGCGATCCAGGCGCGGGCGCCGTGGGCGCGGGTGCTGGTGGTGAACTATCTGTCCGTGGTCGGGCCGGAGTCGCCGCGCGACAGCGTGGTGGACCGCACCTATCGGGTGCTCGCCGAGGAGTTGGCGGCGCGCACCGCGGCCGCGGCGGCGCGGGCGGGGGCGGAAGTGATCGATGTGCGCACCCCGAGCCTGGACCATCCGCACGGCTCCCGCGATCCGTGGACCGTCGACTTCTATGTGCCGCTACCCGGTCGACGTTATCCCGGGGCGCCGTGTCATCCGACCGCCGCGGGAATGGCCGCCGCGGCGGCGCTGGTGCTCGATCGGCTCATCGACGTCCCGCCCGTGCGCTGAGCGGATCCGGCGGTCTGGCCGAATGCCGGAACGCCGACCGATCGCCGGGCCGCTCGCCGAGTGCCGCAGCGCCGGACGATGAGCATCCGAGCAGGCACGCCCGGGTAGCGGGATGATCCGATCGGGCATCGCATTGCCGAGCATCCGCTGCCCTTCGGCGGCGACCCTGCGACCCCGGTGATAGGCAACCATCGCACGTCGGTGTGCACATGATGCCGCCGTCGCGTCCCGGCCGGGCGACGGTGACCGGCCTTGTCGGCACCGCGCCCGCGCACGGGACGTGTGGCGTGCGGCGGCGCGGGCTCTGGTATCCAGGAGAGGTGAAAATCGGTTTCGCACTTCCGCAATACGGTCCGCAGGCGGCGGAGGCGGCGCGGGTGACCGGGTTCGCGGCCGCGTTGGAGGCGGCGGGGGCGGACAGTCTGTGGGTGGGCGAACGGCTCATCGCCGCCACGAATCCGACGGTGGGGTACGCGGGGACGGACACCATTCCGGCGGAGTTCAACGCGGTGCTCGATCCGTTCCTGCTGCTGGGGCTGGCGGCCGCGGGCACCGAGCGGGTGCGGTTGGGTACGAATGTGCTGATCGCGCCGCTGTATCGGCCCGCGCTGCTGGCCCGGTCGCTGACCACCCTGGATATCGCGAGCGGCGGGCGGCTGGTGCCCGGTTTCGGGATCGGCTGGTCGCCGGAGGAGTACGCGGCGGCGGGGGTGCCGTTCATGCGGCGCGGGGTGCGTTTGGACGAGACGCTGGACGCGTTGGAGACCATCTGGACCACGGATCCGGCGAGCTATACGGGCCGGTATGTGAGCGTGCCGTCGCATCGCAGTGCGTTGCGGCCGGTGCGGCGGCCGCGGCCGCCGATCTGGTTGGGGGCGTTCAGCGCGGAGGGGTTGGC
>NZ_BAGD01000252.1 GCF_000308635.1 Nocardia otitidiscaviarum NBRC 14405 | reverse complement strand
TTTGAGGTTCCCCCGCTTTCTCGGAGGGCTCTGACTGTGGTCCGATAGGGGCCGGAAGGAGTCATTCGTGGCAGCACCGAAGAAGTACCCCGATGAGTTGAAGGCGCGGGCGGTTCGCCTGTATCGGGAGTCGGACCCGAAGCCGACGATCCGCAAGCTCGCCGAGCAACTCGGGGTGCATCACGAGGCGTTGCGGAACTGGATCCGCCAAGCCGAGGCCGACGCCGGCGAACGTGAGGATCGGCCGACGACCGACATGCTCGCCGAGAACCGCGCGTTGAAGAAACGGGTCGCCGAGTTGGAGCGGGTCAACGAGATATTGCGTTCTGCGAGTGCGTATTTCGCCTCGGAGCTCGGCCCGACCCGGCGGTGATCATGCGGTTCGTCGAACAGAACAGCCAACACCCGGTCGAGCTCCTACTACGGGTCCTGGGCATCGCGTCCTCGACCTACTACGAGTGGCGCAAACGCGCCGCGCAGCCCTCGGATCGCCATGTCGAGGACGAGAAGCTGCTGGCCGAGATCGTCGACATTCACACCAGCTCCGGCGGCACGTACGGATCACCGAGAGTGCATGCGATGTTGCGGCGCAGAGGAATTCGCGTCGGCCGCAAACGGGTGGAACGGCTGATGCGGGCCTCGCGGTTGCAGGGCGCGTTCTTGCGCAAGAAATGGCGACTCGGCTCGACCCGGCAGGATCCGCGAGCCAGACCTGCGCCGGATCTGGTCGAACGCGACTTCACCGCCGACGCACCGAACCGGTTGTGGGTCGCCGATGCCACCCGCATCCCGTGCGGTCAGGGCGCGTTCTGGCTGGCGGCGGTGCGGGACGCGTTCTCCAACCGGATCGTCGGATGGAAAACCTCCGATCGCTGCGATACCGAGCTGGTGCTCGGTGCGATGGAATACGCGGTCTGGAGCCGGGAGATCCGCGACGGACAGCTGATACATCACAGCGACCGCGGCTCGACCTACACAGCCATCCGATTCGCAAACAGGCTGGCGGACAACGGGATAGCGCAGTCGATGGGGTCGGTCGGTGACAGCTATGACAACGCGTTGATGGAGAACTTCTTCTCCACTCTCAAGACCGAGCTGGTCTATCGGCGGAGCTGGCGTACCCGAGATGAGGCCGAGAACGCCTTGTTTGCCTACATCGACGGCTGGTACAACACCCAGCGCATCCAGAAGAGGCTCGGCTGGCGATCACCGGATGAGTTCGAAGCCGGTTACCATTCACAGGTTCCAGCCGGAACCAGATAATCCGCTCTCCGGATTAGCGGGGGAACCTCA
>NZ_BAGD01000253.1 GCF_000308635.1 Nocardia otitidiscaviarum NBRC 14405 | reverse complement strand
CCGGCGTTGCTCTCGATTGCCGAGATCGCCCGCGACGCCGGTATCCCGGCCGGGGAAGTGGTCGGCCGCGAGTTCCTCGCGACCGGGGACGCGAACGGGCTGCACGACTTCCGGCTCAAATTCGACCCCCGGAAATGAGAGAAGCCCCTCGGGGCGGTGGGTTTCACCGTCCCGAGGGGCTTGCTGTCACTCGAGGTTGTCCAGGATGCCCCACGTCGATTCGAACGCTGTGAGCATCATGTCGGCCGCCTCGCGGTACCAGGCCGATCCTTCCCGGTTGTACCTGCGGTACATCTCGATTCCGGTGAGCCACTTGAGGATCATCTCGCCGAGGAAGTACTTCACATCCTCGTTGCCGGGGAGTTCGGGAAGGACGTTGTAGGCGTCGATCACGGCCCGGTAGTGGCTTCCGATCCGCTCGGGCTCGTGGAGTTCGGGCAGATCGTAGGGAAGTTCGAGCCTGAGAAGCAGGCACTTCCGGAGGATCATGTACGCCTCGAGAAACCGATCGTCGAGCATTTCGCTCTCCTGTCTGCTGTGTAGTTTTCGATGTACTTGTCTTCGGGTTCTGACTCCCTCTGACATCTATTACTATACAGCAATCGAGCATCATTAAGCAACACTTGGATGAGGGTAATTCCGAGTGCTGCAACGGAACTCACTCAGCGCGACGCCGCGGCCGACGACTCGCCATCCTGGCGTCAATCGTCGAGCGCTTCCAGCGCTTCACGCCGTTCGAATCGTCGTCCGGCTCGCCGAATCGCCCGCGGCTGATATCGGCGCGCACCGTGCCCGCCGCGAGCCCGGTGTGCTCGGCGATCCCGGCCGGATCGAGCAGCTCGTTCGGGTCGCCATGAGTTGCCGTATCCCGGCCGAAATGCTCGCGGTACGCCGAATCGACTGCGTCGGAATCAAATTCCAGCCAGCGCCCGCGCTTCCCGGTCGCCGCCGGCCATTCATCGGTGGCCATCCAACGCCGGACAGTTACCAGGCTGCGGCCGTATTTCTCGGCGATCTCGGGGGCAATCAGGCGCGATACCATGGTGCGGACTCCTTCACTGTGGGTCGATGTGCTGGTCGGCGGAGTTTCTGACCTCGAGGGCGTGCCCTTGCTCCGCCGACCACCTCACTTGCGTATCATTATGCAGCGATAGAGCGGCGCAGTGCAACGAATGTCGTCGGGGTGCGACGCGCCGCACGCCGTCAATGGGTTGCCAGCAAACCGCCTGGTCGCTAACCTCTGGACTAGAAACCGCTGCTGACCAGGGCACCCCAAAAACGGTCACGGCGGTTTTTTCGTGCCCCCGAAATCTGCGGGCCGCCCGACTTGCAGCGCGTCAAA
>NZ_BAGD01000254.1 GCF_000308635.1 Nocardia otitidiscaviarum NBRC 14405 | reverse complement strand
AACCGGGGCGGCGCGCTATTTCCAACTTCACAAGGAATTTCAGAATGCTATCTCGTTGTACTGCAATGGTTCTCGCTGTCCCGTTCATAGCTGCTGGGCTCGCCGCGGCATCGGCCGGAGCGGAAACGCCCGGTCTCGACTTCGCCGCCGCCAAGTCCTGCGGATTCGAGTTCACCTACTCACGGCCCTCGGTGTACCCGCCGGAAATCAAGGGCAACGGCGTCGCGCAATGCGACGTGCCACCCGAGGAACACATTCTGACACTCGCTCTGGAGTACAAGCGCGGCGAGAGGTGGGAGACCGCCGCCCACATCACCGACAGCGCCATTCCACCAGGGCCGCCGAACTCCAAGTCGTACGAGGTGAGTGCCGCCTGTTACGCGGTGTCAATGGCCAGCTGTAAGTCGCCGCTGGTGGCCAGGTAAAGTCCCCACCCCCTTGCAGGGGGTGGGTGTTCAGTTCAGGGGCGCTCACCTGCCTTGGTCCGGTTTCTCATTCGGTAGGAGTCGCCGTCGGTGATGACGACGGTGGCGTGGTGCAGTAGTCGGTCGAGGATGCTGGCGGCGGTGGTGTGTTCGGGCAGGAAACGGCCCCATTGCTCGAAGGGCCAGTGTGAGGCGACAGCCAACGAACGGCGTTCGTAAGCGGCGGCGACGAGTCGGAACAGCAGCTGGGTGCCGGTGTCGTCGAGTGGGGCGAACCCGATTTCGTCCAGGATCAGCAGGTCCGCGCGCAACAGGGTGTCGATGACCTTGCCGACGGTGTTGTCGGCCAGCCCGCGGTAGAGGGTGTCGACGAGGTCGGCGGCGGTGAAGTAGCGGACCTTGTGACCGGCGGTGACGGCGGCGTGACCGAGCCCGATCAGGGTGTGGCTCTTGCCGGTGCCGGGTGGGCCGATCAACGCCAGATTCTGTTGTGCGCGAACCCATTCCAGACTCGACAGGTAGTCGAAGGTGGATTGCGGGATCGAGGAGGCCGCGACGTCGAAGCTGTCGAGGGTTTTGGTGACCGGGAACGCGGCGGCCTTGAGCCGGTTGCGGGCGTTGGAGGCGTCGCGGGCGGCCAACTCGGCGTCGAGCAGGGTGCGCAGCACTTCTTCCGGGGTCCAGCGTTGGGTTTTCGCGATGGCGAGGACCTCGGGCGCGGTGCGGCGGACAGCGGCGAGTTTCAACCGGCGCAGCCCGGCATCGAGGTCGGCCGCCAGTTCCGGGATCGGTGTGGGGGCAACGGTTTTCGATCGTGTGGTGGTCATGCGCCGCTCCCATCGCGGGTGATTTTGTAGGCGTCCAGGGATCGGGTCGGCGCGGTCGGCAGGTCCAGCACCAGCGCATCCCCGGCCGGGCGTGGGGACGGGGCGCCGGTGCCGGCGGCGAGGATGGAGCGGACATCGGCGGCGCGGAAGCGTTTGAA
>NZ_BAGD01000255.1 GCF_000308635.1 Nocardia otitidiscaviarum NBRC 14405 | reverse complement strand
GGTTGCGTCCGTCAGAGTGGTGTAGCAGCTCGCTGATCGAGCAGTGAGTCTCGATTTCCCGGACATGGGGGTGGTCACCGCGTGATTCTTCAAGAGACCGACCAAAGTCACTGAAGAAAGAAGTCCACGCGATGACCGATATTCAGCGTATCGACCCCGGCGCCGTGCTGTCCGAGCATTTGGCCGCCGCCAGCCCTGACCTGCTGCGCGGGCTGCTGTCCACCTTCGTACAGACCCTGATGAGCGCCGAGGCCGACGCGGTATGCGGTGCCGGCTACGGCGAACGCAGCGACGACCGCGTCAACTCGCGTAACGGCTACCGCCACCGCGACTTCGACACCCGTGTGGGCACGATCGATGTCGCGATCCCGAAACTACGGTCGGGCAGCTATTTCCCGGACTGGCTGCTCGAACGCCGCAAACGCGCCGAACGGGCGCTGACCAGCGTGGTCGCGACCTGCTACCTGCTCGGTGTCTCGACGCGGCGGATGGAGAAACTCGTCGAATCCCTGGGCATCACAACACTGTCCAAGTCGCAGGTGTCGATGATGGCCCGCGACCTCGACGCCCAGGTCGAAGCGTTCCGCACCCGTCCGCTCGACCAAGGGCCTTACACGTTCGTCGCCGCCGACGCGCTGGTGCTGAAGGTCCGCGAGAACGGGCGCGTGGTCAACGTCCACGCTCTGATCGCCACCGGCGTCAACAACGACGGATACCGGGAAATCCTCGGTCTGCAAGTGACTTCGGGAGAGGACGGCGCGGGTTGGCTGGCGTTCTTCCGGGACCTGGTCGCCCGCGGCCTGGCCGGGGTGAAGTTGGTGACCTCCGACGCCCACGCCGGTCTGGTCGCGGCTATCGGCGCGACCCTGCCCGGCGCGGCCTGGCAGCGGTGCCGCACCCACTACACGGTCAATCTGATGAGCGTCTGCCCGAAGTCCTCCTGGCCGTGGGTCCGCACTCTGCTGCATTCGGTGTTCGATCAAGCAGATCCAGAATCTGTTGCTGCGCAATATGATCGGATGCTCGACGCGCTGGCCGAGAAGCTGCCCACGGTCGCCGATCACCTCGACGCGGCCCGCGCGGATCTGCTCGCGTTCACGGCGTTTCCCAAGCAGATCTGGCGTCAGATCTGGAGCAACAATCCGCAGGAACGGTTGAACAAGGAGATTCGCCGCCGCACAGACGTCGTCGGCATCTTCCCCGACCGCGGCTCGATCATCCGCCTGGTCGGCGCGGTCCTGGCCGAACAACACGATGAATGGATCGAAGGCCGCCGCTACCTCGGCCTCGACGTCCTGGCCCGCTCCCGCGACCTCACCACCGACGAACAGGAGGACACCGCACCGGCAGAACTGACCGCCTGACCGACATTTCGGATCATGCGGTGACCACCCCAGTTACACCACACCCCGGGACTTGACCC
>NZ_BAGD01000256.1 GCF_000308635.1 Nocardia otitidiscaviarum NBRC 14405 | reverse complement strand
CCAGGTCGCCGGGGATGAGGAATCGCACGGTGACAGCGGATAATTCGGCCGACGGCACCGGATCGTGCGCGGTGGCCCGGCGCACCCGGGCGCGGTACCCCGCGCGGCGGGCGCGGCCGGCGGCCGCGAAGGCGCGCGCACCCACCAGGTCGCGCAGCTGTTCGTCGGTGAACTCCGCCGGGGACCACGAGACGGCGGTCTCCGGTGGGTCGGCACGGGCGGTTTCCGCGGTGGGCTCGGAGGTTTCGGCGTACGCGCGATAGGCGAGCACCGCGCGCACCCGGTGCCGGCACACCGTCGTCGCCGCACAGGTGCAGGACGACAGCTCCAGGGTCGTATCGGGCGGCAGGGTGGTGCGCACGCCGTCGGGGAAGGTGACCGCCACGGTGCCGTCGCCGGATTCGGTGAGTTCCGGAGGCGCGGCGGCGTTCTCCTTCGCCGCGCGCTTGAGAAGCCCCCGGTTGGCGAGGCTGATCAGGGAGTCGTCGGTGAGGGCCAGCAGGTCCGCGCGCATGGACTATCCGATCGTTTCCGCGATGAAGGCGGCCAGTTCACCGGGCGTCATCGCCCCCACATGCACGCCCACATCGGCCAGCCGCTGCCCCAGCTCCCGGTCGAAGACCGGATCGGCCTGCTCGTCGAGGGCCGCCAGCCCCAGCACCGTCGTCCCCTCCGCGACGAGGGCCGCCGCCGTGCGTACCAGCCACGCCGCATTGCCGCCCTCGTAGAAGTCGCTGATCACCGCGATGACGGCGCGGCGCGGGTGCTCGACCAGCTGGGCCGCGTAGCCGAGTGCGCGGGCGATGTCCGTGCCGCCGCCGAGCTGCACCTTCATCAGCAGTTCGACCGGATCGTCCACATCGCGGGTGAGGTCGACGACCTCGGTGTCGAAGGCGATCAGGTGGGTCTCGAGGCCGGGCAGCCCCCACAGACAGGCCGCCGTGACCGCCGAGTGGATGACATTGCCGACCATGGAACCGGACTGGTCCACCAGCAGGATGACCTGCCAGTTGTCCGTATGGCGGCGGGTGCGTGCCCGGAAGTGCGCGGTCTCCACATAGAGCCGTCGCTGTTCGGGCCGGTAGTGGGCGAGGTTGGCGCGCACCGTGGTCGGGAAGTCGAAGTCGGCGGCGCGGGGGATGCGGCCGCGGCGGCGCGAGCGGGCGCCGTGCATCGTGGTGCGCACCTCGGTGGCGAGCCGTTCCATGAGCTCGCGCACCACCTGCTCGACAATGCGCCGCGCCATGCGCAGCACCTCCGGATTCATGAGGTGTTTGGTGCGCAGCACCGCGCCCAGCAGCTCGGCATTGGGCTCCAGCCGACCGAGCACCTCGGGATCGGTGAGCACGTCGTGTAATCCGTAGCGCTGCACCGCGTCCCGCTCCAGGCGCTCGACGGTGGCCTTGGGGAAGAGCCGGTGGATGTCGTCGAGCC
>NZ_BAGD01000257.1 GCF_000308635.1 Nocardia otitidiscaviarum NBRC 14405 | reverse complement strand
GGGCTGGAATACGAGTAGGAGAACTGTAGGCCGACGATCGCGTCGACATCTCGGTCGGTGTCCCATTGCCACCCGAGGGTTTCCACGTTGCGGAACGGCGAACTAGCCAGCACGTCGAAGTGAGTTTGCTCGGCGCGCAGGTAGGTGCCCGATCCAGCGCGACGCTGCGGACCGAGGTATTTGGCTCGCAGGGACGTAACCAAGTCGTCCCATGGCGGGGCGGCAGCGGCGTCGTGCAGTTCTCCGGTGACAACCACCACCGCTCCGCGCGGCCGGATCATGGTGTCGAGGTCCGACAGCAATGCGGCGCGGTCGGTCCAATGGAACGACTTGCCCATGACGACCATGTCCAGCGGCGGCAGATTCAGTGAGTCGAGGTGGTTGGAGTCGCCGCGCAGCCACTCGATGTTGCTGGTTTCGGGTGCGCTGCGCTTCCCCTCGGCCAGCATGTCGGGGTCGGGGTCGACGGCGAATACCGTAGCGACCGCAGGAGCTAGGGGTACCGCGATTTGTCCAGTGCCACAGCCGAGGTCGAGGATTTGTTGAGTGCCGTTGAGTCCGAAGCGCTTTCGAAGTTCGGTGAAGAACTGCGGCGGGTATCCGGGCCGGTATTGGGCATAGTAGGTCGCGGCACCCTGGAACAATTCGTCGGGTTTGTACTGCATCAGTCTGCAACTCCTGCCGAGTTCGCAAGTGATCGAAGTGTGTCGCTCGCACGGCGCTGCTGATCGGCGGCGGCCCGTACGGTCGCCTTCACAGTCGGGTTGGAGCGGAAGTGCTCCGGCGCGACTGCGCGCGATTCAAGCAGCGCCTCGATGGCCGCGTCGGGGTTACCGGCAAGCAGGTGAGCCCGCGCGGTGTCGAGCCAGAAATAGGTTTGCCGTTCGGCACCTACGGCGGACTTGGTGTCGGGTAGGCGTGTGCCCGTAGCGATTTCGACCGCGCGGCCCGCGTCGCCGAGATCTACCTCGGCACCGACACGGTAGAACCGGACGTTGGTTGCGCCGGCCACCGTGTCATAGACGACGCCCTCGGGGAATTGCTCTGCGAGTCGTGCGGCTTCGGCGAAGTGCATTCGGGATGTGTCAGCGTCGGTCACGGTGGCCGCTATGGCTCCTGCCTTCATGTGCAAGGTGCTGTATACCGCCATGGCGATCGGATCGGACCCGATCATAGGCTCGATGTCGGCCATGGATCTGGTCAGCAGGCGCATAGCTTGGCGTGTGGCCCCGATCCGCGCGAGTGTCGATGCCTTCACAAAGTGAGCGCTCGCCAGACGTAGCGGGTCGCCGGATTGTGTTGCCGCCCATTCCATCCGCTCGGTAGCAGTCATCGAAAGATCGTTGTAGCCGAGCTTATGCGACAGCGAGTTAGCGGCCCTGTACGTGTCGGTGAGCATCGCGTATGCGGGCTCGCCTTCTTGGCGCGCAGTGACGAGCAGTCGGTCGACCAGATCGGGGAGCACTTCGGCGACCTTGCGGTATTGAGCGCCTCGCCGCCATTTCGCAACCTGGGTCACCAACGGGCGCAGCCGATCTAGCGATTCGGGCTCGAGGCTGTC
>NZ_BAGD01000258.1 GCF_000308635.1 Nocardia otitidiscaviarum NBRC 14405 | reverse complement strand
AGCGCGATCAATTGCCACGCCTTTGCGGTGGCCTTCTCGCGCTCGATCTGGTGGATGGTTCGAACGCTGACGCCCGAGGTAGACGCCAGCTGCGATTGCGTGAGATTGCGATGCCGCCTCGCGGCACGTAGCTCAGCCGCCAAGTGCACCGCACGAGAATTAGCCATATCGCTAAGCTAGTTGGCCATTTCGCTAAGTGTCAAGGCCGAACGGCCAAGTGTTTGCTGTCAACCGAAACACGCGAGAGAAACACCGAAGGGCTTGCAGACTTGCCGCATCGGCATACAGACTTAGCCATATGGAGAACACAGACCGGCTGGACGAGCTCGCGGAACAAGCACATCGCGCCGTCGCCGCGCAGCTGCGCGCTGAACGTGCGCGCGCTGGCCTGACCCAGCCAGAACTGGCCAAACTCACCGGGCTACACGTAACCACCCTGAGCCGGATCGAACAGGGCCACCGAGCGATGACCCTCGATCAGCTGTTCAAGATTGCCGGTGCACTGAAAATCGACCCTGGCGACTTCCTGAACGCAGCACAGGCCGCAGTCAAGCGCGAACTCGGTTCATAACTGGCGCAATCTATTTCGGCCCGGGCCGGTCCTGAATCACGTACGCGAGCAACCGACTAGCTGGCACGCCGAGTCGTGTCGCCTCGGCAACGATCTCGAAGGGGTGGAGCTTCCGGCCCTCATGGCCGCTGGTGTCGTTGCCGAGCGCCATACCCACGCGATCACGTCCTCACCTGTGCCTGAACCACCCACAATCCAGCGGAGCGGCCCGACCCCCGCTCATGATCGAACATACATTCGAACAGAATAAAACGGAAGGGACCCCACTGATTCGAGCTAACACTGAGCAGTGCAAAACCGGCGATCACACAGATTGGAGTCCGCCACATGGCGACCGTCGAGCCATACGAGACCAGCAAGGGCAAGAGATACATGGTCCGGTACCGAAAACCGGACGGCAAACCAACCAAGAAGCGCGGCTTCCGGCGCAAGATCGACGCCGAGAAGTTCATGGCCACAGTCGAAGTGCAGAAGATGACCGGCGAGTACATCGCCCCGTCGATGGGCCGAGCGACAATCGCCGAGGTGGGCGAGGCATGGCTACCACGGCAGGTCCACACCAAGGATTCATGGTCGGAGCGTGTTGAATCCATCTGGCGCGTACACGTCAAACCGTATTGGGGCACAAGGCAAGTCGCCTCGATCACTCGGCCCGAGGTCCGGGACTGGATTGCTGGAATCGACCGCGCGCCGTCGACTATCGAGGACATCCACGGTGTGCTGTTGGCCGTCCTCGATGAGGCGGTCGACGAGCGGCGCATCGCGGCGAACCCGGCCGCCGGGGTTTCACTCCCCCGCCGGGTGCCGGTCGATCACGTCTACCTCACGCACGATCAGGTAGCCACCCTCGCGAACGAATGCAGCAAGGGGACCGAGATCGTCATGTTGCTCGCCTACTCCGGTATGAGGTGGGGCGAGATGGCTGCGCTACGTCCGCGAGACGTTGATCTCGACCGCCGGCGCATTCGGATCGCTCGGTCGGCGTCGAAAGTGAACTCACGCAGTGTGATCGGAACTCCGAAGTCATGGGAACAGCGGACCGTGGCGATACCCGCCGAGGTCGCTGACCTCCTGCGTCCAGTGGTCACGGCTCAGAAGAACCCGACCGGGCTCATTTGGTCACGAGAGGACGGGACACCAATCCGACCGCCGACCACTACCCATTGGTTCACCAAGGCAGTTGGACGGTGCATCTCGGCATCGGTGCCGTGTGGTGACGACGGCGAGCCGACCGGCCCGGCGATCTTCCCGCGGGTGACTGCACACCAGTTACGCCACACCGCAGCGTCACTCATGATCTCCAGCGGCGCGCATGTGAAGACCATCCAACGTCAGCTCGGGCACAAGTCGGCGACGATGACGCTCGACAACTATGGGCACCTGTTCGAGGACGATCTCGACGAGGTGGCCGGACGGATGGGCACAGGCTTTCGAG
>NZ_BAGD01000259.1 GCF_000308635.1 Nocardia otitidiscaviarum NBRC 14405 | reverse complement strand
CAGATGCCGAATCTCGTTGTTGTCCATACCGATGTTGAACGCGAAAGCCGCTTCGGTGCCATCCGGTGAGGCCGCTGATCGTGTCAGGGCCGCGCCGCTGTCGAGTCCGGTGCTCCACACCTCACGTAACGTCTTGTCCACGACCACGATCCGGTCGCCGGCGGGGAAGGCGAATCCGTCTCCGAGGCGCTCCATTGTCGGTTCGAACGCGATCGGATACTCGCCTGCGAGCGTGGTTTGACCGAGTCCCGAGATGGTGAGCAGGCTGACCTGATCGTGGCGATTGATCGGTGGGTTCAACTCCGCGGAGATCCCGACCCAATCCTGCGGTCCGGCATAGGGCGGGGCGTCCTCACCGCGGTATGTGAGGTAGGCGTAGGTGCCGGTCGCAGCGATCGCGATGACCGCTGCGGCCGCGCCCGCCGCGAGCTTGAGACGGGTGGAGGGGGTCACTCGAATCTCCGGGTGTTGTGCGATTTGAGGATGTCGATCGGATAGACGCCGAAGTTGGGTGGCTGGTACGGGTAGCGCTCGCTGATGTCGAGACCGCCGCCGGAGGCATGCTTGTAGGCAGCCCACACCAGTTGGGAGCAGTTGTAGGAGTCGTCGTACACCTGGGTCCGGGTGAGCAGGAAGTTGCCGTTGTAGCCCTTGCCGACCTGCTGCTCCGCGAACGCTGCGGCCGCGTCGCGAGTCGCGTTATCGGTGTTGACCGACAGGTAGATCGGTCGACACACGCCCTTGCGGGCATCGCCTTTGAGCAGCCGGACACCCAGCTCTTCGTCCACCGCCTCCACGGTCCAGATATCGTCGGTGCCGCCGGTGTGGTCGTTCCTGACGAATATGCCGTTGTGCCCGTGATTGGCAACCCGGTAGGACGTTGCGTCGGAGAAGAAGACGTCGCCGCGGTTGGTCCGGTCGTTGCCCGGCGGGATGAAGTCGCAGTTGGTGCTGTTGCCTCCGTCGGAGACCTCCTGCACCTCGTCGTAGGAGCCTTGAACACGGTCGAGCACTGCGTGGAACCCCTCGTCGGTCGCCATGCCGACTTCTTCGATCACTTCCTTGCCTGTCCGGTAGATCTCATCGAGATCGCCGATCTGTAGCAGATCAGCGATCTGCGCGATGACGTCGGCGTAGCCGGTGATCTCACCATGCTGGAACTGCTGGGTGAAGCGAACGGTACCGTCGACCGGGCGTGGGGGTTCGATCGGGTATCCGTGCGGTCCGGTCTCGTATCCCTCGGCGGCCCACGTGTCGTGGATTTGTCCGGTGACCTCATAGGCGCCGGTGCTGGGGTGCCAGTAGATCGAACCGTTCTCGAAACGGTTGAACCGGCCCACTCCATCCGCGGTCGTGGTCTCGTCACTGACCGGGTACCCGAGAAGTCCTTGCTCCCAGCCGATCTCACCCCATCGGTCGCGGACAGCGCCCGCCACGTAATAAGCCTCGTTGAGTTTCCAGTAGACGGTGCCGCCGTCGAAGTACTGGCGTCGGCCGATGCCGTCGGGGTTGACGAGTTCGTCGGAGGTCGGATAGCCCAGTGGGCCGCCTTCCCAGCCGTTGCGCTGCCAGGCAGCGAAGAAATGGTTCACCACCGGATGCGCACCACCCCACGGCGACCAGTAGATCGGCCCGTTCTGGAACGTCGACCGTTTCCCGACACCATCGGGGTTGGTCAGCTCATTGCTGGTGGGATAGAGCAGGAAGCTGTTCGGGCCACCGAGGGAGTTGTACTTGTCGCGGATCGCGCCGCACACCTCATAGGGGGCGGGCCAGTACACCTGGCAGCCGGGTGCGGCGAAGGCGGTCACCTCACCCGAGGTGGCCGCCAGCTGCGCTTCCATCGTCTCGGCTTTGTCGGCGTCTTCTTTGCTGAACCCGTCGGGGATCTCCTGGCAGTCCGAGCGCATCCTGCCCGGTACGACCTCTCGATTGGGGTTCTTGGTCGGCTCCCACTTCTCCGGCTTGACCTTCTTGCCGCCCGGCGGGCCGGCCGGACACGAACCCTCCTGCGAGGTTCGCGTTGTCGGCGGCAGCGTTCCAGGTGGTTGCTGTCGCGGGCTCGTGGTCGGTTGAGGGACCGCCGACGATGAAGGAGCGGTGGTGCTCGGAGACGCCGGTGAGGTTGTCGCCGACGGTGCGCTGGGTGTAGCAGGGACAGGCACCGTGGTCGTCGGCATGGGAGACGCCGATGGTGTGCTGGAAGGTGCTGTCGGGCGTGGACTGTCGGTAGCGGGCTGTGCGTGCGCGAGCTGTGCTCCGGTAGCGATCACGAGCATAGCCATGCCGACACCACTCACATGGCGCAGGGTGCGGTGTCTGCGCGACGATTCCCCTCGTACCGGACTGAATGACGGTCTCATCAGACCCCCCTCTCCTCATCAGGTTCGCCAGACTATTGCTGGCGTGGAATCAGAACATCACATAGGTCACTTGTTGTCACTCTTGCCACACCTGCACGAGGCCATTGCCAGATAGTTGCTGCTCCTGCGGATTGTCTGGCCCGGCGGTCAGGCACCGAGCTGCGATACTCAGATCTACAAGTGCCGCAACGTCATCGAATGTGCCTTCAACCGCGCCAAGTGGTGGCGGGCGGTGGCCACCTGCTATGACCAGCTCGCCATCACCTACCGGTGCCCGAT
>NZ_BAGD01000260.1 GCF_000308635.1 Nocardia otitidiscaviarum NBRC 14405 | reverse complement strand
ACAGCGGCCTTACTCGAACCGGGGTCCTTAAGGACCTGGGTCGGAGTAGGGCCGCTTTTCGGTTTCTGATCTGCATGGCTTTGAGGTGTGGCGGCAGGCCGTACGCAGGCGGGGCGGGTTCCGGCGGCATGGTGCAGGTCGGCGAATGGTTGGTGAAGCTGGTCGCGGGAGACGCCGCCGACATCGAGGTAGAACCGCTGGAAGAATGTCTGGTTGAGGTGGCGACGGACTGTGTCGGTTCTGGTGCGGTAAAGCTGGGCCGGGTCGAGCTGAGGCTTCCCCGCTTTCTCGGAGTAGCTGGTCAGTCCGCCGGGGGGAACGTCCGATCGTGTGATCGGCGGGTTCATAGCCCGCTCACCGAGTCGGTGGCCGCGTCGGCGGCGTGCTGATGAGCTCGCACGACCGTGGAGTCGACCGAGACGACCCAGTCCAGGTTGCCGGTGGTGTCGGCCAAAGCCAGCAGAGCGGTCAGCACCCGATCCCAGGTGCCGTCGGTGGCATAGCGGCGGCAGCAGTAGCTCCAGCAGTTCCCACTGCTTGTCGGTCAGCACCTGATATCGATCATCGATCACGGTCGCCACGGCGGCCATCGATTCACTCCATTAGGAGACAGGACCTAGTCCGGCCCTCGACGAGGCTGGGATACAAGTCATCCAAGGCCCGTTGAATCGGATAGAATTAAGCGCGGTTGTGGTGCGAATCCGTTGGTGCCGAACATGATTCGTCGAATGGCATTGACCCGAGGGCGAAGCTGAGATTCCTACTATTCATACCCACGAGTCGACTGCCGTGGAAGACGGGGGCTACCGAGTCGCTGGACAGCGAGCAGGTCTGATTGAGGATCATCGCGGTGCCCATGTACCGCCCCCACACCAGACCGCGATCCAATCCACTGGATGCGCTTGGCTTGCAGACGGTCTCGCCCGGAGCGGATTCGGCCCCGATCTCCTGCGGCCTTCCTGTTGGTGGTGCGACCGCGGGGCCGAACGCCAGTACCACGTAGTCGAGAATATGGTCGGGCCGAACGACCTCTCCGACGACCGTCGTCTCGCTCCTCGTTCTGAGTCGGATCTGATGGCCGGTCTCCGCACAGTGCCCAGCCGTTACTCCGACCACGGATTCATAGCGGTCGTATCCGATCATGGTGAGCGTGCAGGTCTTCGAGCCGACGATAACTTCCGATCCCGCAGCCATGGCGGCCCCAGCGAAGATTCGAAAGAACGCGGTCGACGACGCTGCCATCTAGTTACTCTCGAGGTCCTCTCCGAGCTGCTCGGCCTGGCCGGTCCCGTTCCCTGTTTGTAGGGCGTGCATCAGCAGGGCCGACCTTCTCGATCTTCCACTCGCCGCCGTCGAACACGAACGGGACTTCGGCCTTCTGCGGGTTTTCCTCGCCGTTGATCGCGACACGGGTCACGGCGCTGACGCGGCCCTCACCGCCGGCTTCACCTCGACCACCTGATAGGTCATCACCGGGGTACCGGGTCGGCCGATCGTCTTCGGGTCCGTCAGCTGTGGCGCGGCCCCACCCTGGAACAGACCGCGCTGCTCGGCGGGCGGGGTCTTCGGGTCCACGGCCTTGGTCAGCTTCCCGTTCAGCTCGGCGACCGAGGACAGGTAAACCGGGACGTTGGGGCTCGGCGCGTTCGGTGCCGGAGTCACCGTGCCGGGCGTACTGGATTGCGCAACGGCGAACATCGTGATTCCAATGCTCGCACCTGTCAGCGCCACGCCCGCCGCCACGCGGGGAGAGCGGCTCTACGCTTTCTAACAGGAACTCTGGTACTCATACGTTCTGTTGATCCTTCCCAGATTCTGCCTGTGATCTCACCCTTGCCCGGGTACTGCCACCAGAACGCAATGTCACCCACACAAGGGCTGCGCGAGTGCTGCTCGGTCGAGCGAGGTCCGAGACACTTGGAGTCGGGACAGCGCAGTTTCGTTACCCGCACCGCACAGTATGTGCGCGGTTGGTGGGAAGGATGCTGGTGATCGTGATGAAGCTGGAGTCCCCGCGCCGCAGGCTCGCCAGCGTGGATTGATATCGCCAGTTGGCCAGCTCCAGCGTCGTGCCTTTGCATATCTCGTGATCGAGGTCGAATTCGCTCATTCTGAGCACTGCCCGGTCGTCGTTGGGATAATGGACGATGTAGACGGCACCGTCTTCGAAGGTCGCCGAAATCGGTACATCACCATTGATCGGGAGTTCGACGGACCGCGCTTGAGGCTCGCCTGTCAGACTCACCGAGACGAGGCTGCCTTCTCTGGTCACCCAGTACAGCACGCCGTGGTGGACTCCCCATGCTTTCGATTGGATGTCACCGGGGAACCGGGGAACCGTCCTATCGGAAATAGGTTGGGGTCCACCGTCGCCCGCTATCTCGAGCAACCGGTAGTCGGTTTTGGAGTCGGCGGGCACGATCGCGTATCCGCGATCGAGTTCCGCTGTGTCACCGCACAACAGCGAGCTTTGTGATCGCGCCATCGTCGGCCCGGTGTCGTACGGATGGCCGAGTTGGACTCCTCCGTCGTCGGTCCAGCGATTCAGTCGCACTGTCGACGGGCTCGCGCTATAGGCCGCGGCGAGCCATCGAACCTCACCGGCCCGGCAGATCGACAGCCCGGAGATATCACCTTCGACATACTCTCGGAACGCTTGTCCGGACGATGACACTCGGACCAG
>NZ_BAGD01000261.1 GCF_000308635.1 Nocardia otitidiscaviarum NBRC 14405 | reverse complement strand
TTCTCCACACCGCCGATCAGCTCCATCCGATGATTCACGTGAACCAGTCTCGTGCGAAACGGCTGATCACGCCATCGTCTGACTGGCCGAGATTCTCGGCGCTCCGCGCTGATTCGTCCGTCTACCTGTTTCAAACCACTCGGGTTGTTCGCCGGACAGACGGGCGGCCTCCGCTGGATCATGTGCCCCGACCAAGGATGCACGTGAACCTCAAGACCAGGTCCAGGGGCCCACTGGCCACCCACTTGGCAACCCGCACGAGTCACCCGACCACAAAGAACAAGCTCAGGCTTTCTGGGTAATCGGAACCCAGTTGAACTCGGGGCAGAACCGCGCATACGTGCACAGCTTCCACGTGGCGTAATCCTCCATGCGACCCGCCGATCGCAGCAGATGCTTTACCCACGTGTGCGCGATCTGTTCCGGCTCGGTCATTGTCGACTCGATCTCGTCGAGCATCCGGCACGAGACCGCGAAATCTTCCTCGGTCAACGCGCTCAAATCGACCTCGACGCCATCGACGTCGAAAGCGAAAACCAGCCGCGTGGTCGAGAACCGAGTCTTGCGCTCCCCTTTGAAGGTGGTGTGCGGTTCCACCGCCGCGATGAGGTCCTCACGGCTACCCACTGGGAAGCCGATCCCCAGATCCAGGTCACTTTCTTCCAGATTCAACTTCAGCCCGAATGAGCCGACATCGCGGGAGTCGCGTCCGGTCCACTGCCGAATCATGCCCGCAGCCCGACTCCGCAGAGCGCGCAGCCGGTCGTCATCGGCACGGCGGGCACGCCAAAACTGCTCAGCTCGAGCGTATTCCGAGGCGGGGAAGGTCGCTGGATCTGCCCAACGGGCGGCGAGAACACTATCGAGATCCAGTTCCGATGGGATCACCGAATTCGTCACCGCCGCAGCTTACAACTGCACAGCGCCCGACACGCCGGGGTGATAGCGATCGATCGTTTCGTGCCGGGCGGATCAAGGATGCGAACTCGGCCACATGCCGTCGAGGGGCGCGGCTCCAGCTTGCTAGACGGTGACGAACGCATCCACCGTGACAGCCGCAATGAACGCGTCCCACTCCACGGCGGTGTAGGTCAGTTCCACACCGAGGTCATCGGAAACGGTGGCACCGCCATCTCCGTTGCGGTGGATGTGAAGACCAGCAGGAGCCGCCTGCTCACCTACTACCGCGCCAAGGAATGTATGCCACTCGTTCGCTGGAATGCTGATTGTCGGCTGTTCGCTGATCTTGTTGCGTGGGTCGCGTCCGTACTTACTGTCCCGCAAGCTGACGAAGGCATCGACGAACGCGAACTCCACACAGGCACTTCCATCCTGGCTGAAGGCACTCTTTCGCCACTGCACGGCTGCGAAATCCGGCTTGGTGGTCATGTAGCGCAGGTTACCTCTCGGTCGGGAGCGGCGGCTCGATGAGACTGGCGACCAGCCTTGATGACTTCACCGGGCTGAGCGCGATCGCTGCCAGCCTCGTGAACTGGTCGACGTAGCCGCGAATCTGACCGCGGTCTTCCACGAAGATCTGGCCGGCCATCGTATCGAGGTACACGACCTCCGGTACTTCGGCTCCAGCGAAATCGAGGAGAGCGAAGGAACCCCGCAGACCGGGATGTCCGCCGGAGTCATACGGGATGACTTGCACTGTCACATGTGGCAGCGCCGCGATGTCGACCAATCGGCGCAGCTGAGCGCGGGTGATGTCCGGTGAGCCGACGATGCGATGCAGCGCGGGCTCGTCGATGATCACCCACAGCTTGAATGGGCGTTCGCCGTTGAGTCGGCGCTGCCGGTCGAGCCGGGATCGCACGTAGCTGTCGATCGTTTCTGCGCTAAGGTCCGGAGATATCTCGGCTATCAGTGCCCGCGCGTAGTCCTCGGTTTGCAGCAAGCCGGGGATGACCAGCGGTTCGAACGCTCGCAGTTGCTCGGCCTCGTCCTCGAGGCTGATGTAGATGTTGTACGGCTCGGGGAGCTTCGCGTGATACGGCAGCAACAGGCCCCGCTTGATCGAGTCCTTGAACAGGCGGGTCAGCAGCGCCCGCTTCGCTTCATCGGCCTGGTACAGGTCCATCAGTGCCAGCAGGGTTCGTTGCTGCGGCCGAGCCTGAGCTTCCTCGATCCGGTACAGCGTCGCCTCATTGATCTTGGTCGCTGCCTGTACGTGCTGTCGGCTCAGGCCAGCGGCTTCCCGCAGGTCGAGCAGTTCGTTCGCCAGCCGACGGAGATGGATGCTGGCGATGCGCGGGGACGGCGTTTGGCCCATGGAGCACAGTCTCTTCGATCCCATTCAGGAAAACAAGACAGTCGAACACAATCCGATAAAACGCAAACATTGCGTTCTATCGGATTGCGATGCACGATTACTGGACGGTGTGATGCCCGTCACGTACGTGCGGGTGCTTCTCGAACGTCTGGAGGGATCGAAACACGATGGCCATTCACGTGATCGAGTCGCTGATCAGGAGCGATCAGACGGAACATTGTGCGCGCTCGGTGGGGCAGGGCGCGTGGGTGGTGTCGTGGCTGCCCGGTCGCACGGTCACCACGGAGCAGGCCGTGGCGGCTGTGCAGCTGGCCGAAGCGGTCGCCGACCTGACCGACCTGGCGAGATGCCTGAGCTTGACGCCGCGCGAAGCGATCGGTCAAGCAATGTCGGATCCGCGTCCAATCGATACGCGTACGCCGAGGCTGGAAAGCCAGATGCGGGTTGGGAGCATGTGATGCCCAACCATGTACTCAGGCGACCGTGGGCGTACGCGCTTTTCCGCACGGACAAGTGCCCGGACCCGGAGTCCGACGAGACTGCGCGGATCGTCGGGTTGGCCGAGCGGCTGGGCTTCGAACTGCGCGAGGTACTGGCCACCGATTCCGATGCCGTTTTCGCTTCGCTGTTCGCCAGCTTCGAGCTGTCGGGGATCAGCGCTCTGCTGGTGCCGTCGGTAATGCACGTGACCGGTTGGATGGACGTGGTTCGCTACCACGTAGATGTGTGGACCCTCGATCCTCCGGGCCGGTGGCCACGTCATCGCACGCCGGGAATCACAGCCGCATTCATCCCCGGCGTGGGCAGCGCGCGATGACCCCGCCACGCCCGGCTCTGCACTTGCACGTGGAGTCCGGGCCGCTGACGCTGGATTTCCAAGGGCACCCGGACCAAGTCGACCACGTTGCTGCCGAACTAGCCATCAGCGCAGCAGTAACAGTGGCCGTCGATGACCGAGTCACTCCGGGAATGCCGAAGCTCCCGTGCTCCCGGCTTTGGGAAGAACCAGGCCTGTGCGCCCAGGAGGAGGAACCGGGCGAGATGAACTGTGCCGCAGCAATGCCCGATGCGTGCGAGAGGAGCACGCCTTCTGCCACCGACCCGATCGATCCGTATCTCGTCTGGTAGTGAA
>NZ_BAGD01000262.1 GCF_000308635.1 Nocardia otitidiscaviarum NBRC 14405 | reverse complement strand
CGCCGATCTGGTCACCGAACTCAAAGCGACCGTGTCCCTGGAGATCTCGCCCATCGCCAAACCTCGCGAGATCCACATCGTGCCCGAGCTGCCCAAGACCCGCTCCGGCAAGATCATGCGCCGGCTGCTGCGCGATGTCGCCGAGGGCCGCGAACTCGGCGACACCTCCACCCTGGTGGACCCCACCGTGTTCGAGGCGATCGCACGCCGGTGATCGCCGGATCGGTCGGCCCGGTTGCGATGAGGGGACCGGGCCGACCGATCGCATCCGAACGAACGTGTCACCGAGCCGCGTTAGTGTGCGTGCCGTGACCACCGGTTCCACCCAGCATCTACAACGCCCGGCCGCGGAACTCCGCTGGGCCGACGACCTGACCCGGCTACGCGAACAGGACACCGCGCCGCGGCCACCGGGCTGGCAGTTGAGCGTCGACGCCGCCAAGCGGTTCATCGTGGGCGACCCGACACTCGGCATCGCCCGCAAGTTCGTCGGCGACGCCTCCCTGGTGGACCGGGCGCTGGTCTCCCTCGCCACCACCCGCGGACTGTTGCTCACCGGCGAGCCAGGAACCGCCAAATCGCTGCTCTCGGAACTACTTTCGGCCGCCATCTCGGGTGATTCCACACTCACCGTCCAGGGCGGCGCGGCCACCACCGAGGACCAGATTCGCTACGGATGGAACTACGCGCTGCTCGTCTCCGAGGGTCCGTCCGAGCGGTCCCTGGTGCCCGCGCCCATGCTGCGCGGCATGCGGGAGGGCAAGATCGTGCGCTTCGAGGAGATCACCCGCTGCCCCCTGGAGGTGCAGGACTCGATGCTGTCGCTGCTGTCCGATCGGGTGCTGGCGGTGCCGGAACTCGGCGAGATGGTGTACGCGGTCGCGGGATTCAATGTGATCGCCACCGCCAATACCCGCGACCGCGGCGTCAATGAGATGAGCGCCGCGCTGAAACGGCGGTTCAATTTCGAAACCGTCTTCCCCATCACCGATTTCGACGCCGAACTGGCGCTGGTGGAGGCGGAGGCGCAAGCGCTGCTGCACCGTTCCGGCGTACCGCAGGCCCCACCGCGCGACGTACTCGCGGTGCTGGTCACCACCTTCCGGGAACTGCGCCGCGGCGCGACCGATGCCGGTGACGCCCTGGACCGCATGTCCGCGGTCATGAGTACCGCCGAGGCGGTGTCGGTGGCCCATGCCGTCGGCCTGCGCGGCTGGTTCCTGCGCGGTGAGGCCGGAGACGCCGCCGATATCGTGCACTGCCTGGCCGGAACCGCGGCCAAGGACGACCCGGACGACCTGGCCCGGCTGCGCCGCTATCTGGAGCAGCAGCCCCCACGCAAATCCGGAAAGGCGTGGAAGTCCCTGCACGACGCGCGATTCCAGCTACCGGGCTGAGCCGGATGACGGGGGATGCGGCGCGGGTCACCTTCATCGGTGTGCGTCACCACAGTCCGGCCTGCGCGCGGCTGGTGCGCGACACCGTGCGCGCCCTGCGCCCGGCGTATGTGCTCATCGAGGGGCCGGTCGATATGAACGACCGACTCGACGAACTGCTGCTCGGGCACCAACTGCCCATCGCGGTGTTCTCCAGCTACCGGGACCGGACCACCCGGCACATGTCCTGGGCTCCGCTGTGCGACTACTCCCCCGAGTGGGTGGCGCTCACCGAGGGTCGGGCCGCCGGGTCCGTGGTGCGGTTCATCGATCTGCCCGCCTGGCACAGCGCCTTCGCCGACACCGAGAACCGGTACGCCGACGCCGAACGCCGCTACGACCACGCGGTGACGCGGCTGTGCCGGGAGTTCGCGGTGGACAATATCGACACGCTGTGGGATCACCTCGTCGAAATCGGGGACGACGCCACCCTCGCCGAACGGTTGGCCGCGTACTTCGATCTGGTGCGGGGCGACGACGAGGCGGGCGCGGGCGACGTGCAGCGCGAGGAGTACATGGCCCGCTGGATCCACGCCGCCGTGGACGCCGCGAACCGCGCGGCCGGAACGCGACCCGCACCCATCGTGGTGGTCACCGGCGGTTTCCACCGGCCCGCACTCGTGCGCCGCCTGGACGAGCACCTGCTTTCCGCGCGCACCGCTCCATCCGACTCTCCCTGGCCGCACGTACCACCCTTTCCCGGGGATGGTGTCGGCGGCAGTTATCTGGTGCCCTACAGCTTTCGCCGACTGGACGCCTTCGACGGCTACCAGTCCGGCATGCCGTCGCCGGAGTACTACCAGCGGCTCTGGGAAGACGGGCCGGAACAGGCCGCCGAGGGCATCACCCGCGCCGTGGTGCGGCGGCTGCGGGAGCGGGGCCAGCCGGTGTCGACCGCCGCCCTGATCGGCGCGCGCACCCTCACCGGCGGTCTGAGCCGCCTGCGCGGACACCGATCGCCGTCGCGCACGGATGTTCTCGACGGCCTCGCCGGGGCGCTGGTCACCGAGGCGCTCGACCGCCCGCTGCCGTGGACCGGTCGCGGACAGCTGCGTCCGGGCACCGATCCGGTGGTGGTCGAGATGGTGGCCGCACTGTCGGGTTCCCGGACCGGGCGGCTGCACCGGGACACCCCGCATCCGCCCCTCGTGCACGACGCCGACAGCGAACTCGCCCGCCACGGCATACCCGAGCGGGGCGAGCACGAACTCGATCTCGCCACCGACTCCGGCCTCGCGGCCAGCCGAGTGCTGCACCGGCTGCGCGTACTCGACATTCCCGGGTACCGGCGTACGAGCGGGCCACTGGTCGGGCGGCCGCCGGACCCGCGCGAGGTGTGGCGCGTCACCGCATCACCGCTGCGGCTGCCGATGCTCATCGAAGCCGGTTCGCTCGGCGCGACCTGCGCCGAGGCCGCCGCCACCCGGCTGGGCGAACGGTTCGACGCGGCCGGGTCCGATACCGGCGGCCTCGCCGAGGTGCTGTTCGACGCCACCCTGTGCGGGCTCGCGGAACTCGGCGACACGGTGGTGGACCGTATCCGCGGCCTCATCGAATCCGCCGGTGACACCGCCGGTCTCGGACAGCTGCTGGCGGTCACGCTGAGCCTGTGGCGGCACGACCGGATCTTCGGCACCGCGCACTCCCCCACTCTGGCCGCGCTCATCGACGCCGCCGTGCTGCGACTGCTGTGGCTGATCGAGGCGATACGGGGCGGTCCGGCACCCGCTGACGACCGAATGCTGCACGCCCTCATCGCCATTCGTGACACCACCCAGCACGCACCGACCGTGCTGAGCGTCGACCGCGCGGATATCGTCGGGGTCTTCCGGCGCGGTGCCGCACCCGATCGGCCGCCCGCACTGCGCGGCGCGGCGGTCGGCCTGGTCGCGGCGCTGGCACCGGACGAAACCCTCGACCTGGCGCGGGCCGTCCGGCTGGCCGGGCAGCCGGAAGTCCTGGGCGACTTCCTGGCCGGGCTGTTCGCACTGGCCCGCGAACAACTCCTCGACACCGACGCACCGCTGCTCGCGGTTCTCGACGAACTCGTCGACCGATTCGCACCGCCCGACTTCCTCACCGCTCTGCCCGCACTGCGCCTGGCCTTCGCCTGGTTCCCGCCCCGCGAACGCGCCCGCATCGCCACCCGGCTGCTGGCGGCACGGGGCGCGGACGCGGCCCCGGCGACGCTGCTGCGCCTCGACGCCGATGCGGGACTGCTGGCGCGAGCGCGGGCGCTGGAGGCGCGGGTGGACGAACTGCTGACCGAGCACGCACTGCTCGCGAATCCGCTGGGGAGCGGCCATGACTGAACTCGATCCGACACTGGAACGCTGGCGGCTCATTCTGGGCGAGGCGGCGTCGGGTCTCGTCCGCGATGCCGCGCTCAGCGCCGCGGCCGCCGGCCAGGACGCGGCGCTGGCCTGGCTCTACGACCGCGACGAGGAACTCGATCGGCGCGGTATCCGTCGACAGGGCGGTGACGGCCCCGCCATCGTGCACGCCGTGGACT
>NZ_BAGD01000263.1 GCF_000308635.1 Nocardia otitidiscaviarum NBRC 14405 | reverse complement strand
CAAATGCAGTCCCCGATGGATGTCGTGAGCAGAAACCGGCGCGAGCCCGCAGAGCTCGCGCCGGTTGCCCTGTCCCAGAATCTACTTCAGTTTGTCGCTCGACAGCCCCGGCACCCCGTCGGGCCACGATGAGCTGCTGGATCTGCTGGATGCCTCTAAAACGGATGAGGATCTCGTGACCCGGTTTCGGCTACATGGAGAAACACTTGTACTGGTCGCCCTGATCTGGGCTGATCCTACAACGGCACGCACTGGAATCAGTGCTGGTAGACCTGTCCGGTGATGTTGGATCGGCTGGTGGCCGAACTGGATTCGTTGATGACACGGGGCCGCGACCAGATTCTGTCGGCCCTACCCGCGCGCCAGGGCACGTGAGAATGTATCGGGGCTGGCCACTGACCTGGAGCAGAAGAACGGGTGGACGCTGGCGAAGCGGGCGGGGAGTCCGGGGTGTCACCCAAAACCGTCGTGACCATCGAATCAGTGCGTTCTGTCCGCCCTGCCCGGCCGGTCGGAAGCGACCCGTTGGCGGCAATGTAGATCATGGTGCGTTCGACCACGGGACCGACCGGTTCGTTCCGCACGGTCAGCCCGCGCAGGACACTCTCCCCGTATGGCCGTCACGGTCGCCAGCGCTCGACGTGATGATCGTCGTAAGGCCAGCGTTCGGTTCCGAGGTCTCGAAGGACGCCGTGCCGAAAGCGCAACAGGTCCAGCCGTTCTCGGGGGGTGAGATCGTCGCCGGCAGGCGCGGGATCGCCCTCCCACCGGGCATCGATGTTGTAACGCAGTTCACCGTCGATGCAGTAGTCGCGGCGAAAGCTCGCGCGCCACTGCGAATTCGAGCCCCATCCGTTGGACAGGTCCTGCACTTTGCGATAGCAGCGCCAGAATGTCCAGTACATGCTGGACCGTGCGGCCGAGTGCGGGTCGAGGATCGACGAACCGGCGCGGACGGTGACTCCCGACCGGACCAGTAGCAGATTGCCTAGGAACGCTCCAGGCCAGTGCTGCTGGGCGATCGTGACCGGTTCTCGGGGGTCGTCGGCAACGATAACGTCGACGATCTCGTGGAAGAAGGGATGGAATTCGTTCTCGGAGATGGGGACTGCGCCGATCATCGCGGTGAAGTCCGACCATGCGGTGGGTGCCGCGCCCAGATAGGCGCTTTCCATGTAGTGCGGCTGATGCGGCACGAGCAGGATGTCCACGAGTCGACTCACGCCGTACAGCTGCCACCGTCGTTCCGGGGGAATCGGCGAGCGGTGCGCGTCCGGAGCGCCACATTCGTGCAGTGCGGCACGCAGCTGTGGTCGCTGTTCGAACCAAGGCGCGAATTCGCTGGCTCCCCATCCGTCGGGGCATGCCAGCAGAGAACCGAACAGTGCTTTGATATCCCACACGCTGTCGGACATCAACCGAACCTACAAGATCACGAGGTGGCGCGGGCAGTGGACCAGGGCTGGGTTGGACTACGTTCCATGCGGTGACGTCCGATCCGCCTCACGCTGCTCCCACCCCCGATATGTCGCGCCCGGCGCGCCTGCTCGCCCACAGCGCCGTATCCACGGCCCTGGCGCTGTACAGCGATCACGAGTTGCTCGAACTCCTGGACTCGTCCGCGCCGATCGGCGCCGGTATCGGCGGGAAGTCGTCGCTACTGGAGATCGCCGAAACCCCGGTCTTCGTGAAGCGGATTCCCCTCACCGACCTGGAACGGCAGCCGGAGCACGTCCGGTCCACGGCCAACCTGTTCGATATGCCGCTCTGCTGCCAGTACGGCGTCGGCCTCATCGGCGGGCCGGGTTTCGGGGCCTGGCGTGAGCTCGCCGTGCACACCATGACGACGAACTGGGTGCTCGCGGCCGAGTGCGAGAGGTACCCGCTGATGTACCACTGGCGGGTGCTGCCGGATACGACGCCACTGCCGGAGGAACTCGCCGACATCGATCGCGCCGTCGCGTACTGGGAGGGACGGCCGCAGGTACGCCAGCGGATCGAGGCCCTCCGGGACTCCACCGCGAGCATCGCGTTGTTCCTGGAGTACATCCCGCACAACCTGCACCAGTGGCTCAGCACCCAGATCGACGCGGGCGCACAGCATGCCGGTCGGGCCTGCGCCATGGTGGAGCGAGAGCTGGCCGTCGGCACCGGATTCATGAACAGCCGCGGGCTGCTGCACCTCGACGCGCACTTCGGAAACATCCTGACCGACGGTCGACGCCTCTACTTCGGCGACTACGGCCTCGCGCTCTCCTCCGAGTTCGACCTCTCGCCGCAGGAGGTCGCATTCTTCCACCGGAACCAGAGCTACGACCGTGGCTACACCTCCGCCTACTTGGTCAACTGGCTGGTCACCGCAGTCTACCGGCTCCGAGGGGAGGAACGCGCCGCGATAGTCCGCGCCCTCGCCGAGGGCAAACCGCCGGAGGGCGTCACCGAGGAGGCCGCCGCAGTCCTCACTCGGCACGCTCCCGTCGCCGCGACAATGTCCGAATTCATGCGAGCGTTCCAGCAGGAGAGCCGCGGTACCTCGTATCCCGACCACACAATCCGGCGCCTACTGGACGGACCGGCCAGTCCCTGAATACCGTGGTAGCTGTCCGAACCGGAGGGACATCCGACGGTTCGCTACTCCGGTGCCCGGAAGCCACCGATCTTCCGCTCCAACAGCTCGGCCAGCCGTAGTGGGGTGCGATCCTCGAACATGGGACCGATGAGCTGCACACCTACCGGTAATCCCTCGGCGGACCGACCGGCGGGTATGGCCGTGGCGGGCAGGCCGGGCATGGTGGCCATGCCCGCCCAGACCAACTGATCGAAGTACGGGTATTCGACGCCGTCGATGTCGATGTGCCGGTCCTCCAGACCTCCGTTGTGGTTGTGCGGGAAGGCGGGCGTGGGTGTGATGGGGCACACCACGGCATCGAATTCGGCGAAGAGCTGCCGCCAGCCGTGGCGGTGGAGTTCGCGGCGGTGGTTCGCCGCGACCCAGTCGCGGTGGCTGAGCACCATGCCGCGCAGCCGCGCCGCATCGAGGCTGTGGTCGTCCGCGCACAGGGTGGCGGCGTGGGTCCGCAACCGGTCGTAGACGTCTATCGGGAGGTTCGCGGCGGCGTTCGACAGCATCAGCTGCATGTAAGTCGTCGCTGCTTCGATCGGATCGGGCAGCAGCGCGCTGCGCCGCTCGACGTGAGCGCCTTCGTCGGCGAGCGCCTCGGCGACTCGGTTGACGGCCGCCCGCACCGCCGAACCGGTCGGGATGAGCGGATGCTCCTCGATGATCAGGACGCGGAAGTCCGACAGCCGTTCGTGGCGCGCGGGCGGCAGTGCGATGTCGTAGGCGATGCCGTGGGTCAGCGGATCGGGTCCGGCCATCACGTCGAGCAACAGCGTGAGATCCCGGGCGGTGCGCGCCATCGGACCGACCACGGCGAGATCGAGGTCGATCGGCAGCGCCGGTGCGGGCGGCGCGACCATGCCCCGGGTGGGCGCCAACCCGAGCGTCGGCTTGTGCGCGTAAATACCGCAGAAATGCGCGGGGGTACGCAGCGAACCGGCGAGATCGGAGCCGATGGACAGCGCACCGAATCCCGCCGCCAAGGCCGCCGCCGAGCCGCCGGACGACCCGCCCGAGGTGCGGGTGTGATCCCACGGATTGTTGGTGGTGCCGTAGATCTCGTTGAAGCTCTGGATATCTCGCAGCACCAACGGCACATTGGTCTTGCCCAGCAGCACGGCACCCGCGGCCTTCAACCGCGACACCTGCACCGCGTCTTCGGTCGGCACATGGTCGCGATACTCGGGCATGCCCCAGGTCGTGGGCAGCCCGGCCATATCGTAGGACTCCTTGACCGTCACCGGAATACCGAGCAGCGGTCCGTCCTCCCCACGAGCCAGCGCGCGGTCGGCATGCAATGCGGCGGCCCGCGCACGGTCGAAGTCCGGTACACAGATCGCGTTGATCACCTTGTCCTCGTGCTCGATGCGAGCGATCGCCTCCTCGGTGAGCTCCACCGAAGTCACCGCACCAGCACGCAGGGCGGCCGAAAGCTGTTCTGCCGAAAGAAAACTCCACGCCATGAACCCGACGCTATCGACCTGCCGCAGAGGACATGAAATACCGCTCAGCACAATGGGAGGGACACCTCATTTTCCTCTATCGTGGGAGACCCCGCGAGATCTTCCGCATCTCGCCGCCGAAGCCCGTTCGAGGAGGTCGGCCACGTGTCGACGGTGAACGCAAAGATCGTTCACATCGTGTCTACTGTCAGAGATCCTCTCGCCGCGGCCGGCTGAGCAGCTGAGATCACCTCATCCGGGCTGCTCGAACAGCTCGACGATCTCCAGTAGTCGATTCAGTACCGGCAAGATCGGCACCACAACCGGCGAATGGGGTCGGCTCGCCGGAGCGACCTCGGACGGTGGCATCGACCGATCGCAAGGCCCGAGCCAGTCGCTCGAGACTCTCACCGTGCGCGAGCGTCCGAGGCGACCCGAGGCCGCCGGTGCGATGACGCCGTTCGTAGCGTTGAGCCGCATAGTGGGTGATGAATCCGACGAAGACGAACTGCACACCCTCATCCATCAGGGCGGTGAACAGAACCTCGGGACCGAATTCGTCGGCGGGCGATGACACCCCGCAAGGCTAACTCGGAGGCCCTACCGCATCTGCCAACCTGAGTCCGTTCGGCCGTCGCTTCGAGATACTCAGTTGGTCTCGCGGACCGGCGACACCCGGGGCGATTCGGAAACAGCCTTGGCGCCGGGTACTTTG
>NZ_BAGD01000264.1 GCF_000308635.1 Nocardia otitidiscaviarum NBRC 14405 | reverse complement strand
CGAGCGCACCCGCGAGGAGACCGCGCGCCGCCGCGCCGACGAGGAACGCCTGCACATCGCGCGGGAACTGCACGATTCACTCACCCACCAGATCTCGGTCATCAAGGTGCAGGCCGAGGTCGCCGTGCATCTGGCCCACAAGCGCGGCGAGGAGGTGCCGGAGGCGCTGCTGGCCATCCGGGAGGCCGGGCGGGAGGCGACCCGCGAGCTACGGGCGACCCTGGAGGCGCTGCGCGACGACGACCGGACTCCGCCGCCCGGCGTGGACCACATCGCGGACCTGCTGGAACGGGCGCGCAGCACCGGCCTGGAGGCCAGCCTGACGGTGGCCGGACACCCCCGGGACCTACCCGCCACAGTCGGCCGGACCGCCTACCGAATCGTGCAGGAGGCGCTGACCAACATCACCCGGCACGCCTCCGCCGCGACGGCTTCGGTGCGCCTGGACTACCGCCCGGACGCACTCGTGGTCCGGGTCGACGACGACGGCCGGGCGATGCCGGACAGCGAGCCGGTGCCGGGGGTCGGACTGCTCGGCATGCGCGAGCGGGTCACCGCGCTCGGCGGTCGACTGCGGGCGGCGCCGCGCGCCGACGGCGGATTCCGCGTGCACGCCGAATTGCCGGTGGCACAGCCGTGATCCGCGTCCTGCTGGTGGACGACCAGCCGCTCATTCGCAGTGGATTCCGGGCGCTGCTCGATATGGAGGACGATATCGAAGTGGTGGGCGAGGCCGCCGACGGATACGCGGGCGTGGAACTGGCCCGGGAGCTGCTGCCCGATATCGCGCTGGTCGACATCCAGATGCCGGTGCTGGACGGAATCGAGGCGACGCGACGCATTGCCGCGGATCCGGCGCTGGCCGGGGTGCACGTCGTCATCCTCACCAATTACGGTCTGGACGAGTACGTATTCCACGCGTTGCGCGCGGGCGCGGCCGGGTTCCTGGTGAAAGATGTTCAGCCGGAGGACTTTCTGCACGCCATCCGGGTCGCCGCCCGCGGTGACGCCCTGCTGGCCCCGTCCATCACCCGTCGCCTGATCGACCGCTACGTCAGCCTGCCGCTCGCGGTGGGCGGCGGCCTGGACGACCTCACCAATCGGGAGCGCGAGGCGGTGGCGCTGGTCGCCCGGGGGCTGTCCAACGGCGAGATCGCCGACCAGATGGTCATCAGCCCGCTCACCGCGAAAACACATGTCAATCGGGCCATGACCAAACTGCGGGCCCGGGATCGAGCCCAATTGGTGGTACTCGCCTACGAATCGGGCCTGGTGGTGCCGCGCGACCGCTGATGCCCGAACCCGGAGTCGGCGGGCACAGGTGCACCGCGAGTCGCGCGGCCGGAACGGGGCGGCCAGGCGGGGCCGCTTCGAAATTCGGTGGCGGACACAGCCGTGCGGACGGCACCATGGTCCGCATGTTCCGGCAGCTGATCATCGTTTCGCCCGCGGCAGCGGGCGCGATGACGGCTGCCCTGGTGGTCGCATCCGCGTTCGACGGCGCTCGACGCTGACCTTCCCCGGGATGTCCCCGGGACCTCGGATGGGGAAGGTGGTTCGTCGCCGAGGTCCCGATCCACGACTCCCAGAAAAGATCTCATCATGGCCAAGCAGGCATTCGTCCGCACCAAGCCGCACCTCAATATCGGCACCATGGGTCACGTCGACCACGGCAAGACGACGCTCACCGCCGCCATCACCAAAGTGCTCGCCGAGCGCGGCGGCGGCTCCTACGTACCGTTCGAGCGCATCGACCGCGCCCCGGAGGAGGTCGACCGCGGTATCACCATCAATATCGCGCACGTCGAGTACGAGACCGACGCCCGGCACTACGCGCACGTGGACATGCCGGGGCACGCCGACTTCGTGAAGAACATGATCACCGGGGCGGCGCAGGTCGACGGCGCGATCCTGGTGCTGTCCGCGCAGGACGGCGTGATGCCGCAGACCGTCGAGCATGTGCTGCTGGCCCGGCAGGTCGGGGTCGAGCACCTGGTCGTCGCGCTGAACAAGGCCGACGGCGCGGATCCCGAGCTGCTGGAGTTGGTCGACCTCGAGGTGCGCGAACTGCTGAGCGCGCACGGCTACGACGGAGCGGCCACGCCGGTGGTGCCGGTCTCGGGCCTGCTCGCGCTGCGGGGTGACCCGCACTGGTCGGCGGCGGTGCTGCGGTTGCTGGACGCGGTGGACAACCACATCCCCACGCCCGTGCGCTACACCGACGCGCCGTTCCTGCTGCCGATCGAGAACGTGCTCACCATCACCGGCCGCGGCACCGTCGTCACCGGTGCGGTGGAGCGCGGGCGGGTCCGCATGGGCGACCGCGTCGCGGTGCTCGGCTACGGCCGCGAGCTGGAGACGGTGGTCACCGGTGTGGAAACCTTCGGTCGCACCATGGAATTCGCGGAGGCGGGCGACAATGTCGCGCTGCTGCTGCGCGGCGTCCAGCGCGATCAGGTGCGGCGCGGCCAGATCGTCGCCGCCACCGGCAGTGTCGAGGTGCGCACCCGCTTCACCGCGCGCCTGCACCTGCTGTCGGCGGCCGAGGGCGGGCGGCGGACGCCGATCACCACCGGCTACCGGCCGCAGTTCTACCTGCGCACCGGCGACGTGGTCGGCGACGTCGCCCTCGCCACCGCGACGATGGCGATGCCCGGCGACACCGTCGAGGTGACGGTGACGCTGGGCCAGCCGGTGCCGCTGGAGCCGGGCCTCGGCTTCGCCGTCCGGGAGGGCGGGCGGACCGTGGCCGCGGGCTCGGTGCTCACGGTCGACGGGTAGCGCGGCACCGCCGCGCATCGCGTCCGGTCCGGCCGCCACGGCGGTCGGGCCGGACGTTCGCGGGCGAGCGGTCGCCACGACCCGACGGCGCTCGCCTGGCGCGAACGGGTTGCGTCGCCGCGCCCCGGCACGGGGCGGGTGCCGTCGTCGCCCCCGACGCGGGCAGGTCCCGTCGAGCCCCGACGCGGGTGAGTCCCGATCACCCCCGGCTCGGGTGGATGCGGGGTCCCACCCGCGTTCTGGGGGCACCGAAGGTCGGGGCACAGCTTTTGGTGGATACGACGAGGTCACGAGGTGCCATAGCGTTTCGGCCGCAAAGGATTTGGGCGCGCTAGCGGTGGAGGGATCGACGTGGTTGCGCAAGTGACGGTCGAGGGGACTCGCACGGATGAGCCGGAGACCGTCGTGCGGTGGCATCCGTTGACGCGGATGGTCTTTCGGTTCGGGTTCGTCTTCGTCGGTATCGGCATGGCGGGCACCTGGCTCTTGCACACCCTGGTGCGATCGGTGGGTGTGCCGCAGGATGCGGTGCTCGAGCTGTCGACATGGCTGGCGCTGTCTCCGCTCACCGATTGGGTGGGTGCGCGAATCTTCGGCGTCACAGTCGATTACACGCCGACCGGCAGCGGCGACACCGCGGCGCAATGGATTTCACAGTTCACGCTGCTGCTGGTCAGTCTGCTGGCCACGGCGGTGTGGTCGCTGATGGACCGGAACCGGCCCAACTACCTGCGGCTGTACGCGTGGTTCCGGCTGCTGCTGCGCCTGGCGCTGATGAGCGCGCTGCTGCTGTACGGCATGGTCAAACTGCTGCCCTCGCAGATGACGTTCTATCTGGAGCGGCTGGTGGAGCCGTTCGGGCAGATGAGTCCGATGGCGGTGCTGTGGGCGCAGACCTCGGCCTCGGAGCCGTACGAAATGGCCTTGGGCGCGGCGGAAGTCGCGGCCGCGCTGCTGCTGGTACTGCCGGTCACGGCCGGGCTGGGGTCGGTGCTGGCGCTCGTCGTGGCCATGCAGGTGCTGTTGCTCAATCTCACCTTCGACGTGCCGGTGAAGCTCTTCGCGGGTCAGCTGCTGGTGTGGGCGCTGATCCTCGCCGCGCCCGAACTGGTGCGCCTGGTGCGAGCGCTGCTCGGCCACGCCGTCGGTGTCCGCGCGGCCGAACCGCTGGTCTCGACCCCGCGGGCACGGCGCATCCTGGTGGGCGCGCAGGCGGTGCTCGGCATCTGGCTGCTGTTCACCGCGACCGTCGAAGCCCACGACGCCTGGCGCACCACCGGAAACGGCCGCGACCGCTCACCCCTGTACGGCATCTGGGATGTCACCGAGTACACCGTGGCGGGCGAGACCGTGCCCGCGCTGACCGACTTCGACGGCGCGCCCGACACCGGCTCGGCACTCGACCCCACCGCGCGCTTGCGCCGCATCATCTTCGATATCCCGCAGGGCGTGACCGCACAGCGCATGGACGACTCGCTGCTGTCGTTCCCGGCCCGCATCGACACCGAACGGCAGACCATCACGCTGTCCAAGGACACCTCGCACAGCTGGCCGCTCGGCATGTTCGGATATCAGCGGCCGGAGCCGGACCGGCTGATCCTCACCGGCCAGCTCGGCGGCCGTCCGGTGCGGATGCAGCTGGAACTGCTCGACCTGGACCGATTCCCGGTGGTCTCGCGCGGCTTCCACTGGGTCTCCCCCGTGCCCTACTACCGATAGGTTTCGGGGTCTGCTCGTGCGCGACGGCGCTCATCTCGTAACCTCGGCTGGTCCGTGTACTCGAATCCGCAGGTTGTACCGATGGCCACGTCCACCCCGCCCGCCGACCGCCTCCAGCGCTGGGAGCGCGCCGCCGACATCCCCCTGACGGTGCTGGCGGCGGTATTCCTGGGCGTCTACTCCTGGCAGGTACTCGACACCGGGTCGTCACCGCGGCTGAACTTCTGGCTCACCACCGTCGACGTCCTGGTGTGGGTGGTGTTCGCGGTGGACTTCGGGGTGCGGCTGCGGCTGTCCACAGACCGCTGGCAGTTCGTGAAGCAGAATCCGCTGGATCTGCTGTTCGTGCTGCTGCCGCCGTTCCGTCCGCTGCGGCTGCTGCGCGCGGCCATGATCCTGCTGGACACCCTGCACCGGCACACGCTGACCCGCGCGCGGCTGTCGGTGTTCATCGGCGCCAGTTCGATTCTCATGCTGTATCTGTGCAGTCTGGCCATCTACGACGCCGAGTACGGGGTGGAGGACTCGAACATCCACAACTTCGGCGACGCGCTGTGGTGGTCGATGGTCTCGGTGACCACGGTCGGCTACGGCGACTTCTACCCGGTCACCACCGAGGGCCGGTTGGTGGCGCTGGTGCTCATGACCTTCGGCATCGGCCTGATCAGTTTCGCGATCGGCACCACCACCAGCTGGGTCATCGACAAGCTGAAGACCGTGGAGGAGTCCGCCGACCGCACCGACCGCGAGATCGGCAAACTGGTCGAGGAACTGCGGGCACTGCGCACCGAGGTCACCGCGCTGCGCGAATCACGCACCGTCGCCGGGGGCCAGATCGCGAATGAGCAGCGCGGTGTGCAGTGAGGTGCGGGTCTCCCCGTTGTCGAGATCGACGTCGAGAATCCGCTCGATCCGCGCCAGCCGGTCGTAGAGTGTGGGTCTGCTGATGGTCAACCGCCGGGCCAGTTCGGTCTTGTTGCCCGCCAGATCCAGGAAAAGGCGCAGGGTGCGGACCAGCTCGGTGTCGTGCCGAATGTCGTGGCGCAGCAGGGCACTCAGCTCGGTTTCGGCGAAGCGCTGCACGCCCGGTTCCGCACGGATGAGCGACAGCAGCCCGCGCAGCCGCACATCGCCGCTGCGATAGAACGCCCGCGGGCGCGAGGTCTCCAGCGACAGCGCCACCTCCGCGATATGCGCGGCCTGCGCCAGCTCCCGGGCGGTGTCGAGCAGGGATTCCGAATCCGCGCCCACGCCGATGACCACCCGGTCCACGCCCGCCACCCGGCGCACCTCGGCGGCCACGGCCGTGCACACGGTGGTGAGGCTCGCGTCCGGATCGGCGGTGCGGCCCACGGCGAGGACGAGATGTACGCGATTGCCGTGCCCCGGGGTGGCCAGCGCGGTGGCGCGGCCCAGCGCCACCCCGTGCATGGCGGCGTCCAGAATGGCGGCCGTGCGGCGCTGGCGCGCCACCGGATCGGCCTCGGTGACGGCGTCGACATCGATGGCCATCGGCACATAGCGGGCCCGGCGGGCCAGTCCGAGGGAGGCGGCCAGGGCGAGGGCGTCGCGTTCGTCGCTGATCCGCCCGGTCACCATGTCGTCGATGAGTCCGGTCTGTGCCTGCCGGTGCAGACCGAACCGATCCCGTTCGATCATGCGGTGCAGGGTGAGCGTCTGCGCCGCGCGTTCCAGCACCATGCGCGCGCGAGCGGACGGCACCCGATGCGAGCGCAGGATGAGCCGCCCCCAGCGCTGGGTGTGCGGGCCGACCGGCACCACGGTGGGGTCGGAGTCGGGCAGCAGCCGGGAGGTGGTCTCCCAGTGCTCGAGAATGGCCGAGGTGGCGGCATGGCGCGCGGTCAGCGCCAGCACGCGGTGGGTGAGATCCTCCAGCACCACCGAGGCGTCCAGCATGGTGGCGGCGGTCTGCACGATCTCGGCCAGCGATGCGCGGCGCACGCTCAGGGCGGTGAAGGTCTCGTGCACGGTGCGCGCGAACTCCAGCTCGGCGTACTGGTCGGCCACGATCACCCGGTGCACGGCCTCGGTGATCTCCACGAATCGCACCACACGGCGCAGCGCGATCACCGGCATGCCCAGTTCGTCGGCGGTGGCGGCGATGAGCGGGGAGAGTTCCCGCACGGAGGTGCCCAGTTCCACCACCAGTCCCGAAACACCGGCCGCGGCCAAGGCTTTCAGATAGTCGACGGTGGCGGCGGCACCGTGGGTGAGCGCCTGGCCGGTGGTGAGGATGAGTTCGCGGCCCACCAGTAGTTCCGCCACCTCGGGCAGTTCGCTCACATGCACCCAGCGCACCGGCCGGTCGAGCGATCCGCCGCCGACCACCTCGGGTTCCCCGGCGCGCACCACCGGCATCGCCAGGACATCAGCGACGGAGAGCAGCACCGACGAATCGTAATACGAAATCCGAAAACACATACAGATCGTCGGGGTGCGAATGATGATGGACAGCGCAGAGTAGGACGCGGAGGGTCCGTCCCGTCATGCCGGTGACCGGGAGCGGACCCCCCTTTCAGGATCGCGGCTCACCGAATCGAGGAACTATGCAGACCATCGCGCACTGGCTCGACGGCAAACCGTTCGCCGGATCCAGCGAGGCGACCGCGCCGGTGACCAATCCCGCCACGGGCGCGGTGACCGGACAGGTCGCGCTGGCCGACCAGGCCGATGTGCGGGCGGTGGTGGACGCGGCGGTCGCGGCCTTCCCCGCCTGGCGCGACGCCTCCCTCGCCAAACGCACCCAGGTGCTGTTCCGATTCCGCGAACTGCTCAACGAGCGCAAGGAGGAACTGGCCGCCATCATCACCGCCGAACACGGCAAGGTGCTCGCCGATGCGCTCGGCGAGGTGACACGCGGCCTGGAAGTAGTCGAATTCGCCTGCGGCATACCGCATCTACTCAAGGGCGGGTACACCGAGAACGCCTCCACCAAGGTCGACATCTTCTCGGTGCGCCAACCGCTGGGACCGGTCGCCGTCATCTCGCCGTTCAACTTCCCCGCCATGGTGCCGATGTGGTTCTTCCCCCTCGCCATCGCGGCCGGGAACACCGTGGTGCTCAAGCCGAGCGAGAAGGATCCGTCGGCCTCGCTGTGGCTGGCCGCGCTGTGGCAGGAGGCCGGACTGCCCGACGGCGTGTTCAACGTGGTGCAGGGCGACAAGGTCGCGGTGGACGAACTGCTGGACAATCCGGCCGTCAAGGCGGTGTCCTTCGTCGGGTCCACGCCCATTGCCCGGTACGTGTACGAACGCGGCACCGCCAACGGCAAACGGGTGCAGGCGCTGGGCGGGGCCAAGAACCACATGGTGGTGCTGCCGGACGCGGATCTGGATCTGGCCGCCGACGCCGCCGTGAACGCGGGCTTCGGCTCCGCCGGAGAGCGGTGCATGGCCATCAGCGCGCTGGTGGCGGTCGGTCCGGTGGCCGACGACCTGGTGGCGCGGATCGCCGAGCGCGCCGAGACCATTCGCACCGGTGACGGCACCCGGGACGCCGATATGGGGCCGCTGGTGACCCGGGCGCATCGGGACCGGGTGGCGTCCTATGTGGAGGCCGGGGAATCCGCCGGTGCGACAGTGGTTCTCGACGGCCGCACGGTGGAGGCCGACGGCGCGGCGGACGGATTCTGGCTCGGCCCCACCATTCTCGACCACGTCACCCCCGAGATGAGCGTCTACACCGACGAGATCTTCGGACCGGTGCTGTCGGTGCTGCGGGTCGAGTCCTACGAGGAGGCCATGGCGCTGCTCAACGCCAACCCGTACGGTAACGGCACCGCCCTGTTCACCAATGACGGCGGCGCGGCCCGGCGCTTCCACAACGAGGTCGAGGTCGGCATGGTCGGCATCAACGTCCCCATTCCGGTGCCCATGGCCTACTACAGCTTCGGCGGCTGGAAGAACTCGCTGTTCGGCGACTCCCACGCGCACGGCATCGACGGCGTGCACTTCTTCACCCGCACCAAGGCCGTCACCACCCGCTGGCTCGATCCCAGCCACGGCGGCCTGAATCTCGGTTTCCCGCAGAACCACTGACGCCGCGTAAGGACCATCATGACCCTTCCGAACGGACTCACCCCCGAGGCGGCACGCGAACAGGCCGCCCGCGCTTATGAGTTGGACCGCAAGCACGTCTTCCACTCCTGGTCGGCGCAGGCGGCGCTGAAACCGATGGTCATCACCGCCGCCCAGGGCTCGTACGTGTGGGACGGCGACGGCAACCGACTGCTGGACTTCTCCTCGCAGATGGTGAACACCAATATCGGACACCAGCATCCGAAGGTGGTCGCCGCCATCCAGGAGCAGGCGGCCAAGTTGTGCACCGTCGCCCCGCCGCACGCCAACGACGCCCGCTCCGAGGCGGCGCGGCTGATCGCCGAACGCACCCCCGGTGAGCTGAACCGCATCTTCTTCACCAATGGCGGCGCGGACGCGGTGGAGCACGCGGTGCGGATGGCGCGGCTGCACACCGGCCGCCCCAAGGTGCTCGCCCGCTACCGCTCCTACCACGGCGGCACCGATACCGCGGTCAATCTCACCGGCGACCCGCGCCGGTGGCCCAACGACACCGGCAGCAGCGGCGTGGTCCACTTCTTCGGACCGTTCCTGTACCGCAGCCAGTTCCACGCGAGCACCGAGGCGGAGGAGTCGCAGCGGGCACTGGAACATCTCGAGCAGACGATCCTGTTCGAGGGACCGGCCACCATCGCGGCCATCATCCTGGAGCCGGTTCCCGGTACGGCCGGAATCATGGTTCCCCCACCGGGATACGTGGCCGGGGTGCGCGAACTGTGCGACCGGCACGGCATCGTCCTCATCGCCGACGAGGTGATGGCGGGCTTCGGGCGCACCGGAAAGTGGTTCGCCATCCAGCATTTCGAGGGCGTGGTGCCCGATCTCATCACCTTCGCCAAGGGCGTGAACTCCGGATACGTGCCGCTGGGCGGGGTCGCCATCAGCCCCTCGATCGCCGCCACCTTCGACGACAGGGCGTATCCGGGCGGACTCACGTATTCGGGGCACCCGCTGGCGACGGCGGCCGCGGTGGCGACCATCAACGCCATGACCGAGGAGCGGATCGTCGAGAACGCCGCCGATATCGGCGACCGCGTCATCGGGCCGGGTCTGCGGGAGCTGGCCGAGCGCCATCCGAGCATCGGCGAGGTGCGCGGACTCGGCGTCTTCTGGGCGGTGGAGCTGGTGCGCGACCGCAACACCCGCGAGCCGCTCGCCCCCTACGGCGGCACCAGCCAGGCCATGATCGACACGGTGGCCGCCGCCAAGTCCGCCGGGCTACTGCTGTTCGTGAACTTCAACCGCCTGCACGTGGTGCCGCCGTGCACCATTACCGAGGCCGAGGCCAAGGAGGGCCTGGGGCTGCTGGATCAGGCGCTGACGGTCGCGGACGGACATCTCGACTGACTCTTGCCGGAAGGCTCACTGTCATCAGGTCTTCGGTCGGCTGGTGCTCCGGCCAACGCGTTGGCTATTCGAGTGCGCGGGCGAGACTCAGGGCGAGAGCATCGCAGTCCTCGAGCATCGCGATATGTCCGACTCCGCGGAGGTATTCCAGCTTGGCACCCGGCACCGCCGCGTACTGGTGCGCCGACGCCGGGTCCCAACGAGGGTCGGAGTCTCCGAAGATCACGAAGACGGGTTTCCCGGCGTCGATGAGGCGCTGGGGAACCGACCGGGTGGAAATGTAGTCGCCGTTGGCGGCGAGAATCGCACGAAAGGCTCGATAGGAAGTCCTTCGCAGGTCGGCGACAACCTCGTCGGGCACCGTGATCCGGGCCGCCGCCGTCGCCGCTAGTCCGCGGCGGATCATCGAGTCGCTACGGATCGACCAGATGAGCGGCCCGATCGGCGGCGAGACGAGCACCCGAATGATGGCCGGTTCGGGGCGCAGGGCTGCAAGGCTCGGCCCGGTGCTGACCAGAATCAGCTTGCCGACCAGGTCGGGACGACGCTCTACGAGGGCTGTGCCGACGTAACCTCCACTGGAGTGACCGACGACATCCACGTTTCGGACGCCGAGTTCGTCCAATACGGCGGCTATCCGATCCGCTTGCTGCGCAACGGCGTACGTCGCGGCCGACTCGGACCGGCCGCATCCGGGAAGGTCGATCGTGATCACCCGATGTTCCCTGCTCAGCATCGGCGCCACCGCTGCCCAGGTGGAACCGACTGCGCCCGAGCCGTGGATGAGCAGCACGGGCGGCGCCGCCGAGTTCCCATCGATGACGACGTGCACCCCGCGCACCGTCCTCGAGCATCGCGCCTGCGCTGGAGTCGATTTGGTCATACCCGACAGCGTCGTCGCAGGCCGCCGCGCCGTATTGGACGAATGTCACGCCTGGGCGCCGTCCGCGCGCTCGCCGAGCATCCGGAACACCGTCTAACCTGGCTGCATGACCGCAGCCGGCCAATTGGATTGGGATCGGGTCGATGTCACGGTTCCGGTCCGACAACCGACTCCGGGAGTCCGGATGGCGGGTTTCCGATACAACTACGGTGCCTCGGTCGACATCACGATGATCCCGTACCCCATGGTTACGCTCCTGTTCGATCTCAGCGAGCAGGTGGTCGTCCACGATCGGCTCGGGCGCTCGGTCACGGGTGACACCATCGTCGGCCTCGATGCGGGTGCTGTACGTGTCGCCGGTGCAGGCGCCGGCGACGTCCTACAGATCCGGGTGTCTCCTGTTGTCGCCGCGGCAATTCTCCGCGACACCGACGTCATCGGCGGTACCGTGACTCCGCTTCGGGAACTGTGGGGCAGCTACGCTACCGCCCTTGCCGAGCGGCTGCGTGCGACGCCGTCATGGGACGATCGGTTCGCAGTCGCCGCAGAGTTCCTTCGCGACCGGGCGGCCCGCAGATTCGGCGTCGCGCCCGAGATCGCGTACGCCTGGAATCAGACCATCCGCACCAGAGGGCTGCTCCGCGTCGAGGATCTTGCCATGGAGATCGGCTGGACGCGCCAGCGCCTATGGTCTCGTTTCCGGACACATATCGGAGTTTCGCCGAAGCGAGCGTGCGACCTCGTACGCTTCGATCATGCCGCCCATCTCCTCGCGGCAGGGCGCCCGCCCGCGGATGTGGCCGCCGAGGCCGGCTATGCCGACCAGTCCCATCTTCATCGTCGAATCAAGTCGGTCATCGATATGACCCCCACCGGCGTGGCCACCGCGCCATGGCTTGCGATCGACGAAGTTGCTTGGCCGACAATCTGATTCCCACGGACGAGCGAACGCGAGCCGGCCCGGGTTCGGTCAAACCGCTCGGCTCTGCGCCGACAACACCCCGATCGCACGTATTGCCTCCGCGGTCTCCCGTTGGGCCTCCGCCTGCGCGAGGGCGGCGTGCGCCTGTGCCTGCGCGATCACGTTCCGTCGCTCCGGTTCGCTGACTTCCGCTGCGGCGGTGAGCTCCTCGAGTAGCGCCTCGGCCCGCTGCTTGTGGGTGGTGTAGTCGTCCATCGGGCGATTCTCGCATCCTTCTCACTGTTCGATCAAAAGGACATATCGCATTGC
>NZ_BAGD01000265.1 GCF_000308635.1 Nocardia otitidiscaviarum NBRC 14405 | reverse complement strand
AACCGATCTGATCGATTGTCCAGCGAGGCAACTTTTCCAGCCTAACCACCTAACCCCTCGGAGTCAAGTACCAGTTTTGGACTGGAGTGTTCACGTCAGGCGCTCCTCGTCCAACCTCGTTCTCCGATCCCGTATTCCCTGCTCTGAGCTGGGGTTTCGGTCCCGGTCGGTGTCCGTGTCGCTCTGACCTGGAATAAGTTACGTGGCGGAAAACGGAACGTCAAATCGCCTGGTCGCGAAGGTGTTTACGCAGGTCGTGAAGCCCCGAAACGACAAGATCGCCGGGTTGGGCCACGAGTTTGTGACCCAGCTCTCGGCGATCTCTTCCGCGCATAACGGAGAAGGGGGCGGGACCGTGTCCCACCCCCTTCGTTCAGCCCGCTCGACGAACTCCCGCGAAGTTCTTCTTGCCGCGCCGCAGCACCAGCCAGCGTCCATGCAGGTAGTCGCCCTCCGCGGGCGTCCACTCCAGATCGGACACACGCTCGTTGTTCACCGACGCTCCGCCCTCGTTGACCGCGCGCCGCGCCGCGCCGCGGCTCTCGCACAGACCGGAGGCGACCAGCAGGTCCACGATGGTGGCGGTGCCGTCGGCCTCGGCGACCTTGCCCTCGACCGCTGCCTCGGTCAGCGCCGCGGCCAGCGTGGACTCGTCGAGTTCACGCAGTTCGCCGCGACCGAACAGGGCCTGGCTGGCGAGCTGGACCGCGCGCGTGTGCTCCTCACCGTGCACCAGCGTGGTCATCTCCGCGGCCAGGCGACGCTGCGCCTCGCGGGCGTGCGGGCGCTCGACCGTGGCCTGCTCCAGCTCGTCCAGCTCCTCCTTGGTGAGGAAGGTGAACCAGCGCAGGTAGCGCACCACATCGGCGTCGGCGGTGTTCACGAAGTACTGGTACCAGGCGTACGGGCTGGTCATCTCCGGATCCAGCCACAGGCTGCCACCGCCGGTCGACTTGCCGAACTTCTTGCCGTCGGCCGAGGTGACCAGCGGGGTGGTCAGGGCATGGACGGATTCGCTGTCCACGCGGCGGTTGAGCTCCACGCCCGCGATGATGTTGCCCCACTGATCGGAGCCGCCGACCTGCAGGCGACAGCCGTAGTTGCGGCGCAGCTGCACGAAGTCGTTGGCCTGCAGCAGCATGTAGCTGAACTCGGTGTAGGACATGCCGTCGGATTCGAGCCGCCGCTTGACGGTATCGCGGGCCAGCATGACGTTGATCGAGAAGTGTTTGCCGATATCGCGCAGGAAGGCGACGGCGCTCAGCGGGCCGGTCCAGTCCATGTTGTTGGCGATGATGGCACCGGTGGGCGAATCGTCGAGATCGACGAAGCGCTCCAGCTGGGAGCGGATGCGGCCGGCCCACTCGGCCACGGTGTCGGTGGAGTTCATGGTGCGCTCGCCGACATCGCGGGGGTCGCCGATCAGCCCGGTGGCACCGCCCGCCAGCACGATCGGGCGGTGCCCGGCCTGCTGGAAGCGCTTCAGGGTCAGCAGCGGGACCAGGTGCCCGGCGTGCAGGGAGGCCGCGGTCGGGTCGAATCCGGCATAGAGGGTCAGCGGGCCCTTCGCCAGGTCCGCACGCAGGGCGTCCAGGTCGGTGGACTGTGCGATCAGTCCGCGCCAGGTCAGTTCATCGATGATGTCGCCGCTCACGTCACCCCATCTTTCCGCACGGATACCGGAGACCTGCGCAGAGGTCTGCCATTCGGGAATCGGCCCCGGGCGTGCGCATGCGCGCCGGGTCTGCCGCCGAGTGTGCGCGACGGCGGCCGGGACGGCCAGCGAGTTTCCGGGGTGTACCCGCCAGGAGACGGAACCGTTCGGTTCCCGAGCTAGTCGACGAAGGCCGCCGCGAGAGCGGTCAGATGAGCGCGGCTGGCGGTGGCGGCGGCCGTCGCATCGCGGGCTCGAATGGCTTCCACCAGTTCTTCATGGGCACGGTTGTCGGCGCGAGCGTCGGCCACCGGCCGGATGCGCAGCATCTCGACCATGGCCCGGCGCAGTCGCGGCACGAAGGCGTCGAACAACTGGGTCAGGATGTCGTTGTGGGCGGCGGTGACGACCGTGCGGTGGAAGTCGGTGTCGGCGTCCACGAGCCGTTCGGCCGTGGCCCCGGCTTCGGCGCGGGCGCTCAGTGTCCGCCACAGCGCGCGGAGGTCGGCGGGGGTGCGTCGGCTCGCGGCCAGGGCGGCGGCCTCGGTTTCGATGGCGATGCGCGCCTCGATGACGGTGACGATGTCGGCGCGGCGCAGCACGGTGTCCCAATCCTCGGTCACATCCAGCGCGGTGACGAAAACGCCCGCGCCCTGGCGGCTTTCGAGGACGCCGCGGCCGGAGAGCTCGCGAATCGCTTCGCGCAGGGTGGAGCGCCCCACTCCGAGCTGCGCGGCCAGGGTGGTTTCCCCGGGCAGTTTGTGTCCGAGCGCCCACCGACCCGCGCGGATGTGACTCAGCAACACCTCGGCAGCCTGTGCGGCGAGGGGATGCCGCTGTACCTGCGACACGGGTATCCCACCTCTCTACTTGTCTGAGGAGTTATCGGGCTCTAGTGTAGGCCGCATGCATACGGGTGCCCTGCTTCTCCTTCGCCGCCGCGGCGGGGTCTGATCGACCGGCACCCCGCTCGCGGGTCGCTGTGCCGTGCCGGTCGTCTCACCGACGCGAAGGAAGTACAGCACATGCCCACTCCCCCGATCTGGAACCGCCAGCAGCCCTCGGCCATGCCGTCGCACCGGTATCGCGATGTGTATCAGCGTGTTTCGGTTCCACTGACCGATCGGCACTGGCCGTCGAACCGCCTCACCGCCGCCCCGCTGTGGGTGCCGGTCGATCTGCGCGACGGCAATCAGGCACTGGCCGAGCCCATGGATCCGGCACGCAAACGCCGATTCTTCGAACTGCTGATCACCATGGGCTACAAGGAGATCGAGGTCGGCTACCCGAGTGCCTCCCGCACCGATTTCGAATTCGTGCGTCTGCTCGCCGACCAGGCGGTGGCCCCGGCGGATGTCACCATCGTCGTGTTCACCCCGGCGCGGCGCGACCTCATCGAGCACACGATGGAGTCGATTCGCGGCATACCCAATCAGGTTGTCGTCCACATGTATACCGCCACCGCGCCGACCTGGCGCGATGTGGTCCTGGGCAGCTCGCGTACGGAGTTGGCGGACAGGATCGTCGCGGGCGGGCGCGACATCCTGGAACTGGCCGACGCCATGCCGAATGTGCGATTCCAGTTCTCCCCCGAGGTCTTCATGCTGACGGAACCGGATTTCGCGCTGGAGGTGTGCGACCGGATGACCACGCTGTGGGACGCCGGCCCGCAGCGGCCGGTCACCGTCAATCTGCCCGCGACGGTGGAGGTGGCGACGCCGAATGTGTACGCCGACCAGATCGAGTACATGCACCGGAATCTGGCGCGCCGCGACGGGGTGATCCTGTCGGTGCATCCGCACAACGACCGCGGTACCGGTGTGGCCTGCGCGGAGTTGGCGGTACTGGCCGGGGCGCAGCGGGTGGAGGGCTGCGTATTCGGCAACGGCGAACGCACGGGCAATGTGGATCTGGCGACGCTGGCGCTGAATCTGCATGCGCAGGGCGTGGATCCGATGATCGACTTCTCCGATATCGACGCGGTCCGCCGCACAGTGGAGTACTGCACGCGGATACCGGTGCACGAACGGCACCCGTACGCCGGGGATCTGGTGTACACGGCCTTCTCCGGAACCCATCAGGACGCGATTCGGAAGGGCTTCGCCGCACATCGCGAGCGGGCCGCGCGGCTCGGCAGCTCGGAGCGCGATATCGCCTGGGAGGTACCGTATCTGCCGATCGATCCGGCCGATGTGGGGCGGTCCTACGACGCGGTCATCCGGGTCAACTCGCAATCGGGCAAGGGCGGGATCGCCTATCTGCTGCACACCGGATACGGGCTGGAACCGCCGCGCCGGTTGCAGATCGATTTCGCGAGACATGTGCAGCGGCACAGCGACGACAGTGGGGCCGAGGTGTCGGCGCAACAGCTGTGGGAGCTGTTCACGCGGGTGTATGTCGAGGTGTCGCCGCCGGGACCGGACGCGGAAGTGCTGTCGGAATCACGCCAGCACATCGATCGCGGCACCGAGTCGGTGACGGTCACCTACCGGGAGTACCGGACCGCGGCCGGGGTGCGGTGGGTGGTGCGGATGGCCCCGGCTCGGGAAGCGGCCGTCTCAGGCTCCGGCATCACCGGATGAGGTGTCGCCGAGTCGCCGCTCCAGGTCGGCGACGCGGCTCTCCAGTGCCGTGATCCGCTGTCGCAGTTCCCGTTCGGCGGGCGGCGGCAGCTCGCGGGGGGCGGGTCCGGCGCCGCCGAAGTGCGCGAGTACCGCCTTGCGCACCCGGTCGGCGTCGGCACCCTCCGCGACGAGGATCTGCGCGGCGACGCCCTCCCCCTCCCGGACGAGGGCGAGCAGCAGGTGTTCGGGGGCGATGGTGCTGTGGCGCAGCAGCAATGCCTCGCGCAGCGACAGCTCCAGCACCTTCTTGGCGCGCGGTGTGAAGGGAATGTGGCCGCTGGGCTCGCCCTCGGAGGTGCCGATCATGGTCGCGACGCGTTCGCGCAGGGCGGAAAGTTCGATGCCGAGGTCGGCGAGCAGCGCCGCGGTGGTCCCGTCCGGCTCGGCCGTCAGACCGAGCAGGATGTGCTCGGTGCCGATGTAGTTGTGCCCGAGCAGCCGGGCTTCCTCCTGGGACAGCACGATGACGCGGCGGGTGTTGTCACTGAATCGTTCGAACATGGAACCGCCTGTGGGGTGTGGGTTCGATTCCACGGTAGTCCGTGCGTGACCGTATCGGGGGCGAAACCTCTCGGGTTCGGCGCGCGATCAGGCCGGGCGGTCGAGTCGCGGAGCGCGCGGGCTGCGCCGGTAGGCCGAGACCGCCGGGGAGTCGCGCAGCCACAGCCGCCACGGCTGATCGGCGGCGACACTGACACCGACACGCGGGCCGACGCCGATGACGGAGGGGTCGGTGAGTTCCGGACCGAGTTCGAGACGGATCGGCGATGCGGGATCGAAGAGCGGAGTTCCGTAGTCGGCCAAGGCGATTCCGAGCGCGCTGCCGAGATTGCCGGGACCCCGCGCCAGGGCGGCGTCGGTGCGGGCGGCGGGGCGGCGGGCCCGCGCCTGCTCGTGTCCGGCGGTGATCTCACCGGCGCGCAGCAGAACGGCACTGGCCGTGCCGTCGGGACCGGTGGTGACGTTCACGCAGGTGTGCATGCCGTAGCTGAGATAGACGTACAGCATTCCGGCCGGCCCGAACATGATGGTGTTGCGCGGGGTGGGCCCGGGATACGAATGCGCGGCCGGGTCGGGCCACGGTCCGGACGGGTCGCTGCCGTAGGCTTCGACCTCGACCAGGCGCAGTGCCACCGGACCGGACCACAGTGTCGCACCGAGCAGTCGCCGGGCGGCGGACAGGGGTTCCACGGCGAGTTCTGCGGCGCTCACGGGCATCCATTCTTCCCGATGCGTGATCTCGCCGGGTCGCCGCCGCTAGTGATCCCCGCCGGACGGATGGAGACCAGCGAGTTTGTCGGGGTTGACCTGGAAGCGCAGGTGCCGGATGTGCCCGTCGAGGATGTCGAAGGTGATGACGCCCACCGGATGGTCACCGAGCCTGCCGACAATGCTCAGTTCGCCGTTGACGACCACGGTTTCGAGCGTGATGCCGGTGAGTACGGGTTTGGCCAGGACGCCCAGCAGCCAGCGGGCGACGTGGTCGGGTCCGTGCAGCGGTCGGCGCGCGGCGGTGACCTTGCCGCCGCCGTCGTTCCACAGGGTGACCTCCGGGGCCAGCAGTTCCATGAGCGCATTGACATCGCCGCCGCGGCAGGCCGCCAGGAAGCGGTCGGTGACCCGGGAGCGCGCCGCGGTATCGGTGTCGAAGCGGGGGCGGCGGGATCGGACGTGCCCGCGCGCCCGGTGCCCGATCTGGCGGACGGTGGCCTCCGGCCGGTCCAGGAATCCGGCGATCTCGCCGTGCGAGTAGCCGAACACCTCGCGCAGCACGAAGACCGCGCGCTCGACCGGGCTGAGTGTCTCCAGGACCACCAGCATGGCCGTCGATACGCTGTCGGCCGTCTCGGTCTCCTCGGCGGCCGAATCCGGGCCGGTGAGCAGGGGTTCGGGCAGCCACGGGCCGATATAGGTCTCGCGGGTGGCGCGGGCGGAGGTGAGACGGTTCAGCGACAGGTTGGTGACGGTCCGCACCAGGTAGGACTTCGGATGTTCGACCGAATCTCGATCCACCGCATGCCATTTCAACCAGGCGTCCTGGAGGATGTCCTCGGCGTCGGCGACGCTGCCGAGCATCCGGTAGGCGGTGCCGAACAGCAGACGGCGGTGTTCGACGAAGGGGTCGGCGGCCGCCGTGTCGGGTGTCTCGTCCCACATGTCCTCATCCTCACCCGGCGCGCACGCCTCGGGACAGTTTCACCGCGACCGGCAGGCGCTTGCTCATCGTGATGAGCGGGATCGGGCTGCTGCTCACGCTGTCCTTGTAGAACACCGCCGCCCGGCCGCGCAGGTACCAGCGTCCGGGGGTGTCGTCGGCCCGGACGAACTGGATGACCGCGTCCTTGCGGCCCAGGCTGAGCGGCTGGTGGAAGTAGCCGAACCGGAAGTGCCGCAGCGGCTTCGCCCGCAACAACCGGGTGATGGCGTCGGCGGTGTAGGCGGCGGTGGGCATTCCGCTCTGGCAGGTGCCGTGCAGTGTGCCCCAGGGCATGCGGACCGCGGCCGCGTCACCGACGGCGTGGATCTCCGGATGGGAGACCGAGCGCAGGGTGGCGTCGGTGACGATGCGCCCGCGGGCGTCGGTCTCGACGCCCGCGCGTGCGGCCAGCGGCGGAACCCGGACACCGGTGGTCCACAGGGTGAGGTCGGAGCCGACGTGTTCGCCGGTGTCCAGGCATACCGCCTCGGGCAGCACCTTGGTGGCGCGCACGCCCACCCGGCGGACGATGCCGAGCCGGTCCATGGCGCGCTCGAGGTGGGCCCGTGCGCGCTCCCCCATCATCGATCCGGGTCGGCTGTCGGTCACCAGGGTGACGGTGAGCCCGGGGTGGCTTTCCGCGATCTCGGTGGCCGCCTCGATGCCGGTGAGCCCGCCGCCGCAGACGGTCACGGTGCCACCGGTCGCGGCCACCTCCGCGAGGCGCCGGGAGAACCGGTGTGCCCGCCGGGGATCGTCGAGGGTCCACGCGTGTTCGTCGGCACCCGGCACCAGCGCGGTGTCGGTGCTGCTGCCCAGGGCGTAGACGAGGGTGTCGTAGCCGAGGGTGGCGCCGTCGTCGAGGGTGACCGTCCGCGCGGTCGGATCGATGGCGGTCGCGGCGGCCTGCCGGAACACTACGCCGGAGCCGTCGAGCACCGTGGGAATCGAGCGGTGCGCCAATTCCTGTCCGGCGGCGACCTGGTGCATGCGCAGTCGCTCGGTGAAGCGCGCCGACGGGTTGACGAGCGTGATTCGCACCGGCAGCCGTCGTGTGCGCCGCGCCAGTCGGGCGGCGGTGAGCATGCCGGTGTAGCCCGCTCCCAGAATGACGACCTCGTGGATCTTGTCGTGGTTCATATCTGCCTCACATGTACTCGTTCTTCGCTGTCGCCCATGGGACAGGGCAGCCTCCGAGAACGTGACAGTCCGCGATTGTGACCCACATCACTTCACCGGGAAGGCCGTGCGCGGGTGCCGGAGTGACGCGGACCATGGAACATTCGCGCTGGTCACCCTGTTGCACCAGAGCGGTGCCGCGGCACTCGCGGGCGGTGATCGGCGTCCGCGCCGAATCGTTGGAATGAGGTGTGATGGCCGTACAGGTCGAGGTCTGGACCGATATCAACTGCCCGTTCTGCTATCTGGGCAAGCGGCGGTTCGAGGAGGCACTGCACGACTTCCCGCATCGCGACCAGGTACGGGTGGTGCACCGGTCCTTCGAACTGGACCCCACCCTGGACAGGGGGCACAGCGATGCGGTGATTCCGTACATCGCGAAGAAGTACGGCATCAGCGAGGCACAGGCCGCGGCCAATGAGCGAGGTATCGGAACGCAGGCCGAGGCGGTGGGGTTGACCTATCGGACCGAGGGGCGCGATTTCGGCAGCAGCTTCGATATGCACCGGCTGCTGCACTTCGCGCTGGCGCAGGGCCGGCAGGAAGCGCTGCTGGACGCGCTCTACGAGGCCAATTTCGCGGATGCGCGGCCGTTGTTCGGCGATACCGAGCGCCTGGTGTCGGTGGCGGTGGGCGCGGGTTTCGACGAGGACCGGGTACGCGCGGTACTCGCCGACCCGGACGCGTACGCCGAGGCGGTGCGCGCCGATGAGGCCGAGGCTGCCCGGCTGGGTGCGCGCGGCGTGCCGTTCTTCGTCTTCGACCGCACCTACGGCGTATCGGGCGCCCAGCCGCCCGAGGTGTTCGCGCAGGCGCTGGAGCGGGCGTGGAGCGAGCGACAGCCGCGACTCGAGGTGCTGGACGGCGCGGATGCCTGCGGCCCCGACGGATGCGCTGTGCCGCAGCGGGATTGAGTCGCAGAAGCGGGTGATCCGGGTGGGGGCGCGGCCGGCCGCCCCGCATCGGCGACCGACCGCGCGTGCCGCGACGCCCTGCGCGCGGTGGCGTGCGGCGGGACGAGATGCCCGGTGACCCGACACCCCGAAAGTCGTACCGGGCCGACCATAGCCCACCCCGACGCCGGTTAGAAGCTGAAGCGTTTCACTACTTTTGGGGGCTGGACGGCAGATAGCGACTGTGCTCTCCCCCGCGCACGCCGACGATATCGTCGGCGATGACGAAACCGTAGGCGACCAGGATCAGCGCCACGAGCTGCGCCCACGCCACCCACACCGCCCCGACGCCGGCGGTAGCCACCGTGGCCAACGCCGCGATCAACCGCCACCACGGCCGCGGCAGGCCGAGCACCAGCCGAAACGCCCACTGCCCCACGAAGAACAGCGCCACCCCGCCCGACAGCGCCAGCGCCGCCGCGGCGGGCAGCCGCGCACCGCCCTCGCCGATGCTCAATTGCAGTCCGGCGGCGGTCATCACGATGCCGATCACGAGCGGAATCAGCGCGTAACCGTAGGCCAGCACCGCGGCACGGGGCCGTGCGGCCGCGGGCAGCGCACCCAGCACCTGTTCCCCGCGCTCGTCGTCGAACCCGAAGAAGGCCCACCACAGCACATACGCGAGAGTCAGTGCGAGCGCGACCATTCCGGCCAGGCCGAGGGTGAGGTCCAGCCCGGCCAGACCCGAGCCCACCGCGAGAATGGACTCTCCGATCGCGATGATCACGACCAGTCCGTGCCGCTCACAGAAGTGGCTGGCCCGGATCACGAATCCGCTCGTATCGATGAGGTACGGCGTGACGATCTGCACCAGTATCGCCAGCGCCCACAGTGCGTAGCGCGGCCAGCCGTGAATCAGCCCGCCCGCCACCACGAGTCCGGCCGAGAGGCCGTTGAACGCGGCCAAGCGCACCACCGCCGGGGTGACCGAGGCGCCCCCGTTCGAATAGAACAGCCCGGTGTGCACCGTATTCACGAGCAGATAGCCCAGCCCGAAGGCCAGCCCGGAACCGTGGAACGCCTCGGGAACGGCGAGGGCGATGACGAGGAAGCCGAACATGCCCACCATGAGCCAGGTGCGCCGCACCGACGTACTCGGCGCGACCTCGTTGGTGAGCCACACGTACCCGGAGTACATCCACCAGATGACGCCGAACATCAAGGCCACCTGACCGAATTCCACCCAGCCCGGGTGGTGGGTGTAGACGTGCGAGAGCTGGATGATGGTGAAGACGAAGACCAGGTCGAAGAACAGCTCCAGGGTGGAGACGCGGAGCTGTCCGCCGTCGGCGGCTTCGGTGGGATGCGTACTGCTCACCCGGCGAGAGTAGAGCGATCAGCGCGCTGCCGCCCGCTGACCCGCGGGGCATGACGCGCGATTTCAGGGTGGGTTCGGGGGCGATCTCCGGGCTTTGCCGGATGTGGCGTCTACCTGCTGTTTTCTAGCTTCGAGGGATGTCATCGGTACGCAGGTCGCGCATGCGGCGGATACTCGTCGGCGGCGCGGCGGTTCTCGTGGTCATCATCGTCTCGGTCGCGGGCGGATTCGCCTGGGTGTACTCCACGGCGGACATCTCCACCGTCGGCACGGTGGACTTCGACCGCGAACTCGTGATACCACCGCTCGCGCCGTCCCGGGTCGACACCGATGGCACTCGGGTCTTCGAACTCGAGATGCGTTCGGGGCAGCGCGAATTCGAACCGGGCGTGGTCACGCCGACATGGGGGTTCAATGGCGATCATCTCGGTCCGACACTGCGGGCGCGGCGCGGTGAGCAGGTGCGGGTGACCGTGCGCAACTCACTGCCGGAGCGGTCGTCGGTGCATTGGCACGGTATGCACCTGCCGGCGGAGATGGACGGCGGGCCGCATCAGCCGGTGGCGGCCGGGGCGACGTGGACACCGCACTGGCTGGTCGATCAGCCCGCGGCGACGCTCTGGTACCACCCGCATCCGCACGGGGAGACCGAATCCCATGTGCGTCGCGGGCTGGCGGGCATGTTCATTCTCGACGACGACGCAGCCGACGGGTTGGCGCTGCCGCGCGACTACGGGGTGAACGATCTGCCGATCATCGTGCAGGACGTGCGTTTTCGCGGCGGCGAGCTGAACGGGACCCACCAGATGTTCCGGGACGTCGGGTTTCTCGGGGACCGGATCATGGTCAACGGCACGCTGTCGCCGTATCGCGAGGTGGGCGACGAGCTGATCCGGCTGCGTCTGCTCAATGCCTCCACGGCCCGCGTCTACAACTTCGGGTTCGCCGACGACCGGCCGTTCGCGCTGGTCGGCTCCGACGGTGGACTGTTGGAACGACCGGTCGAGCTGAACCGGGTCCAGCTGTCACCGGGTGAGCGGGCCGAGATCGTGGTGCGGATGCGACCCGCCGAACGGGCGGTGCTGCGGGGCTACCCCTTCGACGCCGGGCTGGACTTCTTCGGACAGCGCTTCGCCGGCGGCGACGACCGCTTCGACATCCTCGAGTTGCGGGCCGCCGAAACCCTGCGCCCCGCACCCGGGGTGCCCGAAGCACTGGTGCCCGCGCAGACCCCCGACGGCTCGAATGCCGTGCGGGAGCGCACCTTCGATCTTCAGTTCACCCAGATCAACGGCAGGCCCATGGATATGGATCGGATCGACGAGACCGTCACCCGGGGCACCACCGAGATCTGGACGGTGCGCAATACCGACGGCATGCCGCACAACTTTCATGTGCACGACGTGCAGTTCCGGGTGCTGACGGTGAACGGTTCACCACCGCCCGCAGCCCTGCGCGGGCCGAAGGACACCGTGTACATCGCGCCGGGCGCGACCGTGCGGCTCGCCCTGCGTTTCGACGGGCCCGCCGATCCGGATACGCCCTACATGTACCACTGCCATCTGCTCTGGCACGAGGATCTGGGCATGATGGGGCAGTTCGTGGTGGTCGAACCGGGCGGGTCCGCCGGGACGCCGCCGCGCCACGGTGGACACTGAGCGGTGACCGCTCAGCGGTATTCGGGATTCTCGAAGTCGAAGCGGCAGCCCGCATCCCATTCGCTGCGCTGGTTGCCGTGCGCCGGGAAGCCGCCCGCGTCCACCAGAATGCGGGCCAGGTGCATGAGATTCCACGTCATGAAGGTGGTGTTGCGGTTGGTGAAGTCGTTGTCCGGGCCGCCGGAACCCGGGTCCAGGTAGGACGGTCCGGGCCCGGCTTCGCCGATCCAGCCCGCGTCGGCCTGCGGCGGGATGCTGTAGCCGATGTGCTGGAGGCTGTAGAGCACGTTCATGGCACAGTGTTTGATGCCGTCCTCGTTGCCGGTGATGAGGCAGCCGCCGACCCGCCCGTAGTAGGCGTACTGTCCGGCGTCGTTGAGCACGCTGGAGTTGGCATAGAGCCGCTCGATCACCTGCTTCATGACGGAACTGTTGTCGCCCAACCAGATCGGCCCCGCGAGCACCAGAATATGGGCGTCCATGACCTGCCGTTGCAGGGCGGGCCAGGCGTCGGTCGCCCAGCCGTGCTCGGTCATATCCGGCCAGACGCCGGTGGCGATATCGTGGTCGACGGCGCGGATGTGGGAGACGCTGACGCCGTTCTTCGCCATGATGTGCGCCGACAGGTCGATGATCCCCTGCGTATTGCTGCGTTCCGGGGAGCGTTTCAGCGTGCAGTTGATGAACAGGGCGCGCAGGTCGCTGAAATCGGGCATGGCTGGCTACCTTTCGAGTGTGCCGCGGTTGGGTCGGCTGCGGTGGACGGTGACCGTGGCCAGAGCGACCAGGGTCCAGACGGTGACCAGGGCGAGGGCAAGCCCGAGCAGATAGGGCCGGTCGCGAATGGTGGGATTATCGGCATTGGCGCCGCCGGGTGCGAGTACCGGCACGGCGATGAGCAGCAGGGTGACGGTAGCGACCGCACCACACGCGGCCGGAGCCCAGGCGCGCGGCGGCAGCACTCGACGGCCCGCGGTGCCGATGACCGCGCACAGCGGCGCGAAGACCGCGTCGTGGACGAGAATGCCGCCCGCGAACCAGAATACGATCGAGATCATGTCGGTGCGGCTCATTGCCAGCAGGTCGGTGATGCCCAGCGCCGCCAGCCACAGGCCGAGCAGCACGAGCAGTACGCGGATCGGGGTCACGGCAACTCCTCGATACGGGACAGCCATTTGGTCTGGAGGACGCCGGGGCGATTGGGGGCGATGAGGCGGCACGGGTAGCCGTGGTCGAGATTCAGATCGGCGTCGCCGATGCGGAGGCCGACCAGGGTGTCGGCGGCGACCACGTGCGGGCGCGGCAGCACCGAGGTGCGGTAGATGCCGCTGTCCTCCAGCGAGGTGAATCGCACGCTGCCGCCTCGGTATTCGCCGACCGCGGCGAGCAGGTCGCGCAGGCGCACCCCGGACCAGCGGGCGGTGGCGCTCCAGCCCTCCACACAGGCGATCGGCAGATCGGCGGTGTGCTGCGGCAAGGCCGCCAGTTCCGCCCGGGTGAAGGTGCGACGGCGCTCGCCGACGGCGACGGTGAGGGTGTAGTCGGCGGCGGTGGCGTGTTGCTCCACCCCTGCCTCCACGGCGGTGCGATTGATCGGAACGCCCTGGGGTCCATGGCCGCTGCGCGGGGCGAGGACGGCGATGCGGCGCAGGTACGGCACCGTCTGGCCCGCCGTCGACAGGCCCGCCGCCAGGGCGGCGACAGCGGCGGCACCCAGCAGCGTGCGGCGCGAGATGCCCTGGCCTGCCGGGATTTCGCTGTCGGTGCGACCTCGCAGGGCCGCGCGGATCACCGGCAGTTTCACCGCCAGGTGCACGGCGAGCGCACCGACGGCGATATAGGCCATGGCGTAGTGCGTGGTGGTGAAGAAGAACCGCCACGGATAGTTCTGCGCGGTATTGAACAGTCCGGTGACGAGCTGGAAGATCACCGCACCCACCAGCACCGCGATCGACCCCCGCTCCAGGGCGCGCACCGGATTGCCCAGCAGCGGGCGGGCGAACAGGCGCGGGTACACCGACCAGAGCTTGACCAGCAGCAGCGGAATGGCGACGACACCGGAGACGACGTGGGTGCCCTGGGTGATGCGGTAGAGCCAGACCGGGTACGCGGGCCAGACGAACCACTGCGGCGGATGCTGGATCCAGTGGCTCAGCAGGCCGGTGGCGAAGCAGATGAGTATCGCGGTGCCCAAGGCGATTCCGACGCGCGCGGCCACCTCCGGGCCACGCGCGGGCGACATCCGGCGTGCGATGGCGGCGGGCAGCAGCAGCTGCCTCGGCCCTCCTGCGGGCGTGGTCGAAACCGCCGACGCGGCGCGATCGGTCAGGTCGCCGCTCAGGCTGTGCGGCTCACGGTTCTCGGCGCGATCGGCCCGATCACCGCCCGGGGCCTGCGGATCGCGGTTCTCGACCCGCCCGGCCCGATCGCGGGTCGGGTCGTGTCCGGGTGCCGGATCGTCCGGTGGCTCCGGGGTGGTCATGGGACGAGTTCCGGGTGCGCCGTACGGTGCCGGCGCATGGCCGTGCCGAAGCGGCCGTGTGCGTCGGCGGCGACCTGGAGGGCGTCGGCGTAGGTGTCGACGTCATTGAGTACGGGCAGGTCGTGGACGCGGTAGTGGCTGCGGTGCAGCAGGTCTCGGGTGAGTGCGCCGGTGCGGGCGGTGGACATGGGCACCTCGGCGAGGGCGGGGGCGGCCCACGGGTCGGTCCAGCCCAGCGCCCACCAGCCGCCGTCGGCGGCGGGCCCGAACACCGCGTCGGCGGGACCGGTGAGCCGAGCCGCCGCGCCGGTCAGCAGTTCCGGGGTGACCTGCGGGGTGTCCATGCCGATCTGCACGATCGGCAGGCCGAAGCGAGCGGCGTCGGCGTGGGCGTGGGCCAGGCGCTCGGCGAAGCCGTGGCCGCGCTGCGGCACCACGGTGAAATCGGCCAGCGCGCGACCGATATCGTCGGCCGCCTCGGCCGCCGCCAGGTCGCCCGTCCACGCGACCACCCGGTGCCGGACCGCTGCGGCGCGCATGGCGTCGAGGGTGTCCAGCAGGGCTGCGGCGGCCAGGCGCGCACCCTCGTGCGGTGTCAGGGGCGGGGTGAGGCGGGTTTTGGCGAAGCCAGCGATGGGCGCTTTCGCCACCACGAGCAGGGTCGCGGGCAGCTGCTCGGCCATCGGTGCGGTCATCGGGTTCTGCTGCGGTGTCATCGGACGCTCCAGAAGTCGCGAATGGCTCGTAGGGTGCCGCGCACCGAGCCGGAGACCTTCGAGACGCCGTGGGTTCGGGGGCGGTAGGCGATATCGCGTTCGATGAGTGACCAGCCCGCCCCGGCCGCGGCCACCAGCAGTGCCAGCGGGTAGCCGGAGCGCGGGTGCAGTGGGCCGAGGGCGA
>NZ_BAGD01000266.1 GCF_000308635.1 Nocardia otitidiscaviarum NBRC 14405 | reverse complement strand
GGCTATCGGAGGTCGGCGACAACGAGTTCGTGTGGGGCATGGCGCTCGACGGCTTCCGCCCGACCACAGCTGAGTTACCGCCGCGCCCGCCTGTACCGTCTGACGGCCACAACCAGCTCTCAGGCTCAGTGAGCACCGCTTGCTCGGTCTGCTAGGTCGGGAATTCACCATCGCCACTCCTGAGAATTCACTCGATGCCCAACCGTGACCGTCCAGTGAGGGGATAAGCGGTCGCTTTGCCGCCGGTTACATGGTGTCCCGGTTCAAGTACCCGCGTACGTACAAGGCGCTTGACCCAACGAACGCAACGGAGGATCCATATCCAGTCGCAACGGCAAACCGCCGGTCCTGCACCCGACCAAAGGATGCGACCATGCCCGACATCGAACCGGACACCACCTCCCACGACCGGTGGGACGCGCTACCGTTCCTGCTCTCCGTCCCTAGAGCCGCAGCGTTGCTCGGTATCAGCCGCTCTGCGGGCTACCGGCTCGCCGAATCCGGCGAATTACCGACTAGACGGATGGGCGGACGTCTCTACGTGATCACCGCACGGCTGCAGGCGCTGCTCGAGCAGGACGACCTCGGGGAGGCGGCCGCATGAAGCAGGGGCACGTCCGCAAGCGCGGCAAGACCTGGTACTACCAGTTCCGACTCCCTGAGAAGGGCCCCGACGGGAAACCCGCCTTCGATTCCAAGGGTGGGTTCGCCACCGAGAAGGAGGCGTGGGCGGCCTGCCGCGACGCGATCAAGGCCGTCGAGCAGAACAAGCGCGTGAAACGCTCCAAAATCACTGTCCGCGAGTTCTTCGTCGAGGAGTGGCTGCCCGCGATCAAGATGGTCGTCGACGCCACCACTTACGACAACTGGCAGGCGTCCGTCCACGCCTACATCGTGCCCCGTCTTGGCAACGGCGATCTTCAGCAGCTCACCGCACCGATATTGGTGAAGTTCTACGCCCAACTGCTCGCTGACGGGCGCATCAAGCCCGACAACAACATTCGCATGTACGAGTACTGGCTCAAGGCGACCAACCGCGGCCAGCAGCCCACACCTCGGCAGATCGAACAAGCCTGCGGAGTTACCATCCACGCCGCCCGAGCCGCAGTGCGCCGCTACCGGGCCGGGCGGATCCCAACACCGAAGCCGCCTGGGCTGGAACCGAAGACCGTCCGCAACATCCACCTCGCCATCCACCGCGCCCTCGTCGACGCCGTCGCCTGGAAATATCTCGTCGACAACCCCGCCGACAACGCGACCCCACCGCGCGTCGCCCGAAAACGACGACCGGTATGGACGTCCGAGCAGGCCACTCAGTTCATGGACAGCATCTGTTTCGACCGTTTCTACACGCTGTTCCGGCTGGAGTTGACCACTGGGCTGCGGCGCGCGGAGATCTGCGGAATCCGCTGGCCGTTTCTGGATCTCGACACCGGGGTACTGTCGGTACACCAAGGTCGGGTCGTCGTGGCCGGGCGCGCCAAGGACGCCCAGGTCAAGTCCGAGGACTCGGTCCGCCTGATCGCCCTCGACCCCGAAACCGTCTCCGCGCTGCGCATCTGGAAGACCATCCAGGATGCCGAACGCGCGCTCTACGGTGACGACTTCCGCGACACCGATCTGGTCTTCACCTACGAAGACGGCCGCCCCGTGCATCCCGATTCGATCCGGGAACGATTCAAACGCCTCGCCGCACGCGCCGGGCTGCCCGAGATCCGATTCTATGATCTGCGGCACACCTACATCACGGCATCGCTGATGGCCGGAGTCAGCCCGAAGGTGGTTAGCCAGCGCGCCGGGCACGCCGACGTCGCCTTCACCATGAAGACCTACCAACACGTCCTGCCCGGCATGGACGAAGACGCCGCCGCCCGCGCTGCCAGCTACATCCTGGGACGCCGCGAAACCCCTGAGACGGCACCGCATCCATGAAACTAAGTTTGGCTAATGATGCCAAACGTGATGCCAGACCAACGCGAAAACGGCCCGGAACCAGATGGTTCCGGGCCGTTTTCCCTAGTAGCGGGGACAGGATTTGAACCTGCGACCTCTGGGTTATGAGCCCACGAGGACCCGTCGCGCATCGTCCCTCCGCGTTCCGGGGAATCCATTCTGTGCTGGTCAGCGGGGTTTCGTTCGTCCGTCCTGTCCGCGTCGCATCACCCGGCCCGCTGGGTTTCGCCGTGTCCGGTTGCCAAATCCGTTGCCAAATCCGGCGGGTTCGCCCCACGAAGCCCCGGTGTGCTCCAGTAGGCCGCGCGTACGCGGCCGAAGCGATTCCGCCTGGCCACTTCCACACTCTGATACTCAGCTTTGCACTCTCCAGATCCGGGGACCCCCGAGAGGTCGTAACCGTACTGCAATGTGCGCCTTTATGGTTGATAGACGCGCCGCAACTTCTACATCGACCGCTAGCAAGAAGATTCGATCAGTGTGTGCTTGGATGCAGAAATGGCAAGGCTCACAGTCAAACTCGACAACGACCATCTCGATCGCCTCGTGCGAGGGCCGGGCACGGGGCTCGCCGAGCTGATCTGGAACGCTCTCGATGCGGATGCCCACACGGTCGATGTCACTGTCAGCACGAGCCCACTGGGCGCGCCAGAGGAAGTCGTCGTCCGCGACGATGGCCACGGGATGGACGGCTTCGACATTCAGGAGGGTTTCAGCGCGCTCGGTGGATCTTGGAAGAAGAGGGCCAAGGTCTCGCGCGGGGAGAAGCGTCGACTACATGGAGAGCAGGGCAAGGGTCGTTTCGGGGCGTTCGGCATCGGCGATCGGGTCAGATGGATTACCGTTGTCGGCGATTGGGAAAACAGCGAGTTCCAGATATCTGGCTCCAGACACAATCTGCGCGACTTCGACATCGTGGGACCGGTGACGACCAGCGATCCCGTCGGAACCCGCGTCGTTATCGATCTACTCTCCGAGCAGGCTGCACGGTGGTTGGATCGGCCGAGTACCAAAGACAGCCTGGCGGCCACGTTCGCGATATACCTTGAGTCGTATCCCCAGGCGAAGATCTCGTTTCGCGGAGATGCGCTAGATCCGTCCGCCATGCAGGAGAACCGCACCGAATACCAACTCGACCTGCAGGATTTGCGCGGGTGGAACTCGATCGAGGGGCAGCCAACGCTGGTCATCATCGAGTGGAACCGGGCGATTGATCGGGTGCTGTATCTGTGCAATGCGGAGGGGATGGCCGCCGCGGAGCTGCAACCGAAGATCCAGGCGCCGGGCAGTGATTTCACCGCTTATTTGAAGTGGGCTGGTTTCGAGGGGCACGATGTGCTGCTGGCCGAGCAGGTCGAACCTATGGCGTCGATCATCGATCTCGCCCGGGACAAGATGCGTGAGCATTTCCGTAGGCGGACCGTGGAACGGCAGCGCGCGGTCATCACGGATTGGATCCAGGAAGGGGTTTATCCGTACAGCTCCGCCACCGGCCGGCGTTCGGGTATTCAGATCGCCGAGCGTCAGGTCTTCGATGTCGTTGCCTACACTGCGGCGTCCACGATCAACGCGGCCGGCGATCGGCGGGCCAAGAAGCTGTCGCTGCGCTTGCTCCGTGAGGCGGTCGAGTCAAACCCGGGCGACCTTCACAATGTCCTACGCAGCGTGCTGGAGCTTCCGGCAGAGCGCCTGTCGGAATTGAGTCAGCTATTGGAGCGGACGACGTTGTCGGCGGTCATCAACACCTCCAAGCGGGTTGCCGACCGGCTGGATTTCCTCATGGGGCTCGATGCGCTGCTCTTCGATGCCGAGTCGCGCAGGACGACGTTGGAGCGTCGCCAGCTACACCGCATCCTCGCGCAGGAAACGTGGATCTTCGGCGAGGAGTATGCGCTCACTGGTGACGACGAGTCGCTGTCCAAGGTGTTGCGCAAGTATCTCGAATTCCTCGGTGGCGATGTCGATCTCGCCGATGCAGGACCGGTACGCCGCCATGACGGGCGGGATGTGATTCCGGATCTCGTGCTGTCACGGACCTGCGAGATCGCGCAGGACCGCGTCGAGAACCTCGTCGTGGAGCTGAAACGGCCGTCGGTAACCCTGACATCCAAAGAGACCACTCAGATCGAGGAGTACGCGGACGCGGTCGTCAACGATGAACGGTTCCAGCAGCCGAATGTATTGTGGGACTTCTGGCTGATCGGCAACGACATCGACCGCATCACCAACTCTAAGCGAAACCAGACCGGTCTCCCGTTCGGGTACATCTACCGAACCGACCAGTACCGAATCCAGGTTCGCACCTGGGCCGAGGTGCTCAACGATGCCAAACATCGCCTGAAGTTCGTCGAGCGCACCCTCAACTATCAGGTTTCCCATGACAGCGGCGTGCAGTACCTCCGGGAGACTCATGCCAAGTATCTCCCCGCAGTTCTCGCCGAGGATGCACAGGTAAGTCCCGAAAGCTCTGAAGACTCAGCCGAACTAGATGAACAAGCTAGCTAATTGCCTGAATTACCTTGTGGGATAGCTAGTCTCAATCACTGCCTGCCAATATGCTGCTAAATTAGGCGAATTCGGGGGCCGTACTGTGTCGTGTGCAACAAGCAGTCGGTCGTGATGCCTCTCCGAGCACCGCAGCAACGCGACGAGCCGGACCGCTCGCTGGCGCCTTTTGCTCCTGAACCACCTCGGACCGCAGACGAGACGGCTACCGTCGATACATGAGTCCAGCGCGAGAAGCCGGTGAACTCTTCGACGGCCCGAATGGCCCCGCCCGGACGGGCAGCCGGTGGCCAGCCCTTACCGAGGCGCTAAAACTAAAAGGCTGCCCTCTCAGACCGTACCTTGCACAGCGCTTCCCGCTCAGAAAACCGATCTTCGAGCAATACAAGGAGACAGCTGCCGGACCGCTTGTGGTGCCTGGTGACCCATCCATGGGTGGGGGCACCGGCGCTGTGGGCGGCGCCTTCGACCACCTGGTCCGTTTTCTCGTCGATCCGCAACCCGAGTTATTCCTTCCTGCAACGGGGGCGCTTCGATTCGGCGGCAGGATGCCCACTGCTCTGGTTGAGCTCGCCACCTCCCTCGGAGTTAGCAGGTCACCATTCGATGCGCCCGTCGTCACCACCAGATTCGAGGGACCACGGGCCCCATCAGCTCAGGACCCCGAGGTACTCGCGCGCGGCTGCTGGGCATTGTCGTATCTAACCGAACTGGGACGCGGTATCCCTCCTGAGCGTTCGCCTCTCGCCCAGTTCGACCCACGAACAGTTAGCGGCGACGATCTGTTCGGATTGGCCTCGTCTGCTGCACTCGACCAACTCGCCGCACTGCGCACGCAGGCCGAGAAAGTTCTGTTGCCCGCGTTGGCATCACGTCCGGGTGTTTGGGCGGTCGGGCCGACATTCGAAGGCTCAGCGTTGATGAATGCCGATGCCGACCTGATCGCCGCCGGAACGCTCGTCGAGATCAAGACCGTGCTGGGCAGCAAACGTAAGGACGGCAGCCGCTATGCCGTACTGGACGCACCGATGCTGTTCCAGATGGTGGGATACACATTGCTGGACTTTCACGACGACTTCGCCATACGCGAGGTGGCCCTGTTCAACGCACGCTATGGTCACCTAGCAGTCTGGGACCTGCAAGCGCTTCTCGACTCACTGGCCGGATGTCCAGTCGATCTCTCAACTCTACGAGCCGATTTCGCACATTTCCTCCATAAAGGATGAAGCCCGGCCGACACCCTCATCGCGGCCAGGCCCGAATCTCTCGCCAGGTACCAGCGCCTATGAAGATCGAACCCAATAAGTGTCAGTGGTCACAGATACAGTCCGCCCCATGGCTTTGGCTATCGGTAGTGCCTCGGAGAGGCGGCCTGCGTGGCCGGCGGAGTGGGGCGAGGTTGCGGTCGGGATGTTGGCGACTGGTCTGATGACCTTGACCGACAACATCAGCGACGGGAACACCGCCATCGACGTCCCGTATCCCGTGATGATGCAGAGGGCGCTTGATCGACTGACCGCTATGTGCCTGGCTGCGGGGGTGGATCCGCCGCGCAGCGCTATGGATCTGATCGGCTGGGTCGGGCTGCCGTTCCGTCAGTGGCCGTTGCAGCTGCATTCGGATGGCATGGACGTCGATGAGCGCCTGCTGGTCGGAGGGCGGCCGAGCAGGGAATGCGTGGAGTGGGCAGTCCTGGGCTCCGGTGACGTCGAAGCCGAGATTCGCGAGCGTCGGCTGATGAACGCGGTGCTGGACAAGTGCCGCGCGCGCAATCGCGCGGATGTTTATGTTGCCTTTCGCCGGTTGCTCGTTGAATGCCCCGCCATGTCCGAGCGCGAACTTCTCAAACAGCTTGGCCGCCCGGAGCTGACCCTGCTCGCTCATGAACTGCGGTCGGCTTACCGCCCTGCGCCCCCGGAGACTCTCGTCGGTGGCTTCGCCGAGGTGTGCGGAGGATGCGGCAATTTGCGCACCTTGGACGCACACGGGCGTCGAGGGTGCCGGGAATGGGATTGCCCTGATCCTCATTCTGTCCGAACACAACTCACTGCTGCCGAGGGGGTCGTATGGCTGGCGCGCGAGTTCCGGATGTTCGTCACGGCCCCAGGACGCCCTGAGATTCGGATCGCCAAGGCCATCGAGAGGGCACTGAAGAAGGAACGGGTCAAAGTACATCTGTGGCCCGGATACGACTCCTGCGATCTCCTTCCGAGGGGTTGGCCTGGCCCGCTGACGTGAAGTCATGGGCAAACCCGGTTCGGCTTGCCCGACAGCTGACCGAGAAGCCGTTTCGTCCTCCAGAAGGTTCGGAACGAGCGTTCATCGTGATCGCGCAGGAACAAGTACGCGGACGTGAACATTACGTCCGAACAGTTCGCCAGCACTGTGAGTGGTTGAAACGGTCTCGGCACATCGAAGTCGTCACCGAACGGGCCTATATCCAGCGCGTCGTGGCGCGGCTGAGGGAGGGGAAGGAATGAGAGACAGCCAGCGATGGAAAACGGATGCGATCAAGGCAGTGCAGCGGGCCTCCGACCCACCCATGCACCGGCGTGAAGCAGCAAGGCTGCTCGACGTCGAGCTCTGCATCTTTCTAGCTCAGCAGGTCGCGCCAACTTCTCCATGCACCGACGCCTGGGCGCTGTTAGGCGGATACCCCTTTGTGCATGCGACCGGCCAATCGGTCGATGAAGACACCGAACATGTGATCGCGGTCGCCCGCCACTTGTTGTTGCGGTACAAGGATTTTCACGATTGGCAGTCGGCGCTGCGGTGGTATTCCGCTCTTGATGAGACTTTGCGTGGCTACGAGCTGGACCTCGATACCGGCGCGATACGGCAACGACAGCCCCGAACGCTGACCGATCGGTGGCAGCTGTTCGACCTAGCACTCTCGGCACCGCCACCACACTCGACCACCTCAGCCAGCCCTGGTGGCCATGGCCACTACCTGGTAAACACTGTGCAAGGGCCTACCAGCGTGACCATCCCGGAGTGGATACCGCTGGGCTCACCAACCGCTGGCCATGACCTCACCATCCGTCAGCGCGACCCCATCACGGTGAGTTGGGCGGAATTGCAAGCCGCCGCGGAGCACGGGGATCGGCTCGAGGAACAGAAGGGCTGGTCCCCTCGGTCCAACTGGGCGTCTCGGCTGTCGGACGTGCGGCTGGAGGTCCGCGCCGCCGATCACAGTTTCCATCCGTCGCAGACACTGACCATCGATGGGATGCTCCACCTGATCGGCATGGTCGGTGCGGGCAAGAGCACCCTGGTCGAGGTACTCGTCCTGTGGGCTTCATTGTCGAAACCATCGAAGCGGATCTGCGTCGTCCTCGACAACGTCACCGCCGTACTACGGAAAGTGACGCACCTGCGCGCGCTGGGGATCGCCGCCGCGCCCGTGCTGGGCCAGTCCAACCGGTTGTTGCACCTTCGTCGACTGCACCGGCTCACGGCGCCCAGCGACGGCACAATCGGGCCGACGAATGAGCCGATGTTCGACCTCATCAGCACCGCCTGCGGCCTCGACGGCCTTCGCGACCACAGCGCACAACCGTGGGATGTGCGACGGCCGCCGTGCCGGTCGCTCGAAGCGTTGGATGCCCAAGACGACGCCGAGCATCGTGGCTGTCCCCTGTGGCATGGGTGTGCCCGGCACGCCCCATCGCGTGATCTGGTCGATGCCATAGTGTGGGTCGCTACCCCGGCAAGTCTTATACATACACCGGTTCCGACCGAGCTGAACGGCGAGAAGATGCGCTACCTCGAGCCTGCGTGGCGACGTAGCGATCTGATCGTGGTCGATGAGGCTGATCAGGTACAGGCGCAGTTGGACGCCGTCTTCAGCCCTAGCCAGCAATTGATCGGCGAGGGTTTCGAAGCCTGGCTCGATGAGATCGATCGACTGACGAAAGAGTGGATCCGGCGTGACCAGCGTCAGCGGATGCACGACCCCAGGGTCCGGCTGTGGGCCACGACGCTGACGACCGCGATGACCGCTGTTCACATGATGTATGGGCTTCTTTCAACCGACCAGAATCGCACGCCGAAAGCGCTGGATCGCCGTTGGCTGGACACCGGCTATTTCACCGAATGGACGCTCAGCCAACAACTCGCCCAATCCTGGGCGGGATACGGTCCGCGCGGGCGCGGCAACCAGCCCATCCAGGGGTGGGAATCGGACCCTGCGTACATCCGACTGCGCCAAGCCTTCGACACCTTCATCGATGACCCCTTGGCCGGCGATCCTCCGCCGGATGAAGTCGCCATCGAGATGGTCGCCCTCACGAAATCAATTCTCAACGACAGCCACGAGACGGATCGGCAGCGGAGAGTTGAGGAATGGCTACGAACGCTGCGGAAGAATTGGCCCGCGTCGAATGGAACCCTGCCCGGGATCGATGATGTCGAACTCGAACGGCAGGCCACCCGGCTGCAGTTCGGAATCTACGTCGCCGTCCTCGCCACCAGACTCAATCGCCTCGTCGAAATGTTCCGCGATGTTGAATTCGAACTCGGCCTCGAAGGCAACGGTTCTTCCCTGTTTCACCGGGCACCCCGGGAATTTCAGTCGGTCGTCCCTGAATCGCCGATGGGCAACGTGCTCGGCTTCCAGTACGTCGAAGAGGACGACGCACCAAACCGGCGGGGTGGTCCAATGGGACAGCTCCGATTCTTCCGGTGCACGGGCATCGGCCGATGGCTACTCTCGCACCTGCACGAGCTGTACCAAGCCGATGGCAAGCATGGACCCAACGTCGTGATGCTCTCGGCCACCAGTTGGGCCGGTACCTCGCCGCGCTACCACATCGACGTACCGGTCGACGCGGTCCTCAAACCCCCCGACCGCGAGCTCGCCGCGATCCGACACAGCCATTTCGAGTTTCTACCGCTCTTCGCAGGCAGCAGCACCGAACCGATCCGGATATCAGGAACTCGCGGTGAACGCCGCGAAGCAGCACTACAGCGTATGGTCGCAGCGTTGGCGGATCCAGGCGCCGGCAAGAGCCTGCTGGAACAGAGGCGCGACCTGCTGCCACCCAACCGTCGCCGAATCCTGCTTCTCGTAGGCAGCTATCTGGAGGCCAAACTCGTCGCAGACCACCTTGTACGGCTGCGCAGCAGCTGGCGCGACCAGATCTGTCGGCTCATCCCAGACGATGAAGAATTCACCGCCTCCTGGGATGGCCCGCGCGCACTGCGCCGTGGTGACGTCTCCACCTTCGCTGACACCGGCGCCTGGCTGCTGGTGGCCCCGCTGCTGGCGGTCGAGCGCGGCCACAACATCCTCAACGACGAGGACAAGGCCGCGATCGGCGCGGCCTACTTCCTGATCCGGCCACACCCGCGGCCGGACGATCTGCACTACATCATCCAGCGCGTGAACCAGTGGGCCTGCCTGCAGATTGCCAACGGTCTTCCTGCGGTGCGAAACCCCCGTGGGGAGATCGGTGAAATCGCACGCGAATTCCGCAGAGCCGCACACCGCCGTTGGCGGGCGCTGCTGCACATGAAACTCGCCTACAGCACGTTGCGCACTGCAGAACAACAGGCACTGGCCTGGACCATGCTGGTCACCATCTGGCAGGTTATCGGCCGCCTCGTCCGTGGTGGCGAACCGGCACAGGTGTTCTTTTGCGACGCGGCCTTCGCCCCGGCGGTCGCCCAGAGATCCGACACCGCGCGAGACGATGACTCGACCAGCCTATTGATCGGGCTGCGTGACATCCTCGCACCCTACTTCCGCCCCGACTGCACCGACGCCGATCGGGACCTTGTCGATGCCCTTTACGGCTGCTTATACACAGCCTTGAGCACAATCGAAGGACTCTGACGTGGCTGCCACCAACCCCAAATACCGCCTGCTTCAACCCGCCGCCTTCCATGTCCGCACCGATACGGAATGGCAGGAAACGTTCCAGGTGCTCACGTTTCCCGAGAAGTGGAAGGAACGACTCCTCCCGCTGCTTTCACGCGATGAAGACACCGACCAGCGATCGATCCCGATATGGAGCCTCAACGCCGCACTCGTCGCCCTCGTACCCGACATCGTGACTGCCGCAACCAAGGCCACGATCAACGAGAACGCCCCCTGGCTCTACAGCAGCACTATCGTCGACACCACCGCCTTGTTCACGATCATTACTGCCTGGATCCGAACGCTCAGCCCGGATCCGAATCTGATCGAGCAGGCGCTCACCCATCTCACCGCCGACGACCTGGCATGGAACCGCACCCCAGTCGACTTCACCGAACTGGTCACCAATATGCCGGCTCCCAACCATTCAGCAGACGGCACTCTGTTTCAGCTGTTGCCCCACGTCATCGCGGGCAAGCTGACCGCGCCGGGCGTGGTTCATCAGCACATCATGCGCAACGACCCCGACGAACTGGTCCAGAATTCGTCGCAATTCCTACGATGCCCCACCGAACGAGGCGCCGAGGTAATGTCCTGGACGCCGCACGGCCTGCCTAAACGACCGTTCTCCTTCTTCCTGAAGATCACCGCGGAGCTCCAGCCCTTCAGCACCGAACCCATGGTCCACATAACCCCTGGTGTCAGGCGCTGGTGCCACAAGCCGAACCCTCTCCTCAGCGCGGAGCGAGGCCACACGGTGTACATGCTGCCGTCGGTGCCATGGTTACCCGGGATATCCACGTCCCGTAGCTTCCTCGCCGCCACGATCAACTCACGGATAACCACCGACGGCGGCGAGCGCACCTACACCGCCGGGTGGAACTCGCGGCTCGACCGGATCCTCACCGAGTTGGGATGCATGGAACGAATGCCACGCCCGGACATCCTGCGCGACAATCCCGCCTTGACCCTGGACCGTGAACAGGACGCCGTAGCCTTGGTCTTCCGCAACGGCATGTACCGGTTCAACCACCCGGCCACTCCCGGGACATCCCTGGCCGAAAGAGTCCCCCTGCTGGAGTGGACCGAAGACGTCCTCGCCGACCATCTCACCTTGACCGAGCCATATGAACGTTCCGAACGCATAATCCTGCCCGGTCTACGCGCCCTTGCCAAGAACACACACGCGGACAACCAGGATCCAGTCGTCGTCCTGCGGAAGGCCATCGCTGACGCCATTGGGCCCGTACTGGGTGTGGACATCTTCTTCGACACACGAAGCACCCTCGACTACGCCCGCCGCGAGCTCGCCAGTCTTCTTGGTATCGATGTCCCCTCCGCCACAGCCGACGATGGCACGCCAACCACGATCACCACCGAGCAACTCACGATCCAACTCACCGTCCGCCCCTGTGGTGTGCTCACCGCGGACCTGCAGCCCGACCCGGCAATCAAGAACCGGCAAGATCGCCTCCGAACCTCCGTGGAGGCACGAGCCACTGAGATAGCACACGTCCTGGAACCGGTGCCCTACCCGACGATCGCGTTGGTCGAGATTCCCGGCAAGAAGCACTACGAGCGCGCCCGCCGGCCGCTCGACCCGAAGTTCGCGGTCAAGTTCGGACTCGGCCGTCTCGGCCGCCTCAGCCAGTGCGTTACCAAAGCCGAACTCGCGCAGCCTAACTCAGGGAAAGACCAGCCCAAGAGCGATCCCAGCAGAGAAAAACTCAGGCAGTGCTGGGCCGACCTGATCCGGCAGCTCGGAGTCCGGACCAGCCCACTCCCCGCGCCGGGTGCGGGCGGAACCATCGCCAACCCGCCTGCTTACCTGGCCGTCTGGGTTATCCGCCAGAACAAGCAACGCCACTGGGGCGCCACCAGGCAGGTACCGGTCGCGGTCCTCATCAGTCCCGACGGGGCCCGGATCCAAGCATGTGCGCCCGATGTGCCATGGGCGCCTCTACACCAGGCCCAGCTGCGTATCAGCAGCGCGCACATGATCAGCAACCAACGGCGCGATGCGGCCGACATCACCCGGTTCGTTGAACGAGTCCTGCGCGAAGCCGCCGCTGTCTACCCAGACACTGTCCTGCTCACCGATGCCCATAACCTCCGCACCGGGTGGACCTACCTGCTCCACCACAACTTCAAACCGGACCACCTCGGATTCGGCCCGACTATCCGGCATATTCGGGGCTACCCCGGGTTACGACATGTACGGGTGCGGCGAGGAACCGACAACGAAGTGCCTCACGGCTTTGCATTCAACGAAACCGAAGAGAGCTCGACCTATGACGGTCTGTGGATTGGCCGCAACGACCGGACCTTCCTCAGCACCGGCGATAAGCCGGTAAGCGCAAGCAAGGCCGCCCGCTACGCATCCAAGATCACGACCTTCCTCAACAGGAAGAAACAGCTCAAGGAGCCAAGCCCGGGCGCATACGTATGGAACGCACGCCCTTGCGAAATCACCGCCGCCGCAACCCAGGAGAACGACGATCCCCAGGACTGGGCCGTACTGGTGCACGAATTGCGCTGGGCCACAACCAATTACAACTACGCAACAGCCAACCCATGGCCACTCCGCGTGGCCGAGAAGATCGGCGAGTACGTACTCCCCGTCGAACTCCTCGATGAAATCACCGATCAGGCAGCGGAATCAAGCGAAGGACCTTGCTGATTGGAGGATCCGTGTTTGAGATGGCGCAAAACCGCCAGGAGCACAAAGAGTGATCGGAATCACACTATTTCCGTCCGCTGAGACCATTGCCGCTATTTGAAAGGACCTAGGGGACTGGTCCATACATCACCCCTTGAAAGCTTGTCTGCCTTTAGGGTATTAGTCAGTCTGGGGCGGTGAATAGCGCCTTCGTAACCGGTCTCCTGTCCCTTCTGATTGTCCTACCAGTATCGGCTGCGGTGCTGCTCGCAACTGCTGGAGCAGTGCTTCATCGTGATCGTGATCGACGTAAGACGGCAATGGAAGCCCTTCGGCTACTACTTCAGCGGAGGCGATGATGGAGTCCGGAAATCGGCGGGGTAAGGGTGTGACGGCGACGCTCCGTCGCCGCGAACGGCTCCATTGGCTGCTGTCGGTTATTGCCGCATGCGGGCAGATCGAGGTGCCCCGGTTGCTACGAGGATCAGCTCCCTCTCACGCGGCTGGGACCCGTTGGCATTACGAACGCTATCTTGACGAGCTGGTCCAGCTCGACCTGGTGTGGGTTCACAAGGCGCGTGGGGTCAGGATTGCTAGCGCTACAACTCGCGGGCGCCGGGCTCTCGCGCGAATCCAGACGATGGAGAATTCGGCCCGATCGTCTTGACGTGGTGACTGATCGTCTCCCTGCTCCCGCCCTCGTCCCCGATAGGGTGAGGATGGCCAGGCGTGACGAAAGTGTTGCGGCCGTTGTCATCGGGCCCCAGCGTGAGTCTCCTGCCTCCCACTACCAGTCGCCGTCCGGAGGTCTCCGTCGGCCGCTGACAGCCGAGCACCGGCGCACGAGGCATGCTTATGGTTCCGCCACCGAAAGTCCGCGCACATGTGAACAATGGTGACCCCAGAGAGGATTCTGGACGTCGCTCCCGATCTCGCCTCGAGAACACGGTGACGTCTGGTGCCGCAAACCGGACACCCTTGCTGATTCCGGTGTGCCGCGTAGTCGCTGGCTCGTACTCTTCGAGCGTGAATTCTCCGACACCATGGACGATGACTTGGCAAGGCGCGACGGTCGGCGGTATGGAGTGCGGCGATAGATCGGGGGTTCCGGTATTGGCCTTCCACGGTGCGCCGGGCTCGCATGTGGAGGCAGTCGCCTTCGCCGATGCGGCGGCGGCGGAAGTCGGCGTGCGGATGATCGCGATCGATCGGCCCGGGATGGGTAGGTCGGAGTTTGCTCCGCGTAAGCAGATTGTCGATTTCGCTGACACGGTGGCAGCAGTGGCGGACCGGTTCCAGATGGAGCGGTTCGCGGTTCTCGGAGCCTCCGCAGGCGGTCCGTACGCGCTGGCGAGCGCGTATCAGTTACCTGATCGCGTCAGTAAGGCGATGGTGGTCAGTTCCGTGGCTCCGTTCGACGACCAGTCCGCTCGCAAAGGTGCTGGCGGGGTCAAGCCCGCGGGTGGGCTGCTGATCTTGCGGCGGTTTCCTTGGCTGGCGCGTCCGGCAGCAGCGCGGATGGCGCAGGTGGTCCGCAAACCCCGTGGATTAAACGCGATGATCGCGCGGATGTCACCAGCCGATCGGGCTCGGATCGGCGGAGACGATCGGCTGCGCGACCAGCTCGCCGAGAACATCTATACCGCGTTCACAACGGGCAGCCGTGGTGTGGCGGCGGATTTCCAGCTGTTGTTCGCGCGACCGTGGGGTTTCGACCCCGCTGACATTGTTGTGCCCGTGGAGATTTGGCACGGCGACGCTGACGGCAACGTGCCGGTTGAGGACGGCCGCCGTCTCGCCAGCACGATTCCGGACAGCAAGTTCGAGGAAGTGCCGGGCGCGGGCCATCTACTGTTCGTCGATCACGCACACGCGATCCTGCGCTCGATCCGCGACAGCACGCCACTCACCGAGTAGCCCGCCCAGTGAGGACATACAAATTCTATTGGTAGGCAATGAAATCCCGGGGCTACATCGCGCCCCGGGTTTTCTGGTAGGGCCGCTACAGTCCACAGGGGACACAGAGGCGACGGACGGCGTGAAAGCTTCTTAGCGGGGATGGGTGATGTCGTAGCAGAGGCCGCAGCCGCTGATCGGCGGAGGCGGATTCGGGTGGATGGGCGTGATATCGAGGATGGCCTGGGGTCGGCCGTCGGACGGGATCCGAGTCCAGGTTCCGGTGACTTCGATCCAGTCGTCGGTCGGGGTGAAGCGGACGTGAACGGTGATCGTGGCGCGGTCTCGGACGCCGATGGCGAGGTCGTTGCAGGTGAGTGCGACTCGGTTGCGGCCGTCCCGGTCGTAGAGCGGGTTGTGATGCCGCCATCCGGCGAGTGGACTGTGCTCGGCGGCGAGCCATTCGTGCACGAACGCCGACTTCAGATCGACCAGCGCCAGTGCGTGACCGGGCGGGATCGGGACGGCGCGCAGCGCTGCGATGGCCATGTCGGTGTCGCGGCTCGTGGCGGAGGCGCTGACATCGCAGATGACCGCGCGTACCCGCCGCTGGTCGCCGGTGCCGACCGCGCGGGCCGTGATGTGGAACTGGTGGAAGGTGCCGTCCTCGTAGCGTTTGGCAGCGGTGCCGACCCACTGGTCGGCGGGGGTGTCGGCGAAGTTGAACATGTCCAGGAACTCCGCGCGGGGCTCCCACCGGTCGAAGCTGGCCAGCAGTTCGGTGACGGTGCGCCCATCAGGAAGTTCGTTGGGTGGCCGAAGCAGGTACTCGGCGGCGGGGTTGGTGGTGAGCAGCCCGGACGGAGTCCACTCGACGGTGCCGATCACCGGGACCTTGGGCACGGGTTCCAGCAGGCCCGCCGACCAGAATGCGATGGCGAAGATGTCGTCTGAGGTCGGCCCGCGCACGGGGATGGCGGCCACCTTGTACACCCGGTCCTCGTTGTCGGTGGCGGCCTTGTCGTGGTTGCCGCCGGTATCCAGGCACTCGGCCACGAGATCTTCGACGAGATGCTCGGGCAGGCTGGCCCGCGCCAGCTTCGAAAATGATCGTGGCTGTCCGTGATTGAGGACCAGCGACACCTGCTCGGGGATGCCGGTCAGGGTTTCGACTACCACCCAGTCCCGCGTAGCAT
>NZ_BAGD01000267.1 GCF_000308635.1 Nocardia otitidiscaviarum NBRC 14405 | reverse complement strand
AGGTCGGTGCGGCCTGGGCGGCGGCGGCCAGTTCGGCGGCGAGCCGGGGGATATCGGCGTCCGCGACGGCGGCCGGGGTGATGCGCAGATGGTCGGCGGCCGGTAGGCCGATCACCTCGAACGGGGTGCCCGGGGCGGCCTTGATTCCGGCGGCGGCGAGGGAGATCATGGCGGCCGATTCGTCGAGGACGGGTAGCCACAGGTTGATGCCGTCGGCGGGGGATACCGAAATTCCGTGGCGGGAGAGCTCCCTGCGCAGCGCCGTGGTGCGGCGGCGGTACTCGGTGCGCGCGGTGGCGACCCGGGTGCGGGCGGCGTCGTCGGTGAGCATGTGCAGCAGCACGCGCTGGAGCAGGCGACTGGACCAGCCGGGGCCGAGCATACGGCGCTCGATCACCGGGTCGAGCAGTTCGGCCGGGCCGCCGACAATGGCCAGACGCAGGTCCGCGCCATGGGATTTGGAATACGAGCGCACGTGCACGGTGTGCCGCGGCAGCCGGGTGCCCAGCGACCGGGGTGGCGCGTGGGCGATGCCCGCGGAGTGGTCGTCCTCGATCACGACGAGATCGTGCGGGGTGAGCACATCGGCGAGGGCGCGCAGCCGGGCGGCCGACAGTGACGTGCCCGTCGGGTTCTGGGCGCGGGGTTGCAGCAGCAGCGCGGTCGGCGCGTGCTCGGCCAGCACCGCCGCGAGTTCGTCGGGCCGCATGCCCGACTCGTCCATCTCCACCGGCACCGGTCGCGCCCCCAGCCGAGCCAGCAGATCGAGAAACGGTGGGAAGCACGGGTTCTCGACCACCACGGCATCCCCGAGGCGCACCTGCGCGGTCAGCAACCGGTCGATGGCGTCGAGCGCGCCGTCGAGCACCGTGAGCCGGTCGGGTCGGAACGGCCAGTCCGCGCACACCACCCGCTCCAACTCCGGCAGCATGGCCTCGCCCAGATAGGTGGCGGACAGGTCGTCGATGGAATCATCGTCGCCGAGTCGGCGCAGCGCCGCGGTGAGATCGGGCAGCAGCGCCGGATCCGGAATCCCCCGGGACAGATCCACCCGGAACACGCTGTCGGATCGCGAGTGCAGCCGCTGGTAGCGGCCACCCGCCGCCACCGGCCGCGCGGGCGCGTCCGCCACGAAGGTGCCCGCGCGCCCCCGGGCCACGATCGCGCCCGCCGCGGCCAGCGCCCGCCACGCCTGGGTGACGGTGGCCGGGGAGACCTTCAGCTCCCGCGCCACCTCACGCACGGTGGGCAGACGGGTGCCGGGCGACAGCGCGCCGGAGCGGATGCGGCCCCCGACGGTGGCGGCGATACCGGCGGCGGTGCGGTCGTGGACGCCCGCGAACAACCCGCCGCCGGGCGGATCGGGGGCGGTCGCGTCGAGCGGGCCGAGTTCGGTTGTCACAGCGTCATTCTGCGATGGCGACACTGGCGCGAACACGGGCACCCCGAGGATTTACGGTTACGAAACTGTTTCCGTCATTCTGTAACACAGCGGAATTGGTTCTCCATGCAGTATCACAAAGCATGGCAATCGTTCGAGCAGCGCTGGTTCAGACCAACTGGACCGGCGACAAAGAGTCCATGATCAAGGCGCACGAGGACTACGCCCGGCAGGCCGCCGCGGCGGGAGCGAAGGTGATCTGCTTCCAGGAGTTGTTCTACGGGCCGTACTTCTGCCAGCTCCAGGACACCAAGTTCTACGACTACGCCGAATCGGTGCCCGGCCCCACGGTGGACCGGTTCGCGGCGCTGGCGGCCGAACTCGGCATGGTGATGGTGCTGCCGGTGTACGAGCAGGAGCAGCCCGGCCTGCTGTACAACACCGCGGCCGTCATCGACGCCGACGGCAGCTACCTCGGCAAGTACCGCAAGCACCACATCCCGCACGTGAACGGCTTCTGGGAGAAGTTCTACTTCCGGCCGGGCAATCTGGGCTGGCCGGTCTTCGACACCGCCGTCGGCCGGGTCGGGGTGTACATCTGCTACGACCGGCACTTCCCGGAGGGCTGGCGGGCGCTGGGCCTGGCCGGCGCGGAGATCGTGTTCAATCCGTCGGCCACCTCGCGCGGACTGTCCGGCTACCTGTGGAAGCTGGAGCAGGCCGCCTCGGCCGTCGCCAACGAGTACTTCATCGGCGCGATCAACCGGGTCGGCATCGAGGCCGAGTACGGCGACGACGACTTCTACGGCACCAGCTACTTCGTCGACCCCGAGGGCAAGTTCGTGGGCGAGGTCGCCTCCGACACCGCCCCGGAGCTGGTGGTCCGCGATCTCGACCTGGACCTCATCAAGGTGGTGCGCGACCGCTGGGCCTTCTACCGCGACCGCCGCCCGGACGCCTACGGACCGCTGGTGCAGCCATGAGCCGAATCCTCATCCGGGGCGGAACGGTGGTGTCGGCCACCGGATCCCAGCCCCTCGACGTACTGATCGACGGCGAAACCATCGTCGCCGTCCTGCAACCCGGCGCCACCGCCCTCGGCGATGTGGCGGCAAGCGCCCAGATCATCGAAGCCACCGGCAAATACGTGATCCCCGGCGGCGTCGACGCGCACACCCACATGCAGCTGCCCTTCGGCGGCACCGAGGCATCCGACACCTTCGAGACCGGCACCCGGGCCGCGGCCTGGGGCGGTACCACCACCATCGTGGACTTCGCCGTCCAGAAACCCGGTGAGACGGTGCAGGACACCCTCGCGCTGTGGCACGACAAGGCGGCCGGGCGCTGCGCCGTCGACTACGGCTTCCACCAGATCGTGGGCGACGTGAATCCCGAATCCCTGAAGGGCATGGCGGAATTGGTGGCTGAGGGGGTGACCAGCTTCAAACTGTTCATGGCCTACCCGGGCGTCTTCTACTCCGACGACGGCCGCATCCTGCGCGCCATGCAGCGCAGCGCCGAACTCGGCGCACTGCTCATGATGCACGCCGAGAACGGCATCGCCATCGACGTGCTGGTCGAACAGTCGCTCCAGCGCGGTGACACCGCACCGTACTTCCACGGCACCTCGCGGCCGTGGCAGCTGGAGGAGGAGGCCACCCACCGCGCCATCATGCTGGCCCAGGTCACCGGCGCCCCGCTGTACGTCGTGCACGTCTCGGCCAAACAGGCCCTCGAACAGATCGCCACGGCGCGCGGCAACGGCCAGAACGTGTTCGGTGAGACCTGCCCGCAGTACCTGTACCTGTCGCTCGAGGAACAGTTGGGCGCACCGGGTTTCGAGGGTGCGAAATGGGTGTGCTCGACGCCGCTGCGGTCGCGGGCGGAGGGGCATCAGGACGAGCTGTGGCGCTATATCCGCACCGGTGACGTCACCTCGGTCGCCACCGACCACTGCCCGTTCTGCATGAAGGATCAGAAGGAACTCGGCCGCGGCGACTTCTCCAAGATCCCCAACGGCATCGGCGGCGTCGAACACCGGATGGACCTGATGTTCCAGGGCGTCAAGGACGGCCGCATCTCCCTGGAACGCTGGGTGGACGTCTGCTGCACCACCCCGGCCCGCATGTTCGGCATGTACCCGCGCAAGGGCGTCATCGCTCCGGGCGCGGACGCCGACATCGTGCTCTACGACCCGAACGGCCACACCAGCATCGGGGTGGGCAAGACCCACCACATGAACATGGACCATTCGGCCTACGAGGGTTTCGAGGTCGACGGACATGTGGACACGGTGCTCTCGCGCGGCCGGGTGATCGTCGACGACGGCGCGTACCTGGGCCGGGCGGGCCACGGCCGATTCGTCAAACGCGAACTCTCCCAGAACCTCATCTGATCCGGAACGGAGTGCCCCATGGATATCGGTGTGGTGCTGCAATGCACACCGCCCGCGTCACGAGTGGTGGAGCTGGCGAGAATCGCGGAGACGCACGGCTTCTCGCACGTGTGGACCTTCGACTCGCATCTGCTGTGGCAGGAACCGTACGTCATCTACAGCCAGATCCTCGCCGCCACCCGCAAGGTCGTGGTCGGGCCGATGGTGACCAATCCGTCCACCCGGGACTGGACGGTCACCGCCTCGACCTTCGCCACGCTCAACGATATGTTCGGCAACCGCACCGTCTGCGGGATCGGGCGCGGCGACTCCGCCGTGCGCACCCTCGGCGGCAAACCCGCCACCCTGGCGACGCTGCGCGAATCCATCGGCGTCATCCGGGAATTGGGCAACGGCCGCAGTGCCCGCGTCGGGGAGACCACGGTGCGGTTCCCGTGGGCGCACGCCTCCCGGCTGCCCGTCTGGGTGGCCGGATATGGACCGCGCGCCCTCGATCTCACCGGTGAGGTGGCCGATGGCTTCATCCTGCAACTCGCCGATCCGGATATCACCGCCTGGACGGTGGCCCGGGTGCGCGCCGCCGCCGAGCGCGCCGGACGCGATCCGAAGGAGGTGACCATCTGCGTGGCCGCCCCCGCCTATGTGACCGACGGCTCGGACGCGGGCGTGAAACACGCCCGGGAGCAATGCCGCTGGTTCGGCGGCATGGTCGGCAACCACGTCGCCGATATCGTCGCCAAGTACGGGGCGGACAGCGAGGTGCCCGCCGCGCTCACCGAGTACATCGCCGGGCGTCAGGGCTACGACTACAACCAGCACGGGCGCGCCGGAAACACGCACGCCGACTTCGTGCCGGACGCCATCGTGGACCGGTTCTGCCTGATCGGCACCCCCGACGAGCATGTGGTGCGGCTGCGTGAGCTGGAGGCACTGGGCGTGGACCAGTTCGCCGTCTACCTCCAGCACGACGCCAAGACCGCCACCCTCGACGCCTATGGGGAGTCGATCGTGCCGCGGCTGGCGCAACCGATCGTGGCGACGGCGAGTACGACATGACCGCGCTACCGGAGGGCGGCCGCACCGCGGCGGCCGCCCAGCGAGTCGTGCGCCCACCGCGTCGGCGTGGGATCGGAACCGGCCGGTCGGCGAACGGATCACGCTGGGGCGCGGTGGTGTACCCGCTCGCCGCCTTCGTGCTGGTGGCCGCGGTCTGGGAACTGGTGAAGGCGTTCGTCCCGGCCGATGGGGTGAGCATCGGCGAGCAGCGCGTGCTGCCGCGCACCACCGACGCGGCGCTGCCGCACACCTGGTCGGTGCTGACCGTGCTGGGGGAGCCCGACGGCTCCGGCACCGTGGGCGAAACACTGTTGCGCACCGCCGGTTTCACCTTCGGCCTGGCCCTACTGGCGCTGCTGCTCGGCACCGTCGTCGGCGTCGCGCTGGCGGTGCTCATGCAGCGCTTCGGCTGGGTGGAGCGCGGACTGCTGCCGTATGTGGTGCTGTCGCAGACGGTTCCGCTCATCGCACTGGCCCCGCTGGTCGCCGGGTGGGGCGGCAAGATCGCCATCGCCGGGCGGCCCTGGCAGCCCTGGATGAGCATTGTGGTCATCGCCGCCTACCTGGTGTTCTTCCCGGTCGCCATCGGCATGCTGCGCGGTCTGCAATCGCCCTCGCGGGCCGCGGTGGAGCTGCTGCACAGCTATGCCGCGGGGTGGTGGGCGACCCTGCTGCGGCTGCGCCTGCCCGCCGCCGTCCCGCATCTGCTGCCCGCGCTGCGGCTGGCGGGTGCGGCGGCGGTGATCGGCGCGGTGGTGGCGGAGATCTCCACCGGCACCGCGGGCGGCATCGGCCGTCAGATCATCGTCTTCTCCCAGCAGTCCACCGGTGACGCCGCGCGCCTGTACGCCGCGGTGCTGGCCGCCGCCCTGCTCGGCGTCGCCGTGGCGGCACTGGTGGCGCTCGTGGAAGCGGCGCTGCGCCGCTACAGCCGCCCGGCCGGGGGCGGTCGCTCGTCAGGAGGTACCCGTTGACCGTCGAACCATCCACCGCCGCTCCCGAAGCGACGGTGCCACACCGCAATCCACCCGATCACCAGGACGCCGCCGTGACACTGGTGTCGGTCGGCAAGATCTACTCCGCCGGTGCCGTCACCGCCCTGGAGGACGTCTCGCTCACCGTCGCCGCCGGGGAGTTCGTCTCCCTCATCGGGCCGTCCGGCTGCGGCAAATCCACCCTGCTGCGCATCATCGCCGACCTCGAGGAACCCACCGGCGGCAGCGTCACCGTGCACGGCAAGACGGCCCGGCAGGCGCGGCTGGACCAGAACTACGGCATCGCCTTCCAACAGGCGGGCCTGCTCGACTGGCGCACCGTGCAGGAGAATGTGGAACTGCCGCTGGAGCTGCACCGCGTGCCCAAACGCGAACGCCGCAGGCGCAGTAGCGAACTCCTGGAGATGGCCGGTCTCGGCGACTTCGCCCGCCGCTACCCGGCCGAACTGTCCGGTGGCATGCAGCAGCGGGTCGCCATCGCCCGCGCCCTGGCCCGCAAACCACCGCTGCTGCTCATGGACGAGCCGTTCGGCGCGCTCGACGAGATGACCCGCGAACGCATGCAGGGCGAACTGCTGCGCATCGCCGGGGAGACCGGCGCGGCGGTCGTCTTCGTCACCCACTCCATCCCGGAGGCGGTGTACCTGTCCGACCGGGTGGTGGTCATGTCGCCGCGCCCCGGCCGCATCACCGCCGTACTCGACACCGGCGGTACGGGAACCGAATCCGAGGACATCGACGTCCGGGCGACCGAACCGTTCTTCGAGGCGGTGGCCGCGGTGCGCGCGGCCCTGCACGACGGGCACCCGAGCGCCCCCGCGGGACGGAAGCGGTGATGCGCACCTGGCTGCCGCCGCTGCTGGTGGGCGTGGCGATCCTGGTGCTGTGGCAGGTGCTCACGGTCGCCGCCGGAGTGCCGTCGTTCCTGCTGCCCGCGCCGAGCGCCATCGCGGAAGCCCTCGGGGACAACCGATCCGGCATTCTCGACGCCACCCTCGCCACCGGCCGCAATGCGCTCATCGGTCTGCTGGTCGGCATCGTGGCGGGGATCGCCGCGGCCATGGTGGCGGTGCGATTCCGGCTCGTCGACGGTCTGCTCGGACCGCTGGCCGCCGCGGCCGCCGCCGTCCCCATCGTGGCGCTGGCCCCGCTGCTGAACTCGCTGTACTCCACCACCACCGACCTGCCGCGCCGGATGGTGGCCGCCATCGTGGTGTTCTTCCCGGTGTACGTCAGCACGGTCAAGGGCCTGCGGCAGGCACCGCGCGTGCACGTGGACCTGATGACCTCCTATGCCGCCACCGGCTGGCAGGTCACCCGCGCCGTCCGGCTGCCCGCCGCACTGCCGCACCTGTTCACCGGATTGCGCATCGCCGCGCCCGGTGCGGTCATCGCCGCCATCATCGCCGAATACTTCGGCGGTCTGCAGCACGGCCTGGGCAGCCGCATCATCTCCGCCGCCGCCAATACCGCCTATCCGCGGGCCTGGGCGTATGTCACCGCCGCCATGCTGCTGGGCCTGCTCTTCCTCACCGCCGTCGTCGTCGCCGAACAATTCACCCGCCGACCCCGCACCATCAGTTGGAGATCGAAATGAGCAGTACCGTAAGGAAATTGCGTACCTGTCTGGCCGTGCTGGCGGTCGGGCTGGCGGCGTTGACCGGTTGCAGCACCACCGAGGGTGGCACCACCACGACGGCCGACGGACTCACCAAGGTGCGGTTGCAGTTGCAGTGGTTCAAGCAGGGGCAGTTCGCGGGCTATCTCGCCGCCGTGGACCAGGGGTTCTACCGGGAACAGGGGCTCGACGTCGACATCCTCGAGGGCGGCACCGATATCGTCCCGCAGACCGTGCTCGCCCAGGGGCAGGCCGACTTCGCGGTCGCCTGGGTGCCGAAGGCACTCGCGTCCCGGGAGGCCGGGGCCGGAATCACCGAGGTGGCGCAGATCTTCCAGCGCTCGGGCACCAAACAGGTGGCGTTCGCCGACGCCGGTATCGACGGTCCCGCCGACCTGCGCGGCAAGACCGTCGGAAACTGGGGTTACGGCAACGAATTCGAACTCTTCGCCGGAATGACCAAGGCCGGACTCGATCCGGCCGCGGATGTGCGCCTGGTGCAGCAGCAGTTCGATATGAACGCCTTCCTCGCCGGGGATATCGCCGCCGCCCAGGCCATGTCCTACAACGAGTACGCACAGCTGCTCGAAACCAGGAACCCGGCCACCGGACAGCTCTACACCGCAGCGGATTTCACCACCATCGACTGGAACGAACAGGGCGTCGCCATGCTCCAGGACGCGGTGTGGGCCAATACCGAGCGGCTGGGTGACAGCGCCTACCAGGATCTGACCGTGCGGTTCCTGGCCGCCTCGCTGCGCGGCTGGATCTTCTGCCGCGACAATGTCGACCGGTGCCGCGACATCACCGTGGCGGCGGGCAGCACCCTCGGGGCGAGCCATCAGCAGTGGCAGATCAACGAGGTGAACAAGCTCATCTGGCCCTCTCCGGACGGTATCGGCATGGTGGACGAGAACGCGTGGAACCAGACCGTCACCATCGCCCGGCAGACCCGCAACCAGGAGGGCGCGACGGTGCTCACCCGGGAACCGGATGCCGACGCCTACACCAATGCCTATGTCACCCGGGCGCTGGACCAGCTGAAGGGTGAGGGCGTTGACGTCACCGGCACCGACTACGCGCCGGTGCGGGTGGTGCTGGCCGAGGGCGGACGCTAGCCCGGGATTCCGCGTCGCCCGGTCACCCCGCGCTGCTAGCGTCGCCGGATATGAAAGTTCAACTGCGGCACAGCCCGTCGTCGACGATCGCGCGCTGCTTCCTCGCCGGTGGCGAGCCCACGCCAACTCGCACGGGGTGACCGTGGAGGCCAAGTGGGGTGGTTTCGCGAATCTGTTCGGCGGCGAGGGCGGATTCGGGTTGCGGGCGCACGGGCAGGGTGAGGTGGTGCTCGGTGTCTTCGGGGCCATCGACGTGATCGATCTCGCGCCGGGGGAGCCGGTCACCATCGACACCGGGCATGTGGTGGCCTACGACCTGGCCATGCGGTTCACCATCCGGCGGGCGGTGTCGGGGCGGTCGTTCCAGTCGCTGACCTCCGGGGAGGGGTTCGTCTTCGATTTCACCGGACCGGGCCGGGTGCTGTTGCAGACGCGCAATCCCGGGGCTTTCTCGGCGTGGATCGGGCGGGTGACCTCGTCCAGCTGACAGTGTGATCCACGCCACAGTCGCGCGAAATTCTCATCCGAAATTTGTGAATCGGTCATGCTTCAGATGTCCGACATGGCAAGACACACAGATGAGGAGATACGCGTGTCCGGATCCGCTTCCGATTTCCTGGCCGAAGTGCTGATCAAGATGGTTCAGGGCCTGTTCACGGGCAGCGCCGGCGGCCAGTAGTCGCAGCCGTGACAGCCCACCGGATCGCGCGGGTCCGGTGGGCTGTCGGCGTTTCCCGGCCGGGTGCCAGTGTCAATGCAGCAGGTCGGGCACCAGCACGCGGGTGTCGGGAACGAACGGCCACGCCGGATCGGCCAGCCGCGCGCGCAACCGCGCATCGGTCCACCACCAGCCGTCGGCGATCTCCTCGGGCTGATGCCGGATCGGCCCGTCCCAGCGCACCTCGTAGGCGAACAGATGACAGCGCATGGGCCGACCGGCCCAGCTGCCGTCCCAGGACGCGCGCGTCACCGGCCGGGGCCGCGCACCGCCGTCCAGCACGATGCCCAACTCCTCGGCCAGCTCCCGGACGGCGGTCCGCTCCGGGCGCTCCCCGGGTTCCACCACCCCGCCCGCCAGGCAGTCGTGCATACCGGCGAACACCGACTTGGTCTCGGTGCGCCGGTGCACGTACACCCGCGACCCGTCTCCCGAGCGAACCAGCACCCCAGCACTGGCATGCCACAGTCCCCGGGCGTACACCACGGCCCGGTCCTCGGCTCCGACCTCGCGCCCGTCCGCGTCGTACAGCGCGATCATCTCCGCCATCGCGGCCCTGCCTTCCTCCCGGGTATCCGAGGCAGCGATCCCGGCGGCGCACCGTGACCGGGCGTGGCATTCCGCCGCTCCGAGCTCGCGGAGACGCTCGCTCCTGTGACGACGGTGCCGCCTCGGGGCCGTCCTGTCGTATCCCGGCACGATAGCCGGTCGGAAATCCGCGCTCCACGCGGGATCTCGCGCACGATCGGACATGTCGGCGCACGCGCGTCCACACCATGGCCCGAGCACACTCGGTATCGAGTCCGGACGACGAGTTCCGCGTTTTCGTGACCCGTCCGGCGTAACCTCTGGGACGCAATCGCTGTCGTCGGAGAGGACGATGCTCATGCCGCTGCCACAGGCTCTGGCCAGGATCAATCGGCGAGTCACCAATCCGGTGCTGGGCGTACTGGCGCGCCGCGCACCGGGATTCGGGATAGTGGTGCACGTCGGACGCAAGTCCGGCCGCGTCTACCGCAGCCCGGTCGCGGTGTTCGAGCGGGACGGCGGCTACCGCATCGCGCTCACCTACGGCCGAGACGTGGACTGGCTGAAGAACATTCGCGCCGCCGGAGCCTTCGGCTTCGAGACGCGCGGACGCACCATCATGCTCACCGATCCGGTGGTCGGCCACGACGCCACCGCGAGCTGGGCCCCGATCGGCATCCGACAGTGGCTGGTGGCGCTGCGGGCGGAGTACTACGTCCAGGCACGCATCGCGGAGTGACGCGAACTCGTCCTCCAGCTCATTACCAATGCGGTGGATACCGCGCTGTGGGCGAGCGGGATCGGTTCGACCGTGCGCAACCGGTCGGCACGGTGACCGGCACAACCGGATTCGGGCGGCACGACCGGATTCAGGCCGAATTGCCGAACCGCTCGACGGGGGTGCGCGGGCGCATGCCCGCACCGCGCTCGGCGCGGTCGAGGGCGTCGGCGGCCTCGGGCAGATGGGCCAGGATCTCCGCGCGCAGCGCACCCCCGGCACCGAGCTGGCACAGCACACCCGCCGTGGCGGCGATGGTGCGACCCACCGGAGTGAGTGCGGGCGGCGCCGTCAACTGCCTGCTGACATTGGACAGGCTCAGATCGGTGATGCGCAGGACCTGCTCACGCAGCCACGGTGTGGTCATGCGCACCGTATCGGTGCGGAACAGGGTGCGAATGGGGTCGACGAGTTCGCTGAACGCCACGGCATCGAAGCCACCGCCGGGTGGGACGAATCCGTACTGCCGCAGGGCCCGCTCCAGATCGTCGGGCCCGCCGTTGAACACCGCGTCGGCGATATCGCCCACCAGCGCCGGAAAATCGGCCGGAACGGGGGAGCAGGCGCCGTAGTCGACCACGCCGAGCCGCCCGTCGCGCAGCACGCGGAAATTGCCCGGATGCGGGTCGGTGTACAGCAACCCGGTGCGCACGATGCTGGAGACGACGAAGCGCAGCACCAGCCTGCCGACCCGATCGCGCTCCGCGGGCGAACCCGACACCAGCAGCCGCTGCAGCGGAATCCCGTCCACCCATTCGGTTATCAGCACGTCGCCCTGCTGATGCACCACGTGCGGCACCGCGAAATCCGGGTCGTCGGCGTAGGCGGCGGCGAAGACGCGCTGGGTCCGCGCCTCGCGCTCGTAGTCGAGTTCCTCGTGGATGCAGGCGGCCAGCGCGTCGTTGAGGGCGCGCACATCCGCCCCCGGCAGCAGGACCGAGGTCAGCGGGGCCATGCGGCGCAGGTGTTCGAGATCGTGCCGGACGGCCTCGCGCGCACCCGGATACATGATCTTGACGGCGACCCGGCGTCCGTCGTGCCAGCGCGCCCGGTGCACCTGCCCGACCGAGGCCGCGGCGCAGGCGCGGGTCTCGAATTCGATGAAGGCGCACCGCCAGTTCGGCCCCAGCTGCGCGCCCATCACGTCGGTGACCGCACGCGGCAGCATGGCGGGCGCGGAGTCCTGCAGGCGGCTGAGCGCCTCCCGGTAGGGCGCGCCGAGATCGGGCGGCAGGGCGAGTTCGTAGAGCGCCAGGATCTGCCCGAACTTGGCCGCGCAGCCCTTGAGTTCGCCGAGCACCTCGAACATGTGCTGGGCGGTGCGGGCCTGGATGTCGAGTTCGACGGACCGGGCCGGTTCGCCGAAGGCGCGTCGCCCCACCCCTGTCACACGGCGTCCCGCGTAGGCGAGGGGCAGGGCCGCGAGTTTGGCATTGCGAACCGCCGACCGGGTCGGCGGCTCACCGCTGGAATCGGCTGGGGTGCGCCGGGACAGCCGACGCAGTCCCCCCGGTCGCGGATCGGGCATCTCTGACCTCCGATGATCGACTGCCTCAGTGTGGCATGACCGGCGGTCGGAGGACAGTGCCCGAACCCGTCGACGACCAAGGTTGGCGACTATTGCCTGGGACGGCCGCGATGGTGGCGCGGGCGCGGCGACCGGACGCGCCACCATCGGAGGTGCTCCGGGGCTCAGTGGGTGAACACGCCCGCCGGTGCCAGGGGGAGCACCAGGCTCGAAGGCCGCACGGCGTCCCGGTGGATCTGCTGCGAGGTGCCCAGCAGGCGCGGCAGATCCGTCGGAATCGGAATGGTGGACGGGAACGTACCGCTGGTGATGCGCAGGCGCAGCGCATGACCTGGTTCCAGGCGGTGGAAGGCCGGGCGCAGTTTGATCTCCATCCGGGTCACCTCGCCGGGAACCAGTAGTTGCTCGGTCTCCTTGGTGAGCACATGCTCCGGCGCGTAGATCGTGCCGTCCGGTCCGCGCCAGGTCTTGTCCTCGTTCAGTGTGCGCTGACTGGCCAGCTGCGAGCCGCCGGTGATGTTGACGACGGTGCCGTCCGGAGCCACGTCGTCGAGCCACACCTGGAACGCCGCATCGGTTCCGGTGGAGGACGCGTAGAGGGTGACGCTCGCCGGTCCGGCCAGCACGGTCGCCTCGGTCACCGGATCGGTGGTGTACTTCAGCCCCGCCGTCGGTTCCTGCACCCACTCCGTGCACGGGTTGTAGGCGTTGAACACCCGGAACAGGAAGTCGAGCAGGCCGCCGGTGTACTGGGCCAGGCTCTGCCGGTTGCAGATGTTGTCGATGCCGGTGTAGTCAAGTCGATCCGAGGCGTCGGCGACGGTCGGCGCTCGCGCGGTGAGCCGGTCACCGTCGAACCAGCGCTGCTCGATGGTCGCCTGTTCGAACGGATAGCGGGCGGTGTCGGCGGCATTGTTGTTCGCGTCGATGACATGCAGCGGAGTCTGCGTCTCGTCGATGCCGTTGGGAATGTCCTTGAGCCACCGGTCGAACCAGGCCAGGGTGATCATGTTGGTATCGAGCCGCGACCCCGGTCCGACGCCCAGCCCCACGTGGTACCAGGGGCCCATGAGCAACTGGTAGCGGCCGTCGGCGCGCTGGTCGGGAGCCATGGGCGCGAACTGGTCACGGCCCGCGGCCAGATTCTGCAACTGCGCGTAATTGCGCAGCGGCCCTTCCTGATACAGATCCCAGAAGCCGCCCACCTGGTACATGGCGATGCCCTTGTCCACCAGATTGTGCATCTCGGTCTCGAAGCGGCGCTCCTGCCACCAGGCGGTGTCGTAGGCCAGCGGCCCGCCCGCGTACGCCTCGATGAGCAGTTTGATGGTGCTGTCGGAGGAGACCAGCGCCTGCAGGTGGTCGACGAGCGCCGGAATGAACTGCTGCGGTGACACCACGGCCGTCAGGAACGGGCCGATCAGGCTCAGATACGGCACCAGCAACGAGATGGCGGTGAGCAGGATCGGGCTCATCATGCCGTCGTGACCGAGCACCTCGTTGAAGATGTTGTTCGGCATCGCCATGGGCACAATGGCTTTCAGCGGCGAATCCGGTCCCACCGACTGGGCGGTGCGCAGTGCGGTGAGCGCCGGGAACGAGTACCCGTACATGCCCACCTTGCCATTGGAGCCGGGCAGGTTCGCCGCCCAGTCCACCAGCTGCGCGCCGTCCAGGCCGTCCTGTTTCGACGCCGGATTCCACGCGCCGGTGGAGCCGCCGGTGCCGCGCACATCGGCGACCACCTCGATATAACCGCGCCGCACCAGCACATCCTGGGTGCTGGTGGCCTGATTGATCACCCGGCGCACATCGCGCAGCTGATCGGGCAGCGGGATCTGGAACTGGTCGATCACGCCGGTGAGGGCGGCGGTGAGGGCACTGGTCAACGCGCCGTAGGTGGTGACGTTGAGGACCACCGGGAACTCGCCGTCGGCGCGCTGCCCGGTGGCCGGATCGGTGGGGTAGCGCACCTCGGCCTGGATCTGCGTGCCGTCGGTGAGCGGCACCACATGGCCCAATTCGTAACCGACACCGTACTTCTCGGGGGTCGGCTGATAGCCGTCGGGGAGTCCGAAGTTCGCCGGTGCGGTCGGCACCGGGCCCGCGGCGGGCACCGTCGCGGCCGGTGGCGCCAGGGTCACCGTCACGGCGACGGCGGTCAGGCACGCGGCGGCGAGGGTGACGAGACGGCCGCCCCTACGCGGCCGGGTCGAAATTCTCAAGGGTCTACCTCTGCGGAAGTCGGGAGGTCGCCGCGCGGTGCGGGCACGCCCGGTACCGGAGACCTCTTCGTCGGATTCAGCACACCGCACAGTTCCCGGTCGCTGCTACCGGCAATAACCAAGAGCGGGGCTGGTCGGTTTGTGCAATCGGCCGAACTCGCTCGGCCCGGGGCTCGACACCGAGCGGCGGCCGTCGGGTCGCCGAAGCTCAGGGCGCGAAGTCGGCGGCCTCGAGTCGGCGGGCGATGCGAGCAGCCGACAGCGTCATGGCGTCGGTCGGGCGATGCGGGTCCAGGCCGGTGAGTTCGTGGACGCGGGCCAGCCGGTAGGTCACCGTATTGCGGTGGATATTGAGCATGCGGGCGGTGGCCAGCTGGTTGAAGCCGCTGTCCACGAACACTTCCAGGGTTTCGGCGAGCAGCGGCTGCGGATCCAGCGGAGCCAGCACGGCGGCCAGTCCGGGGCGGGCCGGGCCGCTGGTGGCGATGGTGTACTCGAACAGCAGCTGCCTGCGCTCACACAGGGTGTCGGCACGCTCGAGGCAGCGGCCCAGTTCGGCGAGGGTGCGGGCCTCGGCGGCGGCATCGGGGAGGTCCGCGCGCTGGGTGGCGGTGGCGACACCCACCCAGAACGGGGCCGGGCGGCCCGGTGGGCGCACCGGCAGCCGGGTGGTGAGGGCGGCGGCGGTGGCGGTGCCGTCGTCGCCGGGCCGCAGCGGCAGCAGCGCGGTCCAGCCGCCGCTGTCCAGGCGCAGGAACACGCCCGGGATGGCCTCGATGCGGTGGCGCAGTTCGCCGGTCTCGGCGGAGCGGCCCGAACCCAGCCGGAACACGGCGATCAGGAAGGAGTCCGGCACCGTGATGGCGGGTTCGTCGGCCCACTCCACCGGATCGCGGCCGGTGAGCAACGCGTCGGCGATGGCGCGGCGGCGTTCCAGCAGCTCCCAGCGCGGATCGCTGACCCGGTGCACGCAGGCCGTGGCGATGCGTCCGGTCACCAGGGTGATGTATTGCAGCAGCGGCAGCGCGGCATCGAGCAGCAGCTCCCGCTCGGCGTCCGGTGCGGTGGCCCGCACCTTGGAGAAGATGTACTCCGCACCGATGCGATAGCGATCGAGCACCTCTTCGAGGGGTTCACCGTCGCGGACCCGGCCCACGCCGATCTCGACCACTTCCCGGGTGTCGTCCTCGCTGGGCAGCCGGCCGCTGCGCAGGAAGTCGAAGAAGAGGTCGATATTGAGTTTGGCGCCGCGTTCGAGCCCGTCGGCCACCAGCGGGGCGGGCAGGGTGCGATACGGCGGCAGCGCGGCCGTCGTATCGTCCCGGAACGCGGTCGCGCGCCGGTACAGGTCCTCCAGCGCCCGGTCCCGGGTCAGCGGGGGCATGGCTGTTCCGCGTTCATCTCGGGTACCGCCTTCATGTCGTGTACAGCGATTCGATGGTAGCGGCGTACTGGGTAGCTATCGGTTTGCGGCGTAGCTTTCCGGTCGCCGTGAGGCAGTCGCTGCCCGGGGTCCACACATCCGGGAGCACCGCGAAGCGCTTGATCTGCTCCACGCGGGAGAGCTTCTCGTTCGCCGCGTCGATGCCCTCTTGCAGGGATTTCCGCACCAGCGGGTGCTGGGACAGGGCGGCCACGTCGCGATCGGGTAGCTGATGGCGTTCGGCGAAGGCGGCGGCCAGATCGGGGTCCAGGCAGATGAGCGCGGTGTTGTAGTGGCGGGCCTCGCCGATGACGACCACCGTGCCCGCCAGCGGACAGTTCTCGGTGACGGTGTTCTCGATATTGGTGGGCGACATGTTCTTGCCCGCCGCGCTGATGATGAGCTCTTTCTTGCGGTCGACGATGCGCAGGTAGCCGTCGCCGTCGAAGCTGCCGATATCGCCGGTGTGCAGCCAGCCGTCGGCGTCGACGGTCTCGGCGGTCTTCTCCGGGGCCTTACGGTAGCCGCGCATGACATTGCGCCCGCGCACCAGCACCTCACCGTCGGCGGCGATGCTGACCTCGGTGTCGGGCAGCGGCAGGCCGACCGTGCCGATCTTGATGCGCTCGGGACGGGAGATCGTCGCCCCCGCGGTGCACTCGGTCATGCCGTAGCCCTCGCACAGCGGCAGGCCCAGACCCAGGAAGAACTCGTGGGTGTCGGGCGGGATGGGCGCGGAGCCGGTGACCGCGACCCGCACCTTGTCCAGACCCAGCCGCTCCCGGATGGCGGCGAGCACCAGACGATCGGCCACGCGGTGGGCCACGGCGTCCAGGGCGCTCGGGGTGCGGCCGTCGGAGACGGCGCGGGCGCGGGCGCGGCCGGTGCGGATCGCCCACTGCACCAGCTTGCGCTTGGGCAGCGGCTCGGCCGAGAAACGTTCCTCCAGAGCGGCTTTCACCTTGACCCAGACTCGCGGCACACCCAGGAACACCGACGGGTGTACCTCTGCGAGGGCCTCGGCGACCTGCTTCAGATCCGGCACGGTGGTGATCTGGCCGCCGGTCAGCATGGACAGGTAGTGCGCGAACCAGCGGTTGGCGGCGTGCGCGTCCGGCAGATACGACACCACCCGGTCCTCGGGTCCGCCGCCGCCGAATTCGTCGATGACGCGGGCGTTCTCGATGAAGTTGGTGTGGGTGAGCTCCACGCCCTTGGGCGGGCCGGTGGTGCCGGAGGTGTAGACGATGGTCAGCAGATCCTCGGGATCGACCGCGCGCCAGGCGGATTCGAAATCGAACTCCGCGCAGCGGGCGGACTCCACCGCGGACAGCGCGATGGTGCCCGCCGGAGCCCCGTCCACGCAGATCACGTGCTCGACCCGAATACCCTGCGTGGCCGCCTTCGCCACCGCCTCCAGCACGGTGGGCGCGAACTGCTCCTCGCAGATCACGGCCTTGTTCTCGGCATTGCCGAACTGGTAGACGAGCAGATCCACCGGATTGGTGTTGTACACCGAGAACGGGGTCGCGCCGGTGTGCAGTACTGCGGTGTCGCACAGATGGAACTCGGGCCGATTGGTCATCATGAGCGCCACCGTGTCGCCGCGCCCGATGCCCAGCGCCGCCAGGCCCGACGCGATCGCACGCACCCTGTCCCCGTATTCGCGCCAGGTGAGCGACACCCCGCCGCCGAGGGTGCGCAGCGCCACCGCGTCGGGATACGCGGCGACCACCGACTGGAACGCCTCACAAAGGGTGCGCGGCGCGCCGCTGCCCGCGATTGACGATGAACTCACGACCTACCTCTGGTTATTTCCTGGTCGAGGCCACAGCTGACCTCGATTATGTGTTCCAGGACACCCCATGTGAGACGGTCGCGGTACCGCCAACCGGGCAGTTGCCGACGGGTCGGTTTGTGCATAATGCCCAAATCGGCGGCGGGTTGGGCGGCGGCGCGGTCCGATCCGGCTGTCAACCACTGTGGACGCCAATGATCTTGCGCCGCAAGCGGTTTCGGGTACATGGGCCGGGTCGGAGCCGTATCGTGGGAGATTGCACGGGTGCCGCGAGAATTTTGAGGAGCCAGCGGTGATCACTCCCACGACCAGCGGAATTCTGGACTTCATCAGTGCCGAGAATGTCGAATACGTCGATATCCGCTTCTGTGACGTACCGGGGGTGCAGCAGCACTTCTCGATTCCGGCCGCCATGTTCGGCGAGGAACTGGTGGAGAACGGGGTCGCCTTCGACGGGTCGTCGGTGCGCGGATTCCAGGCCATCCACGAATCCGACATGCTGCTGCTGCCCGATCTGCGCACCGCGCAACTCGACCCCTTCCGGGCCGCCAAGACGTTGAATCTGGACTGCTTCGTCCACGACCCGCACACCCGCGAGGCGTACAGTCGCGATCCGCGCAATGTGGCGCGCAAGGCGGAGGAGTATCTGCGCAGCACCGCCATCGCCGACACCGCGTACTTCGGACCCGAGGCGGAGTTCTACATCTTCGACTCGGTGCGCTACGACACCACCATGAACGGGGCCTTCTACGAGGTGGATTCGGCGTCGGCGGATTGGAACACCGGCGCGAAGTACAACGCGGACGGCACCCTCAACCGCGGTTACAAGGTGCGGCCCAAGGGCGGCTACTTCCCGGTCGCGCCCTACGACCACGATGTGGATCTGCGCGACCACATGTGCGGGAATCTGCAACGCGCCGGATTCGAACTGGAGAAGGGCCACCACGAGGTCGGCACCGCCGGACAGGCCGAGATCAACTACAAATTCAACACCCTGCTGGCCGCCGCCGACGACCTCCAGCACTACAAGTACATCGTGAAGAACACCGCCTGGGCGCACGGCAAGACGGTCACCTTCATGCCGAAGCCGCTCTTCGGCGACAACGGATCCGGCATGCACGTGCACCAGTCACTCTGGAAGGACGGCACCCCGCTGTTCTACGACGAGGCCGGATACGCCGGACTCTCGGACCTGGCACGCCACTACATCGGTGGCCTGCTGCACCACGCGCCCTCACTGCTGGCCTTCACGAACCCCACCGTGAACTCCTACAAACGCCTGGTCCCCGGCTTCGAGGCCCCCGTCAATCTGGTGTATTCCCAGCGCAATCGCTCCGCCGCGGTCCGCATCCCGGTCACCGGAGCCAGCGCCGGCGCCAAACGCCTCGAATTCCGCTGCCCCGACTCCTCCGGCAATCCCTACCTCTCCTTCGCCGCCATGATGATGGCCGGACTCGACGGCATCATGAACAAAATCGAACCCGCCCTCCCCATCGACAAGGACCTCTACGAGCTCACCCCCGAAGAATCCGCCGAGGTAACCCAAACCCCGCCCAGCCTCGAAGCCGTCATCGACCGCCTCGAAGCCGACCACGACTACCTCACCCAAGGGAATGTCTTCACCGAGGATCTCGTCGACACCTGGATCCGCCTGAAGCGCTACACCGAAATAGCCGAAATCAACGTACGGCCACACCCGTTCGAATTCGATTTGTATTTCGACGTGTGAGTTCGATCGGTTTGTCCGGAAAATGCGTTGGGTCCGGTTGGTTAACTGAAGATTTCGATACCACATGACTATTGCTGTTCTGCTGCAATGG
>NZ_BAGD01000268.1 GCF_000308635.1 Nocardia otitidiscaviarum NBRC 14405 | reverse complement strand
CGAGCACGACGGCCCGCGCGGCGGGTTACCGGCCGTGCGGCGCGCCCGCCGTGTCCGGTTGCGCTCAGGCTTTGCGCTGGGCGGACGAGCGCGCCGGGTTCGCCTGCTGTTCGGCCTTGGGGTCCTTCTCGCCCTGTTTGGCGCGCACCCCGGATTCCACGCGGTCGCCGAGGTCCTTGTCGACATTGCGCCAGTAGTCGAAGGCGCGCACCAGCACCGGTTCGGTGACGCCGTTGAGCAGGTGGCCGACGATATTGTTCACCAGCCGGTCGCGGGCCGCGTCGTCGAGCACCTCGCGGACCATGGTCCCGGCCTGTCCCCAATCGTCGTCGTCGCGGCGGCGCGTGTACGCCTGCCGCACCATCTCGCCGTCGGTGTGCCAGACCGCCTGCGGTCCGGCCAGGGCCGGATCGGCGTGCGGGCCGCCCTTCGAATTCGGCACGTACACCGGATCTCCCGCATTGTGGTACCGCATGTGCCCGTCCTTGGTGTAGGAGTGGCGCGGCGAGCGCGGGGCGTTGACCGGTAGCTCCTTGTAGTTCGCGCCGATCCGATACCGGTGCGCGTCCGGGTAGGAGAACCAGCGGCCCAACAGCATCTTGTCCGGGCTCGGCCCGGTGCCGGGCACCGCGTTGCTGGGTTCGAACGCGGCCTGCTCGATCTCGGTGTGGTAGTCGGCGGGATTGCGGTTCAACGTCATCCGGCCCACCGGGTGCAGCGGATAGTCGCCGTGCGGCCACACCTTGGTGAGATCGAACGGGTTGAACCGGTAGGTTTTGGCCTCCTCGAACGGCATGATCTGCATGGACAGTGTCCAGGACGGGAACTCCCCGGCGTCGATGTGCTCCCACAGGTCCCGGGTGTGATAGTCGGTGTCCATGGACGCCATCTGGTCACCCTCGTCCTGGGTGAAGAACTCGATGCCCTGATCGGTCTTGAAATGGTATTTCACCCAGAATTTCGCGCCGTCGGCATTGACCCACAGATAGGTGTGGCTGGAGTAGCCGTTCATATGCCGCCAACTGCGCGGAATACCGCGATCACCCATCAGCCAGGTCACCTGGTGCGCCGATTCCGGTGACAGTGTCCAGAAATCCCATTGCATATCGTGATCGCGCAGATTGTTGTCGGCGCGGCGTTTCTGCGACCGGATGAAATCCTGGAACTTCATCGGATCACGCACGAAGAAGATCGGCGTGTTGTTGCCGACCAGGTCGAAATTGCCGTGCCGGGTGTAGAACTTGAGGGCGAAACCGCGCGGATCACGCCAGGTGTCCGGGCTGCCGCGCTCCCCGGCCACGGTGGAGAATCGGGCCAGCATCTCGGTGCGGCGGCCCGGCTGGAAGACGTCGGCGCAGGTGTAGGCGCTCACATCCTCGGTGACCTCGAAAACCCCGAACGCGCCGCCGCCCTTGGCATGAGGCTGGCGTTCGGGCACCCGCTCCCGATTGAACGCGGCCATCTTCTCGATCAGGTACGCGTCGTTGAGCAGGATCGGCCCATCGGGTCCCACCGTCAGCGAATGCTCATCGCTGGGGACCGGGATACCGGCGTCGTCGGTGGTGTAGACCTTCGCGGTGTCCTTCTCGGACATGTCACTCCTCTCCACGGAACCGTTCGTCGGAGGAACTACCCGGCACTGCTGTCCACACTCCTCGCGACCCCGCGGCTTGTAAAGCACGGCCGGTCGTCTCGTTTACCGGCGACCGCGCCGGGTACCGCCGCAGCGGAGGCTCTTCCCCCCGCAACCGGCGAGCTTCCCGCACCCGGACAGCAGAGGAGACCGTCGTGGGATTTCCCGAACAGCAGCAAGAGATACCCGGCACCCAGCAGCGCATGCGGCCGGTCCCCGACTGCGGGGAGGACAGCTACCGCGGCAGCGGCAAACTCACCGGGAAGGTCGCCGTCGTCACCGGCGCCGACAGCGGCATCGGCCGCGCGGTCGCCATCGCCTACGCCCGCGAGGGCGCGGATCTGGTGCTGTCGTATCTGAACGAGCACGACGACGCGGCCGAGGTGGAGAAGTACGTGCGCGACGCGGGCCGCCGCGCCGTGCTGGTGCCCGGCGACCTCGCCGACCCCGACCGCTGCCAGGCCGTCGTCGACGCCGCCGTGGACGATTTCGGGCGCATCGACATCCTGGTGAGCAATGCCGCCTACCAGATGACCCACGAGTCGCTGGAGGAGATCACCGTCGCCGAATTCGACTACACCTTCAAGGTGAATGTGAGCGCCTATTTCACGCTGGTGCGGGCGGCGCTGCCGCATATGCCCGCGGGCGGCTCCATCATCGGCAGCTCCTCGGTGAACTCCGATATGCCCTCCCCGACGCTGGCGCCCTACGCCGCCACCAAGGCCGCCATCGCCAACCTGTCGGCGAGTCTGGCACAAATGCTGGGCCCCAAGGGAATTCGCGTGAGCAGCGTCGCACCCGGGCCGATCTGGACACCCCTGATCCCGTCCACCATGCCGGTAGAGAAGGTGGCGAACTTCGGCGACGACACCCCGCTGGGCCGCGCCGGACAGCCCGCCGAACTCGCCCCCGTGTACGTACTGCTCGCCAGCGACGAGGGCAGCTACGTCTCCGGGGCCCGTGTCGCGGTGACCGGCGGTCGCCCGATTCTGTGAACCCGCCGCACCCGCGTTTGCCACCGGATCGCCCGGCTATATCCCGCGCAGGAGGTGCGTCATGCCGAAGGAATGGACCGACAAACAGGAACGCCAGTACGAACACATCAAGAAATCCGAACGCGACCAGGGCGCCAGCGCGAAACGCGCCAAGGAGATCGCCGCCCGCACCGTGAACAAGGACCGGGCCCGCTCCGGGCAGACGAAATCATCCGGCGGCTCCCGGTCCCGCTCGGGCGGTCGCGGATCCAGCGGACCGACCCGCGACCAGCTCTACGAGGAAGCCAAGAAACGCGATATCCACGGCCGCTCCCGCATGACCAAGGCCCAACTGGCCAGGGCGCTCGGCCGCGGCTGACTCACCCGACCCACCGCCGACCCCTGAACCACAGCGAACCGAAGGACAGCGATCCGCATGACCGCACTCACCGCCACCGCTCTCGTCTGCACGCTGAAGAAGTCACCCGCCGACTCCTCCAGCGATCTCATCGCCCGCCAGATCCTCGACGCCCTCACCACCCACGAGGTGAAGGGGCAGGTGCTGCGCGTCGCCGACTACGACGTGCTGCCCGGGGTGAGCGCCGACGAGGGCGACGGCGACGAGTGGCCGCGACTGCGCGCCGAGATCGCGGCCTCCGACATCCTGGTCGTCGCCACCCCCACCTGGGTCGGGCACATGTCCTCCATCGCCCAACGGGTACTGGAACGCCTGGACGCCGAACTGTCCGAAACCGATGCGGCGGGCCGCCCCGCGGTGACCGGCAAGGTGGCCGTGGCCGCGGTGGTCGGCAACGAGGACGGCGCGCACAAGATCGTCGCCGACCTGTTCCAGGGGCTGAACGACATCGGGTTCACCATCCCGTCGCAGGGCTGCACCTACTGGAACGACCAGGCCATGGGCGGCACCGACTACAAGGACCTGGATCAGGTGCCCGAGGCCGTGGCCGCCACCACCGCGACCCTGGCCCGCAATGCCGCGCATCTGGCGCGGGTGCTGACGGAACGGAACTACCCCGCGCCGCGGTAGGGCGCGGACAGCGTTCGCACGCCAGAAGCACCGCGGCGTGTCCCGATGTCCTCGCCGCGTCGGGACGAGCCGACAGAGCGTCTCGCACACGTGCGCTTCGCGCCCGGGGCACATGCGCTGCGCACCGATGCACCGACGCGTCCGGAGGGAGACCCGCGGCATCATGTCCGGGGCCGGTCCGGCGCCGGTACGCACACGGCCGACCGGCGCACTCCGGCACCTGGTCAGAAGCGGGTGCGCAGCCGGGTGACCGCGTCCTCCATATGCTCGAGCAGCAGTCGTCGGGCGTGTTCGGGCGGACCGTCGCCGATGGCCGCGCGCAACTCCTCGTGCTCGGCCACCTGCACGGCCAGATCGGCGTAGGTGCTCTGCAACGCGCCGATGCACATGCGGGTCTCGATGAGCAGGGTGTCCGCGGCGCGCACCAGGCGGGCACTGCCGCAACAGGCGACCAGCGACTTGTGGAACGCGTGGTCGGCGTCGGAGACCCCGGCCGCGTCCCCCCGCGCGGCGGCCGCGCGCATGGCGGCCACCGCGGGTGCGAGCGCGGCCGCGGCCTGCTCGCGGCGGCCCTCCAGGATCAGGTCCAGCGCACCTCCCTCGATGGCGGTGCGGGCCCGGTAGATGTCGACCACATCGTCGAGGGTGAGGTCGATGACGAAGATGCCGCGGTGGCGGATGCTGTAGGCCAGCCCCTCCGACACCAGGCGCTGCATGGCCTCGCGCACCGGCCCGCGGGAGACGTCGAACTGGGCGGCCAGATCGGCCTCCACCAGTTGGGTGCCGGGTTCGAGGGTGCCGTCGACGATCGCCGAGCGCAGCCGGTCGGCGATCATCTCCGCCGTCGAGCGACGGTCCACCGGCTGGAATTCAACGGTCTGCATAGGTCTTTCTCTCCGTGAACAGCGATCCCAGCAGTGGGTGGGGCGGTAGTCGGTCCAGCAGCCCGGCCAGGCGCAGGCCCTCCCAGATGGTGACCTGATTGGCGGTCAGCACCGGTTTGCCCAGCGCCGCTTCCAGTTCCGGCAGCACCGCCAGGGTGTGCATGGCGGTATCGGGCACCAGCAGCGCCTGCGCGTCGGGGTGGTCGTTGGCCGACACCAGCGCGGTCACCTGCGCGGGGGAGAGGGTGCCGACCTCGGCGGCGGTGTCGATCCCGGCGCTGGACATGGACACCACGGTGATTCCGGCGGCGGCGAGGAAGTCGACGAACAGCCGCGCCACCTCGTCGGGATAGCTCGCCACCACCGCCACCCGGGTCACACCCAGTGCGTGCGCCGCGTGCGTGAACGCGAAACTGGTGCTCGACGCCGGGACGCCCGCGGCCCGCGCCAACCCCTCGGCCTGGCCGCGCGCACCGTCGGGCCCGTACACGAAACTGCCCGAGGTGCACGCCCATACGACGGCGGCCGGACGATGCGGGGCGAGCAACTCGGCACCGTGTGCCAGTTTCTCCGGGCTGCCCAGGTCGAGCAGTTCGGGCACGGCGTGCAGATCGGTGCCGTAGATGTGCGCGACCGGCAATCCCACTCCCAGGAGGGCGGCGGCGCGCGGATAGTCGTCCTCGGCGGCGTGGTCGGGGTAGACGAATCCGACCGTCGCGGGCACGGCCCGCACCGCCGCGTCCGTCGTGCCGCCGGGGTGGGGCGCGTGGCCGGTCGCGAGGTCGGGCCCGGCGCTGCTGTCGTCGCGGGCGGGGTGTCGGGCGGTGTCGTGTTCGGTCACGGGATACCTCGCATCCATCGGAGCTCGCATCATCAGAAAACGTCCTGGAGCCATTTGCCGGGGCCCATCATGGGCAGTTTCATCCGCCCCAGACAGGCCCACATGGTGAGTTGGTTGGCGGTGAGCACGGGTTTGCCGAGCGCCTTTTCGAGCGGTTCGACGAGGTCGTAGGTGGGCAGGTTGGTGCAGCTGACGAAGATGGCCTCGGCGTCGGGATCGTCGGCGAACATGATGCGTTCGGCGATGGTCCGATAGCTGACCTTCCAGATGCCGCCGCCGAGCCCGAGGTGGTCGGACCGCACCACCGCACAGCCGAGCTCGCCGAGGAAGTCGTGCAGTTTGTGGGTGAGCACCTCGTCGTAGGGGGTGATGACCGACAGCCGGGTCAATCCCAGTTTCGCGATGGCCTCGGCGAGTGCGCCGGAGGTGGTCACCGCGTCGCGGGCACCCGCCCGGCAAATGGTGCGCCGCAGCGATTTCTCATACGCCAGTCCCTTGATGAAGCTGCCCGAGGTGCACAGGTAGGCGACCACCTCGGGCTCCACGTGCAGCACATTGCGGGTCGCGGACGTCAGATGGACGGCGTCCGAGACCAGTTCGGCCATCTCCAAGGAGACCGGCACCGGTTCATAGGGCGTCCGGGCGAGGTGCAGGCTCACCTCGAGTGGTACCCAGCGCCACAATTCGCGTTCCAACGCGAGGTCGAAGGGGGCGATGACTCCGATGCCACGTTGCGCCACCGGCCCCTCGAACTCGGGGAGAAACAGTTCCACGACGGCCCCTCTCGCCCGCGGTGCAGAACCCTTTCTGCCGGGAGCGACGCGCCCGGCAACCCCCGAGCGAGACTCCAGGGGTGTACACACTCGGATTGTTGACAATCGTACGATGACTTTCTAGCCTGTCAACGTGGAAAAGGGGCCAATTGTGACTGTTCTCCACGACGGCAACCTACCGGACCCACATCTCATGGCCCCGGTGGCGCAGCGCGCGACGATTCGCTACACCGAAGCCGACGGCCTCGAGACCGCGCTGCGCGGTGCCGACGTGCTGTTCGTGTACGACTTTCTCTCCCAAGCGATCCCGGGAGCCTGGCAGGGCGCCGACCGGCTGCGGTGGCTGCACATCGCGGCCACCGGCGTCGATCCGGTCATGTTCGACGACCTGATCGCCAGCGACGTCGTGGTCACCAACACCCGCGGCGTCTTCGACCGGCCGATCGCCGAATACGTACTCGCCCAGATCCTCAACTTCGCCAAGGGGCTGCCCGAATCGCAGCGCCTGCAGGCCGAACACCGGTGGCGGCACCGCAACGGCGAACGGATCGCCGGAGCCACCGCACTGGTGGTCGGCACCGGGGCGATCGGCCGCGAGATCGCCCGGCTGCTGCGCGCGGTCGGCATGCGGGTGCGGGCGGTGGGCCGGCGCGCCCGCCGCGACGACCCCGACTTCGGTGTCGTCGGCGACGACCTGCTCGCCGCGCTGCCGCACGCCGACTACGTCGTGGCCATCGCACCGCTGACGCCGTCGACGCGCCACATGTTCGACGCGCGTGCTTTCGCCGCCATGTCCCCGCGTACACGTTTCATCAATGTCGGTCGTGGGGAATTAGTGGTGACAGACGATCTGGTTGCCGCGATGCGGTCCGGGACGATCGCGGGTGCCGCACTCGATGTGGTCGACCCCGAACCGTTGCCCGCCGGACACCCGCTGTGGGACCTGCCCGACGTTCACCTCACGCCACACAACTCCGGCGATACCGCCGGGTGGCGGGAGGAACTGGTGGCGGCGTTCGCGAGCAATTTCGCCAACTGGATCGCGGGTCGGCCGCTGGACAACGTGGTCGACAAGGAGCTCGGGTACGTGCCCGCCTAAGGAGGCCAGCAATGTCGCACCCCGACATCCCCACCGATCCGTCCGCCATGACCGCGGTCGAGCTCGTCTCCGCCTATGCCGCGGGCGCGCTCTCCCCGGTCGAGGCGACCCACGCGATCCTCGACACGATCGCCGAACGCGACCGTGACGTCAACGCCTACTGCCTGGTGGATCCCGATCGCGCGCTGATCCAGGCCAAGGATTCCGAACAGCGCTGGCACAGCGGGCATGTCAAGGGCCTGCTGGACGGTGTGCCGATCTCCATCAAGGACATCTTCCTCACCGAAGGCTGGCCCACCCGGCGCGGCTCCAAGGCCATCGCCGCCGATGTGCCGTGGCCGGTGGACAGTCCGGTGACCGCGCGGCTGCGCGAGGACGGCATGGTGTTCCTCGGCAAGACCACCACGCCGGAACTGGCATGGAAGGCCACCACCGACAGCCCGCTCACCGGCATCACCCGCAATCCGGTCGATCCCACCCGCACCGCGGGCGGCTCCTCCGGCGGCAGCGCGGCCGCGGTGGCGGGCGGGATGGGACCGGTGTCGGTCGGCACCGACGGCGGCGGCAGTGTGCGCATTCCCGCCGCGTTCTGCGGCATCGTCGGCTTCAAACCCACGCACGGCCGGATTCCGCTGTACCCGGCCAGCCCGTTCGGTCCACTCGCCCACGCCGGACCCATGACCCGCACGGTCGAGGACGCGGCGCTGCTCATGGACATCCTGTCGCTGCCCGATCCCCGCGATCCGACCGCGCAGCCGCCCATGCTCACCACCTTCCGCGCCGAAATGCAGCGTGATGTGCGCGGTCTGACCGTCGCGTACTCGCCGACCCTCGGCTACGTGGACGTCGATCCGGAGGTGGCCGCGGTGGTCGGCGCCGCCGTGGAGCGGCTGGCCGAGGCCGGACTGCGGGTGGTCACCGCCGATCCCGGCTTCACCGATCCGCGCGAAGCGTTCGAGAACCTGTGGGCGGCCGGCGCGGCCACCATGCTGTCGAAATTCCCCGACGGCAGCCGCGAGATCGTCGACCCCGGCCTGGCACGGGTGTGGGAGCACGGCGAGCACCTCACCGCCATCGACTATCTCGACGCCCGCGCCACCGCCGCCGACGTCGGCATCGTGATGGGCGCCTTCCACACCGCCCACGACGTGCTCATCACCCCCACGGTCCCGATCCCCGCCTTCGACGCCGGACACGACGTGCCGCCCGGCAGCGACCTGCGCAGCTGGCCGCAGTGGACCCCGTTCACCTACCCGTTCAACCTCACCCAGCAGCCCGCCATCAGCATCCCCGCCGGCACCACCGCCGCCGGACTGCCGGTGGGCATGCAGATCGTCGGCCCGCGCCACTCCGACGACCTGGTGCTGGCGCTGGCCCGCTACGCCGAGGCCGTCCTCGCGGCCTGACACCTGCCCGCGCCCCCGCTCGACACACCTCTACGGAACACCCTGAGCTGGGTGGCGGATTCGCGGACCTGGCCAGTTCAGTCGCGAGTGCCGTCGCAGGGAGGCAGGGCAGTACCGGGATGGCGTTGCCCGGGCCCACACCTCAACCCAGGGACGGCTGCAGGCTGTTGCGTGGTCAGCGCGATGTGATCGGCTCGGGCACTTCGGCCTCCGGCGCCGGATAGGCGCGGGTGGTCTCGGGGCCAGCCGTGAGGATGTAGAGGCACAGGGCACCCATGACGCCGACACCCACCCACATGGCCTGCTGCCAACCGTCGACGAAGGACTGCTGGGCAGCCTGAATCAGCTGCTGTGCGTGAGACCCTGCACCGTCGGCGGCGTCGACGGCATTGGCGATGCCTTCGCGTGCGGTGTTCGCGGTGTCGTGCGGGATGCCGTCGAGCTTGCCGTCGATGGTGTCGCGGTAGCCGGTGGCCACGAGGGCGCCGAGAAGGGCGACACCGAGTGCGGTACCGAATTCGCGGGTGACGTCGTTGAGAGCGGAGGCGACGCCCTGCTTGTCTCGTGGCAGAGAGCTGGTGATGGCCTGAGTGGAGGGAGTCATCGCCAGGCCCATGCCGATTCCCATGGCGAGGATGCCGGGCAGGATGGACAGGTAGCCGCCGTCGACGGAGGCGAACCCGGCCATTTGCGCCAGGCCGACGCCGCCCACTGCGATGCCGATCGCCATGGTCGGGCGGGAGCCGATGCGCTCGGCCACCTTGGGGGCCAGGCCGGAGGTCATCATCATCGCCACGGCCATGGGCATCAGCGCCAGCGTGGCCAGCAGGCCCGACCAGCCGAGCACCGCCTGAAAGAACGGGAACAGCACGACGGCGATGCCGGCTTGGACACCGAAGACGACCAGTAGCGTGATCGAGCCGCCGGCCAGGCCGCGCTCACCGAAGAGGCTGACATCCAGTAGCGCCGTGTCGCGGCGTCGCAGTTCCCATGCCACGAACCCGACGGTGGCGAGGAGGCCCACGCCGAGGCTGATCAGTGTCACGGGTGCCGTCCAGCCTCGTTCGGGGCCTTCTTGCAGGACGAAGATGAGGCCGACCACGGCGACGACGGAGATCAGCGCCCCGACGGTATCGAAGGCATGCGAGGAGTGCTCGTGCGAGTTCGGCACCGCTGTGAGCGCCGTGGCCAAGGCTGCGATGACCAGAGCCACGGGCAGGACGAACAGCCAGCGCCAGGCGGCGACGTCGACGAGCAGTGCGGACAGGAACATACCCAGGATGCCGCCGCCGCCGGCGACGCCCGTCCACACGCCGATCGCTTTGCCGCGCTGTTCTTCGGGGAAGGTGGAGGTGATCACCGCAAGGGTGATGGGCATGATCATGGCCGCCCCGATGCCGGCAACCATGCGCGCACCGAGCATCACCTCGGCGTTCGGAGCAAGGCCCGCCACGACGTTGGCGACGCCGAAAACGGCCAGGCCCACGATGAGCACGGGTTTGCGGCCCAGCCGGTCACCGATGGCACCGAGCGGCAGCAGCAAAGCGGCCAGGGTGAGGGTGTAGATATTGATGATCCACAGAATGGTGTTCTGCGAGGCGCCGAACTCGACAGCCATCTGGGTCTGGGCGACACCGAGCCCGGAGACCGAGGAGATGACGGCCATCAGCGCGATCGAGACCGCGATCAGGATGGCGCGCAGCTGACCTGCATCCGGTGTGCCGCCGTCCGGGGTCGAGTCGGGGGCGACGTGTGCGGGTTGGTTGGTATTCATGGCTTCCTCCCGAAAAGGGCATGACGAAGTCGGCGCCGGGGCAGCGCCCGGGCGCCGAGACCGGCGAATCGACTCGGGGCTCGCGGGACGAACGCGGGCCGTTCGGTCAGGTGGTGGCCCGCATCGCGGCCAGAGCCGCGTCGGTGTCCGCGGTGGCGAGCATGGCGTTGATGTGGGCTCCGGCCAGTGCGCCGGCCGCCGCGGACGCACCGACCTGGGCGGCAAGGTCGGTCGCGTTACCGGCCACCCACACGCCGGGCACGTCGGTGGCTCCGGCCATGCCGGAGGAGAACCGGCGGCCCATGTTGTCGGGCAGATCCTCCATCGGCAGCTCGAGTTCTTCCAGGCCCGCGGTGCGGGCCCGCATGTGGGTGGCGACCGCGAGGACACGGCGGGCGACCACCCGACCGTCGGTCAACCGGACACCGGTGAGGGTGCCGTCGGCGGCGGTGACGACCTCCGCCACCGGGGTGTCGACGACGGTGATGTCGCGGGCGGCGAAGCGCGCGCGAGTGTCGCGGTCCAGGTCGGTGTCGCCGGTGAAATAGACCAGGTCGTCGGTCAACTGGCGGAACAGCAGCGCGTGATGGATCGAGACCGGTCCGGTGGCGATGATGCCGATGGGCTCGTCGCGCACCTCCCAGCCATGGCAGTACGGGCAGTGCACCACGCCGTGGCCCCAGTGCTGTGCCAGGCCGGGTACGTCGGGCAGCACATCGCGCAGGCCGGTCGCCACCAGCACACGGCGGGCGGTCAGGGTGCGGCCGTCGGTCAGGGTGGCGGTGAACCGCAGGTCACCGTCTGCGGACGGGGCCGCGGGCGCAGTGGAAGCCACGGTCGCGTACACCACCCGGCCGCCGTAGTGGCGCACCTGTTGCCGTCCTCGCTCGAGCAGCTGCGCGGGCGGGGTGCCGTCGAGCACCAGGAAGCCGTGCATGGCCTCGGCGGGCGCGTTGCGGGGTTCTCCGCTGTCGATCACGACGACCGAGCGACGGGAGCGGGCCAGCGTCAGCGCACCGTTGAGTCCCGCGGCGCCCCCGCCGATCACCACGACGTCGATGGTCTCGTCGGGCACTGTGTCGGACGGGTAGGTGAAAGCGGTCTCCGCCATATTCTTGTCCCTTCATGCCTGGTCCAGCTGTTCTGGACAGCTACGAGCGACCATAACCGCAGTTTGCATTAGAGGCATACACTGTTGCTTATGACGCAAGAAGATGGTGAGCTGGACAGCCTCGTACGCAAACGCATCCGCGCGTTACGCGTGGCCCAGGGCTGGTCCCTGGAAGAACTCGCCACCCGCGCGCACCTGAGCCAGTCCACCCTCTCCCGCATCGAGAACGGCCAGCGACGGCTCGCTCTCGATCAGCTGGTCACCCTCGCCCGCGCGCTGGACACCACGCTGGACCAACTGGTGGAGACCGCGGCCGACGATGTCGTCATCAGTCCGATGATCGACGCCGCGCACGGGCTCATGCGCTGGTCGATCAAGGGCGTACCGGGCATGAGCGTCGTGCGCCAACGCATGACCGAACCTCCACCGGACAACCCCGCCCGGATGCGCGCGCACCCCGGCCGCGAGTGGCTGGTCGTCCTGTCCGGCACCGCGATCCTCATGCTCGGCCACCGGCGCTTCCGCGTCGAGACCAACCAGGCCGCCGAGTTCCCCACCATGCTGCCGCACGCCATCGGCACCGAAGGCGGCCCGTGCGAAATCCTCGGCATCTTCGACCGCGACGCCCGCCGAAGCCACCAACGTGACGGCGAAGGAGAGCCGAGCGCGGACTGCACAGCGGACGGCTCCTGCACCTGATCACCGGCAGCCGCGCCTGTGCGGCCACCGCGCCGACAAGATCGGATACCGGCGCTCGGAAGCACCGATCGAGGGTGTCCGCACCCACGTGTCGACGCCGCACCGGGACCGGTCTGCGCGGACCCGTCCCGGTGCGGATGTCACCCGGCGTGCGGATGTCAGTCGGCGCGAGCGAAGGCGAGCGTTTCGCCCTCCACGCCGCGCAGCCACAGGGTGTTGCAGGCGGCGGCGATCTCGGCGAGGCCGTCTTCGATGGTGGCGAAGACATTGCCGGGCACCCAGCCCAGGTCGCCGTTGATGAGCAGGTTGTTGCGACCGTAGAACAGGGCCAGATCGGTGGCGCCCTGGGCGTGGTGGGCGGCCGAGCCCGGTTCGTAGCCGTAGGCGGGGTTGCCGATCTCCCACGGCTCGAAGTCGAACAGGCACACGTCGCCGGGAATCGGTGTGACCGTGGGGTTCTCCCGATGCGGGGCGGCGGTGATGCGGGGGAGCAGGGTGTAGACCTCATTGCGGGCGTACTTGGCGTGGAAGGCGTCACCTTCCTGCGGTAGCGCGTTCCACACCGCCTCACAGGTGTGCGGGGCCTGCTCGTCGAGCAGGCGGGCGCGGCAGCTCACCCCGGCCTTGGTGAGGGTGATGGTGAGGTAGCGGGTCATGGGTTCAGCCTTCCGTATCGGTGGGGCGGAGTTCGGCGGACACGGCCGTATCGACCGCGGGCACGCTCCGACCGGATGTCGGCCGCCGTCACAGCTCGGCGAGGACCGCCTCCCAGATGTCGAGGCCCTCGCGGATCTGTTCGGCGGTCGCGACCAGCGCCGGGATCATGCGCACCACGTTCATGTGCGCGCCGCACGCCAGCAGCAGCATGCCCTTCTCCACCGCCAGCCGCCGCGCCTCGGTGGCCGCGGCCGTATCGGGTTCCCCTGCGGCCGTGGTGAATTCGGCACCCACCATGAGCCCGAGACCGCGCACGTCGCCGATGCCGGAGGTGGCGCGGGCCCGCACCCCGTCCAGCAGTTCACGACCACGCAGTGCCGCGTTCTCGACCAGACCCTCCTTCTCGATCACCTCGAGGGTGGCCAGGGCGGCCGCGCACGCCACCGCGTTCCCGCCGTAGGTGCCGCCCTGCGAACCGGGCCAGGCCCGCGCCATGAGCTCGGCCGGAGCCGCGATACCCGAGAGCGGGAAGCCACTGGCCAACCCCTTGGCGATGGTGATGATGTCGGGCCGGATACCGAAGTGCTGATGGCCGAAGAACTTTCCGGTGCGCCCGAACCCGGTCTGGATCTCGTCGAGCACCAGCAGAATCCCGTGCCGGTCGGCGCGCTCACGCAAACCCCGCAGGAATCCGGCGGTGGCGGGCACGTAGCCGCCCTCACCGAGCACCGGTTCCACGACGAAGGCCGCGGTCTCGGCCGGGGAGGTGAGGGTGGCCAGGATGTAGTCCAGTTCCCGCAGCGCGAAATCGGTGGCCTGCTCCTCGCTCCAGCCGTAGCGGAACGCGGTGGGGAAGGGGGCCACGTGCACCCCGCCCATGAGCGGGCTGAAACCGGCCGAGAAACGGGTGCCGGAGGTGGTCATGGTGGCGGCGGCGACGGTGCGGCCGTGGAAACCGCCGTGGAAGACGATGATGTTCGGCCGCCCGGTGGATTGCCGCGCCAACCGTAAAGCCGCCTCGACGGCCTCACTGCCGGAATTGGCGAAGAACAGCGAATCCAACCCCTCCGGCAGCACCTCGCCGAGCTTCTCGGTGAGATCGAGCAGCGGCCGGTGCATGACGGTCGTGTACTGGCCGTGCACCAGCTTCGCCACCTGCGCCTGCGCGGCCTCCACCACGCGTGGGTGACAGTGGCCGGTGCTGGTGACGCCGATCCCGGCGGTGAAGTCCAGGTAGCGGCGGCCGTCGGTGTCGTACAGGTAGCAGCCCTCGCCGTGGTCGACGGTGACGGGGGTGGCCTGGAGGAGGACGGGGGACAGGGCAGTCATGGGCGATCGCCTCCGGAACGGTCCGGCGCGGGCGGGGAGTTCGGACATCGATCCGGCGGGCCGGACGGTGGGAACTCGAGGACAGCGTCGGCGCGATGGTCTGATGCGGGATTGTCTATTGTCGGATTGTCGACAATATGCATAACATGTGCGGCAGTACGGCGGCAATGGACTCGGCCGCATCACCTGCGGCCACGGCGGGAGGAACGGGAGCCATGCTCACCGAGACACACCTGACCCAGACGGAACGCGACGCCATCGACAGCATCCCCCACGGACTGTTCATCGACGGCGACTGGCGGCCCGGCACCGACACCATGCCGGTCATCGACCCGGCCACCGGCGAACGGTTGCGCACCGTAGCCGACGCGAGCCCCGACGACGGCCTGCGCGCCCTCACCGCGGCCGCCGCCGCCCAGGCCGACTGGGCGCGCACCCCGCCCCGGCAGCGCAGCGACATCCTCCTGCGCGCCCACCGCCTGCTGCTCGACGACGTCGAACGCCTCGCCCTGGTCATGACCCTGGAAATGGGCAAACCCCTCGCCGAGGCGCGCGGCGAGGTCGCCTACGCGGCCGAATTCCTGCGCTGGTTCGCCGAAGAGGCGGTCCGCCTCGACGGCGGCTATATGCACGCACCCACCGGCGGGTCCCGCTTCCTGGTCACCCGGCAGCCGGTCGGACCCAGCCTGCTCATCACCCCGTGGAACTTCCCGATGGCCATGGGCGCCCGCAAGATCGGGCCCGCACTCGCCGCCGGCTGCACCTGCGTGGTCAAACCCGCCGAGCAGACACCACTGTCGATGCTGGCGCTGGCCGAGGTCCTGCACCGCGCCGGAGCGCCCGCCGGTGTGGTCAATGTGGTCACCACCTCCGATCCGGCGGCGCTCATCGAACCCGTCATCGCCGACGGCCGCGCCCGCAAACTCTCCTTCACCGGCTCCACCGCCGTCGGCAAACTGCTGCTGGAGCAGTGCGCGCGCACCGTCATGCGCACCTCCATGGAACTCGGCGGCAACGCACCCTTCCTGGTGTTCGACGACGCCGACCTCGACGCCGCCGTGGACGGCGCCATGCTCGCCAAGATGCGCAATATCGGGCAGGCGTGCACCGCCGCCAACCGCATCCTGGTGCAGCGCGGCATCGCCGACGCCTTCGCCACCCGGCTCGCCGACCGTATGGCCGCGCTGCCCATGGGCCGCGGCACCGAACCCGGCGTGGTGGTCGGGCCGCTCATCGACGCCGACGCCGTCGCCAAGGTCACCGAACTGGTCGCCGACGCCCGCCGACGCGGCGCCACCGCCGTCACCGGCGGCGAACCCCATCCCGGGCCCGGCAACTTCTATCCCGCCACGGTGCTCACCGATGTGCCCGCCGACGCCCCGATCGGGCACACCGAGATCTTCGGCCCGGTCGCCGCGCTGTCGGTGTTCGACACCGAAGTCGAGGCGGTCACTCGCGCCAACGACACCCCGTACGGGCTCGTCTCCTACGTCTACACCGAGAACCTGCGCCGCGGGCTGCGCGTCAGCGAGGCCCTCGACACCGGCATGGTGGGATTGAACCAGGGTGTGGTGTCGGATCCGGCCGCACCGTTCGGCGGGGTCAAGGAGTCCGGGCTCGGCCGCGAGGGCGGACTGGTGGGCATCGACGAATTCCTGGAAACCAAATACATCCGGGTCGCGCTGTGACCCGGCCGCCCATGACCCGTCGGCCGTGACTCGACGCCCGTGACTCGACAAGGAGACATCGTGACCTATCGCATCGCCACCATTCCCGGTGACGGGATCGGCGTGGACGTGACGGCCGAGGCCGTCGCCGTGGTCGACGCCGTACTGCCCGGGGTCGAATGGACCGCATTCGACTGGTCGTGCGAGAACTATCTGCGCACCGGCGCCATGATGCCCTCCGACGGACCCGAACGGTTGGCCGGATTCGACGCCATCCTGCTCGGAGCGGTCGGCTTTCCCGGTGTGCCCGACCATATTTCGCTGTGGGGGCTGCTGATCCCACTGCGCCGCGCGTTCGGCCAGTACGTGAACCTGCGCCCGGTGCGGCTGCTGCCCGGCACCGAATCCGCACTGCGCGACCGCACCGCCGCCGATCTCGACATCCTCATCGTGCGCGAGAACTCCGAGGGGGAGTACTCCGAGATCGGCGGCCGCCACAATCCCGGCCGCCCCGACGAATTCGTGCTCCAGGAGTCGGTGTTCACCCGGGTGGGCTGCGAACGCATCATCCGCTACGCCTTCGATCGCGCCCGCGACCGCGGCCGCCGCCTGTGCTCGGCCACCAAATCCAACGGTCTCATCCACTCCATGCCGTACTGGGACAGCATCGTCGACGAGGTCGCCGCCGACTACCCCGATGTCACCGTCCGCTCCATGCATGTCGACGCACTCGCCGCCGAAATCGTCCTGCACCCCGACCGTCTCGACGTCATCGTCGGCTCCAACCTCTTCGGCGACATCCTCTCCGACCTCGCCGCCGCCGTCACCGGCGGCCTCGGCCTGGCTCCCTCCGGCAATATCAACCCCGCCCGCGACACCCCCTCCATGTTCGAGGCCGTCCACGGCAGCGCCCCCGATATCGCGGGCCAGGGCATCGCCAACCCGGTCGCCCAGATCCTCGCCGCCGCCATGATGCTCGACCATCTCGGCGAATCCGCGGCGGCCGCCGCCATCGACGCCGCCGTCTGCGCGGTCCTCGAAGAAGGCCGGGTACTCACCCCGGATCTGGGCGGCACCGCCACCACCTCCGAACTGGGCAAGGCCATCGCGTCGCGAGCGGCGGAGTCGATGGGCTGAGGGCTACGGCGCGGCAACACTCCACAGCAGCACATATCGTCACAGTGATGAATTACCGCCTCGGAGCAACGTGAGCAGCACGGGGGAGTAGGGAGATCAGGTCACGTCGAGAGATGTTTCGACGGCGGGTGCCCACAAGCACGCACGGGGTGCGTTATCGGACACTTCCACTCCTTCGAGGTCGAGGAAGCGATCACGCGTCGAACGGAGAACCTCATCGTACTGCGAAGCGCCCGAGCTCAATAGCCCCCGAACTCCTCCAGCAATACGTCACAGTGACATATTGACGGCTCGCCGCGTGCCCACAGGGGAGCGCAGCCGGGGGCCGAGTTCCCGTCGACGCCACCTCGATTGACCACCCAAACAGACCCTGGAAATTTTCCGGCACATCGGGATATGCGCAGAATATTCCACACATCAACACAGTGCCGCGGCGTCGACAAACGAGCCGACCCGCGCACCTCATCTGCCGAGGCCGCCGCACCATACGACCCTCGGGGATACGAAACAACCTGCCGCACAGGCAAGTTCGCACACCTCAGCCCAGGTCGTATAAACGCCGATAATCTACATTATGTAAAGTTGGATGGTGATGGGTGCCCCCCACAACCCGCCGCTGGTTGGTTCTCCGACCTGCTCGGTGATCGAACTTCAGCGGCGCGGAGTCAGCGTGATGGAGCCGACCTCCAGGCCGCCCAGGAACGCCGGGCCCGCGTACCCGCCGTGCCCGTCGCTGATCAGTACGACGCGGTGGCCGGGAAACAGGTCCACGTAGCCGCCGTCGGGCGTCGGATGGATGGGGTAACGCCCTATCAGGACCAGTTCCCCGCCTTCGACTCGCGCGTCGCGTTGCAAAAGCACGATGCCGGACGACCAGGTGGTGGATGTGTAGGTGCCGGGTTCGACGTCGGCGGATGCTTGGCTGGTCATGCCGAGCGTGGCCGCACCCGCGATCACGGCGACCGCGGCAGTCCGCACTATTGCCGGTCTGGCGCGTCTGGACATCGTCAACTCCTGTCAACTGCGGGTTACCAACTGTACTCCGACCGAGCGGGCCGGATACGTACGAATCGGGGCACGAAGTTGTCAGGCGCCGAGCGGGCGCAGGGTCAGCGATCCGCCACTGTCCACACCGATGTCCACGGCCGCGACATGGTCGTGATGATCGCCGAACGGCGGTGCGTCCAGGCGGAACTCCCCCGACCCGACAGCCCACAGACTCCGATCCAGTGGCCCATACACGCGGGCCACCCGCATCACCATGGCGCAGCGCCCCCATTCACCCAGGTCGACGGCGGTGACCGGGGTCAGTTTCCCCGCGGTCGCGGCGCGTAGTCGCGGTGGCACCAGCGGGCCGGTGAAGGTGCCGACCAGCGCGGCTCCCCCAGCGCGGGTCCAGGTGATGGAGTTCCAGAGGCGGAGGAAGCGGCGTTCCGCGATGGATGGGATATCCGTGGTCAGCAATGCTTCCGACACCGTGTCCATGTGCGGCTCCCCTCGCCGTCAGCCGCGTGGTTGCACGGCACTCACCCTGATGTACAGCCTGTCAGCAATCGACTAGCTATCAATGTAGTCGGGTGTTGACGGGTCCGACGCCGGTCTGTGAATTATTTTCGCGAATCTCTCGCGAACAAGACTTGAATAGGTCATAATCTTGATCGAATCCATATCAGTGGATGCTTCATGCACGACCCCGAAAGGAACCGCCCGTGGCTCAGGAACACCCGCCCGTCGGAGAGGCCCATACCGAACCCGCAGCAGGCGGGTGCCCTGTGGCGGCCGGTCGCCTCAAGTACCCCACCGAGGGCGGAAGCAACCGGGACTGGTGGCCGAATCAGCTGAATCTGAAGATCCTGCAGAAGAATCCGGCCGTCGCCAACCCCATGGACGACGGCTACGACTACGCGGCCGAGTTCCAGACCCTCGACCTGGCGGCCGTCAAGCGCGACATCGTCGAGGTCATGACGACCTCACAGGACTGGTGGCCCGCCGACTTCGGGCACTACGGTCCGTTCTTCGTACGCATGGCCTGGCATGCGGCGGGCACCTACCGAATCAGCGACGGCCGCGGCGGCGCGGGTGCGGGCATGCAGCGGTTCGCTCCCCTGAACTCCTGGCCCGACAACGCCAGCCTGGACAAAGCGCGGCGGCTGCTGTGGCCGGTGAAGAAGAAGTACGGCAAGAAACTGTCCTGGGCCGACCTCATCGTGTACGCGGGCAATGTGGCACTCGAGGACATGGGCTTCCGGACCTTCGGGTTCGGCGGCGGCCGTGTCGACCAGTGGGAACCCGAGGAGGACGTGTACTGGGGTCCCGAACAGACCTGGCTCGGCGGCGACGCCCGCTACAGCGGTGAACGCGACCTGGAGAACCCCCTGGCCGCCGTGCAGATGGGCCTCATCTATGTCAATCCCGAAGGCCCCAACGGCAATCCGGATCCGCTGCTGGCCGCCCACGACATTCGCGAAACCTTCCGCCGCATGGCCATGAACGATGTGGAGACCGCGGCGCTGATCGTCGGCGGGCACACCTTCGGCAAGGCGCACGGCGCGGGCCCCGCCGACCATGTCGGCCCCGAGCCCGAGGCGGCTCCCCTCGAGGAACAGGGCCTGGGCTGGAAGTCCAGCTTCGGCACCGGCGTCGGCAAGGACGCCATCACCTCCGGGCTCGAGGTCACCTGGACCCCGACCCCCACCCGATGGGACAACTCCTTCCTGGAGACCCTGTACGGCTACGAGTGGGAGCTC
>NZ_BAGD01000269.1 GCF_000308635.1 Nocardia otitidiscaviarum NBRC 14405 | reverse complement strand
AACCCGCCCCGGTGTGTACCCGGTGTTGCCGGTTACGGCACCACCTCGACCAGATCCCCGATATTCAGGTAGTCGTAGAACGCGCGCGCCCCATCCCAGGTCATGCGGATGCAGCCGTGCGACTCCCGCTCGATCGGACCCACGTGGAAGGCGATATCGCCGTTGTAGAAGATCGCGTAGTGCATGGGAGCGTGATGCATTGTGCTCCAGTGGAACTCCTTCTTGATGAAGACGCGCGTGGCGCCCGGCGGCGTCCGGTAACCCGCCATACCGTGGGAGATCGGGGTCGGGCCGAAGGTCACCTTGCGATTGTCGATCAACCATGCCTCGTTCGTGGAGAGCCGAACGCAGGCGCGCGCCTCGGGAATCGTGCACGGGGCGGTGATCTCCGCCGGCGGCACGATCGCGGGGACGCCCGGGACGTCGGGCCCACCGGGCCACAGCGGCTCCGCCTGCGCGGGCGCCGCCAGGGCGAGTCCGGCGGAAGCGATGCCGAGATAGACGGCGCATCGCGTGGCCTGACCGATACTGCGGTTACTGCTCATGAAGTCCGTGACCTCTCTACCCGTGCCCCATCGCCCCGAGTGACGCCGGTCGGGGTGATGGGACCATCTCGTCGAGCATTACCACCTGGAGGTGTAGGGGTCATTCTTGCCTGAGCGCCCCCGGATATGCGGGGAAAACACGCGGTGACGGTCGAATTCGGCGCACTAGCCGTCGTGTCGCCGCAGGAAGTCCACGATGCGTGGCACCACGATGTCGGCATTGGCGAAGAACAGCCCGTGGCCCAGGCCGTCGAACACCTCGACCTCGGCGGCGGGCACCCGATCACGCACGCGGCGGGCGGCGGCCGCGGCCGGGCGGACGAGCACCGACTCGCTTCCGAACACCCAGAGCGAGGGGATGGTGAACGATCCGAGTTCGGCGTCGGTGAGCACCGTCCCCCAGGGCAGCTGCCGTCGATAGCCGACCGACGCCCGCGCCGCGCGCACATCCAGCTCGGAGACCTCCACTCCGGGCATCAGCCACCGGTTCAGCCGCCGCATGTTCCGCTCCGTCGGCGCGACGGCGAAGCGCATGATCCGCAGCAGCACGCTCCAGCGGATTTTCAGCACGCCGCCGGTCTCCACCAGGGTGACGCTGGCCAGCCGCTTGGCATTGTGCAAGCCCGCCACGGCCGCCTGCCAGCCGCCGTCGGAGTAGCCGAGCAGATGCGCCCGGTCCACGCCGAGCCCGGCCAGCGTCTCGTCGAGCCAGGTGCCGAAATCGGCCGCCGCGGTGATGGGCGCGGTCTGCACGCTCTTGCCCGGGGTGCCGATGGTGTCCGGGGCGTAGACGACCCGGTCCGCGCTCAACCCCTCGATGACCGGGGCCCAGCCCGCACCGTTGCCGCCGACGGGGTGCAGCAGGACCAGCGGGGTGGCGTCCCCGGAACCGAATCGGCTGATATGGGTCGTCCCGAAGGAGGTCTCGACCCGCTGTTCGTCGAACGGGATCGGTGACCGCGCCGCCATCTCGTCGTACACCGCCAGGTACGCCGCGCGTGCCCGGTCGTTCTTGAATCGTCCGATCTTGGCCATCGCCACCCCTTCATCAACTTTGATGATATGAACGTACCATAAAAATGATATGGGCGTACCATGAAGTCTTTCCGGCTCGCGCGAGAAGGGGTGGTAGCGGATATGCCTCGGTTGGTCGACCATGAGCAGCGGCGGCGGGAGATCACCGACGCCGTGCGTCGGGTGATCGCCGGACGCGGGTTGGAGGCCGCGACCTTCCAATCGGTGGCGGCCGAGGCCGGGATCTCGGTGCGCCTGGTGCAGTACTACTTCGGCACCAAGAGGGAGTTCCTGCTCGCCACCCACCGGGCGGTGGTCGAGGACGGCGGGAAGCGGTTCGCGGCGGCGCTGGAACAGCTGGCGGAGGGAGCCTCACCGCGTGCGGCGACCCGAGCGATCCTGCTGTCGCTGCTGCCGATGGACGAGCGGCGGCGCGCGGACACCGTGGTGCTCGGGGCGTTCAACCAGGCCATGATGTCGGGTCGGGACATCGCCCTGGGTGATCTCGTGGGCGCGCCGAAGTTCCTGGTCGACCTGGTCGCCGCCCAACTGGAGCGCGCACTTCGGCTCGACCCCGATCTGCCCGTCGACCCGGAGGTCGACGCGGCGGTGATCGTCATGGCCGTCGGCGGCCTCAGCCAGGGGCTGGCCGGGGGCTACCCGAATCGCGACGAAGCGGTGGTCCTCCTCGACCGGTTGTTGGATCGGTTTTTCGGCCCCGCGGACTGAGACACTACTTGGGCGGCAGGGTGCGTGCGTAGGCTACCGAGCGGCCCACCCATTCCTCCAGTGCCGCATCGTCTTCCAGTGCGGCGGCGTCGACGCGGAGCCAGTTCCGCATCTCGCGTCCGCCCATCACCATGGTCGCGACGAAGTCGCGGCACAGCAGCTCCGGGGTCTCGGCGGGGTCCACCCGCGCCAGCAGTCCGCCCTGACCGCTGGCGGCGACCGCCATATTTCCGCTGACCATGAAACCGAGACCGCCGAACATCTTCCGTTCGGTCACATCCGGTAGTACGGGGCCGAGGGCGTCCCGTATCCGTTCCGCGAGTACCTCGTCATACGCCATACCGCATTGTGGACCGAGGCACCGACAGATACGTGCGGCCGCCGCGCACGGGGTGCGGGGCTCGGGTTTGCTCGGCGGTCGAAGGCGTCGGTGCCGACCGGTCGCACCTTGTGGCCGGTGGATGCCACCCGTCATGCTGAATCGGGTCCGAGTCCTGCGGCGTCGGTGTCACAGGACGCGATCAGGGGGTACTCGGTCATTGTGAAAACCCCGCCGACGGTAGGTGTCGAAGAGGAATTGCTGCTGGTGGATCCGCGCACGGGCATACCTGTCGGCAGGAACGCCGACGTCGCCCGGACCGCCGCGGATCTCGGCATCGATCTGCAACTGGAGCTCACCCGCTGCCAGGTGGAGATCAACACCCGCGTGCACTCGACCACCCCGGAGCTGCTGAAGGAGCTGCGCGAGCTGCGGCGCGGGGTGTCGGCGTGCGCGGAGAAGAACGACGCGCTGCTGCTCGCGGTGGCGGTACCGCCGACCGTGCCGCCGGACGAGCCGGTCACCGCCACGCCGCGGTACCGGCGCATCGCCGCGAATTTCGGCCTGCTCGCCCACGAGCAGGGACTGTGCGGCTGCCATGTGCACGTGGCGGTCCCGGACCGGGAGGCGGCCCTGCGGGTGAGCGACTACCTGCGGCCCTGGCTGCCGCTGCTGCTGGCGCTCACCGCCAACTCGTCGGTCTATCACGGCCTCGACACCGAATACGCCAGTTGGCGCAGCGTGCTGTGGCGGCGCTGGCCCAGCGCGGGTGCGCCACCGCGTTTCGCCTCGGCCGCCGACTACGACGCCGCCGTGGCGAGGATGCTGTCGCTCGGCGTGATCCTGGACCGCAAGATGGTCTACTGGGACATCCGGCCCTCGGCCCGCTTTCCCACCGTCGAGATCCGAGTCAGCGATGTGCCGGCCACCGTCGAGGAGACCGCCCTGCTGGCGACCCTGATTCGCGCCGCCGTCATGACGGCCCACCGCCACATCGAGGCCGGGCGGTGTGCGCCCGCCGTCCCCGACGACGTGCTGCGCGCGGCCTACTGGCGGGCGGCCCGCTCGGGCCTGGACGGTGACGGCATCGATCCGGTGCGCGGCCAGCCGCTTCCGATGCGGGAACTGTTGCGCGGCTTCGTCGATCACCTCGCGCCCGCGTTGGACGAACTCGGCGACCGCGCCTTCGTCGACGAAACCGTTGCCGCCCTGCTGGATCGGGGCAACGGTGCGCGTCGTCAGCGCGCGGCCCTGCGCGTGCGCGGCGACCTCGGTGATGTGCTGGACGTACTGGCCGAGGCCACCCTGTACACCTGCCGCTGACGAGAATTACCGCGCGGCAGCGGATTCCACCGTGCCGCGGTCACCCCACCCCGGGGTCGAGTTCCCAGGTGATGCGGCTGCCGATGGCGGCCGCGTAGCGCTCCAGGGTGGAGATGCGCACATCCACCTGCCCGGCCTCCAGGCGCGCCACCGCGGATTGCGAGGTGTGCATGCGGGCGGCGATCTCGGTCTGCGACAGGCGCGCCGCCCGCCGCGCCGCTACCAGATCGGTGAGTAGTCGGCGGCGGTCGTCGGTCATGCGCCGCAGCGCCGTCTGCCCGGATCCGAGTAGCTCGATGCCTTCGGTCATATCATCCACGGTATCTCTGATATGAGATCGCGCACAGGCGATTTCACTGTCCGCGGCGCAACCAGTCACGCAGGTGCGGCGCTTCGTCCCCGATGGTGGTGGATTCTCCGTGTCCGGTGTGCACCACGGTGTCGTCCGGCAGGATGAGCAGCCGGTCCGCGATGGAGGTGACGATGGTGGAGAAGTCCGAGTAGGAGCGGCCGGTGGCCCCGGGACCGCCGCGGAACAGCGTATCGCCGGTGAAGACCACGCCGAGGTCGGGAGCGTGGAAGCAGCACGCGCCCGGAGCGTGACCCGGGGTGTGCAACACCCGCAGCGCGGTCCCCGCCACCTCGATCACGGCGCCGTCGACGAGTTCGCCGTCGGGCATCCGGTCGGTGTGGGTGAGCCGCCACAGCACCAGGTCGTCGGGGTGCAGCAGGATGGGAGCGCCTGTCTCCCGGGCCAATTCGGGCGCGACCCGAATGTGGTCGTCGTGGGCGTGCGTGGCCAGGATGGCCGTCACGCGGCGATCGCCGACCAGTGCCAGGATGGCCGCCCCATCGTGCGGCGCGTCGATGACGACGCACTCGTGGTCGTCGCCGACGACCCAGACATTGTTGTCGACATCGAAGGTCTGCCCGTCCAGGCTGAAGGTGCCCGAGGTGACGGTGTGGTCGATACGGGCCACTACAGCATCACCACCGAGCGCAGTACCTCGCCGCGGTGCATTCTGGTGAACGCCGCCTCCACGTCGTCGAGGGAGATCGTCTCCGAGACGAAGGCGTCCAGATCGAAGCGCCCCTGCTTGTACAGCTCGATCAGGTACGGGAAATCACGCGAGGGCAGGCAGTCGCCGTACCAGGACGACTTCAATGAGCCACCGCGGGAGAAGAAGTCGATGAGCGGCATCTCCAGTGTCATATCCGGGGTGGGTACGCCGACCAGTACCACGGTGCCCGCCAGGTCGCGGGCGTAGAACGCCTGCTTCCAGGTCTCGGGGCGGCCCACCGCGTCGATCACCACATCCGCGCCGAATCCGTCGGTCAACTCCCGAATCCGTTCCACCGCGTCCTCGGCGGCCGCGTCCACCGTGTGGGTCGCGCCGAAACCGGTGGCCCACTTCAGCTTCCGCTCGTCGATATCGACCGCGATGACGGTGGTGGCCCCGGCCAGCCGCGCCCCCGCGACGGCCGCGTTGCCCACGCCGCCGCAGCCGATGACGGCCACGCTGTCGCCGCGGCCCACCGCGCCGGTGTTCACCGCCGCGCCGAGCCCGGCCATCACACCGCAGCCGAGCAGTCCGGCCGCGGCCGGGGACGCCGTCGGGTCCACCTTGGTGCACTGGCCGCTGTGTACCAGCGTCTTCTCCGCGAACGCGCCGATGCCCAGGGCAGGGGTGAGCGGGGTGCCGTCGGTGAGCGTCATGGGTCGGTCGGCATTGAAGGTGGAGAAGCAGTACCACGGTTTGCCCTTGCGGCAGGCGCGGCAGGTGCCGCACACCGCGCGCCAGTTGAGGATGACGAAATCGCCGGGTCCCACGTCGGTGACGCCCGCGCCCACGGATTCCACCACGCCCGCGGCCTCGTGACCGAGCAGGAAGGGGAATTCGTCGTTGATACCGCCCTCGCGGTAGTGCAGATCGGTGTGGCACACCCCGCATGCCTGCACCCGGACCACGGCTTCGCCCGGGCCGGGGTCCGGCACGATGATCTCGGTCACTTCCACGGGAGCGTTCTTCGAGCGTGCGATCACGCCGCGCACCGTCTGTGCCACGGAGTTTCCCTTCCTATCACCTGATACGACTCACACCTTCGCATATTCGCATGAGTCCCTGCGGTGGCCTGACCGCCGATCCGGCCGCCTGGCACGAATTGTCATGCCTGGTCGGTAGTTTCCTCCTCGGGCACCGGCGGAGGCGCGGTGGCGGCGTCGATCTGTTCACCGATGTAGCGCATTACCACCGTGACGATCGCGGCCACCGGCACCGCCAAGAAGGCCCCGATGATGCCCCACAGCGAACCGCCCGCGGTGATCGCCAGCAGCACCACCACGGCGTGCATCCGCATGGTGCGGCTCTGCAGCACCGGTTGCAGCACATTGCCTTCCAGCTGCTGCACCACGATGATGATGGCCAGCACGATGAGCGCGGTGGGAACCCCCTTGGCGACCAGGGCGACCAGCACCGCCAGCGCACCCGCCACGAACGCGCCCACGATCGGGATGAAGCCGCCCAGGAAGGTGAGCACGGTCAGCACGAGGGCCAGCGGGATGCCGAGGATCACCAGACCGGCGCCGATGAGCACCGCGTCGATCAGGCTGACCAACGCCTGGGTGCGGATGAATCCCCCCAGGGTGTCCCAGATCCGGGTCAGCACCTCCTCGATGTGGCGACCGCTGCGGCTGCCGGTGAGACCGTGCAGCCACGGCATCAACCGGGGGCCGTCCTTGACGAAGAAGAACGCCAGGACGAGCGTCAGGAACAGGGTGACGATGGCGGAGGTGGCCGTGCTGACGCCGGTGAAAACGCCGGTGGCGATGCGCTCGGCGCTGGACTGCAACCGGGACACGATCGCGTCCACGGCCGAATTCATCTGCTCCTCTTGGATATTCAGCGGCGGGCCGCGTAGCCAGTCGCGCACCCGATTGACGCCCTCGGTGGCCTGATCGGCCAGCGCCGGGGCCTGGTCGGCCACCGACGGCACGAGGAGCGCGATGATGCCCGCCAGCACACCGAGCAGTCCGAACACCGTGAGCGAGGCGGCCGCGGCGGGGGGCAAGCCGCGCCGGGTCAGCCAGCGCGTCGGCGGCCACAGCACGGTGGCGATCACCACCGCCAGCGCCATCGGCAGCACGGCCACCCACATCTTGGCGGTGATCCAACCCAGCACCCACGCACCGGCGGCGATGGCGACGATGCACAGCGACCACTTGGCCAGCCACAGCAGACCCCGGCCGATCACCTCGCCGCGATCCGGGACCGCGACCGAGGGCTTCGGTTGCCTGTCGGTGGCGGACCCCGCGGTGTCCTCGCGAAGCTCGGCGGTATCGGCCGCGCGCTCGGCCGTATCGTCCGCGCGCTCACTCCGGTTGCTCATGCCTCCCCCTCGCTGGCGCACGGCAGCGTCACGAGCGAGGGCTCGGCGGTGTCTTCTGATCGCTCGCACATGCCGTCGAGTTTGGCACGAGACCGGTCGGAATCGGCGGTGGCGCGGAGGCGGATTCCGTCGGTGCGGCGCACCTCACGCACCGGCGTCCGGGCTCATCGCAGGGCGACGGCGGCGGCCTCGGCAATGCTGTCGGCGATGGCGCGCAGTGTGGGGGAGTCGAGCCGCCACTGCTGCCAGTACAGCGGTACGTCGATCACGCCGCGCGGGTCGAAGGCGATCAGGCGGCCCGCCGCCAGATCGTCGGCGGCCTGGATATCGGGCATCATGCCCCAGCCCAGGCCCAGGCGGATGGCCGCACCGAAACCCGTCGAGGACGGAATGTAGTGGCAGGGCGGGTCCAGCGGTTTGCGGCTGTGGCGGCGGATGAGCTTGTACTGCAGATCGTCCTTGCGGTCGAACTGCACCACCGGGGCCGCCGCGAACGCCTTGGCGGTGGGGCCGTCGGCGAACCAGGTCGCCACGAAATCCGGGCTCGCCACCGGCCGGTACCGCATGGCTCCGAGGGGTTGTGCGATACAGCCCTGCACCGGGGTGGCGGTGGCGGTGACGGCGGCCATCACGGTGCCGTCGCGCAGCAGCCGGGTGGTGTGCTCCTCGTCCTCGCGATGGACCTCGAGGTAGACGCCCGCCCGCACGCGGCCCAGGGCGGGCATCACCCAGGTCTGCAGGGAATCGGCGTTGACCGCGATGGGAATCCGGATGGGCGGCGGCGCGGGATGCGCGCCGTCACCGGGTTCGCGGGCCGCGTCGCCGAGTTCGCGCGCGGTGTCACCGGCGAGCAGTTCGATCTGGCGGGCCAGGCGCAGCATGGCGAGTCCGGATTCGGTGGGCTGCACCGGTTTCGTGCGCCGGAGCAGGATGCGCCCGGCCGCGTCCTCCAGCGCCTTGATGCGCTGGCTCACCGCCGACGGGGTGACGTGCAGGCGGCGGGCGGCGGCCTCGAAGGTGCCCTCGGTGACGGCCGCGTCGAGTGCGCGCAGCTGGTCCAGTTGCAGATCCATGATTAGAGATTTTAATGATACGCAAGAATACTTAGCTGGTCTGATGATTGCTGGCTGGCTACCGTCGTGGAATGTGAACGCTTCATCGGCGGCGGTGGCCGCACTCTCGGGTCTCGGTTTCGGGCTGTCGCTCATCGTGGCGATCGGCGCGCAGAACGCGTTCATCCTCCGACAGGGCATTCGCCGGGAGCATGTGCTCGTGGTGGTGTCGGTGGCGGCGCTCTCGGATATCGCGCTGATCGCCGCGGGAGTCGGCGGGGTGGGCGCGCTGGTGCAGTCCGCGCCCGGGGTGCTGACCGTACTGCGCTACGCGGGGGCGATCTTCCTGCTCGGCTATGCGACGCTCGCCGCGCGGCGCGCCCTGAGCGGCGGCTCGCTGGTCGGCGACGCCACCGGCAATTCCATGGCGCTCGGCGCGGCGGTGGCCACCTGCCTCGCCGTCACCTGGCTCAATCCGCACGCCTATCTCGACACCGTGGTGCTGCTCGGCTCCTACGCGAGTCATTTCGCCACACCCGATCGCTGGTTCCTTGCCGCGGGGGCGATGCTGGGCAGCCTGCTGTGGTTCTTCGCACTGGGCTTCGGCGCGCGGTATCTGGCCCCGCTGTTCGCCCGCAAAACCGCCTGGCGGGTACTGGATTCGGTGATCGCCCTGGTGATGGCGGGACTGGCGGTGGGGCTGCTGCTGAGTTAGCCGCCCGGCCCGGTCGCTGGCGCGATGCTGGTCGGAACGGGTGATTGCCGCGGTCCGGCGCGGTGTGGGCGCGACCTGTGGCAGACTCGGGCGACAGATGCGCGCCCGGTCGCGGGTCGACCGGACGCGGAGGTGATGCGGGAGTTGGGATCGCGATGGATCTGAGCGCCATCGAGCGTCGGGTGGCAGCGGATCGGCGGGAAGCCGCGGACCGATCGGCGGAAGCCGAACTGCGACTGGCGGACTCGCTGTACGAACTCGCCACGGCGCTGCTGGCCACGAAGAACGACGACTCGGTGCGGGACCGATCGCCCGGTGCGCTGGAACCGGCGCAGGAGGCGGTGCACATCCGGCTGCGCTGGCTCACCGCCGGACGCGTCGACGCGCGTTTCGCGGGCAAGGTGCAGGACGCGCTGCGGCTGTTCGAACAGGCCGCGCGCACCATCGGGCACCGGCAGTTGGCCACGCACACCATTCGTGACGCCTGCAATGCGTATCGCTATGTGGCGCAGACCTATCCGAACGCCGCCGCGGCCTGTGCGGACTCGCTGTCCAAATGCGGTGTGTGGCTGTGTCGGCTCGATCCGGACGCCGCCGTGGCCGCCGGATCCGACGCGGTGCGGATTCGGGCGGCGCTGTTCGCCCAGGATTCCGAGCAGGCCGGTCGGTATCTCGCCAGTCTGGATATGGTGCTGCGCACCTACATGGTCGGACGCCAGCGCAAACCGGCGCTGGCCATGTACCGCGAGCTCTACACCGCGGTGACCTCCCCGGCCATGACCACCCGACTGCGCGAGATGCGGATCGAGGAAATCGGTTTCACCAGCAAGACCGTCACTGCGCTGACCAAACTGGACGCGCTCACCCTGGATCGCGCGGGCTACCTCACCCAGCAGCAGATCCTCTACCAGACCTCCGGCGACCTCGCCACCATCGAGGAGATCAACTGGAAACTGGCCCTGGTGGGGCTGAAACCCCTTGCCCCCGGGGCGCTTCCGGACCTGCCGTCGAAGCCGGTGGAGATCGCCGACTCCTTCGGCGCGCTGAGCGTACGCTGTTCCGACGGCGACGCGCTCGAGCAGGTGCGGGCCGCGGTGCTGGCCGCCTACACCGCCGACGGCGCCCACGTCGTCGACTCCACCGCCTTCCTCGGCGTCAGCCAGCAGCACTGGAGTATTCCCGAGCCGCGATCGAATCCGGAGCAGACCCTCGGCGACGATGTGGTGCTCCTGGAACGCAGCTCCGAGCACTGGATTTCGGTCAAGAGCCTGAAATGGGAGGTCGCGCCGGTCGGACGGCACCCACTGGCGCTGCGGCTGTCCAAGCACTGGCCCGTGGTGAGCGTGACCACCACCGAGAATCTCGCCTACGAGCTGTGCTGGTACGACGACGGCGCGGCCACGCAGTATGCCGCCCTCGGTCGCCCGGCCGGTCCGGCGACCCTCGATACTCCCTTGGCCCCCTTGGATTTCGCCGCCCTGGCCGAATACGGCGCGGACTACGCCTCCGAGACCCAGGTGCGCGCGGCCTTCGGCAACACCCCGATGTTCGCCAAGCTCACCCGGCTGCCCGCCAGTGGCATCCGCCAAGCCGCCGAGGCCGGACCGCTCACCGATTACGGCGACCACATCCTGTACTTCCGCCGCGACCGCTGAGTTCGTAGGTGATCGGGCGTTCAGCGCTCGAACGCCGCGGTCGTGGGGTCGCGGGGCTGGTCGTCGGGCCGGTGGGCCGTCACCGGTTGGTCTTCATTCGACGGAAATGTGATGTGCAACACGTTCTGGTCGTACCCTGTTTCACACCACGGATCGCCGTGGCCAGAAAGGGATACGGATCATGAGCACCACCCCCACCGCCGTCCCCCCGTCGCCGCCCGTCACGGAGCCGGCTCCGACCCTGGTCACGGGGCTGTGGCGGCGGAAGCTACCGCACTATCCCGATACCGGACCCCGATACTGGTATCTGGGCGTCGTGGTCGTCACCTCGGTGGTGCTGTACTACCAGCTGTTCGTGGCCGGTGCGGTGGGCAACGAACTCATCGCCTATTTCGACCTGACCTTCCGCTACTTCATCGGAATCTTCATCATCGGAGCGGCTTTCGGCGCGGTGGCCTCGGTGGTGGCCGGTGTGATCGATCGCTGGGGCCGGGCGAACATCGTCGCCTGGGGCGCGATCATCTGCACCCTGCTCACCCTGTTCGCCGTACCCGCGACCACCACCAGGGAATCCTTTTTGGTGGTCTACACGCTGATCAGCATTGTCGAGGGCGCGGTCCTGGTGGCGACGCCCGCGCTGGTGCGCGACTTCTCCCCGCAGTTGGATCGCGCCTCCGCCATGGGATTCTGGACGCTCGGGCCGGTACTGGGCGCGCTGGTGACCACCCAGATCTCCTCCCGCACCCTGGACGCCCATCCGGACTGGCAGTACCACTACCGGCTGTGCGGCGTGATCAGTCTGGTCGTCGCGGTGGTGGCGCTCATCTGGCTGCGGGAACTCAGTCCGGCGCTGCGCGACCAGATCATGGTGAGCCTGCGGGATCGGGCACTGGTCGAGGCACGGGCCCGCGGGCTCGATGTGCAACGGCTGGAACGCAATCAGTGGAAGCAGATGATGCGCTTCGACATCCTCGGTTCGGCCCTGGCCATCGCACTGTTCCTGGCGTTCTTCTACACCATCATCTCGTTCCTGCCGGTGTACATGGCCACGAACTTCGGGTTCACCCCGGCGCGGGCCAACGCCCTCGGCAACTGGTACTGGATCGCCAGCGGTGTGGCCCTGGTGGGCACCGGCATCATTTCCGACCGGATGAAGGTGCGCAAACCGTTCATGCTCATCGGGGCCGTGGTGAGCATCATCGGATTGTTCATGTTCATCCAGCTCACCGATATCGCGGGCACCGACTACTACACCTTCGCACTGGTCATGGTGGTCATCGCGGTCGGCACCGGCATCGCCTACTCGACCTGGATGGCCGGATTCACCGAGACGGTGGAGAAGGTGAATCCGGCCGCGACGGCGGTGGGACTCGCGGTGTGGGGCGGCATTCTGCGCACGGTGGTCACTTTCGTCCTGCTCGGGTTGCTGTTCGTCGTGACCGCGGCGGGCACGCTGGTCAACCACGGACCCCGGCTCCAGGAGATCCAGCAGCGCTACAGCGCCGAGATCGCCACCATTCAGACCGTCGGGGCGGATACCATGGCCGAACTCGGCCGCGATCCGAACGATATGGACGCCCAGGTGCGGGCGCTGACCGCACTCACCCGAGCCGACGCCGAGGACATCGAGACCGCCCTCACGCTCAATGCCGAGTTCCCACAGGAGCTGGCGACGCTGCAGGCGGTCGACACCGCCACGCTCACCGCCGTTTTCGTCGATCCGGACGATACGGCGGCGCGGCAGTCCGCGGTGGAGCAGATCGCCCGCGAGTTCGGCATCCCCGCCGAGCAGGCCGCCGCGAGACTGGTTGCGGCACAGCGGGTGCCGCCGACCGATCTGGCCGTCGCCAGCCGGGTGGGCCCGCAGTTGGCCGAGGCGAGCGCCGAATTGCAGGCCGTCGCCGACATTCCCGAGGAAGACCGGGACTACCTGGCCGAGCACGGCACCGAGGTGCAGCAGGCCCGCGCGGATTCGCCCGAACAGTGGGAGACCTGGTGGTGGATCTGCCTGGCGGCGCAGGTGATCTTCATTCCGTTCGTGTTCTTCATGTCCGGCCACTGGAGTCCCCGGCGCGCCGCCGAGGAGGCCGCCGAACACGACGAGCGGGTGCGACGTGAACTCGAGACGATGGAACAGCGGTAGCGCGCGGGCGGGACGTGCGACGCGGGGGACCGGCCGATACCCGATGCGCTCGGACGAACCCGAGCGCATCGGTGCTGCCGTCAGAACAGTCCGACTGTGAAGCCCTCGTCGCGGACACCGAGGTAGCGCGGGCCCGCGTAGTGTCGCAAAGCCGCGTCGAGCGGGGCGACGAGTTCACCCGCCGAACCGAACGGCAGCCGGTAGCCGTCGCGGACCTTGTGGAACTCCCACAGGTGGTTCATCTCCGGGTGCCGGGACCGGAACTCGGGGTCGGCGGGAAACAGGTCGAGCCGGACCATGATGGGCCGGAACGGCCGGTGCGTACGCCGCATCGAGCGCGACACCGCGATCGTGGACAGCTCGGCCCAGCCGACCGCCCACGGCGCGCCCTGCGGATCGTGCCAGCGAATGCCGTTCCGGTCGAGGATCAGCTGACGCGGTCGGGTGAGCATCTGCCAGCCCAGCAGGCCGACCGCCGCGATCAGGAGCAGCACCGCTCCGAACGCCATGGCGGCCACCTCGGCGGCGCGGCCGCCGGATACCCCGCCGGTGGCCGCGCTGATCACCGCGACCAGGCCGAAACCGCCCGCCACCAGCATCCCGGCCAGGGCTCGCCCTTTCGTGCCGCGTGCCACATCGATCACAAACGGTTCCGCTACCTGCTGATACACATGCGCAGCCTACAAATACGGGGGCTGGGCCGCAGGTCAGACGTCGTGCGGTCGGAAGAGGTCCGGCGGGCGGCGGGGCGACGATGTGCACACTGTCGGCGTCTCCTCGAAGTCGGTCGACCACCGCGCGCTGTGCCCGCGCCACGGCATGGGCTGGCCGCGGTCGGCCGTCCCGACATCGTGGTCGCCGCGGATCAGCGCGCCGCCCGACCCGGACGTTCGGGGGCTGAGCCCGCCGGGCAGCGGAACACCCTGCCTCCGCAAGGGCGGTATCCGGTTGTGCGGGGCGGGTGTCCGGTCGTGCCGGGGGATTGTCTGGTCGGTCGGTCGCGGGGTGACTATCCGGTCGCCCGGGCGCGATCGGGTTGCCGGGCCTCGAGCGCGGCGGCGTCACGAACCGCACCCCGGTCCGCGGAGGTGGCCAGCAGCGCGTAGGTGCGCAGGGCCAGCGACACCGGGCGCTGACGGTCGCGGGGGCGATAGCCGGGGCCGGCGACCAGGGCGGCACGGCGGGCGGCGAGTTCGCCGGCGTCGACATGGAGAGTGATTGCGCGCGTGGGAATGTCGATGGTGACGGTGTCGCCGTCGCGGACCAGGGCGATGGGGCCGCCCGCCGCCGCCTCGGGGGAGACGTGGCCGACGGACAGGCCCGACGAACCGCCGGAGAAGCGGCCGTCGGTGACCAGGGCACAGCTGTCGGCGAGCCCGCGCCCCTTCAAATACGCGGTGGGATACAACATTTCCTGCATACCCGGCCCACCGCGCGGCCCCTCGTAGCGCACCACGAGCACATCCCCGGGCCGCACCCGGTCGGCGAGAATCGCCTCGACGGCCTGCTCCTGCGATTCCACCACCACGGCCGGTCCGGTGAAGGTGTGCAGGGCCGCGGGCACCCCCGCCGATTTCACCACCGCGCCGTCGGGGGAGAGATTGCCGCGCAACACCGCCAGGCCGCCGTCCGCGGTGAAGGCGTGGCCGATGTCGCGGATACAGCCTTGTGCCGCATCGAGATCCAGTGCATGCCAGCGCCGCGACTGGGAGCACGCCGTCGCCGAGCGCACCCCGCCCGGAGCCGCGTGGAACAGCTCCACCGCTTCCGGAATCGGGTTGTCGCCGCGCACATCCCAAGCGTCCAGCCACTCCCGCAGCGAATGCGCGTGCACCGCGCGCACATCCCGATGCAGCAGTCCGGCCCGGTCCAATTCGCCCAGCAGGGCCGGGATGCCGCCCGCGCGGTGCACATCCTCGATGAGGTAGGAGCCGTTCGGCGCCACCTTGCACAGGCAGGGCACCCGCTGTGACATGGCCTCGATATCGGCCAGGGTGTAGTCGAGTTCGGCTTCCTGGGCGGCGGCCAGCAGGTGCAGGATGGTGTTGGTGGATCCGCCCATGGCGATATCCATGGCCATGGCATTGTCGAAAGCCTTGCGGGAGGCGAGGTTCCGGGGCAGCACTCCGGCGTCGCCGGCGTCGTACCAGCGGCGCGTCAGATCCATGATCGTGCGTCCCGCCGCCTCGTACAGAGCGCGGCGGGCGGTGTGGGTGGCGAGGGTGGTGCCATTGCCGGGCAGGGCCAGCCCGAGCGCCTCGGTCAGGCAGTTCATCGAGTTGGCGGTGAACATGCCGGCGCAGGAACCGCAGGTGGGGCAGGCGTTCTCCTCGATGCGGTCCATATCCGCGTCGGACACCAGCGGGGAGACCGCCTCGGCCATGGTGGCGATGAGGTCCAGGCGGCTGCGCACGGTGCCGTCCACCAGCACCGCGGTGCCGCCCTCCATGGGGCCGCCGGAGACGAACACGGTCGGGATGTTCAGGCGCAGGGCGGCCATCAGCATGCCGGGAGTGATCTTGTCGCAATTGGAGACGCACACCAGGGCGTCCGCGCAGTGCGCGTTCACCATGTACTCGATGGAATCGGCGATGAGGTCGCGCGAGGGCAGCGAGTAGAGCATGCCGCCGTGGCCCATGGCGATGCCGTCGTCCACCGCGATGGTGTTGAACTCGCGGGCGATGCCACCGGCCGCGCGGATGGCGTCGGTGACGATCCGGCCGACCGGCTGGAGGTGGGTGTGGCCCGGTACGAATTCGGTGAAGCTGTTCGCCACCGCGACCACCGGCTTGCGGCCGATATCCGCCGACGGCACGCCGCTGGCGCGCATGAGCGCCCGCGCGCCCGCCATATTCCGGCCGTGTGTGACCGTACGTGATCGCAATTCCGGCATCTCGCCACCTCCCGAGCAATTTACAACCGTTTGGTTGGAGTTTGGCACGTTCGAGTGCACAACTGCAACCGTTTGGTTGGAATTACTAGGATGGGGCCATGGCGTGGGATACCGAGGGCACCAAGCGGCGACTACTGGAGGCGGCTGTGCAGGAGTTCGCCGAGCGCGGACCGGCCGGTGCGCGGGTGGCCGCCATCGCCACCCGCGCCGGTATCAACAAGGAACGGATCTACCAGTACTTCGGCGACAAGCAGGGCCTGTTCGAGGCGGTGCTCACCGATCAGCTCGAACAGCTCGCCGCGGCCAGTCCGCTGTCGGCCGCCGACGCCGGACAACTGGCCGACTACGCCGGACACGTCTACGACTACCACCGCACCCACCCGCAATTCCTGCGCCTGCTGCACTGGGAGGGACTGCAATCCGGCCAGCCGACCGCCGAATCCGCGCGCGCCGCCCACTACGCCGAGAAGGTGGCGGCCCTGGCCGCCGCCCAACGCGCCGGAGCCCTCCCCTCCGACGTCGCACCCGGTTACCTGCTGTACGCGGTCGCGGCCCTGGCGGCCTGGTGGTTCGCGGCACCGCAGGTCGTGCGCATGATCCTCGGCACGGACGCCGACGACCCGACCGCCCAGCGGGCAGCGCTCGTGTCGCTGGTCCGCCGCCTCGAGACCGGTCCCGCGACCTAACGCCGCACCAGTTCCCGCAGTGCGGCGATGACCGTGGTGGGCGCTTCCTCGGCCATGAAATGCCCGCAGCCGACCGTCTCGTGCCGCAGCTCCGGTGCCCAGGCGCGCCAGCGCGCCGCGGCGTCGAAACCGAGGGCGCTGCCCCAATCCTGTTGCAGCACCGTGGTCGGCATGGGCAGAACCGTGCCGGCCGCCCGGTCGGCGCGGTCGTGCTCGATATCGACGGTCGCCGAGGCGCGGCAGTCGGCCACGATCGACGGCACCGCCGCGCGGCTCGCCGCGAGGTAGACCTCGCGCAGGTCGGCGGGGATGGCGGCCGGATCCTGCAGCCAGGTGTCGAGCAGATGGCCGAAGAACACGTCCGGGCTCGCGCCGATGAGTGCTTCGGGCAGGCCGGGCGGCTGCGCCATCAGATACAGGTGGAACCCCACCGCCGCGGACACCCCGTGCATGACCTCCCACATGTCGAGGGTCGGCAGCACGTCCAGGCAGGCGAGGTGGGTGACCGCTTCGGGGTGGTCGAGTCCGGCGCGCACGGCGACCAGCGCACCCCGGTCGTGGCCCGCCAGCGCGAACCTGTCGTGACCGAAAGAGCGTGCGACAGTGACGATATCGGCCGCCATGATGCGCTTGGAGTAGACGTTCTCGTCGACGGCGACCGGTTTGTCGCTGTCACCGTAGCCGCGCAGATCCGGACAGATGACGGTGTGGTCGGCGGCCACATGCCGCCACATGAGATGGGTCTGCGGCAGACCGTGCAACAGCACCACGGGCGAACCGGAACCGGCGACGGCCACCCGCAGCGAGACATCGTCGGCGACACGGACCCGCTGATAGTCGAAACCGGGGATACGGGGGGACATGGAGATCCTTTCGATCGGAGACGGCACCCAGCCTCGGGGGCGGCACTGAGCAGTCGGTCAGCGGTGACTGAGCGCGGTGTACGGCGATGACTGAGCGCGGATGTTCGGTGGTGGCCGTGCGTGGGTGTTCGGTGGTGGCCGTGCGTGGGTGTTCGGTGGTGACTGCGCGTGGGCCGGGCGCGCGCGTGGGGCGGGGTCGTAGCATCGATGGGCGTGACCGGATCGGCGATGCGATGGCCCTGACCTTCGGCGTGCTCGGACCGCTGTGGGCCGAGGACGAGCGTGGGCGGCTGCCGCTCAAGGGGCCGCGGCACCGGGCCGTGCTGGCGCGGCTGCTGGTGGCGCGGGGGCGGGTGGTGTCGGTGGCGCGGTTGATCGACGATCTGTGGGACGATCCGCCGGAGCAGGCGGTCGGCGCGATCCAGACCTTCGTCGCGGCGCTGCGACGCGCCCTGGAACCCGACCGGCCGCCGCGCCGCCCCGCCCGGGTGCTGGTCACCGAACCGCCCGGCTACGCCCTGCGCATCGACCCCGCGCAAGTGGATGCCGGGCGCTTCGAGCTGGCCGTACGGGCGGGCGGGGATCTGCTCGACGCCGGAGACGCCACCGGCGCGGCCACCACCATCGACGCCGCCTTGGCGCTGTGGCGGGGTCCCGCCTACGCCGAGTTCGCCGAATTCCCCTGGGCGCGAGCCGAAATCAACCGTCTCGACGACCTGCGGCTGCTGGCCGTGGAGCAGCGAGCCCGCGCCCACATCGACTCCGGCGACCCCACCGCGACGGTGGCCGCACTGGAAGCGCACCTGCACGAGCACCCCCTGCGCGAACGAGCCTGGTGGCTGCTGGCCCTGGCGCTCTACCGTGGCGGCCGCCAAGCCGACGCGCTCACGGCCCTGCGCACGGTGCGCGAGCGCCTGCGTGACGAACTGGGCGTGGACCCCGGCCCCGACCTGCGCGATCTGGAGGCGGCCATGCTCGCGCAGGACCCGTCGCTGGAGTCGAGGCATCCGCAGGATGGCAGTGCCGCCGCCAGCCGTCGGAGTGGGAGGCCGGAGCGCGCGCCGAACACGATGGCTGCGCATGCAGCGGCTCGGGGAATGGCAGCTGTCGCCGAGGGCGGGACTTCGCCGGAATCGGCGGCCGGAGGCGGGACGTCGCTGGGATCGGCGGCCGGGGGCGAGGGGTCGCCGGAATCGGCCGACCGCGTGGATGCCACAGCCGCGTCCGGGTCGGATGTGCCAGCGCGAATGTCCTCGGCCGGATCGGCGTCGGGTATCGGCGAAGCGGCGACGGCCGCCGGAACGCCTGTTGCACACCATTTCTCGAAGCGGTTCTTCCTTGGCCGAGCAGCCGAACTCGAGCGATTGGAGCGAACAGCCGCAGCGGCGATCGCACGGGGTTCGTCGGAGCTGGTACTGATCTCGGGCATGGAAGGAGTCGGCAAAACCGCACTCGCCGAGGCATTCTCGGCAACACTGGCCGCCCGTGGCTGGACGACGGCGTGGGGACCGAGTCCGGCGGGCCGGGGGGTTCCGCCGAACTGGGCCTGGCGGCGGATCGTGACGGAGCTGGCCGCGGCAGGAGGCTCGCCGGTGGGCGGGGCGGACGCTATGGCCGGGTCGAACGCGGTTGGCGAGGTGGGCGAGGCTGGCAGGGCGAACGTGGCCGACGGGGCGGACGCGGTCGGCGATGCGGACGCGGTCGGCGAGGCGGACGCGGCGGGCGAGGTGGGCAGGGCGAACGTGGCGGGCGCGGCGGACGTGGCGGGCGGCGCAGACGTGGCGGGCAGGGGGAACGTGGTCGGCGGGGCGGACGTGGTGGGCAGGACGAAAGTGGCTGGCGCGGCGGATGTCGTGGGTGGGGCGGACATGGTGGGTGGGGTGGTCGCTGCCGATCCGGCGGTGGCGCGGTTCGCTGTGCGGGAGCGGACGCTCGAGCTCGTGCGCGCGGTCGCGCGGCGGGCGCCGGTGGTGCTGGTCTTCGACGATCTGCACCAGGCGGGGGAGGAGACGCTGGAGCTGGTGTCCGCCCTGGTGACCGAGCGGGTCGGGGGAACGGTACTGGTGATCGGTGGGTACCGCGATACCGAGGTGGGGGACGCGCTGCGGGATGGATTGGCGCGGTGGGCGCGGGTTGAGCCGGAGCGGATTCCGCTGGATGGGCTGAGCGAGTCCGAGACCGGTGCGCTGGTGCGCGCGGTGGCGGGGGAGGCCGTCGACGGGTGGCTGGCGCGGCGGATTCACCGGCGCGGCAACGGAAATCCGTTCTTCACCCGGGAGCTGGCCCGGTTGGCCGCGGATGCGGGGGAGGTCGCGCTGCGGGAGATACCGGCGGGGGTGCGTGATGTGGTGCGGCAGCGGCTGTCTCGGCTGCCGGAGACGGAGCGGGCAGTGCTGCGACGGGCCGCGGTGCTCGGGGTGTCGGTCGACCAGCAGGCCGTGACGGCGCTGGTCGGCGATGACGCGGCGGTACTCGATGCGCTGGACGCCGGACTGCGAGACGGTTTTCTGGTCGAGACACCCGACGGCGAGGTGTCGTTCGCGCGCGCGGTGGTGCGCGACGTGCTGTACGACGAGATCGGCGCACCGCGCCGCGCCGCATGGCACGCCGACGCGGGGGAGTACCTCGAACGGCGCGGTACGAGCGACCCGCCGAACTCGCCGACCACTTCGTGCGCGCGGGCGGCCGGGTCGGCGGGGCACGCACCGCCCGCTACGCCCTCGCCGCCG
>NZ_BAGD01000270.1 GCF_000308635.1 Nocardia otitidiscaviarum NBRC 14405 | reverse complement strand
ACAACCGCCTGGTCGCGGCGGCCACAGCGCGCCGGTCACTCGCGGTCAGCGATACGGTGGAACGCGCGGTGCGGCGCAGCGTCGCACCGGCGGCGACGACCGCCGCGGCGAGCACGAGGCCCCACAGCCACGACGGTCCCGTGCCGATGAGGAGCAGCAGCAGCGCACCCGCCCCGAGCACACCGGCGGCACCCAGCACAACGACGGAATCGCCGCCCCCGGTGACCCCTTGGTGGACCGGCGGATACCCCGCGGCCCGCCGCTGCTCGAGCCGCTGCCGCAGCTGAGCCGACAGCTGTCGCTCGTCGACATAGGTCAGCCAGGTTCCGTCGAAGGTGTAGTCGATCAGGCGTGTCATCGGTTCACCCAGCACTACCACCAGGTGCGCGGTCGCACCTGGTTGGCCAGGTCGACCAGATGGTAGCGGTGCATCCGGTCGTCGCATTTGCGCGCGAGCAGTCGCAGGGACTCCGAGACGCCGTGGCGCACGCCGTCTTCGGTGAACGGCACACCCAGCAGCGTCGTCTGCGGGCGCTCCGGACCGCGCCGCGTGGTCAGCCACATCAGTGCGGCGTTCAACACCAGCACGCGCATCTGCTGCGCGCGCGGTTCGTCCGCGGGCAACTCCCGCACCCGAGTCGCGGCGGCGTGCAGGTCGGACTCCTCGAGCTCGGCCGGCGGCCGGGACACCAGCAGCACGCAGCCGGTCATCCGGGCCAGCGCGTGCAGGCTCGAAGTCCGTGCCACTTCGTCCAGGACCGCTACCGCCGCGAGAGGATCGCGGGCGGCCGCCAAGCGGCGGGCCATGCCGAAAGCGGCACTGACCGCGCTGCGGTTGGTGCGCCAGACGATCGTGTAATACCGCAGCGCCACCTCGTGCCAGCGCCCGGCGTGTTCATCGGCGGGTTCGGTCTCCGACAGTGAAATCCGTTCCTGCAGAAGGAGTTCAGCAGTCGCGGCCAGAGCCAGAGAGGGCGTGAGCTCCCCTGGCACCCTGGTGTGCACCGTGTCGAATCGGGTGAATGCTTCGTCGAAGTCCTCCGCCAGCAAGGCCGCGACACCCCGGTACCAGGCGATACGCCAGTCCGCGCGACTGTCGGACGCGATCCGGTCCAGCCGCTGCCTGGCGGCGACCGGATCGCCCATATCCAGATACGCACGCACCTCCGCCAGTGCGCCCTCCAGTTCGTACGAGGCCGGTGTGTCGATCTTGCCGGCCTGCGACCACTCCGCGACCATCCGCAGCGTGTCGAGCACCTGTTGCGGATCACTGGGCAGCGACCGTGACGACAGATTCACGCTCGGATCGTCGACATCGGTCAGCGGCACCGGCAGCGCCGCGACCACACTGGACGCGTCCAGGGTCCCGTGCCGGTACACGCCGTCGGCGAGGCTGTCGGTCGGCGCGATCAACGCCGTGGTCCCGAAACTGGTGCGCTGCGCGCTGAACAGGGTCGACGCCTGCGGGTACTCCTCGCCGGTGTCGGTCGCGAGCACGGTGGCCAGCACGCCGGTCAGCTGCGTATGCAGCGCCTGCATGGTCGGAAACCGCAGTGCCGGATCGGGATCGGTCGCCCGCAGCAGCAGCCGGTAGAACGCCTCGTAGCGCCGCAGCACCGGCTGCTCGATCGGGGTGGGCAGATCGTCGTTGCCGCCACGCGCCCGGCGGGCCGCCGGATCGAGGGTCAGCGCGGCCAGGGTACGGCCGACCGTGTAGATGTCGGAGGCAACCGTGGGCCCGGTGCTGGTGAGCTCCGGGGCCTGGAAACCCGGTGTGCCGTAGAGATATCCGGCCGAATCCATGGCGGCCACCGCACCGAGGTCGATCAGCTTGACCCGTTCCCCGACCATGATGTTGCCGGGCTTGAGGTCGTTGTAGGCGAGGCCGTTGGAGTGCAGGTACTCCAGTGCCGGAACGATTTCCAGGACGAAGGCGATGGCCTCGGCGACCGAGAGCCGATGCGGGGCGGCCGCGTGCAGGATGTCGTCCAGCGACCGGCCGTCGGCGTACTCCATCACGATGTAGCCGCACGGCTGCCCGTGCGGGGGCTGATGCTGAACGAAGTTGTAGATCTTCACGATATTGGGGTGCGACACCTCGGCCAGGAACTGCCGCTCGGCGACGGCGACCGCATGGGCCTCGAAGTCGCCGTAGGTCATCAGCCCTTTCAGCACCACCCATCGATCACTGACATTGCGGTCGATCGCGAGATACACCCAGCCCATACCGCCGTGGGCGAGGCAGCCCTGCACCTCGTATTGGTCCGCGACCAGATCGCCCTCCGCCAGCGCGGGCCGGAAATCGAATGGCGCGTCACAGATCTCGCATTCGCCCGATGCCGTGGCGGGGACGGCCGGCGTGGAACGGCCGACCGGCTCGTCACACCGCCAGCAGAATCGTTTCTCTTCTCGGACAACCGGTTCGGCGAGGACCGCGGTGCGCGGATCGATCGGCTCGGCGGGCGGCAGCTCCACCCAGCCCCCACCCAGTCGGCGGACGCTGGGCCGCGAACGCGGGCCGCGTCCGGCACCGAGCCCGGCATCGTCGAGCGCGGCGACCAACCCGGTGGTGGACAGCTCTGGTGCGGATTCGGTGCCGTGGTCCAGCATTCGGCCCCCTCCCGGTCTGCCTCGGCGGCGTGTGCCTCGGCATTCTGCGCGCCCAGGTCACCGATGCGCCACGCGACCCTTCCCCACCGTGGGAATACGGCACACGACCGACCTGGGAAGCGACCGTATCCTCGACGACATGGCCTGGTTCGAGCGGGAATTCATCGCTGTTCCCGACAGCCGCAAGAACCAGTTGGTGTACAAGTGGCCGGACGTCAACATCCGGCGCTTCTCCCGCGTGATCGTGAACTCCGGCGAGGTCGCGCTGTTCGTGCACACCGGACAGGTCGCGGGTCTGATGACTCCCGGTCGGCACCGGGTCGACGCCACCGAGCTGCCGGGCCTCGGCGCACTGCTGGACGCCGTCACCGGCGGCAACGCCTACCGTGCGGAGCTGTACTTCGTGGGAACCAGGGAGTTCCCGGGCAACAGGTTCGGCGGCCGGCTCGACGACATCCTTGATCCCCGCAGCGAGCAGATCGTCACCCTGCGCGTCTTCGGCGAGTACGCGCTGACCGTCCAGGACCCGGCCGCCCTGGTCACCGGGTTGATCGGCACCGTCGACCTGGCCGACCCCGACCAGGTCACCGCGTGGTGCTCGGACCTGCTGCTGCGGTCGATGAAGATCGCGGTGACGTCCGGGATCACCAATGGCCGATGGCCGGTACTCGGTCTCTCGGCGCATATGCCCGAGATCGACACCGATGTGCTGGCCGTGACGAACCGGCAGCTGCGCAGATACGGGCTGCTCATCACCCGCATGGGCAATTTCGACATCAACCTGGCACCCGAGGACGCCGATCGGCTCAAGCGGCTGGCCAAGGACACCAGATATCTCGAGCTGGTGGGCGACTACGGGCAGTACGCGGCGGGCGAGCTGGCGATCGGAGCCGGTCAGGGCATGGCGCACGGCGGCGACGCCGCTCTCGGCGGAGCCTTCCTCGGCGCCGGACTCGGCCTGAGCGCCGTCCACCCGCAACTCGCGGCGAAGCCCCGGTACAGTGCTCCCGGAAATACGGCGGACCGTGGGCATTCGGGTTCCGCGTGCCCACGGTGCCGGGCCGTGCACCCGGCTTCGACGGCGTTCTGCACCAGCTGCGGCGAACGGATGAGCACCGAGCGGTCGTGCACCGGCTGCGGGGCCGCGCTGCCGCCCGACGCCCGGTTCTGCGGTGCGTGCGGCACGAGATCCGCCGACCGTTGACCCAACCGGTCTGAACTTCGGTGTGACACTTCCTGACGTACCGTTGAATATCGTGTCGTTCTATTTTCAAGGAAATCCCACTGTGGTTTCCTTGAAGGATGGCAGTCGAGGCGAAGTACACGATCGACGAGTTGGCGCGGGAAGCCGGCACCACCGTCCGCAGCCTGCGTGTCTATCACGAGCGTGGCATTCTTCCCCCACCGATGGTGAAGGGCCGAACCGGCTACTACAGCCCGGAGCATCTGAGCCGGGTGCGCACCATCAGCCGCCTGCTCAACCGAGGGATCAAGCTGAGCGGGATCAAGGAACTGCTCAAGGCATGGGACCGCGGCGACGGGCTCTCCGACGTGCTCGGCGTCATCGACGAGACGACCGCCCGATCCGGCAAATTCCCCAATGAGACCATCTCGGCCGCCGAACTGCAGGAGCGGTACCGCGACGTTCCCGACGGCCTCGCGCGGATCGTCGCCATCGGGCTCTACCAACCCGTCGACGCCGTCACCTATCGGATCGCCAACCCGCGGCTGATCACCATCGGCAGTCGACTCACCGAGGCCGGGCTGCCGCTGAGCGAGGTCGTCGACGAGCTGGAGAATCTCTACGCCGACTGCGACCGCATCGCGCGCCGGCACGTCGACCTCTTCCACCGGATGGGCTGGGCCCGTTTCCAGCAGTCCGAGCGCACCCCGGACGACCTGGCCAGGGTCACCGAGCAGCTGGCCGCCACCCGCGTCGTTCCGGGGCGCGCGACCGTGGCGCTGGTGAGCCAGCTGGTGCTGCGCTATCTGGAGGACGACACGGCGGAATTGGCCGAACTCTACGACGATCCGGCGGATCTGACGGCGGCGCTACGTCACGAACCGTCCTGATCGAGCAGCCCCGACCGCTCCAGAAAGCTCCGGGCGCTCCGGTCCCCGTCGAAGGCCCCGGTCTCCAGAACGACACCGGTCCTCATGTCGGCGTAGCGCACGGTGGCCGAGGACCCCACCGCCGCGAACACGTCGCCGTCGGCGACGATCGTCCGGGCACTCGAACGCCACTGCTCGACGGTGGCCGCGAGCGCATCGGACGGCGGCGTGCGCACATGGAAGGTCAGATCCCGGCCCGCCGACAGGCCCCGCAGTAGCGGGTCACCGGCCGCGAGTACGCACCGTTCGCCGGACTCGGCGTGGTAGGGCCGACAGGTCGCGGCACGCAGCGGTTCGGGCAGACGGGCAGACGCGGTCGTGGCGGCGATCGGCGTGAGCGGCGGCGAGAACCTGCCCGCGATGAGCACACCACACACCAGCAGCACGGCCAGGCCCCCGACGGTCAACAGCCAGTGCCGCGGTGAATACCGCTTCCGCTCGGTCAGGGTCCGAACCCCGGAGGCCAGACCGCGTTCGACGGCGCCCACCGCGCGGAGGGCGTCCGCGCCACCGCGGGCAGCCGCTCCGCCGAAACGGACCGCGGACTCCGCATCGTGCGCGATGCGGGCGGCGGCGGTACCGATCCCCGGATGCCGGTGCTCCGGAACCGACGGCACCTCGCTCGGCCGCGGATCCGCCGCCGGTCCGGCGGCCGGGGCGGGCGCGGCCAGCGGCGCACCGCAGTACGCACAGCGCGCCAGGTCACCGTCATTGCGATGCGAGCAGTAGCCGCATGTCACCGCGGACATCTCGACTCACCCCTGCGGCTTTCCGGTGATCACGATCGAGGACACGGCGGTGTCGTTCAGCGATCGATCGCCACTCGACTCGAGAATCGTCAGAATGATCTCCGATGCCCGCACCGGCGGACTGATCTCGGTGGTGACGACGCCGCGCTGATCGAGAGTCTCCTGGGTGTAGGTGGTGAAGTTCTCGTTGTCGAACTGGTATGACACCCGGCTCGCCGTCCGGTGCCTGCTCCATTCGTCCACGCCGTCGGCGCGGATGTGGTCCCAGCCGGGCACGATCGAGATGGATTCGACCAGATACGTCCCGCCCAGGTCGATGGTCAGCACCTGGCCGTCGACGTGATAGGCCCGCACACACGACCATGCCTTGCCCGCCTCACCCGAGAAGGCGTCCATACCGTCGGTGCTGCCCGGCGGACAGTGGCTCGTCGCCGACACCACCTCGATCGGCTTCCCACGGCTCACCTCCTCGGTCGGCTCGGCGGGCGGCGGCGCGGGCGTCGGCGCCGCCGACGTCACGACCAGCGGTTGCCCTGCCTGTTGCTGCTCACCACCGGTGGTGATGAGCACGACCAGCAGCAGGACGGCCAGCACCGCACCGACGGACAGCAGTACTTTGGGTTTGCGCAGCTGTGGAGCGATCCGCTGCGTCAACGCGCCGAGGCGGCCGCCGGGCGTCGGCCGCAACAGGTCGTCGAACCGGTCCTTGCCGACCGGCTCCTCCCGCCGTTTCGGTGGGGCCTCGACATCGCGCCGCTCCGGTGGCATCCGAGCCGGATCGGTGAACCCCTGTGCTCTGGGCTCGATGGGCCCCGAGCCGTTCAGTAGCGCGTTGATCTGCTCACTGGCCGAGGACCTCCGTGCCGAACGCGGGCGGACCGGCAGCGGGCTGCCCGCCCCGGTGGGGCGCCGTGGTTCCGGAACGGTTTCCGCCTCCGCCAGCTCGCGGTCCGCGGCATCCGGGTCCGTCGCGGCCGAGCCGGTCGAAACCGGTTCGGGCGCTTCCTTTTCCGCCTCCGGCTTCGCCCCGGACGAGCCCGGCAACAGCGCGGCCAGGACCACGCTCCGATGGCGGAGGAAGACATCTCCCGGTTCCTCGTCGGGCATGCCGGGAATCGTATCGATTTCTCGGTCGCCGCCCGTTCCCAAGTGTGAGAACGCCACCGGCTACTGGTTGGGCTCGGTGATGAAATACTCTGGCGCGACATCGAATACGCGCGCCAGCGCGACGATCAGATCCAAGCGCGGTATGGCCTCACCGTGGATGAGGCGGTACAGGCCGGACTGCGATATCGGCACGTCCGGGTAGGCCAGCTCCAGGTGTTGCGCCAGCGAGTACAACGTCAGCGACCGCACCGGACCGTCGTCCTCGGTGGATACGACCGATTCCGCGACGAGTTCGGCGAGCCGCTTGGAGAACACCGACGCCGCCAGCTGTCGCGGCGTCAGTTCCTCACCGCCGCCGCCATTCCGGGATTCCGCCTCCGCTGACACGATATTCGACCTACTTTCCATCCGAGCCGGACGCGGGCCGAGCGCCCGCGAGTTCGGGTACCGGACGCTGCCGGTCCGGGGACGAGATACCGGCGGATTCGTCGATACCGGTCAGGAACCGGTCCTCGCCGATCGGTTCGATCAGATCGATCCGCACGGTGTGCATGGGGATACCGACATCGATCGCGGCCGCGCCGGTCTGATCGATGGACAGGTCGGCGGATCGCTGCCGTGGTCCGCCGGGTGCACTGATGACGATCGTGGTGGGCGCGGCCGTGGTACTCGGTACGAGCTGGTCGAAGACCGCCACGGTCGCCGGGCCCACTTCGGGCTCGGTCCCGTTGCGCGCCCCGATCGGGCCGTGTGCACCGACCAGCCGCAACGACCGGGGATCTCCGACCGCGTCCACCAGGTGCTGCCACTGCCCCGGGCGGCTCGAATGGATCTCGACATCTGCGCCGACGGCCACGGTCCGGAGCACGATCTGCTGGGCGATCGGCAGCTCCGCGTGCACGTCGACGGTGCGCCGCCGCGGGTTGTACCGCACCGGATCGTAAAGGGGGAGTGCGAGATTGTGTTCGGCCCGCCCTCTGATCGCACCGAGAATCTGCCCACTGGGACCGATGGCCATGCGCAGTTGTTCCGCCGCAACCTCGAGCTGTTCTCCGACCTGCCACACGACCGGATCGACGCGGCGTGGGCGGCCGATACGGTGCCACCGTTCGCGGCCACCGACCGGTAGCGATGCCAGCAGCGCGGCGCCTTGACGGCCGGTCAGTGGATGCAGGTAAGCGGGTCGTCCGACCTGCGGCCCCGGCCCGACATAGCGTGCCAGGGCACGCACCTCGACCTCGCGGTCTTCGGCAGCGCCCGTACCGCCGTGTTGGACGCCCCGGCTGGTCAATGCCACGGTGAGGGTTGTCCGGCCGGTGTGCCACGTCCAGCAGGAATCGAGAGCATCGTCGATCCGCGCGAGATCGATCTCATAGCTGGTGACGTGGCGAGTCGGCACCGGTCCGGCCAGCATGCGCCAGCTCTCTCGCAGATCGGTCAATTCGAATCCGGTGTGCAGCGACCGGGTCGCCGCCTGCATGGCCTCGGCGGGCAGCGGATGAGCGGCGATGTCTATCTCGCGCAGCCGGGCCGCGATGCGATGTGCCGCGGAGGCAAGCGCTTTCGGCGCCGCGGCCGCCGCCGAACCACGCCGGGCGAGAGGCTCGAGGTTCCGTTCGACATCCAGACGCAGCACCAACCAGGTCAACCGCTCCCCGACCGCCGGGTCGGTGCCGATCAGCTGGTCGTACAGCATGCCGTAGCTTCCCACGGACCGAACCCGCCGGCCAGTCGTCACGATGTCGATGTCGATCGCGATGCCGTACTGGTCGAGCATCTCGGCGAGCACCGGCACCGGCACCGTGTCCTCGGTGTAGGTGGTGCCCGCGCCGATGATCGTCGGTAGATCCAGGTTCGGAGCCAGCTGGATCATCGCGATCAGGGTGTCACCCCCACGCCGGATGCCGCAGACGCCCGCGGCCACACGCACGTCGACCACCGATTCCGGTCGCACGAGTTCGCGGGCCCGGGCCGACCGACCGGCGCGGTACCCGATCCAGTCGCGCAACCATCGGTAGGCGGTGCGCTGGCCCACGGGCACCACGACGACGGCTGACCACAGTGCGAGCACCAGTGCGGCGACCCACCACGGATGGGTCCGGGACAGCACGACCAGCATGAGGACGGCGATGAAAACCGCCCCGGCGACCGGGCCGGGTTCGGCGCCGAACGGTAGCCGCGGGGCCGGGGTGCCGCTCGGACCGGCGCCGCGGAACGATACGGTCACCGCGACCTCGACGACTGGGTGCCGGATCGCCGGATCCCGGCGAACCCGGGGCCGAAGCTCGCCGCCAGACCCAGCAATACGGCACCGGCGATGACCACTGTCGCGGTGATCGCGGGGCGCAGGTCTCGCGGTCGTTCGGGCGGTTTCACGGCCAGCGGTGCGGACTGGAAGAGCCCCTCCGGCCTGCTGGGCGGTGTCCGGTAGCTGAGCGCTGCCAGCGGGTCGATGAGCCCGGCACCGACCACATTGTCCACACCGCGAGCCGGCGAATGGGCGCTGGCTTGCAGGCGCGTCGCGATCTCGGCCGGTGTCTCGCCCGGGAACCGCGACCGCAGCAGGGCGGCGACACCGCTGACATACGCGGTGGCGAAGGACGCACCGCCGATCTCGGACAGCGCGGCCGGATCCCCGACCCCGCTGACGACGCCACCACCCGGACCGAGAGATACGATGCCGGTCCCCGGTGCGGCCACCGAGACCCAGGGTCCGGCGAGCGAGCTGTCCAACGCGGCGCCGGCGACGGTGGTGACGCCGACGGTGAGCACCTCGGGGGTGAACCAGCCGGGTGTGGATATGGTCTGCACCCTCCGCCAGCCGCGCGGATCCACCGAATCGGTGGGATCGACACCCGGATTCTGCTGGTTGCATCCCGATCCGCCGGTGTCACCGGCGCTGGCGACGATCAGTGCGCCACGCACCCGCACGGCGTAGCCGATGGCCGCCGAGAGCTGGGATTGATCGACCGCCTCCCGCACCGGCACGCATACCGGCAGCGCCACGGTGATCACACCCGCGCCCTGCCGGGCCGCGTGCACGATGGCGCGGGCCAGCGTGCGGACCTGGACCGCTGCCTCGGCCCCCGGTCGGAAGTGCTGCGGATCCTCGGCGGTGAACGCCGCGGACCGGTAACGAATGGACAGGATCCGGGCCTCCGGGGCGACACCGATGAACCCGTCCGTGGGGTCTGCTGTGCCGGCGATGATGCCGGCCACCAGGGTGCCGTGCGCGTCGCAATCGGACAGTCCCTCGCCGCCGTCGGCGACATAATCCCCACCTCCGACGACATCGCGCAGCCGGTGGCTCGGTTTCACCCCGGTATCGATCACGGCCACGGTGACGCCCGCGCCCCGGCTCAGTTCCCTGGCTCGGGACAGGTTCAAGGCGGTGTCGACCGGGGGCTGCCGCGCCGGATCGGTTCCCGGAAGAATACCGGCCGCCACGCAGCCTTTGTCCTGTTTCATCGGAAACTCCGGTTTCGGCGGCTCTTCCGCCGGTGGCGGTCCGACGACGACCTGTGGTGGCTCGACGGCCGCCGCGGGTGCCGCACCGGTGAACAGGGCGGCCGCCACCAGTGTCACGGCGCATCCGGTCGTACGCATCAGATCGCCCTCATCGCCGCATAGATCCCCATGATCCAGAACGCCAGGATCGGCACGATCAGCAGCAGCAGGTATTCGAACAGGTCGGTCACCCGCCGGGTCACCGGGGACAGCCGGACATTCGGCAACCGGACCGCCGCGAGACAACCCAGCACCGCCGCCACCAGAACGAGGGCCGCGACCAGCAGCCGGACGCCGACGGTGTCGTGCACGCCGACCAGCACGATTCCCAGCCCGATCACCGTCACCGCGGATCCGGTCACCAGCGCGATGGCCTGCACGCGGTCCGGATACCAGCGGGCCCGCATCGCCAGAATTCCCGCCACCGCCACGGCGAGCACGATCTCGCGGATCTTGCCGGGATGCGTCGCGGCCGCCAGCACCGTGGCGACGGACAGCGACAGCGACAGCGCCACGACCAATCCGCGCAGGCTCGTCACCGCCAGACGCGCCCGTGATTCGAAGGTGGCCTCGATGCGTCGGCGTTGCGGGTCGTCGGGTTCGCTCTCGGTGCCGGTCTCGGCGTCGAAGATGTCGGTGAGTGTCGCGGGCGCCACCTCATTGCCCGGGTCGGGCAGATCCGGTGGCCGGATCCGGGCGATCACCGCGGCCACACGCGGAGCCGATCCCAGCAGCATCACGATGATCAGCACCGCACCGGCCGCCACCTGGCTCGCCGACAGCTCCAGATAGGCCGCGGGCAGCGCCGCGAGGACGCCGAGGATGCCGAGCGCGGTCACCGACATCAGCGTCGCGATACCCACCCGGGTCACGCGCATCATGGTCGCCGCGGCGACGGCCGCGACCACGGCGCCCGCCGCGAGGTTGGCCGCGGTGAATCGGCCGGTTTCGTCGTATTCCGTCGGCACCAGCATGGCGCCGCCGGCGAACAGCAGCACCAGCGCGGCGAGGGCCGATCCCAGGCAGGCGCGGGGCGCGGCGAACCGCTGGCCGGCGACGACCGCCGCACCCAGGAACACCGCGCCCAGCAGCAGGGCGGGGACCGCACACCACAGGACCGATCCGCTGCGCAGCCATGCCCAGGTCAGCATGCTCGCGGCCGCCGTCGCACCGGCCACCAGCACGCCGAAGCCGACCACCGCCGACGTTCCGGCGTCGTACTCGGCGAACTCGCGCTCGTTGATCAGGGCGAGCGCATCGGTGATGTCCTCGACGATCGGCCGGAACACCTCCGCGGACTCGACCGGTGTCAGCACCAGCACGGCGCCATCGGCGATGTCATGGTCGGCAAGGCTGCGCCAGCGCGGAATCGGGAGCTGTCCGGGTCGGGCCAGACTCCACTGTCCGACCGGCGGGGTGAAGTCGACGTCGTCGTCCTCGACCGCCGCGGCCAGCACCTCGAGCAGATCGTCGATGAATGTCTCCACCGCGAACTTGGTGGGCACCACGACGTCGACCTGGTAGGTGGCCACCATGATCGCCACCCGGACCCGGGCCACTTCCGCCGAGGTCGCCGCGTCCGCGGCCGGCGAGGCGACAGCGGTCACCGTGTCGCTCCTCGGAAGGTCGGGAACCCGTCGGACAGGGCCGCGGCCAGTTCCTCGAACGCCAATACGGTGTCGCCGTGCAGCAGTCGCAGATCGATTTCGCCGCCCTCGGCCAGATGTGGGTCGTAGGGCAGCGTGTAGGTAGGCCGTTCCGCGGTGGCGAACAACTGCTCGATCGCCGCCACGTCGACATTCGGCTTCACCGGATGCTGGTGCACGATGGCGACACTCGACCGGTGGACCAGGCGTTCGAGACCGTGGGCGGCGAGCCAGTTCAGGGTCGCGACCGCACCGGTCACCCCGCCCACCGTGGCCGGGGTGACCACCAGTGCCGCATCACTGCTGGCCAGCACCCCACCGGTCGCCGAATCGAACACACCGGTACCGCAGTCGACGACCACCAGGTTGTAATGCACCCGAAGGGTTTGCACGGCCGCCGCGTACTCGTCACCGTTCAGCGCCCGGGTGGCATCGGTCGCCCACGGCGACGCGACGACCACCAGATTGGCGTTGTTCGTGGTGGTGTAGGCCTGGACAGCCGAGAACGCCCGCAGATCCCGGGCTTGTGCCAGATCGCGGAGGGTGAGCCCGTACGGATGTCGCACGGTCCGGGTGCCGAGATCGCTGAAGTCGGGATTGGCGTCGACCGCGACCACCCGGTCGTAGCGGATGGAGGCGAAGGTCGATCCGAGTGTCGCCGCGGTCGTGGTCCGGCCGACGCCGCCCTTCACGCTGATGACCGCGATCTGGTAGGTGCCGGGAATCTGCCGCCGGATCCGGTTGCGCCGGTCCTCGGCGCGCTGCTCGGCCGGTGACAGTCCGAAACGGAAGCCCACCTTGTTCAGCGCGCCGCGCACGCCGGTCGACGCCCGCAGGGTCGCACGGTTGGTCGCGGTGATCTCCGCCAGCAGGTGGGAGGCGGCCTGCGCGGCCGAGATGACCTCCACACGGCCCGCCGGCTCGGACCGCTGCCCGATCGGCTCCACACCCATGGTGACCTCGGGCTCGAGTTCGCCGGTGGCCGACCATCTCGTCACGTCACGTCCCGCGTGCTCGGCGGCACCCGCGGCCTCCGATGCCGCCTCACGTGCCGCCGAGGCGCCGGACTCGCTCCCGGATCCGACGGCGGTGCTCGCGTCTCGCGGCTGCGCCTGTCCCGTCGTATGCGCGGGGTACGCCGCCGTGGACGATGGCGGCACGGGCGCGGCATACGTCGGTGCGGCGGTGCCGGTCGAGTTCGGTGGCTGTGCCGTGGCATACGTGGATGCCGGTGCACCGGTCCCGGCGGAGGTGACCCCGGAATGCTGCGGCGGCGCGGCCTGGGCGGTGGTCGGCGTCGCGGTATCCGCCGGGCGCGGCGGCGCGGCGGGTCGGTCCGAGGCGACGGACGCGTCGACGCCTGGCTGGGCACTGCCCGGTCCGGTGGTTTCCGCCTGCTGCGCCGCAGCATCGGGACCAGGGGAGTCCGGGAGCAGGTAGGTGCCGTAGCCGCCCAGGTGGCGGGCCGAGTCCTGCCCCCGTCCATTGACGGTCGGTGGTCGATTCACCATGTGCCTCTTCCTCGCACGATCATTCGTTCCCTCACCGATGCCGCCACCGTTCAGACCCGGCTGGTGTCGAACCAGCTGCGGCTCGGCAACATCTCGACCAGGGCGGCGACACCCGCCGCGACGGTGGCGTCGTCACCCGGGGCGAAGGTCGCCCATTGCTGCCCGTCGTAACCGACGCCGGGCGTCGCGACGACCCGGCCGGATTCGGTGTCGAACACGCTCATACACACGCCCGCCTCCGCGGTCCCGCCGTCGTGATGTTCGAGGACCACCACCTCCGCACGCCGCAACACCTCTTCGAACACCCGGCTCAGCACACCCGCGGTGTGCGGAACCGCACCCAACTCCAGGAACCGCTGCTTCCACTCGGCCGCGCCGTCGGACGGCGCACCGACGAATTCCTCCGGCTCGGCTGTCACCGGCTCGAATTCCAGTGCGGGGCAGGGCCCCAACGCCGCGAGCAGCGCGCCGGCCACCGCGCGCAGGTCGCGGGTTTCGTTGAAGACCGGCTGTATCACCACGTGGTCGTCGTACCGCAGCGCCAGCACATGGACGTCGTCGCGACGGACCAGCGACATTCGCAGTACGCCAGCCGGAACCTCGTCGGCACCGGTGTCGATGATTCGCGCGGCGAGCTCCACATCCGGTCGATACAGGCACTCCAGCCAGTGCGCGACCTGTGGATGCACTCGGTCGCCCACGAGCACGCCCGCCTCGACGAGCTGCTCGCGTACGACCGCGTGCACCCGGTCGCGGTCCTCGACGCGGTAGATATTGGGCATCAGCGCGAGCACCACGGGGTAGGAGTCGATGCCGACCAACTGCTGAAGCAGCAGGGCGGCATCGACATTCAGATCTACCGCTACCGGATCCGATTCCACTCCGCCACCCGGTGATCGATGCCATCGCGCCTAGATGCCGATAGCAAGGAACCTCGATCCCGCGTCCTTGTCCGTCGTGTTCATCAGTCCGCCAGCGCCACCGGCTGTCATGATCGCCGTCTTCAGCGACTGCAGGGCCGCGTTGTATTCGCCGATCTTCTTCAGCAGCAGATCGATCTGCGGATGCCAGCCGTTCTCCGCCGCCTCACCGGTGAAGGATGCCTTGAGCCCGTTCTCCAGGCCCATCAGGCTTTGATTGTTCTCTTCGATCGCGCCTACGATCTGCTGGAACGTCAGCGTGCTGGTATCGACGGCCTGATAGTTGTATGTCATTGCCATGACAATCGACCTCTTATGCTGTTCGTGTATAGATGTTCGGTTCGTGTGGGGATTTCGTTCTCAGAAATTGGTGTTCACCGGACTGGTCCCCGAGGGCGCGGGGACGTCCACCGCTCCATTGGTACCCAGTGATGTCGCGTTCCGGACCTGGGCGGCCGCGTCCATATCACTGGCATCGATCCTGATGCCGGTGTCCTGCAGGGTCTGGATGATCTCCTGCAGTTTCACGGCGAGATCATGGCCTTTGGTGTGGGCGTTCGTCATGGCTTCCCGCACGGCCGCACCGGCGCCCGGGCTGACGATCGCCGCCGCCAACTCGTCCTGAACGCCGAGCAGTGCCTTCAGATAGCCTTCGTGATTTCCCTGCAGGGCCATCGCATTCCGGGCAGCGGGAATCAATACATCGGGATCAGCATTAAGTGCCATTTCACTTTCCTTCCTCAGTTACCAGCACTAGGCCGCGGTGTACGTCACCGGGACCGCCCTCGTGTGACGAGTGGGCCTCGTCGTCGGCGTACTCGATGACGCCGATCACGGGTGGCTTCTCGAGGATCGGCACCTCCTGGGGCTCTCCCGGGACGTATGCCTTGCTCGACTTCTTCTCGTCGTCGCGGCGACGACGCATTCTCGCCGTGGGTGCGGTGACTCCCCGGCGTGGTGCGCTGCGGGAAACCGGTGCGCCCGACGTTCCGGCGGCCGGTGCCCCGAAGGCGGTACCGACTCCGGGTGGCCAGCTCGACGGCATCCGGAATCCGGTCGACAGCCCGGACATGGCGCCGAGACCGCCTCGGACCAGTCCCATCGCCACCATGCCGCCCATACCACCGTTCAAGGCGGCGAGGGTGGTCGACCCGGTCGACGTTCCGGGGAAGCCCGGCTGGCCCAGGGATTCGCCGCCGAACTCGGAGATTCCGAGATCGGCCATATCGGGCATCGCCGGGTCGGTCAGCTGGTCCGCCGCCGACGACACCGCCTGTTCGACGTCCGGTAACGGGTTCTCGGCCTGCGGGGTCGGCTGCGACGGTCCCTGGCCCGGATCGCCGGTGTTCGGCGAGGTTCCGCCCTGACCCCCGCTCGGATCGCCCCCGCCGGGATTGCCGCCGGTGGGTCCGCCGCCAGTGCCACCCGTCATCGTCTTCGGGGTGGCGGGGGTCCCGCTGGTCGGCGCGGGTCCAATCGTCGGTACGACGGCCATGTACGGGGAGACCGGGCCGGGACCGGCGATGATCGGCGGTGCCGGAATCGGTGGCGGCAGCGCCGCCACATGGGCCGATGCCTCTCCGGTGTATTTGATCATCGATTTGGCCGCCTCGATCCACATGCCGTAGTAGACCGTCTCGGCGGCGGCCAGCACGGCGACGGTCGGGCCGGTGGGCGCCCCCGCGAGCGCCGCCGCCCGGCAGACCTTGATCACCGCCTTGATCGCCAGAATCGCGGGCAGCGGTGGCATCGTAGCCATGGCTCCCGTGTAGGCCCGGGCGACGCCGCTGGCCTGCACCGCCACCTGGTCGGCGACCGCGGCCTGTTTCCGCAACCAGGCGGCATGGGTGCGGAACGCGGTCGACGCGGCAGTCGCCGAGGGTCCGGCCCACGCGAACGACATCGAATTCATCGACCCGTCGGAGGCCGCAGCCGTCCCCGCGAGCACAGTGGCCAGTTGCCGGTATCCAGCCGAGGTGACGAGCATCGGACCCGGTCCCGGACCGGTCGACAGCATGTACGAATTGAATTCCGGCGGCAGTGCCGCGAACAGGAAGGTCAGCGGAAAGGCCACGGGTCGCTCCAGGTCAGCCGTTGAACGCGGCGCCGCGCGGTGCGACCACCGTGCCGCCGGTGGTATCCGTGCTTTGGTAGTTGACACTGATCGGCACCAGTTCCTGCGCACCGGCCTGCAGGTGCCCCGCTCCGGTCGCGGTGGTCGTGAAGAACGGGACGGCGTAACCGGCGAACGCCGCCGCGGACAGGATGCTCACCGGGTCGATCGCGGCGGAAACCGGTGCCGCGACCGCCGCCGCGGCCTTCATCGCACCGACGAGAGCCGTCTCCGCCGTGACCAATTCGGCACTGGTTACCGGAAGGTGTTCCGGAGAAATGTGCAGCGTCATCGCATGAACTCCTATCGACGGATGCTGCCCCACTCGGGCTGCACAATCAGAACGTTAAGCCATCCCCAACAGTGGGGATACCACCGCGAAATTGGTTCTCATCGTTCCTATTCCGGCTCCCAGGCGGCTTGCACCAGGTCTTTGCGGGCATGTAAAGGCTCGACGAAGATCCCGCGGCCGGGCGGCTGTTTCGTGGGTTTCACGTCGCCGATCAGAATGCCGTCGAGCTTGGATCCGTCCATGATCAGGCCGGAGGAGTTCAGGTTCTTCATCTGACCGAGAATGTTGTCGTAGAGCGCGGAGTCGGCCTGGGCGATATTGCGGGCCGCGATGACGTGCAGGCCGGTGTCGCGGCCATCCACGATGATGTCCTTGATCGGGTCGAGGGGATTCATCATGCCGCGCTGCGCCACCATGTGGTAATCGTCGATGACCAGGAAGATCTCGGGCCCGCTCCACCAGGACCGCTCCTTGAGCTGCTGTGAGGTGACACCGTCCGGCGCGCGGCGGCTGCGCATCTTGGCGGCGAAGGCCGGCAGCCCGTCGGCGAGATCGCGTTCCGTCGTCAGATACCCGATCCGCTGTTCGTCGCTGATCGCGTCCATGTGCCGACGCCGATAGTCGACCAGCAGCACTCGTGCCTGGTCCGGGGTGAACTGCCGCTGAATGGATTCCAGGAACGCCGCGATCACCGACGACTTTCCGCTGCCCGAGGAGCCGAGCACGATCATGTGCGTGGATACCCCGAAATCGACGGCGGCGACACTCAGATCGGATTCTCGTACCCCGAACGGCAGCACCAGCCGCTGCGCGAGAGTCTGCGGGGCCGGGCGAGCCGCGTGGATCTCGTCCCAGCCGATCCGGGACGGCAGCAGCTTCACGACGGGAGCCTTCCGGCCCGCGTAGACCCGGGACAGATGCTCGATCGCGGCAGCGAGTCCCTCGGCCGCGGAGTCGGCCTCGCTCACCCCGTCGATCCGGGGCAGCGCGGTCAGCATGTGCAGGGCATCGACGGAGATGCAGCGACCCGGCCGATTCGGCGGGATCGCCGCGACCAGGCCACGGTGCGAGTTGAACGCGGTGTCGGTCAGATCGCCGAGCCGCAGTTCCACTCGGGTCTGCAGCATGTCCTTCATCGCGGGCCGGATCGCGGCCCAGCGCGAACTGCTGATCACCAGGTGGATGCCGTAGTTCAGGCCCTGCAGGGCAAGGGCTTCCAACGTCGGCATGTACTCGTCGTAATACGGCCCGGTGATCGTGAATCCGATATCCCAGCCGTCGACGACCAGGAAGACGTCGCCGTGCTGATCGCGCGCGGTCAACTCGGCCGCGGTCTCCGGCGAGGCCAGCCGCCGCCGAAATTCCCGCATGCTGTCGATGCCGAGTTCGGCGAACAGCGCCTGCCGACTCGCCAGCAGGTTGTTCACCAGCGCGATGGTGCGCCGGATCCGGTCCGCGTCCCGGGGCAGCGCCACCGAACCCACGTGCGGGAGGTTGCGCAGCGCCGCCAGACCACCGGAGAAGTCCAGGCAGTAGAACTGCACCTGTTCCGGGGTGTGGGTGAGAGCCGCGGACAGGATGAGGGTTTGCAGCGCGGTGGACTTGCCCGACTGCGGCCCGCCGACGATGGCCGCGTGCCCACCGGCACCGGACAGATCCATCGACCATACGTCTTGGCGCTGTTGGCGCGGCTTGTCCACGATCGCCAGCGGGATGCGCAGTCCGCCCGGCTCGACGGCGGGAACCAGCCGATCCAGGGTCGGCGCGACATTCAATGGCGGCAGCCACATCTTGTGCGCCGGTCGGCCGTGCCCGGCCAACTGTTGCAGCACCGTCTCCATCACGGTGATCGGTTCGCCCTCGGGCTCCGGATCCGGTGTCGTCGGCTGCTCCGGTTCGGGCACCGGTGGCCGGATGTCGGCGACCGCGGCCGCCGTGAACAACTGCGGCGGTCGATAGCCCCCGCCGGGTCGACGGGCCCGGTTCGGAGTCGCGGACCCGGCCGAGGTCGGCGAGGGAGCCGTCCACGACTCGCCGACGTACGCGGCCTGGAACCGCTGTAGCTCACCGGCGCCCACGCGCAGATAGCCGGACCCGGGCTTCTTCGGCAGATGATAGGCGTCCGCGGTGCCGATCGCGTCACGTGAGTCGCTGGTCTGGTTGGTGCGCAACGCGACCCGGTACGACAGGTGCGCCTCCAGTTCGCCCATTCGATTGGAGGGCACCTTCTGCGAGGACAGCAACAGGTGGATGCGCAGCGACCGCCCGAGCCGCCCGATCGCCACGAACAGTTTGGCGAAATCCGGGTACTGCTCCAGCAATTCGGCGAACTCGTCGAGAATGATGAACAGGGTGGGCAGTGGCGCCAGGTCGGCGCCCTGTTCCCGGGCCTTCTCGTAGTCGGCCACATTGGCGAAATTGCCCGCGTCGCGCAGAATCCGCTGCCGGCGCGCCATTTCGCCGTTGATCACGTCCTCCATACGGGTGACCAGGTCGGATTCTTCCTCCATATTGGTGACCACGGCCGTCACGTGCGAGAGGCGGTCGAAGCCCAGGAAGGTCGCGCCACCCTTGAAGTCGACCAGCAGCAGGTTGAGGGCGTCCGGCGAATGGGTGGCGACGGCGGAGAGCACCAGGGTGCGCAGGAACTCGGACTTGCCGGATCCGGTTGCGCCGATGCACATTCCGTGCGGGCCCATACCCTCCTCGGCGGATTCCTTGATATCGAGGAACACCGTCGCACCCGCCGGATCGTGGCCGAACGGGATGTTCAACCGGGCGCGGTCGCTGTCCCGCCGCGGCGGCCACTGCCGGTCGATGCGGATCGCCCCGGGATCGGCGATGCCGACCATCTCCTGCCATGAGGTGCCGCCGCTGGCCTGCTCGGCCGCCACGGCCTCCACCACCGACGACAGCCGGTACGGGGAAACGCTGCGGGCCAGCGCGGTCATGGCGGACACCGATATCCGATCGGCGATGGCGACCTGTCGGGTGGACCGCGAGGTCACCTCCCGGATGGTCCGGTCGGCGTCCACGGTGAACCGCAGCGAGCGCGGCAGCGGTTGTTCGGTCGCACCGATCCGGATCCAGGTGCAGCCGTCGATACCGGAGATATCGCGTTCGTTCGCCGAGCCGCCGACATCGACGATCAGCACGAGATGCTTCTTGTCCACCGCGGGTTCGGCGGTGGTGGAGAACGGACCGCGATTGAACTGGGCCAGCACCTTGGCCCTGATCTCGCCCACGGTGCGGTAGACCATCCGGCCGGGGCCGATACCGTCGGTGGCGTCGCGATGTTGACTGTGCGGCAACCATTTCAGCCAGCCCCACTCCGGTGCGTCCGGATCCTGCAGGGCGGCGGCCACCGCCACCTGGTCCGGGCCGTGCAGGACGGCGATCTCGGCGATCATCGACCGCACCAGCGCGGCGACCGCGTCCGGATCACCGTCGAAGATCACCTGGGGGGTGGACAGCAGGTTCATCGCCACCGGCATCCCGCCGACGGTGGAGTAGGCCTTGGCGAAGCGGGTGATCTCGACGACGCCCACCGGATCGAGGTCGGAGGTGGGCGCCGCCTCCGGCACGATCACCCGTACCTGATTGGCGATCCGCCCCAACCCGATTCGCACGCGCAGGAACTGCGGGTGCGGTGCCTGGATCTCCCACATCCGCTTGCCGCCGACGAGCTTGCCGATCTCGTCCGGCCCCGGGTGCGAATACCGCAGGAAGCGGTGCAGTTCGGCTTCGGCGTCGTGCACGGTCTTGCGATGGTCGGTGATACTGCGCAGATAGTCCTTGCGGTCCTCGTTCACCTCCGCGGCGGAGCCCTTGTTGCCGCCGCCCAGCCCGCCGCTCATCATGCCGACCATCGACACCATCATCATCATGGGGAAGAACAGCATCATCGGTGACATGGCCCGCCCGCCGCGGAACATCATCACCATCATGCCGACCATCGCGGCCACCATGACGACGGGCAGGATCATCTTCAGTTTGGACGGCGGTACCGGCCGGGGCAGTTCGGTCGGCGGCTGTAGCTTCAACTCGGCCACCGCCGGAGCCTTCGGCCCCGTCACCATTCGGGCCGGTCGTACGAACCGTCGTGTCGTAGTCATCGTCCGTCCCCGCCGAAGCCGACACCGGTGTCGTTGGATGGAATGCCGTCGTGCTGGATCCGGGCATCCACCTGGGACAGCGTGGGCCCCACCGCGAACAGTGAGACGATCGACCACGGTGCGGGCACCGGGGTGCCGAGGTTCAGCGACCGCAGTGTCGGATCCGCCGACGGCGATCGGCCGGGCTCGACGGCGATGCCGTAGCGGACTCCGCTGTCGGAGATCCACCACAGCGATTCCCGCAGACCGGATCCGGGATCATCACCGGTCACCTGGATGAATCGCCCGCTGGTGCGGGGCAGATAGGCGGCATCGGCGGTGGTGCCCGCCGAACCGGCCGCGGTCACCAGCCCGACCGGCAGCCGCTGTTCATCGGGGGCGAGCGGCAGCTGCCGGCCCACCAGCAGATCGATCATGGCACTCGGTTCCGTGTCGAGACGCTCCCAGGACAGGCAGGTCACCGCGTGCGTCGAGGTGTCCACCAGGCGGACGGGACGGCGGGGGTAGTGCTCGGTCCCCGGCCAGTCCCCGGGCCGTAGGTTCGCGGCGATCACGCTCGGGCTCACCGTCTGCGACGAAATGGCGCCACGCACATCGAAATTGCGGACCATCGCCGCGAGCACCGGGCTCACCCGGACCGCACCCGACGACGAGACCAGGTAGTACTCCGCGCCCCGATCCGGCTGCGAGACCGTCAGCACCGACCCCACCGGCACCGTCAGGCCGGTCGAGAAGGTCATGCTGGTGCCGAAATCGGGGATCTCGGGCACCCGGAGGGCCGGAACCTCGGGTATCGCCTCGATCAGTCCGTCGGAGGCGGGCATGACGGGTGCGGTGGCATCGAGCCCGAGGGCCAGGGTCACCGCGGAGTCGGCGAGGTCGATCATGGCGCGCACCGCGCCGTTCGAGCCGTCACGATACACCAGCCAGATCGTGCGCCCGTTGCGCATCAGCCGCGCCTCGTCCGCCTCCAGTTCCCGCGCGCCGTCGCCGTCCACGGTGAGCGGGCCACCGATCGCGGTGGTATGCACCGGCGCGGTCGTCGCCGTCGGCACGCCGGTTTCCGGATCCACCGGAGCGGCGGCCCCGCCCCGGGCTCGGTCGCACACCGCCCAGTACGAGTCGCGATCCGAACTGCCCACCATGCGGCCCGGTGCGCCGGGAATGCCGACCCACGGCCCGCGCGGGTACTTCGCCAGTTCACCCGCGTCGACCCGCACCGGATCGACCGCCTGCCCGGTGATCAGCCGCGCCGAGGTCAGATTGAGCGCCGGATACATCCGGCCGCCCATGTTCACATACAGCGCCCCGGTGTCCTTGTCGGCCACGATCGGCGAGTCGCCCACCTTCTTCGCGGGCGAGAAGAACGCCAGCACGGCCGCACCGGCGACGCCGACACAGGCCAGCGCGAGGCCGATCATCAGGGCGGTCGACCGGCCGCGCTGTGGATCGTCCAGCATCGAGGCGTCGCGGCGCACCAGCGCGTGCTCGATCCGGCGGAGCAGAAAGCGCCATCCGGACACCTGGTGTTTGGACACCACCCGGAAGCGGGCCACGGTGTGCTACCTCTGCGCGGTGGGTGTCAAACCCGCCAGGGCCGCCGTGATGTCGAAGGCGTCGACGGTCATCAACTCTTGGTCGGTCATCGCCGAGATGTCCACATTGTCGCGGGTGAAACGGTAGTCCCGCTCGGCCTCGGCGGCTTCGACAACATTGCGCACGAAGCGGCCGTTGCCGGCCAGGTCGATCATGCGCCGGCCCCCGGCGTCGCGGCGGGACATCTCCGCGCACCGTTCCCGCAGAATCTCCCGGGCGTCCTCGGAGATCAGCGAATCCTTCTTCTTGGCAATGTGATCCGCGATCTGCACCAGTTCGTCCGGGTCGTAGCTGGGGAAGCGGATCCGCTTGGTGAACCGTGAGGACAAGCCCTCGTTCGAGGCCAGGAACCGGTCGATCTCGTCCTCGTAGCCGGCGATGATCACCACCAACTTGTCGCGGTCGTTCTCCATCCGGGCGAGCAGCGTGTCGACGGCTTCCTTGCCGAACGCGTCGCCGCCCGACAGTCCCTCCTGGATCAGCGTGTACGCCTCGTCGATGAACAGCACCCCGCCCAGCGCCGAGTCGATCAGCGCATTGGTCTTGGGCGCGGTGTGGCCGAGATGGGTGCCGACCATATCGTTGCGGGACACCTCCACCACATCGGCCTTCTCCACCACCCCGAGTCCGGCGAAGATCTTGGCCACCACCCGCGCGATGGTGGTCTTGCCGGTGCCGGGCGGGCCGGAGAAGATCAGGTGCTGGGATTTGGAGTCGACGGCCAGGCCGCGCTTGGCCCGGACCTGATCCATCTGCACACCGGATTTCAATCGGTCGACCTGCTCTTTGACCGATTCCATCCCGATCTGCGCCCGCAACAGCTCCGATGCCTCGGCCAGCAGCGACGCCCGCTCCTCCCGGGCTGCCGCGGCCGCGACCTCGACCGGATCGTCACCGGACTTCGGATCCCATTCGTCGGTGCGGGACGCGATCACGGCCGGTGTGGTCTGCGGCAGCCGATAGGACTTGTCCTCGACCGCGCGCTGCCACTCCGGGCGCGCGGACCAGAGTCCGGAGCCCTGCAACCCCTTCAGCACCTTGTCGCCGGCCTCGTGCTCGCCGGTGTGCCGCAACAGCATTCCGTACAGGAAGTGCGCGTCCGCCCAGATGTACGACTGGTTGCCCGACGAGCTGTCCTCCACCAGCCGCCGCGCGCGCGGCAGCGCCTCGCCGAACCGGCCCAGGTGCGCCATGGCCTGGGCGGCCATCAATTCGGCGGCGATATCGAGCAGGCCGTCGTCGAGCACCGGCCGCCGGGTCCGCATCTCGAGCACATCGGTCCAACGTTCCGTGCGGAAGTACAGTGACATTCGGACGAATTCGGCGACCTCGTCACCCGGTACCTCGTCCAGGATCGCGGCGGCCTCCCGCCACTCCCCCGCCTCGGCGTAGGCGGCGGCCTGCGCGATGGCGATCTGGTCCCGGTCGGCCATGGCCACCCGCAGCCCGTACATCCCGATCTCGACCTGGCACCACAGGGCCCGATCGACCAGGCCGGCCCGCTGCTGGTCCCGGTACAGATTGTGCACCGATCGATAGGCACCGTAGATCACCTCGGGAGTGACCTCACCCGCCATCGCGCGCCCCAGCCAGGCATCGCACATGTCCGGGTCCAGATCTGTCGCCGCCCTGAATGCGGCCGCCGCGTGCTCCTCATTGCGCATACCGCCGGCGATCAGACCCAAAGCCTGCACACCGGTGTAGAACGCGTCCTCCGGACCCGACACTCGCCCCGTCCCTTCCGCCGATCTCGTTCCCCCGCACCATAAGTCACCCCGCCGAACGTCTCACCGGACTCATTCCCACCGGTGGGAACAGGTCCTGACGTGCGGCGATGGCCGCGCGGACCCGCTACGCCTAGATCTCGGTGAGGCCGTCGTCGGACAAATCGTCGGCCGACGGCGCGGCGTCCGCCTCGTCGTCGGCGTCCGAGGCCGGTCGCGTCGCCGCCGGTTGCAGCGCGGAACGGACAGTCCGGCCCAGTGCGCCGACCACAGGTCCGAGCGGCCCCAGCGGGTCGGCAGCCGGTTGCCCGACCGCTTCACCCGTGGCCGACGAATCGGGCTGTGGCGACTCCGGTTCGCCCTCGGCTTCGTTCCCGTCCGGGTTCGGCTGCTCCGCCTCGGCGTTGCGCGGATCGGTCGGAGCGGGCGAATCATTCGGCGCGGGTGCGCTTTCCGGTGCGGGTGCGCCGCCCTCACCGTCCTCCGGTTCGCCGTTGAGGTTCTCCAGTAGGTCGGGCACCATGTTCAGCAGCGGCATGGCCATCATGGGAAGCATGGCCAGCATCGGGAGCATCGAGGCGATTCCGCCGCCGTCACCGCCCCCGCCACCGCCACCGGCCGCACCGCCGCCGCCGGGTTTGCCGTCGCCGTCATCCTCGGAACCGGCCATATCCTTGTTCAGTTCCGCGACAGCGGTCAGCTTGTTCTGCACGGCGGCGACGGCCTCCGCGAGATGGCGCAACAGTTCCATCTCCTGAGCGGGCTTCAACTCGGCCTTGCCGACGGCCTCGAGTTTGCCATTGAGGTCGCCGACGATGTCCTTGATGGCGCGTAGCGTCTGATCCTCTTCGCTGGAAACGTATTTCGCGATTTCCACGACATTGCGATCCGCCCGCAGCAACGCGCCCTGGCGGGCCTCGACCTTGGTCAGGGTGTCCTTATACGCCTCGGTGGACTCGCCCTTGCCGAGATTCTCGTAGACCACCGGGCGGATCAGATCCTCGACCTTCGGCGGCGGACTGGTCGTGCCGATACCGAGCAGGTTCACGCAGCCCTGAATGGCGGCCTCGGCCAGCGCGATGTACGCCTGCAGACCGGTCGACGCGCCGGGTGGCCGGACGAGTTCGACGGTCCAGAAGTTCTTGTCCTCTTTTTTGTCGGTCTCCTCGGCCAACAGCGCGAACAGCCGTTCCTCGAGATCCGCTACCTGCTCGTCGGTCAGCTCAGCCGCCATGCCGTCGCCACCACCTCTCTGCCCCGTCCGCCCATTGTCGTTTATCCCCTACCGTGGGAAGGGCCGACAATGAGCCGGGGGCGATCCGAGAGGTGGGCGGGCGGTGAATCGATCGAATGGTGGCGGATTTGACTGCTGATGTAGACGAGACATTGCGTGTGCTGGCCGGCCTGTACGGCGAAGGACGGCCCGCGACCGGTCATTCGACGGTCATGATGCGCGATATCGCCGCCGGTATGCGCGCGCAGAGTGCGTCCGGCCTGGCCGGATACACCGAAGCCCTCGGCGCGCACACCGTTGTCGCCGACAGCCAGTCCCGCCGAGACGGCACCGTGCACACCTCCGTGGCCCGATCCGGCGACGGCACCGTGGTCGGCAGACAGCAACTCGCACACCAGCTCACCGAATTCCGGACCCGCGTGCAGGCCCTCGTCTCGGTGGGTGACGCCCGGTTCAGCGGACCCGCCCTGCTCGACACCGCGCAGCGGAGTATCGCGCAGGCGACCAGGCAGGTCACCGCCGACCTGGACACCGCCCGCCGCCTGGCCGCGCAGATCATGCCACCGGCGGTCGCGCCGCCGCGCCCGCGCACGGTGCCTACCAACCGCCGGGTACGGCGGCGGCGGCGGATCCGCCCGGTGTCCGCGGCACTCGGCGCCCATACCGCGCCGCCGCGCGGATCGCACCGGCAGTCGGACGGCACACCGGGGGGCGCGGCGGTATCCGCGGCGAGCGGCTGGCTCGGCACGCCCTATGTCTGGGGTGGCGGCGGCGCAAACGGCCCGAGCGGCGGCGGCTTCGACTGCTCGGGGTTGACGCAGTACGCGGTGGCTCAGGCTTCCGGCGGCGAGGTGGTGCTGCCCCGCACCACCTACGAACAGATCTACAGCGGCTTCCGCATTCACCCCCGCGATGCCCAGCCGGGTGATCTGGTGTTCCCCGGTAGTTCCTTCAGCGCCCGCGGGCCCGAGCACGTGCAGCTCGCGGCGGGCGGCGGCAAGGTGATCGAGGCGCCGTATTCCGGCGCGAGCGTCCGCTGGTCCGATCTGGACCACAACTCCGTCGTCGTACGGGTTCTGTAAACGGGCCGTATGAGGTTGCACGCGTGGCGATTCAAATTCCGAGCGAAGTCGCGCTCTTCCTGAATTTCTTGGGATTTCCGTATCCGGATATCAACGAAGACCACGTGCGCGAACTCGCGGACCAGGTACGCACCTTCGCCGAGAAGGTGCGGAACACGCACACCGCGGCGACCGGCACGATCAACGATATGGGGTCGGTGTACTCCGGCTATTCCTACGAACAGCTCGTCACCACCTGGGCGCGCATGAGCGCGACGAATATGGCCGACCTCGATCAGGCCTGCACGGTCGTCGCCACCGCGCTGGACGCCGCGGCGGTGGTGATCGTTACGGTCAAGATCGCGGTCCTGACCGAGCTCGCGGCGCTGGCGGTCGCGTACGCCACGGCCATGTCGGCGGCGGTGGCCACCTCCGGGCTGTCCGCCACCATGGGTCCGGCCATCGCGGCTGCGGCGCGGCGACTGCTCGTCGCCATGGAACAGACCTTGCTCAGCTACCTACTGGCCGAAGTGATCGGCCGCGCGATCGAACCGCTCGAGGAAACCGTCGCCCGGGTGGTCAACGGGTTCGCCTACGAGTCCGCGCGCCGCGCCCTCGGGGTCCCGTCTGAGGCCGGACCGACACAGACGCTCCATATCGATCCCGACGAGGTGCTGCGATACGCGAAGGTGCTCGACGATCACGCGGCCGACATCACCCGGCACGCGGAGGATTTCGCGAACAATGTCGCCGGTCTGGACTTCACCACCTCGGGCGGCGGGATGGACGAGCCTGCCGGAATCCCCCGTACCTCGGCCTCGCCCGACCCAGGACCGGGCACGGGTGCACCGGATTCGACTCCGCATGGGGATTCGCGGTATGCCGGTGATCCGTCCACGGCCGCCTCCCCGGCCACCGTGGCGGCACCGACGGCGCGGCCGCTGACGATCGGTCTCGAAGAACCTTCCGGCACAACGCCGTCGGAATCCGCCGCGACCGCCTCGGCATCCGAGTCCCGGGCGCAGCATCCGACGGCGTCCGCGCCTGACGACACCGGCCGAGGCGAACAGTCGACCGATGCCGCGCGGCAAGCCCCCGGTACACCGGACCAGAACGGTAGCGGCACTGCGGGACAACCGGCCGGGGCGAACAACGGCGGCAATGCCGGACGCCCGCCGGACCAGTCGGCCGGGGACACTCCGGCACCGGTCCGAGCGATGCCTGACTCGTCCGAGCCCGTCGGCCAGCGTCCCGGAGCCGAATCACGGTCGGACGGGCAGCACGATATTCGTGCCACCGATACGGCCCCGGCCACCACGACATCCGATCCGGCTGCTTCTCGGGCTGTCGGTTCCCTGTCCGACACAACCGCATTCACGACGCCGTCGGCGTCCGCAGCAGCGACGGCGGCGTCGGTGTCGGCATCCGGAGATGGGCAGCGGGACGGTAGTGGCGCCGGGAACCTCGCACCATCCGCCGGAGCGAGTCCACCGCGTGCCACGAGAGCGACGCCGTGGACACGCAAGGCGAAACCGGCCGGATCGAGCACGACGCCTCCGGAGCAGGACCTCGTGGACCCGACCCGACCCACGGCACCGCACACCGAGCACACGCCCCTCGCCACCCCCTGGTCGAGAACCCGGCCCGCCGCCGACACCCCGGCCGGGGTCTCCGTGCCCGAAACCACCCGTCCCGCACCGAAAGTCGCGACAACCGCGGACGTTTCCGACACCCGCAGGGCGGAGCCGATCCCACCGCCGGGCGTCGCCGCCTCCGCACGGCCTGTCGCCGCCGACCACGGGGGCCCACCGGCGCCGAACGGCGAAGCCGACACGGCGGGCTCGGCGGCCCCTGCCGGACCCGCCGTCCCTCGCACATCCACCGGACCAGGCGAACCTGGCAAACCTGACAAACCCGCTGAACCGGGTGAATCTGGCGAGCCTGCGGGACCTGGTGGCTCCGGCGAGCCCGCGGCACCTGGCGAATCTGCCGGGCCTGCCGGGCCTGAAGTATCGCGCGGACCGCGCAGGCCCGGCGGGGTCACCGCGCCCGAAGTCGGTCCGCCGACATCCGTCTGACCAGGGCGTCGGTCAGATCCGGCGCATCGGCCAGGCGGATCGCCGCCACGGCGGGCATCGCCCACATCATGCGGTCTGGGATTCGTTCCGCCACAAGGCGTTATCGTGTGCGATACACGCACAGGACGTCGGGCGCATCGGCGGCGAACCGTGCGCGTCCGCGGTGATCCGGCCGATCCGATGCCGCCGGTCCGGCCCATCCGGTCGCCGCCATCGGTCCGGCTCATCGGGCTGCCGCCGACCGTCCGGCCCGTCCCGGTCGCCACCGCCCGTCCGGACCATCCGGTCGCCATCGCCCGTCCTGCCCACCGGGTTGCCGGAGGCGCGCGCCCGCGCGGCCCGAGTTCGGTGAACGGAATTGCGGCGGCGCACTTCGGCTCCGCCCCTACCGGAGCGTCGGAGCCTCCACGGCGGGCGGTTCCGGTGCGGTCCGGTCCGAGGCGGTGACCGGCGGCGGGGCGGCCGTGGCGGCATCGTCGGTGGGATCGGGATTCGGTGTGGCCTGGTCGATTCCGGTCGGATGGAAGTAGCCGACGAAGTCGCCGTACGGCCCATTTCCGTCATCGGGGGGATTGTTCGGATCCAGGGGTACGAGTTGCCCGCTCACAATGACCTTCAGGCCCTCGTCGGTCACCACCACCAGCGCTGTCCGGTTCTCCCACTGCACCACATCGCCGGTCTGGATGCCGGGACGGGGTCCGTCATCGGTTCCCCCGGGTGTCGGGCCCACGGGAATCCATGAATTGCCCGCCGACGCCTCCGCGACCGTCCCCTCGTAGGCACCCCGCCCGTCACTGCCGTTCGGGTTGTGCAGTTCCTTGTTCACCGCTTCGGCGACCACTGCGGGCACTTTCTGCGTCGTACCGTCCGGGAGCTTGACGTCCACCATCCCACCCCGTGGGGTGAGTGTCTGCGGCGGAGGGCCGACGCCCTCGGGCGGGGTCACCGCTTCGGGCATCTCGCTCCCCGGAATCGGCACCGGATTCTGGTCGGGCGCATACGGATTCCCACCGGGGTCGGTGTTCCGAGGGTCCTCGTCGGGCGCGGAATCGGGTTCCTTGCGTGCGAACGGACTGTTGTTGCCGGACAACCCCGACATGAGCGCGGCGACCGGCAGCATGTCCATGCCGCCCATACCAGAGTTGGTGTTCTGCCCGGGGACCTGGGTGGCCTGCGGGGTAGGTGTAGGTGTATCGCTGGCACCGCCATCCGCACCGCCGGGGTCGGTGTCCGCGTTCCCCGCTTCGGCACCATCGTTTCCCCGTTCAGCCTCCAGATCGCTGATTATCTGTTCCAGTTTCTCGGCGGTGAGTCCGCTACCACCCTCGGTCTCGCCGCCGTCCTCCGCCCCCGTCTTCCCACCGGAGCCATTGATCAGATCCTCGTACAGATCCCCTGGATTCTGCAGTCCGTTACCGGCGAACGGGTCGCCGTTGCCGTTGCCATTGCCGTTGCCGTTGCCGTTGCCATTGCCATTACCGTTGCCGTTGCCATTGCCATTGCCATTGCCATTGCCATTGCCATTACCGTTGCCATTGCCGTCACCGTCACCATTGCCGTCGCCATCGCCATTGCCGTCGCCATCGCCGTCGTCGTCATCGGTTCGCGCGGCCTTGTCCTGGAATTCCTTGACCGCTCGGTCGTATTCTGTGTCCCAGGCCCCAGAAGCGTCGATGATCTTCTGGACGTAGTAGTACTGCTCCCTATCAGGATGCAGCTGGTATTGCTGGGCTCCCGACTCGGTTTCGTTCAACTCGTACAAAACACTGGTGAAGTGCTCTCGCTGGTTGCTGTCGTAGGCCGCGAAGGTGTCGGCGATGATGTTTCCGTCCTCATCGACATCGAGCGTAGTATCTTCGCGATTCTCCATGAATTCGAGCAGATCCACTTCGAGATCCGACTTCAAGTCGTTCTTGATCCTTCGTAGGGCCGCCAGGATCTCTTCCTTTTTGGCCGGGAGGTCGTCGACATCGATCTTGACAGTATCGTTCTTGTCGTCGAACAAGGATTGCCGCTCATCCATGCGTTCGGCGAATGTCTCGTGTTCGTCATTGGTCGCCGATTGATCCTCGATACCCATGACATTTTTCCAGCCATTCGTCGTCCCGATATCCTGGAGGACGTTGGTGAACTCCGGGGCCGACTCCGGATCGCCCACGCCGATCGAGTCGAAGCCCTCCTGCATGGTGTCCTGAGTATCCCTGATCAACAGTTTCAGGTCCGGACTGGCACCGCGCGGAATGGGGAAATTCACCACTTCGATGCGATCCCCTTCCGGGGTCATCACCGTCTGTTCGCCGAATTCTCCCCAGAACGGCACCTCGCCCAGAGTTTCGGCGTCCAGATTTTCTCCGTCGGTTTGAATGGATCCGTAGTCTTCGTCATCGATATCGGTCATCTCGACCGAGTACGGCACGCCATCCTCGGAAATACGGTAATCGACATCCTGGGACGTGGGCCACGATTCGATCTCGACATGCTCGTCGCCCACGACCTGATAGAGGGTGAGCTCCCCTTCCGGGTCGTCTTGAGCGTAGTAAAACCCCTCGTCGGGTCGATCAGTGGTGTCATCCTTACGTTCACCATCGCTGCCGTATACCGCGTAATTTGTCATGATCTCTCCTCGCTACTCGGCGCGCAGCAGCCCGCTGTCCGATCCGGCACGGAGATCAGGGACGACGACAGGCCGTCCGGCGTCGAGCGCCGGTCCGACGGACACCTTCCGGGAATCGGCGAATGCCGGATGCTTCACAATCTGCTCGTACGCGTAGAACTGATCGCGCAACCGGCGATATCCCGGCTGACCGTCCAGCAGCAGCGCCAACTCGGTACATCGGCGCTGAAACACCAGGGACCGCAGGGTTTCCCGGTCCCCTGCCGCGTGGGATCGGATCACCTCGACAAGGGCGTTATCCGCCTGCCGCAACTCGGCCCACCACTGTTTCGGTGCGGGCTCCCCGGCCTCGAGCAGTGCCAGTGTCTGTTCCCGCAGCTGTTCGACCGGCACCGCGGCCATCGGCGTGGCGTCGGCTCGCCGCACCCGGTGATGGGCGTCGACAGCCAATGCGAGGCCCCGGGTCGCGCGCGCCGCACGCGGTACGCCGAATGCCTCGGCCAGCGCGTCAGCGGACCCGGCGAAGCCCAACCGGTCGACGGTACGGGGTCCGGGACTCCGCAGATTCACTTCGTTCGCGGGTTCGACCCGCTCGCCGACCGCCGTTTCCGGATTATCCGCCAGCAGTTGCGGATCGATGTGGTCCGAACTCACCAGCGCGGTCAGGCTGGCATTCGCCCTCGGGCCGAAGATCCGGGCGAACTCCACCAGAATGCGGGCCGGGTCGGTGTACTGTTCCCATGCGGCCCAATCGGATTCCCGCACCCCCACCGCATCGTCGCGTCGCCACGGCGTGGACAGATTCCGCGGCAGGTACAGACCGGGCGGCAACCAGCCCCGGCCCTCGTTCGTGGTGAGGAACAGCGCCATGCCGACCGGACTGCGCAGTGCGGCGACCGACCACGCCAGCGTGGGTGCCGTCGACCCGACGGCATCCAGTATCGAGGCGAGCAGTCTACGGGCGGCCGCCAAGTCGGGACTCTCGGCCTTCGACGTCGGCTGTAGACGCTGTCGTGCGCCAGATCTGGTCGCGGCCGCTCCCACGGTCATGGGAGATGCCGGTCTGGCGGCACCGGTGGATTGCGCGCGAGAGTGCGCGTCGGCGGCCGCGAGCCCGGCCACCGGAGGAGGACCCGCTCCGGGACCGGAGACGGTCACCCCCGCCGGAGCCGGTGAGCCGAGTCCGGTCGGACCGCCCGGCGGTGGTGCGGCCCCGCTGCCGCCCGCCCGCCCGGTGTTCTCCTGTGCCCGAGGGGGCTCACCGGACACCGGAGGCGGAGTCGAAAGTCCGGAGTGCTGAGAATCGGAGCGGTTCTGGGCACTTGCTCCCGGGATCACCGCCGGGGCCGAACTATCGTCTGGAAGGTGTTGCGGCGCAACCGGTCGACCGGTTACGGGGCCGCTCGGCACGGAGTTCGGCGTCGACGGCCCCTGAGTCACGGCGGGGGGATTCGTGACAACCGAAGGCGTGACTACCGGGCTCGTGGCGGCGGGAGCTGTCGAAACGGGCACCGGCCCACCGGATGTGGGCACGGCGTCGAAACCGCGCCCGCGATCACCGATATTCCGCCCGGAATCGTGGTCTCGATGTTCGAGCTCATTTGCCGCCGCCCGCAGGATGTCGCGAGTCCGCTCATGTCTGGCGGCCTGCTTTTCCGCCCGTCGGTGCCGCCGGTCGAAATAGTCCGCCAGTGCGGCACGCATCGGTTCGGCGATGGTTCCGTACTGAGATCGGAATCGGCCGATCCAGCCCTCCGGAATCCGGCCCGCCTCCCGGATCTTTGCGGCGGCCCGATCGTGCCGGTCGGCCAGCGCGCGCAGATTATCCGGATCGAGGCGCAGCTGGTTGACCATCCGGATGTCTCCCTCCGCTGACGTACCTGCCGTTCATTCTCCTTGCTTCCCAAAGTTGGGAATCTGATCCTTCGGACCGTTTCCGGAACGCCACTCGCGCACGATCTCGCCCAGCGGCCGGGGCCGATCGGTCGGGTCGCTCGTCGCGATCCGGTACTGCTGCCGTGCGTCGTTAGTGCTCTCCAGCACGGCGGCCATGATCTCGGCCACCAGCTCCCTGCTGGCGAAACGCGCACATGTTCCGGGTGCCAGATACAGGTTAAGCAGCTGCCCTTTGGCATTCACCTCGGGAATGACCATGCCGGACGGGGATGGACGGCGTGCGACTATGCGCTCGAACTTCTCCCGCATCGCCAGCGCGCGGTGTCGCAGCTCCCGCGCCATGGCTTGTGCGGCACGCACATTGGGATGGGGCTCACGACGTCGAGCGGTCACCGCGCGCCGTTCTTCCCGGAGCTGTAATCGTCGCGGCGCGGGTCCGGTGCGACCGCTCCGGCCGGGGGCACCGGCGGTACCGCTCCGGTAGGCGGCGCGGACGCGGTGGGCGGCACGGTCGCCGCA
>NZ_BAGD01000271.1 GCF_000308635.1 Nocardia otitidiscaviarum NBRC 14405 | reverse complement strand
CTGCGCACCAGGGCGTGGTCGTCGGCGAGCAGGATGCGGGTCGGGGCGGGCGCGTTCACGACGACCTCCGCTGATCGGTCGGGATGGTGAGCTGGATGTCGGTACCGTGCCCGGGCCGGGCGTCGATGGTGAGGGTGGCGTTGACGTGCAGGGCGCGCGCCCGCGCATGCTTACCGGAATCTCGGTGAGCCGCACGCGCGAGGGCACCGAGGCGGGTGAGAGTGCGAGCACCGGGACGCCGAGGGTGAAAACGAGGCCGTTGATGATCACGACGCGGCAGTACAGCGCGCCCGGCGGGGATCGGTGTCCGTGCCCACCGGCCGATCGCAGCGACGGCCAGACCGCTCATGAGCCCCAGTCTGTTCGGTCGGCGAGTCGGTGTCCATGAGGCGCGACCCCCATCTAATGCTCCCGGGACCGGGCGATAGACCCTACAAATGGGTGCTCCCGCCCATAGCGGGACGTCCTCATACAGCCAAGACTGGGACTACCGGCTGCAAGCAGTACAGGGGAAGGAGTCGCGGACATGCAGGTCGACCGGTCGACGGTACCAGGCAGGGCCGTGCTGTATCACTGTCGCCCGCGCGACGGTTCGCGTTTCGGCATCGTCGGGGATCGTGACGGAATCCAGCAACTCGTCATCTACGACCCCGCCGACGGCGATACGCCGCTGCAGACCATCACGCTGGAGCCTGACGAGGCCGACCAGCTCGCGCAGCTATTGCACAGCGCGCCGATCCGTGACCGGCTGGCCGAACTCGAACGTCGCGTCAACCAACTCGGCGATGGACGGCGAATCGTATAGCTTCCATACCGACTCGTTGCGGAGGTGGAGCGGCTGTTTTCACAGTTTGGTTCGGCCTCTGATCAGGGCAGATCACAGTGCATCGACCAGTGCCCGCGTAGTTCTCGACGTATGTGGGTCGGGTTTGACCGCCAGTACCGAACAGGGCATGTGGCGTACGAGTCGCTCGGCGGTGGTCCCGAGGATCCAGCGTGCAGGTCCCCGGCGAGGCGGGATGCCGAGGACGACGAGATCGATACCGTGGCTGACGACGAAGGCCGGTAGGACCTCCTCGACCACCCCTTGCTCGGCGATGAGTGCGAGGTGTCGGGGATCTTCACCGAGGTCGCGAACGGCTGCGGCGAGCTGTGAGGTGACCTCGGTTCGCGAGTGTTCAACATAGCCTGCGGTCTCCACGCCCGAGGCATGCGCGAGTTGCAGGGCTGGTGGCATGAAGGCTTGCAGCAGGGTCGGTGTCCCTGCCTCGACCGCCGCTATGGTCAGCGTGTAGTCGATGACGGCCCGGTTCAGCGCCGCGGTATTGCGCCATCCAGTGTCCGGCGCGACCGCCCCGAGGACACGAGGATGGGTAGCCGCGATGCCAGGGCCGACCAGCAGTACCGGGGCCGGACAGGTTCGAATCAGGTCCCGGTCGATGCCGCTACGGCGTTGGGCGGCCAGAGCGGTGTCCCGGGGGTGTGATCGGATCAGCAGGTCAGCGCCAGTGCGGTGAGCTTCCTCGGCCAGCACTTCCGCAGGTGGCCCGAACAGCAGCGTGGTCGACACCCTGACCTCACCCACCCCAGCAGCCACGATCTGCAGCAGGGATTTGAGGTGATCGACCGCGTCGGTGTCCTTGCCTCCGGTAACCGGTGGGACGTCGCGTGGGGTCATGACGGCGGCGATGATGAGTTCGGCGTGGGTCGCGCGGGCGATCGCGACGCCACGGTCCAGTTCAGGGTGGTGTACTGCGTGTGGATCGATGTCGACGATGATCCGGTCGAAGGTTCTCATTGGGGGTGCTCCTCCCGAAGTGGCGGGCTCGTCCGCCGCCGGCGGACGACGAATTTCTCTATCTCGACGGCTACGAAGACCAGTGCGCCGACGCCTGCGGCTTTGAGCCATTCGACGTACCCCAGCGGCGTGGACCCGAAGACCACGTTCATCGCAGGCATATACGTGAACGAGAGCTGGAGCGCGGTGCAGGCCACCACGGTGGCGAAGGCGATTTTGTTGCCGAACAGGCCGATGCGGTTGAGCACGGGTTCGAGCAGGTAGCGGTTGTTGAGCAGGTAGAACATCTCCGCGACGACGATCGCGTTGACCGCCATCGTGCGCGCGGTCTCGACGCTGGTGCCCAGGTTCAGCTCGCACAGGAACATGCCGAGGGCTCCGCCCGCCATGAGCACCGATACCATGCCCACCCGCCAGGCGAAGTATCGCGACAGCAGGTTCTCGCGTGGCGGTCGTGGTCGACGTCTCATGACGTCGGTTTCGGGGGGTTCGAAGGCCAGTGCCAATCCCAGCGTGCTGGACGTGGCGAGGTTGATCCAGAGGACCTGCGCCGGAGTCAGCGGCAGTGTGATCTGGAAGATGATGGCGGCGATGACCACCAGCGCCTCGCCGCCGTTGGTCGGCAGCATGAACAGCACGAACTTGCGGATATTGTCGTAGACGGTCCGGCCCTCGGATACCGCGGCCGCGATGGTGGCGAAGTTGTCGTCGGCGAGCACCATGTCCGCGGCTTCCTTGGCTGCCTCGGTGCCTTTGCCGCCCATGGCTATTCCGATGTCCGCCTTCTTCAGCGCGGGTGAGTCGTTGACGCCGTCGCCGGTCATGGCTACCACGTCACCCCTGGCTTGGAGGGCGCAGACCAGACGCAGTTTGTGTTCGGGGCTGGCCCGGGCGAAGACGTCACGCTCGTGCGCCACGTTCCGCAGTTCCGCGTCGTCCATCGCGGCGATCTCGGCGCCCGTCACCGCGGGCTTGCCGACCCCGATACCGAGTTGCGCACCGATCTCGCGGGCGGTGGCGACGTGGTCACCGGTGATCATCTTCACGCGGATTCCGGCCCGATGGCATTCCTGCACCGCGACGACCGCGTCCGGTCGCAGCGGGTCGATGATCCCCACCAACCCCAGCATCGTGAAACCGGCGTCCAGGTCTGCGATTTCGAGGACTCCGGCGTTGCGGGGAGCGCCGCGTCGGCGAGCCAGCGCGAGGACCCGGAGGCCCTGTGCGGCGGTCGTTACCGCCATGTGCTGCCAGTAGCGCCGATCGACCGGTTCTTCACCGTGTACGCCGCGCTGCCGATCGCAAATCCCCAGTACGCGTTCGGGTGCGCCCTTGACCAGGATGAGCGCGTCTGCGTCGGTGCCGGTGTGCAGGGTGCCCATGATGCGGTTCTCCGACGCGAACGGAACCGTGTTGATACGTGGATGCTCAGCTCGGGCCCTGTCGTGCGGTAGTCCGGCCTTCGCGGCCGCGACGAGCAGCGCAGCCTCGGTCGGATCCCCGGTGATCATCCAGGCGTCGTCGGCCTGGTGCAACGACGCATCGTTGCACAGCTCGGCGGCCAGGAGAGCGTCCCGCAAGGCCGGGTAATGCGCCGGATCGATGATGCGCCCGTCGATGCTGAGATCACCCACCGGCGCGTACCCGACGCCACCGACGTCGATATCGTGGCCGCCGCAGATGACGCGTTGCACCGTCATCTCGTTGCTGGTCAATGTGCCGGTCTTGTCCGAGCAGATCACCGTCACCGATCCCAGCGCCTCGACCGCGGGCAGGCGACGGACGATAGCGCGCCGCCGCGACATGCGCTGGACGCCGATAGCCAGGGTGACGGTCATGATCGCGGGCAGGCCCTCGGGAATCGCGGATGCGGCCAGCGCGACCGCCATGGTGAACATCTCCGCGATGCCTTGTCCGCGCCACAACACGCCGAGGGCGAAGGTGGCCGCGCTGAGCGCCAGAATGAACACCGCCAGGATCCGCCCGAACCTGCTGATCTGGCGCAACAGCGGGGTCGAGGTGGGCGAGATGCCGGTGAGCAATTGGTTGATTCGCCCGAGTTCGGTTCGAGGGCCGGTACCCACGACGACACCGGTGGCCTGACCCCGGACTACCAGCGTGCCCGCATAAGCCATACCGACCCGATCCGCGATCGGGGCATCGGCGGCGGTCGTGTCGGTGGACTTGTCGACAGGCACCGATTCCCCGGTGAGCGCCGCCTCTTCCACGCGCAACCCGTCGACGCTGAGCAGCCGCATATCGGCGGGTACCCGATCTCCGGGCGCCAACGTGACCAGATCACCGGGAACCAGCTCATCGGCATCGATATCCACGGTATGCCCGTCGCGGATCACCGTGGCACGAGGCGAGAGCATCGCCCGGATCGCACCCATGGCCGCCTCGGCCTTGCCCTCCTGCACATAGGCGATAACGACGTTGATGATCACCGCCGCGAACAGCACAGCGGTATCGATCCAGTGTTGCAGCACCGCGGTCACCACCGCCGCACCGGACATGACATAGATGAGCACATTGTGGAACTGGCGAATGAACCGCAGCAAGGCACTCTGCGGCTTGGCTGCTGCGAGGCGATTCCATCCGTGGACAGCTCGCCGACGCTGCACATCGCGATCGGTGAGACCATCGATACCGGTCGCGAGCCGCTCGACCACGACCCTTGATGGCAATGTATGCCACGCGACCTCGGGAGAGGGCTCCACCACGTCCCTGGACTGGATCTCCCGCCGGATCTGCTTGTCAGTCGATGACATCTCGGTCCCTGCGCTCATGACCTGAGTTCACCGTTTTCGGACCCCAGCACGTCAGATGACAACGTCACGATCACTAGGGTCCTTCGTCGATTCCGGCGCGGACTGGGCTCGTTGCTGGTGTGCGATTGGCCGACGTTCTAGGGTGGAGAATGCGGGGTTCGGTGCCGATCCGGTCGGCTGGGAGTGGGAGGTGGTGTTGGTGAGCCGAGTGCGCGTCCACGGGATTCCCCCGGCGGTACAGGAGGCGTTGTGCCGCCGCGCCGCCATGAACGGTCGTAGCGTCGACGCCGAGGTATGCGCGATCCTTGCTGATGCGGTGCTGCCGTGCGATCAGGATGTCGCGTTGGGGACGCTGTTGGCAGGACTCGGCTGTGAGATCGCGCTCACCCCCGACGAAATCGCCCTCATCACCGCTCCCGCTGATTCAGTTCCCCGGCCTGTGGGGTTCGACTCGTGATCTTGCTCGGCACCGATGTCCTCGTCGAGACGATGCGCGAGGATCCCAACCCGTCAGTTGTCGCCTGGATAGACGCCAATCCCGTGCGGACACTGTACATTTCGGCTATCACTGTCGCCGAGTTGCGGTTCGGATTCGTCGCGATCTCCAACGCGGAGCGTGCGCGGCGCATCAGCCAGAGATTCGAGACGCGCATCCTGCCCCTGTTCTCGGACCGGATTCTCCCCTTTGATGTGACTGCTACCAATGCGTATGCCGAGATCATGGAAACCGCGCGCACTACCGGTACGCGGCTCGGCCCGACCGGCGGGTGCATCGCCGCCACGGCTGCGACGAGCGATATGTGCATCGCCACCGGCGACCCAGCATTACGCGCTATCGGAGTGCCGGTGATCAATCCATGGAAGTAGGTCGGCTCTCGGTGTCCGCTCGAGCCGAGGTCACTCTAATGACCGCCGGGTTTCAGCTGGCTTGAGCGACCAGCACGGGGACGTCACTGCGGGTGAGCAGTTCGGCGGTGACGCTGCCGAGCAGTAGCCGGGTCAGACTGCCGCGCCCCTGCGACACGGTGAGTGCGAGCGCGTAGGGGCGGGAGGTGAGGAGTTCGGCGATGGCCTGGGCGGGGTTGTCGTCAACGAGCACGGTAGCCGTGGCCGTTAGACCGCTTGCAGTCAGATGCTGGACATGGCTGGTCAGAGCGGGTTCGATTGCGCGGCAGCTGCTCTCGTCGGCGGCAACGTGGACGAGTTCGACCTCGAGCGTGAGCAGTCGCGCCCATTCGGCCGCGAGGCTCACCGCGGTCGCTGCCCGAGCTGACTCATCGATACACACGACCAGTCGTCGATACCCTGCGGTATCGGTGTGGCCGGTGTAGCCGGGGCCGACGAACAGGATCGGTCCGTCGACGGCACGGATCAGGTGGGTGGAGACGCTGCCCAGGACGAGGCGTTGCAGCTCGTCGTGGTCCTGGGTGGCCATACAGATCAGGGTCCCGGGCTGGTCGGCGGCCATATCGGCGATGACCTCGCCGGGCCAGCCGGAACCGACAACGGCGACTTCGACCTGGTCATAAGGCAACTGGTCGGCCGTCTCCTCGATGTCGCGAGCCCAGCGACCTCGCACCTGATCGTAGACTGTGACCAGTTCGACGGGACAGCCCAAGACCTGGGCTACACGCACCGCAGGCTCGAGCGCGCGGCGGGCCTGCACCGAGCCGTCCAGCGGCACCATCACACACGGGACCGCTTCCTCGCGGTTCATCACACCACCACCATGCAGCGTCGATTCGATCGGACTTGGGCCGATCGGTAGGCTATTCCCGATTTGTCCGAATCGGAAACCTTGGAGATCATGAGCATCCAGCTGCCGGCCGATTGGTGGATCCTCGTTGTCGCGGCACTGTTGGTCGGGGGCGTGCTCGCGGCGGGATTCGCCAGCCGGTTACGGCTTCCCGGATTGCTGCTGTTCCTCGTGCTGGGCATGGTCATCGGTGACGACGGTCTCCGTCTGGTCAGTCTGGGCGACCCTCGTATCGCCCAGATCGGAGGCACGATAGCGCTCTTGCTGATCCTCTACGAGGGCGGGCTGACGACCAAACCCCGAGACCTCCGCGCAGGTGCGCTGCCGGGATCGTTGCTGGCCACCTTCGGAGTGGTGATCACTGCGGGCGTTGTCGGGGCGGGCGCCCTGCTGCTGCTCGATGTGGAACCGATGACCGCGTTCCTGGTCGGTGCGGTCGTCGCCTCCACCGACGCCGCGGCGGTGTTCGCGGTGCTGCGTACCGCGCCGCTGCCGCGGCGGCTCGCGGCCCTGCTCGAGGTCGAGTCCGGAGCCAACGATCCTATCGCGATCATGATGACGATCGGATTGATCGAGACCTGGCGCGCCAGCCCCGGTGTCGCGGACTGGGCCGGGTTCGCGGTGCTGCAACTCGGCGGCGGTATCGCCATCGGTGCGCTGGTGGGTGTGGCGGGCAGTTGGACGTTGATGCGGACCAATCTGGGACCTGACGGCGCGTACCCGGTTCTCGCTCTGGGAGTCGCAGGCCTGTCGTACGGGCTCGCCGCCGCTGCGGGCGCCTCGGGCTTCTTGGCCGTGTATGTCACCGGGTTGATCGTCGGGGCGCAGGTCCCACTGCACCGCCGTGGTATTCGCACCTTTCACCAGGGACTGTCCAGCACCGCCGAGGTGGGACTGTTCCTGCTGCTGGGAGTGCTCGTCTTCCCGTCGCAACTGCCCGCTGTCATTGGCCCCGGATTGATCGTCACCGCCGTGCTGGTGTTGATCGCTCGCCCGGTGGCGGTGGTGTTGTGCCTGGTCTGGCTTCGCTATCGCTGGCAGGAACTCACGCTCATCAGCTGGGCGGGCTTGCGCGGTGCGGTGCCGATCGTGCTGGCAACCTTCCCGTTCGTCGCCGGGTACCCCGACGGATTGTTCATCTTCAACATGATCTTCTTCGTCGTGCTGGTCTCGGCGGCTGTGCAGGGGTCGAGTATCAGCCTCGTCGCTCGCTGGCTCGGGCTGCGCGCGAACGCAACCAGTGTCGGCTCGATCGCGGAGAACGTGCCGATCGCCAGCATGAACACCGAACTGATCGAAGTTCGAGTGACCGATGAACTCCACATCGCGGGCCGCCTCCTCAAAGATCTCACCCCACCCCAGGGCTTGATCACCGCGATCCTGCGGGGCAGCAGAGTCCTGATACCCTCGCCGCGCACCCGGATTCGCAGCGGTGACCTCGTCATCATCGCGGTTCCACGCCACAGCACGGCGAGCAAACGCGTCACCGCGTGGGCACGCGGAGAACAGCCACCACCGAGTGGCCAACGTTCCGTAGACAAACAACCGAGGTAAGAAGCGCCAGGACCCCGCACCCGGCGCCGCGGGAGGGCCCTCGAGCACCGACAGAATCGCCGAGCCTCCCGGTTGCCCAGCCGGGCCGAGGTCACCGAGCACCTTCCGTGCCGAACACCGGGCCGCCGATGAGACGCAGCGGGATCGGGGACATCCCGATCCACGTGGCCAGCCTGCCCAGCGAACCCGAACCGAATAGGACCGTGCCCAGCTGGATCAGCGCGAGCGCGGATTCGTACCCCATATCGGGTTGCCGTGCCGTACCTGTGATCGATGATCCCGATCCGGCGGCGACAGCCCGACAGCACGAAGCCCCTGCATACCCCCGTCCCGGGGCAGCTGTGCAACCTCGACAACGCCGCAGCTCACCATAACGGCCCGGACAGGAACGCGCCGGAGCCGTACCGAAATGTCGCGCAGGAGAATCGTTACCGAGGACCGCGAGGCCGCAGCGCGATCGCGGTCGCGAATGCCGCAGTCGCCGTGAGAGCACCCATCCACGCAGCCTCACGCTGCCCACCCAGGTACAGGAACCACACCGCTACCAGGGCGACCAAGCCGACCGCCGCGAAGACTTGGCTGCCACGCACGGTCTCACATCCTTGCACACCTGTCGAGCGAGCAGTAGGAGAGAACCCCCGGCCAGCCACGTATCTCAGATCTCGTCCCTGGTGCGCGCCCAGATCCGCTCCATGGCAAACTACCGACCGAGCTGAGTCACTGCCAGTTGTGGCGCTGAAAGCCGGTGCAGCGAAGCCGATTTCGGTTATGGCTTCACCGGTCGGAGCGAGGCAGGACGTTGTCGAATGGGCGACACACGTGTTCCACGGGCGGCTCCTTCGGTTCGATGCCGCCGGGCTCTCCACGCGTAGGTGGCATGGGAGTATCGACCCGACGTACACCGCCGATTATCGCCGAGGTCGCCCCGTACGCCGCCGAGCGTGTTCTTGAGCAACCCGCGCGGGTTCCCTGGCCGTGGGGTGCCAGCAGCCCGACGGGCTGGGCGGGGTTGGCGGCGGCGTGCTCCGGAGCTTCGCCGTGGTGGGCTAGATCGCAACGGCATTGTGGGGCGCGTGATGCTCGCAATCGGGTGAATCCAGCCGAGGCGGCCGTTCGATCTCACGTCAACCTCGCGATGCCTCGCTTCCAACTCCGACTTGGGTTGCGTGGTCGGTCGCACCGTCCGAGGTGTTTGTACAACCGCACAGGGGCTCGCCTGCGAGCCGATGGTCTTGCCGTCGATCGTCGCAGGGGGCCATCGGCCCAGCGATCTTGGCCGAGCAACGCGACGAGGGGCGCCCGCCCGCGACTGGCTCGCCGGACTCATTCTCCGGGATCTGACCGTTGCCAGGCCCCGATTCAGCGAATCTTGACACCTAGCCCGGGGTCGGCGGTCAATGATGTGTACGACGGCGGTCGGTGGGTTGTTCGGCGGGCTCGAACCTTGGAGATCGTCATCAGACCAGGTTCTGGAGCTTTACCAGGCAGTTATGCACCTCACTGGACGGAGATCGGTCCAGCGTCCAGCCAACATGCAGGCGGGTAGGGGGAGCCGTGACGAACGACAGCTCATGCCCGAGCTGCGGAAGAATCGACTGGGTACAGAGCATGCCCGCGATTGCGTCGACCGGTGTGTCCACCGTTCGTGGGTCGGGCACCTACGCCGGGGTGGGGATCAGCACCTCAGGTGCGGTTATCCCGGTCCTGGGCGGCGGGAGTTCCGTGGGCACTCAGATCACCGCGCTGGCGGCGGCGACACGGCCAGTGCCGCCTTCTCGGCCGCTGGCTGGCCTGACGGCGTGGGGTGTGCTGCCCTTGATTCCGGTGCTGTTCATCGTGGTCGGAGTGGTGGCAATAGTCGTAGACAGCAGTACGTCGGCGGAGCATTCCGGGCGGCCGGTAGCGGGGGTCGTCTTTCTTGGTGTTCTCGCAACATTGCCGTTTGTGATCATGTCGTTCGTAGCCTTCGTGATACTTGCGGACCGAATCCACCAACTCCCGCATTGCGCGTGGAATGTCCACCGCGACCGCGCTGTGGAGTGCCGCGTTCTACTGCCATCGATGCGGCCTGTGCTTCTGGACGCACTCACCGGCGGCCGGAATACCCGCACGGAAACCGCTGTCGCCGTATCAGTTCCAGCGGATTGTGTGGAGCGCAGGAGGATATTAGCCAATGTGAGGTCGAGGTGGTTGCCGCGTCGGTGTACTGACCGATTGTGGCGAACGCCGAGCGATATCGTCGATGTCCGGTTGGAGCGAGAGGTGTGCGTTGCGGATGGATGAGGGGAAGCGAGCGGGTTCGACAAGCTCCGACCAGGCGACCAGCGCGAGCGACGGGGTGTCGCAAGCGCTGGTTTTCGATCATTTGGTGAAGCGCTACGAGCTGGCCTACTCGGACAGACCCGAGCAGACTCGCGCGGCTGTCTGGCTCGCCGAGCGTTTGGGCGTAGGCGCGCGGGTATTGGATGTTGGGTGCGGCAGTGGTGTTCCGACCGCCCGCCAGTTGGTCGATGCCGGGATACAGGTTGTGGGCATTGACATTTCACCCGTAATGATTTCGGCCGCTGCGGCAGCAGTACCAGAGGCGGCGCTACATACCTGTGATGTCTTGGAGTTCACCGAGATCGGATTCGACGGCGCGGTCGCGTTCTTCTCCCTACTGATGCTGCCCCGCTCCGGTATCCAGCAGGCGCTCGCGGTGCTGCACAAGGCCGTCAAGCCTGGCGGATATCTACTGGTCGGCATGGTCGAGGCGGACCTCGACGCTGAGGCGGTTTCCTTCCTGGATACCGATGTCCGAGTCAGCGGTTACCGGCGCGACGACCTTCATCGAGTGGTGGAGCAGGCTGGCTTCACTGTCCTCGAACTGCGGGTCGTGTCTTACACGCCCGCTCTCGCCGAGGCTGAACTGGAAACCCATCTTTATGTCTATGCGCAACGGCCTCGGCTCGTCGGGTCACGAGTCGAACAGGCATCCCTTCGATACAGTTCGGCTATGACGGAGGTGGGTCTGCCCGGTGCTACGCGTGACTTCGGTGGTCTCGTCAGCCGTACCCCGAGTCGGGTCGTTCGTCCTGCCTATGCTGCGGAGATCGCCGACCTCGTCAGGGACTCGGTGGTGGCCAGGGCCGGGGTGGCTGTGGTTGCCCGTGGTTGTGGGCATTCTTCCCGCGGTGAGTCCTTGACCGAGGGCATCGCCGTGGACATGCGCGGGATGGCGCGTGTGCATGAGGTGGGCGAGGACCGCGTCGTCGTTGACGCCGGGGCGACCTGGCGGGAGGTTTTGGAAGCCACGTTGCAGTGCGGGCGAATGCCGCCGGTGCTGACCGACTACCTCGACTTGACCGTGGGTGGGACGCTCTCGGCCGCCGGAATCGGTGGGACCTCCCATATCCACGGAACTCAGGCCGCTAACGTCCTCGAACTCGAAGCCGTCACCCCCGCAGGTGAGATTGTCACCTGCTCGCCGCGGCAACGCAGCCAGCTTTTCGATGCGCTGCGCTCGGGGATGGGCCGCCACGGCATCATTACAAAGGCGGCGCTGCGCCTGACCACCGCACCGAAGGCAGTGCTGTCGTGCCGCGTGCAGTTCGCCTCGGCGGCGGAACTCATCGCGGCTCAGGGCCGGATCCACGCGGATTTTATCTCAGGGCAGGTGAAGTCCTCCGGGTTCGAGCTCAAGGCTGTGGTGTACGACGCGAGCGGACCGCCCCAGGGGCTGGCACCGATTGACGTCGAAGAACTCGCCTTCGAAGACTTCGCCGACCGCATGCGTCCGGACGTGGAGAAATTGATCGAGCTCGGCGAGTGGGATTGCCCGCATCCGTGGGGGCAGGTCATCGTCCCGGCCGCGCAAGCCGCCAAGCTCGTCGAGGCCACGCTGGCCGAGACCTCACCCGCAGACATTGGACTCAGCGGCGTCATTCTGATCAAACGCTTTTCTCCCGGACCGGTGCCGATGCTGCGCGCCCCTTCGGACGCGGTGCTGTTCGCGCTGCTCCGTACGGCCTCGCCCGGTTGCGCCACAGCTGCCCAGATGACAGTCGCCAATGACCAGCTCTACGATCGTGCCGAGGCTGTAGGCGGTGCACCGTATCCGCCCCGCCCTACCCCGGCGCATTCCAGGTGATCTGAGTGCTCCAGGCCGTTGCCAGAGTCCACACGGACCGCCAGCCGGGGCAACCCGTCTTCAGGATGCGTCTCCGGCATTCTGACCTGTCGGTTTGCCGATGTAGAAGTGAGCTGGCTCGCCGTTGGTGAAGGCGACCCAGATGGTGCATTCGACTCGCGTGACTTCTCCGGTATTGGGATCACGCAGCAGTTGGTAGGAGTACGGACGTTGGACGTCGGTGGGTCCCCGGCCGTAGATAGCCCGGAATTCAGGTGACTGGTCCAGGCACTTGGCCAGGATTGCTCGGGCTTCCTTGTTGTGCGGATTGGTGGCGGCTTGGCGTAGCGAGTTCCCCAGCAGCTCGGTCTCCGGTTCCCATTCCACTAGTACTTCGCGTGCGATCGGGTTGAGGGTCGCCCACTCGAGCAGGTTGGTGCCGACGGTGATGCCGGGGAATGCACGTCTGTATTCCTCATTGGTGGCGAGTATGTAGAGCTGCGGGGTTCCGTAAGCGGCCAGCATCGGCGAATAGATGTCGGGGCTGGGCGCTTCGACAACGGTGGAGTCCTGCGGAATCAAGGCGGGCGGGTCGGCTGGATCGGGTGGAAATCCGGCGATCTCCTGCTCCGCCCTGCGATACCTGCTCACGGTTCGGCCCATCCGGCGGTTGACGAACCCAAGATCGGCTGCCGAACACTGGAACAGGCATTCGAACTCGGCGACCAGCGTGTGGGGCCACGAGCATGAGCCCCGCTCGAGTCGGGACACCGTATTTGCGGTGAGGCCCGTCGTCTTGCCATGCTCCGCAGCGAGGTCGGCGATGGCCCGTGCTACCTGCTCCTGAGTCCAGCCGTGGGCGATACGCAGCTCGATCAGCTTGGTGTTCGGCCGTAACACGGCTCGACCGGTCCCGCTACCACGCCCCGAACTCGAGCCTGGCCCAGGAGTGACGCGGTCCTGCCCTCCCGGTTGGTGCGCTGCGCGTCCTTCGCTGTATTCCGATTGTCCTGTCGTCATCACCATCCCCAATCGGACTTCCGCGATCCGCCACGACGGGTTGCCAGCAGCTATGACATGAATCACACTACTCCAGCAATCGCCCCGCATGCCAACCCGAGGGGTTATATAAGTGCAGGTCAGGGCAGTGTGGCCAGTCGGATCGCGCACGAGGCCGAAGGTGTATGGCGTGGTCTACATCACTATTTTGCCTAGCTTGAAGCCTAGCTTTCAGCCTTGCTTGCGGCCGTTCAGAAGTGGTGACCCGGCTGGTCGAATGGGGTTAACGCCGAAGCGGTGCTTCCGCCGATTGGGTGCCGGAACGACCAGGAGGTGAGGCGATGACCATCGTGCAGCCACCCGCGAACTCGACAGCTTTGCAACGAGGGATGCTCCGTGGGAGCAACTTGCAGGCAATCCCTGGTGTCGGCGAATCTGGCGACGACGTCGAGGACCGCCACCTACTCGTGGAGGCTCTCGCGGGTCCGAGTCTGGAGCCGACCGTCCTCATTGATGGCGAAGGGCCGCACCGATTCCACCGACTGTTCCGGGCATTCCGTGGTACCGGTCTGGCGTACCTCGCTCCCTCGTCATTGGATGCGGGGCTCGTGCTTCTCACCCGGGCGGTATCCGAGCTGGCACCGTGCCACGGTGAGCTGCCGAGCCGTCAGGGGCCGATGCCCGCCACATGTACCCCGATCGTCGGCCCGTCCGGTGCCGTCCATGCCGTCCGGATGACGGTCGGCAAAGTGGAGGCGACTGGTGAGGTTCCACTCGTTCCACTGGAATTCGACGCCAGCTTCATAGCCCGGTTCGGTGATTCGCACGGATTGATGCCGACACTCTTTCAGGCCGACACGACCTGGACTCTGCCAGGCGCCTCGCCTAGAAAGTACGGTTTGAACGGTGCCATGCCCGCATTGATCAGCAGCAGCGTCGGGTCGTCTGCGATCAGCGATGCGGAGGGGACCACGGTGTGGCCTCGCTGCTCGAAGAATCGAAGCGCACGATCACTGATCTCGGCGGATTTCATCGCTGCCTTTCCCATGAGTCGGGGTGTTCGCCGCTGATCGGCCCGGCGGCGAACTGATGGGTTGTCAGGTGCAATTCACCACCAGGGATCGCGCCTGTCCAACGAATTTCCGGCTGGACGGCTGTCGACCGGTGTCGACCGGGTGCATCCGCCTCATCCTCCGATCGTCACTTCGCATCCAGCTGATCGGGTCGCAGCGCCTGGCCCGGCAACGACCCCGGGCTGGGCTGTCGCAGCCCGCGCGCTGTAATGGGAACTGCAGATTGCGTGGCACGGTCCGCACCGCCACCGCCGACCATGCGTTGAACCATCGGGCACCGATTCCCGGGGCCTGCAGGGGGCGTGTCGCGGCTAACGGTGTGATGCCCGGTGGCGGGTTCCCCACCGCCCGCGGGCGTGGTGCGGGCGACGTCGAAGAAGGAGTTCTAACTGTCCGTGTGGTCGGTGCCCGGTTCCCTTCCAACTGCGAAACTCCTGGTCAGGCCGCGACGGTTTGGCATCAAATTTGGCATCACGACAGGGTGGAACCCATCGGACAGGATGGGATCGGGTGGACACCGTGGACGATTGATAGCCCATCGACCTGCACAGATAGGACGCGACGATACGCGATGACACAGCCGGGACGGTGTCCCCTTGGCTCATAACCCAGAGGTCGCAGGTTCAAATCCTGTCCCCGCTACTAGGGAGATGGCCCGGAACCCACTGGTTCCGGGCCATTTCACGTATCAGGTCGGCATCGTCAGCCGAACTCGGTCTCGGGACCGCGAGTGACCAGGCCACGGCAATCCGAGCGTGAGCGGCCGTCCGATACCTACCTATTGGACTACTCACACTTCCCGATGCGGGGCACATACCTATACCGGGAAGATCGTCGCATCGATCGTGGCGCGAGGGCGCCGGGTAGTCTGCCGAGGTTGCGATGTTCGATGGATGGTATGGGGATGTCGTCGGGAGCCAGCCGTATCCGACGCTCGACCCTTGTTCCGACTTCCCGCTGCTCACCAAGCTGATACTGGTCGCGGACGGTTCCACGACATTGCTGCTTCAGGTGCTGGCGGGCTCAGCGATCTCCGCCGAAGCGCTACCGACCCGGACGGCGGCCATCGACGATTGCCCTGAGGCTCGCGAGGTGTTCGGCGGCGACGAGCCGCTCGCGATGCGCCGATCCCGGTTGCGGGATCGTACGGGTGCGATCGTCAGCGAGAACTTGATCACCTACCGACAACGCGACCGGGGCGCGCTGATTCCAGCCGAGGGAGTTCCGTTCGGCTTGCACACCCGACGCATGGGTCTCTACGAACGCCGCCGCGTCTTCATTGCGGGCGTCACACGCTCCAGCTTCGGTGCGCTGCCGGCGCGTTCGGCAGGCCGTGTCTACGAGATCGCCTTCTCGACCGAGCAGCGGGTGCTGGTCCACGAGGTATTCGAGCCGGGTTTGCTTCCGATACAGAGTGATTCGTTCGATCGCACCGCCGTTCCTAGTACCGGCCGCCCGGGGCGTACAAGCTACGAGCTCATCGGCAACCCTGTCCCTTCTGGTGGCGATCGTGACTAGAGCGTCGAGCGGTACGAGACAGCACGGAACTGGCGAGATTCGAACAGCTGCGCATCACTGCGTGCAGCCCCACGATTCGACTTCGGCCCGCGATTCGTACTGGACCTCGGGGTAGTAGGGTCCCATCGTCGCCCGTGGGGCAGCGGGGTCGGCCGCTTGAATCGAGTGTGCGAAGTCGCTGTCCGGCAGCAAATTTCGCATAATCAGCAGATCCGATCCACCGTCGGTGGGTAGCCATCCGATGCCGCACCCGTCAGTGAAGCCGGTCGGCCGGTCGGCCGAGGAGGAAACGACCACGGTATAGCGGCCCTCGGCGTCGATTGCCAGCTCATCGTCGACTACGCACGCCGTGACGGCCGTCGAGATCGGATTATTGGTGCACAGCGACCAGTAGCGCACCTCTCCCGACCGCATCGTCGGTTGCCCCTGATGCGTCGGCGCGGCAGTCGGCAGCTTCCCTCGTACAACGGCGACCCTGCCGGGATCCAGGAGGGTGGCAAGGTACTTGTTGTCGGGATTGGGGAAATAGCCCCCGCCGGTTGCCGATTGCCAGTCCGGAGCCTTCGGTACCTGTGTGAGTGAGGGGTACCTCAGTCGACTCGGTGGAAACGTCACGTGTGGGTCGAAAGGCGTTTCGGTTGCAGCGCAATCGGAAAGGTCGAGCCGTGACCCGCGCGCCGAGATCACTGTGAGCCGGGGTAGTCCCGCGCCGCCGGTGGCGTCCGATCCCGCGTCGGGGCGGTACACCCGGTAGACGACCGGGATGAATCCTGTCGAGTCGCCGGTATGGAGAGTGTTGGGCTCCGGCTGTGGAGGCGTTTCCCCCACCACGACCCGAATTGTGTACTCACGGCTGGCCGCATTCCGGTCGGCTCCGTCGACGAACGGGTTGACGCCAGCCGGATCCGCGTTGATGAGCTGATCGTTCAGCGCACCCGATACGTGCCCGCGCCGGGTGTAGGCGGTGAACGACATGTATCGAGCGTGCGGAAAGGTGCCCCGAATGGTCAGTGTGGTGCCGGGAACGGCGGGCACTAGCGTCACCCAGTAATTGGCGAAGGTGTCGGGGTAGGCGATGTTCAGTGTGCCTGCCCCGATTCGTGGGCTCCACCCACACGCCGCGTTCGCGCTGAGTTCCGCGACCGGAGCGGCCGTGACCGGCGCGGGTCCCGTCATCGTCGGCGATATCGTCGCGCACCCGACCAGTAGGCAACGAACCGCCTTGGAGAAGGCTGACACATCATCCTCCGATGGCGTCGACGACGAACCGGGTCGCCTCGTCGCTGTACTTCGGGAGATAGGAGTAGTGCACCGGCCAGATCTTGCCCGAATCGCAGAATACGTCGCCCGCATCGCAATACGATCGAATCTTCGCGCCGAACGGCGTCAATCGCTGGTCTTCTCCGCGTGGGAAGCGACCGTTCCTGCGAGCCGTGCCGACATCGAAGGGCTCGCCAGCCACGAAACGCGGGTCACCCATGTGGATGACCGCCCTCACGTTATCGCTCACCTCGGCCGAGACCGGCGGTGTCTCCGGCCCCAGCCGTCCGCCGCCGCCGCCGCCCGCGATGGCGTCTCCGGTGACGTGCGCGCCTTGCGAGTAGCCCAGCATCACGATCTCGCGGTCGGGGCACTTGGCCACGGTGTCGGTGAGCAACCGGCGTACTTCGGCGGTGCCCTGCGCGGCGCTGTCCGCGTAGTCGGGAATCGATTCGGCGGTCGCCGGGTAGTCCACGGCGATGTCTTCGATCGGCCGATCGGTCGCTTCCTTTATCCGAGTCACCAAACGCGCCATCGCTCCGGGGCCCGGATCCTCATTGCTGCCGCGAGCGACGATCAGATAGACCGACGAACACCGATCACCGGCGTCCAGCGGAGCCGCGGTGGCCGGCGCGGCACCGGCCACCAATGCTGCGGCAAGCATCGACGTCGCGATCGCAGGCGCGGCGCGGCGGGTTTTCTTCGAATGCGTCATCAGGAATCCTTTCGCGGGAGACGGGGGATGGTGTTCCGCGGCAGCGGCTCTGCCGAATCGACATCAGATTACGCAAGGGCCTTGTCAATATTCAAGTGGCAGAATATGAGGAATGACTAAGCACTCCGCCGCAGATATGCCAACCACACCGCCGGCTTTGGTCTACCTCCTTGCCCAGTCGAACAGTGCGAAGCTGACCGACTTCTTCGTCGAACAAGGCATGGCCGACCTGCTGCCTCGTCATGCGCTACAGCTTTTTCCGTTGTTGCTGGGCGGCGGGTTGCGCGCGTCGGACCTGGCGGCCCGGCTCGGGGTCTCGCGCCAGGCCGCGGCGCAGGTCGTCGGAACGCTGGAACGCGCCGGCTATATCACCCGTGTCGACGACCCCGGCGACGGCCGCGCCAAGCTGGTCTGTCTCACCGCCCGCGGCCGCGCGGCGACCCGAGTGCTGGGAACCAGCATGCGAGCCCTGGAGCGCGACTGGGAGAAGCGACTCGGCCGGGAGCGCATGGCCGACCTCCGCGAGATGCTGACTCTGCTCTCGAGGCCCGACCGCTGAGCTCGCTCTCGCGGCGGACCCTGCGCGTCGACACAGGCGCCATGGCGTTGGATCGCGGATTGTGGGCCGCGTGCGTGAGTGCAGCTCATGGTCGCCCGGACTCACCTACCGTGGAAGGCAACCAGATCATCCGCGGGCATCGGAGCCGAATATGGTTGTCAACCTGGAGGATTGGCCGTGGCCGGAGCGCACGTTCATGGCGCGGTTGAGTCCGCAGTCGCGAAAGGCGCTGCTCGCGTTGGGAACTCAGGTCTTCTACGAACCGGGCCGGGCGGTGATGCAACAGGGTGCGCTGGGTACAACGACCTACCTGTTGCGGTCACAGGACACCCGCCTGACCGCCTGCGCCAAGATCACCACGGCCGATGACAAACTGCTCGGGATCCGGGTCAGCGGTGACGTGGTCGGGTATCTGGGCGCACTGGATCCCACGGCTCGGCGTTCCTCGACCGACACCACCTGCACCGCGACGATCGTGCACCACATTCCCGGCGAGGTGTTCGAGGACTTCCTGAACCACCACGCCGACGCGTGGCAGGCGTTGTGCCGCACCATCGCCGACCGGCTCGCCTGGTCCGAGGCGAGGCGACTGGACTTCGGCGATCGACCCGTCAATCTCCGATTGGCAAGGCTCCTGGTGGAATTCGCCGAGGCTTACGGCCGGTACACGACGCGACCCGGTGCCGAACGACCGGAAATCGAGATCACCATCCGGCTGTCCTACGAGGAGGTGGGCGACCTCATCGGTGCGGGTGTCGACGCGGTCGGTCTGGCTATGCGCGATCTGCGAACCGCGCACCTCGCCCAGCTGCGCAACCGCCGCCTGGTCGTCCAAGACCTGGAGGGTCTACGGAAATATGCCGAACTGACCTGAAAATTGCGGCCGGAGCCGCCGCCGAAACGGCGAGCGCCGGAAAAATCAGGCGTCCACGCCTCGTGCCGCTGTCACCCTCGGCCCTGAGACAACTCCTCAGCCCAGGGAGGTCGCCAATGTCGGCACCGGATCATCGACCCGAACCGATCGCAGCTGATCTGCTGTACCTCACCTTGATTCAAGCGCACAGCCCCTACGCCGCCGCTCTCATGACGGCCGCCGCGATGGCATCCCGCGACGACGCGGGCGCTACACCGTCCGAACGCTCACGATAGCCGCGTCCGTTGCACGCATGGCGAGTCGATCGGTTGATCGTGTGGCCCCTCGTCAGGCGATCGTCTCGGTTCGAGTGCCGGTGACGGTCCGCTCCGGCAGCCCATCCCGGTCGACGAAATTCAGCAACTGCTCCTCGGTGCGGGCATCGATCCACTTCGTGGCGATGTCATAGCCGGTATCGAACAGCTCCCCGGTTGTTCGCGCTGGAGTTTTGAGGGCTGCGCCGTAGGGCTGGTGGGCGAATATGGTCGACTCGCGCAAGGTCTCGTCGTGGAACGGACGAGGGCGACGGGTAACGACGGGTAACGATGGATGGAGCAGGGGGAAGATCAGGCCGCCTCGGCTGTCGTATGGTCGCGGTCCGTACAGGTCCAGGACCAAGGCGCGGTGCGGGGTGAAGATGTCGTGCGGAACCCGATACTGGCAGCCCCCGTCGAAAAGGTCCTCCAGCCCCGCGGCGGCGGGCAGAGCTCCTGGAATGCGGGTGGCGGCGACGAGTGCGTCGGCGACGGGCAGATCGGACAGGCCCAGCACCGGCAGGTCTCGTGGCAACAGCAGGGTGCCGTGTTTTGCCGAGTAGACGGGTATCAGCAGCGACGACGTGAACCGGTGTGGTTGCTGGTCGGCGGGTTTCGGATCGACGGCGAAGTCGGCGAAGGTGCGGTCACCCGCGATGGCGTGGGCGAGTTCACGAATCCGAGCCTCGGGGTAGAGGCCCTGGCGGCTGAGCATTGCACGAAAGCTCCTCGGGCCCAGCACATGCTGCTCGGGATGTGCTGTCGCCAGCTGTCGCGCTCGGTCGCGGTCGATGCCGAGCGCGACCGCCGTGGCGGCGAGCGCGCCACCACTGACGCCCACGACGATCGGCTGCGGAACGGGAACGGGATGTGCGCTTCTCCGCGCCAGCCGGGCCGTGAGGGCGTCCACCGATCCGACGGCCATTCCCACCATCATCGGCAGGCTGCGGCCGGCTACCCCGGCGAGTATCCGAACTACTGGTCTGCGCTGTGTCAACGACTGCCCTTTCGTTGTGTCACGCCGAACTCGTCGACGTCCGACGTGATGAAGCGCCGCCGAAAGCGGCCAAATGTGCGATCGGCCCGGCGAATCGACGCATCCGCTGCGGCCAATGCGGTGCGCAGGCCGCGCCGCGCACCGGTGGCCGGGTCGATGGTCGGCCGGACGGGCTGACCGCTCGATGTGAGAGAAACCCCGAAGAACTTCCGTTCGGAGCGAGTCTCGGCGGCATCGTCCGACGTCGAGCGAAGGAATCGGTCCGGTAGCGCGAGCTTCCACACGGTTCGGTAGGCGAGCCAGAACTGTGCCGGGAGCGATCCGGTGGTGTACGGCAGGTCATACTTCTCGCACAGTGCGCGGAGCCGCTCGGCGATCTCGGGGTAGCGATTGCTGGGCAGATCGGGGAACAGATGGTGCTCGATCTGGTAGCAGAGGTTGCCGCACAGGAAAGCCAGCACCGGGCCGGCGGTGAAGTTGGCGGTTCCCAGCAATTGCCGCAGATACCACTCCCCTCGAGTCTCCCGCTCCAGTCGTTCGACGGTGAACTTCTCCGCTCCATCGGGGAAGTGACCGCACATGATCACCAGGTAGGACCACAGATTGCGCAGCAGTAGGGCCGATGTGTTCGCCGTGAGCGTATGCCGGAACCCGCGTCCGCTCAGCGCTGGGAACAGCAGGAAATCCTTGCTGATCTGGCGAGCGAACTTTCGCGCGAAATCCCGGTTCGGCTGGGATCGCAGGTTGTGTCGGGGAACGTTCAGCTGCCGTCGTTCGAGCGCCCAGTTGTGCACGGCGATGGCCCATTCGAACCCGGCCGCGACGGCCAGACCGCTGATCGGTTGAACCAGGTGGACGGGCCGCCACGGCTCGTCGCGGGTCATCCGCAGCACCACGAAGCTGAGGTCCTCGTCCATCCCGTACACGTTGGTGTAGGTGTGGTGAACGTAATTGTGCGAGCGCTGCCACTGCCCGGAGGGTCCGGCGAAATCCCACTCCCAGCTCGTCGAGTGGATTTCGGGATCGTTCATCCAATCCCACTGGCCGTGGGCGATATTGTGGCCGAGTTCCATCATCTCGATGGACTTGGCCGCTGCCAGCAGCACTGTCCCGGCGATTCGTGACGCTCGGTATCTGCTGGCGCACAACAATAGCCGCGCCGCCGTCTCCAGTCCCCGATGAATCCTGATCACCCGTTGGATGTAGTCCGCATCTCGTTGTCCGAGTGAGTCCTCGATGTCCGTTCGGATCTGATCGAGTTCGCGTCCGAAGGATTCGATATCGACTGCGGTCAGATGGGAGTACGACTGAATATTCGTGATAGCCAATACGATTCACCAAACTATCCGGACGCTGCCGGCAATTGTCGTCGAAATTTCTTGATCACTATGAGAGCTACCGGCGGTCGCTGCCATGTAATCCGCCGTTGCGGGGCCGCTCTGCCGTCCGGAGCGATGTGAAGCTAACCGTTACAGCGTGATTCGCCAGTAGCGGGAACTATTCGTGCCAGCGCATGGGTCCCCCGTCCATGTGGTGCATCACGGCGCTACCGCCCGAGTCGACGAGTGCCGCGATCCCACGGTCGGTAAGGGCCAGCGGCCCGGCGGCTTCCCGAGGCGCTGGCGGCGTTCCCAGCGGTGGGGATGTTCGACAATGGGGTGGTCGGAAAGGAAGTCAACGTGTGGTCGGGATCGGGCGTGTGCGTCGTGTGCCGCTCCGGACCATACGGTCGAGACAGTCCACCACCGGGACGGATCAGGAACTGCCGATGACTCGAGACCGTGACGGGATCGATGGACGGGTGTTCGCCCTCGACTGCGTGATCCAGGACTGGTGAGCCCATGGGCTTTTGGGACGGGGTCGGCGACTTCTTCAGTGAGTACGGCGACGACATTCTGGTCGGGGCGGCCGGTGTCGGCGGATTCCTCATCGCCGGTCCGGCTGGTGGCGCGTTACTGGGAGGCGCTGCCGCAGGGGTCGTGTCCCTCGCGCAGGGCAACAGTCTCGGTCAGGCGCTCGGGGACGCTGCGCTGGGTGGAACATTAGGTCTGGTCGGCGGCGGGGTCGGTTCGCTAGGAAAGGGGCTGTTCTCGATGGCGGGGGGCCGTGCCCTGGCCAGGAGTGCCGTGTTTGGCGGAAAGGGCGCGTTCGGCAATGGCGTCCGCGGAGCGATACCCGGTGCGGTGAAGGGTTCCTATAGGGGCCTGGATGTCAGCGGCGGCAGATTCGCGTTGGGCGGACTCATGTCCGGGGCCGCAGCGTGGGGAGGATTCACCGCCAGGGAGAACTATGCCAACCTCCAGGCCGGAGGTACCGCCGGGCCGGTCCCCACGATGGACTACACGTCCAAGCTCATCAGAGACGGTCGGCTCACCGTGGACAGCGCCTACACCGCCCATGTCTACGGCCCGGATCGCTCCAGCGCGAACTGGCCGGACGGGCTGGACCTGCTGTCCACGGGTGGTGAGAAGAACTACGAGGACTTCACCGAAAGCGTCTACACCAGTTGGGAGATGTTCGGCCGCGGAAACACCGAGGACGCCCCCGCCCGATCCCGCGTCCAGCAGACCTCCGGTGAGGACAGCGCCGCGATCATCAGTTACGTGTCGAGCGCCGAGGAGCTGAAAACCAAGTACGACGACCTGCTGGCCGCGGACGCGGCGCTCGGCCTGACCGAGGAGGAGAAGTCGATCCTGCTCGAGGAAGTGGCCCGGATATCGAAAACCTCGCGGACGCAAGTCGAAACGGCGGTCGCCGGGCTGCAGGACTTCGCCACCGTCAATCCGACGAATGTCGAGCAGTTGTCGCTGCTGATATCGCAGGGGGCGATCGCGCGGGCGACCGGTCCGATGGATGAGGACGAGTTCGTGACGCAGCTGATCGACACCCACCTCGCCGCGATCACCGGAATCATGGACACTGCCACCCAGGAACTGCAGGCGCTGGCGACTCAGGTCGAACAACTCACCGCCGATGATCCCGGCGCCAACGACGACAATGCCGGGGACACGGGCGACGGTGACAATACCGATGGCGAAGAATCCGGCAATGGCAACGGCACGCCGTACCCTTATCCCTATCCCTACACGAATCAGAACCCGAACCAGTACCAGAACGGCGGTACGACGGGCAGCCAGTTCCGTCCGGTCGATTTCGGTCTGAACGGGACACCGACCGCGGTCCCCGACGCCAGCCGGAGCGGCGGTGTGGACAATCCGAGCGCGATCCGAGAGGGCGTCGGCGGCGATGACCGCGCTCCCTCGGATGCTGCGCCGCCGCGATCGACGGTGCCGACTACGTCGAGTCCGATGCCGGTATCGAGTCCGATGCCGACCGTGGCACCGTCGACCGGGACGGAGCTGGACCCGCTGTCGATGTTGGGCCTGCTGAACCAGAATCGGCGGGACGAACCGACCGAGGGCGACGAACGCGAGTCGCGGGACACCGATCCCGGTCCGACACATCCGGGGATCGTACAATCCGGCCCGGCCGCGCCGCCGACGTCCACCACCGGCCAGCAACCGGCCACCTCGGCGGCGAACACTTCCACGGCGAACACTCCGGCGACGAACACCTCGGCGACCTCCCCACGCACGCAGGTCTCCAGCAGCCAGCCGATGCTGCGGCCGAATACCGACAAACCCATGGTGTACACCTTCCCGGACGGCCGCACCCAGGAGGTGTCGCCGGTGGTCTACGCCGCCCTGGATGCCGCGTTCGACAATGCCGCGACCACCGACGCGCGGGCAGCCTACGAGCGCACCGCTGTGAAGCTGAACGAGCAGCGGCTCGGTGCGCCGGTGGATCCGTATCAACTCATCACAGGCGACGTCGCGCAGTGGGATCAGCGGACCGCGTTGGTCGTCGCTTTCGATACCGAGAGCAGCGGGACCCTGGAGGTGATCGTGGCCGGTGAGCTGCACTCGTTCGCCGCTGAAATGCGCGATAACCAAGGCGATTTCGGGCCGTTCGCGGGCTTCTTCCATCCGCCCGGAATCGATATCGCCGGTCCGGTGGATCGAACGGCGGGAACGGTGCCGGAGGCCGACGCCTCGGTCGTCGCGTCGGTTCCGGCGTAAGGGGGCTCGATGAGCAGCTGGTGGCAGACGGGCCTCTCGCTCGGGGTCAGCGTCGCCGCACCCGTGGTCGGCAACATGATCGTGCCGGGGGCAGGCGGGCTCGTCGGGGGTGCGGTGGGCGGCATGGTGGGCAGCTTCATCGAGGCCGGGGAGATCGACTTCACGTCTGGCAATGCCTGGGTATCCGCCGGGCTGGGTCTGTTGGGGTCCGGGGCGGGCGGCGGCCTGTCACGGGTGCTGCGCAACGGGTTCGAAGATGCGGGTGTTGGCAGGCGGTTCTTGCAGAACCGCGCTGGCAGAGCCGCTGCCAACGGTATGGACGCACGGCTGGACCGACTCGGGAACCGGGCGCATCAGCGAGTCATGAACCAGCCCCTGAGCGATTTCGGCGGCCGCATGCAAAACCTGCGGGCCAGGAATCCGCTCGGCAATACGCCGAGCAGGCAACAGCTTCGCAGCGACGCCGCCGACCAGGCGCGTCGCGATATCAGAACGAGAGCCCGGCAGCGGTTGGAAGGAACCGCCGCCAACAGTGCGAGTACGAGAGCGGATCGCTACCGGGACCTCTTCCGATCGGGCGAACGCAGCGGTCGCTGGGGCACGGCGACACGGGCGGGGATAGGTAACAACCTCCTGCGTGGCCTCGGTGCGGCGGCAATGTGGGCGGTGGCACCGGGGCGGTGGGACTCGGACGATCCGGCCGGTGGTGGCGGCTCGCCGGAGACCGATCGCACCGCGGCGCAAGGGATCTGGGTCGGCGGCCACGTCGAGTCGATGGGGGAGGGGCAGTTCAAGCCGGGGCCGGGCAGTGGCCCGCCGGGGGAACGGGTGGGCTTTCTGTTCCAGCCGAACGGCATCGCAGCCGATTTGCAGAGCTGGTACGGATCCCGAGGTGGTCTGGACGGCAACGGTTCGCTGGCCGACGGGCTGAGCGACAACTGGCAGTTGTTCGGCGACGCAGGCAACTTCGAGACCGACAAGGCGACCGTGCCGCCATTGCCGACGGTGCCCATGCAGATCGGTGCCCAGACGCCCGCCGTGTATCAGGAAGCGGCGAGCAGGCTGGTACAGACGGCGCAGCAGTTCGACGCCATCCAAGAGGAAGTGGCCGAACAGGTCGTCGAGTCCGCCGAGAACACCGAACTCGGCCGGGAGCAGATCTCCGCCCTGATCCACAGGATCAATTTGAAGGCGCAGACATCCGACGGTACCGATGCGAGCTTCGTCGAGCTGCTCGGGCAGGCGTTCGCCGAGAATCTGTCGACCATGGAGGAGCGCTCCGGCACAAGTTCCGAGATCGCGAAGGTGATCGCGGATATGGAAGCCCGAATGAACGCGCAGCTGGAGGAGGACCGGAAGGCACTCGCGGAGGCCATGAAGAAGTGGCAGGAACTGCCACAGGGGCCGGGAAACCCCTACAACCCCGGAACGCCCCCCGGGCAGCCGAGTCCGAACGATCCGAGTTCGCCGTTGCCGACTCTGCCCACGCCGAATATCCCGACCCCCTCGGACCCGTCGAAGCCCTCCGATCCCGGTCGCCTTCCCGGAACTCCGGGCGGTCCGTCCACACCGGGCGGGCGGGATCCGATCACCCGGGATCCGAGCAGGCCGAACGACCCCACCTCACCGTCGGTTCCGGCACCGGTGACGCCACCGTCCGGTGGTATGGGATCCGGGCTGGCCGGTATGGGGGCGGGTCTGTTGAGTCCATTGTTGTCGATGCTGGCGGCCCAACAGGGCGGGTTGTTCGGCCAGCGCGGGCCATTGGGCAGCGAGAACGATCCGCGCCGCTTCGATCGAGAGCGATTGTCGCCGGTGCAACCGCCGCAGGTACAGCCGCCTCAGGCGCAGCCGACGACACCACCGGGACAGCAGAGTCCTCAGGGCACGGGCACGCCTGGAGGCCAGCCCACACCGCACACCGGCCCGACGCCGGGTGCGACCGCCCCGCAGGATTCCGGAACACCGCCGCGTACCACTCGTTCCGACGGCAAGGTGCTCTACGACTTCAAGGACGGCCGCACCCAGTACGTGTACCCGAAGGTCTACGACGCGCTGGAGGCCGCCTTCGCCGATACGAAGGGCACGGACGCCCGGGCGGCGTACGGGATGGAGACCGGGAAGTCGGGAGAACCGAAGGACAAGTACCCGGGCAGCCGCGTCGATCCGAACCAGTTGATGACGGGCGATATCGCGATGTGGGAGGACGGCCGGACGGCGCTGCTGGTGGTGTTCGGCGATGAGAACGGCGGCCCGTCGGGTGGCGGCACGCTCGAGGTCATCGTCGACGGTGTGTTGACGGAGTTCGGCCCCGAAATGAGCGACGCCGAAGGCGATTTCGGCGCGTTCGCCGGGTTCTTCCACCCACCGGGCATCGAGGAGAGTGCCTCCGGTACGACGTCGGGGGATGCCATCCCGGCGACCGACCCGACGGTGCAGCCGGTGCCCGCGATGCCGGTGTCGGCGGTCGGCTGATGTCGAGTTCCCAGGGCTGGGCAGACCCATAGAATTACTCTATGGTGCAACCCACGCCTTGGGGACCGAAGGCGGTTCAGCACTCCCCGGAACGACCGTCGGGACGGCGAATCAGCGGAGCGGTATTGGCGCGGGCCGGCCACCCGGTACTTCGAGTGTTGCGCGCCGCGTTGGCGGGCAAATGGGGTTATGTGATCGCGGTGGCCGGCAGTATCGTCACCTTTCTGCTGTTGTTCCAGCCGTGGATCATCGCATCCGGCCCCGCAGGAAAGGTACGTGCGAATGCCTTCGGCCGGATCGACGCGACCACCAATTATCTGACCGCTTGGTCGCAGCTCAAATCGCCTACTGCGGATGTCACCGGAATGTGGGCGCTGTTCACCAGTGCCGCCCTCGTCATCTCGGTGGCCGCGGTGGTGATCCATCTTCGCCTTCGATCCGACCTGATGGACCGGCTGGCGACGATTGCCACCGTCGCCGCCGCAGTATTCGTATTGGCGACGCTGGTCTACCTCAACAGCAAGGGATCCGACCTGAAGGCCATGACGACCCGCCGGTGGGACCTGGGCGGCCAGGTCGGTTCCCTGATGGCCTGGGCGTTCGGAAACGGGCAGCTCATCCTGCCCGGCATGCGTGAGGTCGGGTACTCCTCCGCGAGCCTCACGCCCGCCGCGATGTTCGCCAGCATCACCTCGATCGGCTCGGCGCTGGCATGTATCAGTCAACGAATCCTCGGTCGCAAACCGAATAAATATCGATCGCCGGACGTCGATTCCGGAAAAAGCTAGCAGGCTCCATCTGAATTACTCGCGCCTACTGGCGAGTAGAATTCATGTTGATTGTGACCGGGGTCGCAGTGCGCTTGTTAATAGGGTCACAAGCCTTCGATCTGCCTTGTTCTCATGTTCCGGCCAGGCTAGCGTAATCAATCGTCAGTGGCCGATGGTGCCCATTGCAGAACAAATTATTCGACACTCGCGTCGGTGTTCGTAATGGTGATCGGCACGGGTATTGCAGAGCCTGGAGAAATGTCCACTCAAACGCCTTGGCAAGTTCAGGAAGATCCGACCCGTCCGTACGCGGGCGACGAGGAATTCGTTCGAGCGGTGACCGTGCGCCGCTTCGATCTCCGATCCGGCTGGGGCTATCTCTGTACCGCGTTGACGAGTCTGGTCACTTTGGTACTGCTGTTCCAACCCTGGCTGTCGGCGACGGGACCGAACGGAACCGTCACCGTCGACGCCTTCGGGAATATCGTCGACTGGCCGATCGCCTACGGCCGTCCGGAGGAGAACATCAGTGGCGCATGGGCTTTCCTGGCCGTCGCCGCGCTGGTCGTGACCGTGGCCGCGGTCCTGCTGCGACTGTGGATCCCGGTTCGGACGCTGTCGCGCCTGGTACTCGCCTCGGCCTCGGCCTCGGCGCTGCTCGTCGTGGCCGTGCGGTACTACCTGGACGGCAAGGCGTCCGAACTCCGTGCGCTCACGGAACGGACCGACGCCCTCGACGGCAGTCTCGGCGATCTGCTCGATACGCTCCTCACCGGCAACCAGAACCCGGCGGCGGATGCGGTCGCGCCGACCGCCGCCGGTTCGAGCTTCGAACTCGCGGCGACGCTGAGTTGTGGCGCCGCTGCGGTCACGGTCTTCGTCGCGTTCCTGACCGTGCTGTGGCATCCGGGTAGATCGGTCGCTACGGTCCGGTCGGCCGAAACGTTCGAGGGATTCGACTATGGCGGACCCGGCGGGTCCGGAAAAGGCGCGGCGGGAAATCGGAAGTCGGGCAACCGCATCGACGCCCCGATGATCAACTCGGCGAGCATGGACCCGTCCGAGTACGTGACACCGCGGACGAAGACCATGGCGCCGGGCCGGACGTCCGACACCTCGGTCCCGCCGAGGACGAACACACTGGTGTCGGTATTCGTGTGAACCGCGGTCGAACCGCCGTTGACGCCGCGGACTCGCAGCAGCGCACCCTCGGCCGCGACCACCGTTCCCAGTGTGCTGCCGCGACCGGTTTGAACCGGTTTCTCGTCCGGCCCACCGGACCCGTCGGTGGCCCAGCATCCCACGGCGACAATCAGCACAGCCACGACGATCCCGACGATCGAAACTCCGGTACGCACAACCTTTCCCAGCGGCCGACCGGGCGACGATGGCGCATCCGGACCCGGCCGTGCGGGCACCGGAGCCCCCGAGGTTCCGACCTCGTCCCGTCCCTCGCGCAGGCGCGACCACGGAGTCGGGCTTGGGTGACTCATGGGAGTCGACGGTAGCCCGCGGCGACCACCGGCCTGTCACCATCGACGGGAGCACCCGGCCCGGTCGTGATCGGCGTTCCCACGGTTGGGGATGTTCGACAATGGGGTCGTCGGATGAGGAAAGCCAGGGTGTGGCTCGACGGATCAGGAACAGCAGATGGCACGAGACCGTGACGGTGTTCTCCGAGAGGCTCGCGACATCCTCTCGCAGAGCGAGGATCTGGAGCGCAAAGCCGGCCTCGCCGTGCAGGTGCACGAAGCCGACCTGGCCTATCACCAAGCCGCCGAACGACTGTCCGCCGCCTACGACGCCGCACTGGACGGCGGCTGGTCACCTGCGCAGCTGGGTGAACTGGGGCTGTCACGTCCGCGCCACCCCGAGCCCATCGGGAAGCGTCCGACGCGGATAGCGAGGCGGCAATAGGCGGGAGGAGGAGGCCGTGGTGCTCAATGTCGATCCGGAGGAACTCGTCGGAGCGGCCGCCGCACTCGCCGACCTGGTGCGGGTGACCGGCGCGGCCGTCCCGTCCGAGTGGGTGACGCCGGCCGGCTCCGACCCGATTTCCGCCGGAATGGTCCCACAGCTCAACAACGAAGCGGCGCAACTGCTCAACGGGGTGCGGGGTCTGTTGAGTGTGGTGCAGCGGTCCGCCCATGAAGTCGGTGCGGCGGCCGTGGACTACGCGGCCACCGACTCGACCAATTCCCGGCTGCTCGGCGGAACCTCCGGTGCCGAGGTCGGCAACCCGGCGGAGCTACCCGGCAACGTACCGATGCTGGTGCCCCCCGTCATCACGTTTCCGGACCCCGGTGTCGCCGTGGATCCGCTGGCCTTCGCACAGATGTTGCACGCCGGTCCGGGCCCGGCGGCCCCGGCTCGGTTCGCGGAGGTGTTGCGCGCCTTCGACAACGGGGCCGCCGCCGACGCCGGTCGCCGTGTCGGTGCGGCCGCCGAGGTGTTGCGGAACTGGACACCGGTCGGCGCGCAGGCGTCGGCCGAACTCACCCGGCACAACGACTGGCTGGATCGGATCCGGCGGCAGCTGAATCGGCTCGCCGACCGCGTCGACGCCTACAGCGACGCGTTCCGGATCGCCAAGGACAAACATCCCACGCCGTCGGAGATCCTCACCGCCCGCAAGGAACTGCTGCGCGCCATGCGGTCGAAGAACGAGGCCGCGACCTCGGCCGCGCTGGCCAAGTACGAGGAGTTGAACCTGCGCTCCGCGGAAGCGATCGGTGGATACGAGGGGAGCATGGCCGCGGATGCCGCCAAGGGCAATGGCGAGGGCGGCGGCGAGGGTGATTCCAGCATGCTCCAGGCGCTGCTGCCGGCACTGATGTCGGCATTGAGCCAGGGCGGGATGCTGGCCGCCGACCAGACGCTCACCGAGGGCTCCTACGACGGCTACTACGACGACTATCCCAGCTACGGTGAATACGGCGACTACGGCAACTACGACGGAGTCTCGCCGAGCAGCAACCCACCGGGATCGTTCGACGGCTCCGGACCCGGCGTCGATCCGGCGTACACGCTCGGTCCGATGCCGATGAGCGCCGCACCCTCCGCCACATCCGGAGGCGGCGCGGGCACACCCCGCCCTTCGTCCTTCGAACCCATCCGGTCCGGGTCCTCCCCGACGGGAACGATGATGGGCCGCGGTGGCTATATGCCGATGATGCCGATGATGCCGGGCGCGGGTGGCGTCGGGGCGGGCGGCGGCGGGGACCGGGGCCGGGTCGTCGCCTGGCATCCGGACCGGCTCATGTACGTCGACGACACCCCGCATACCGAATCGGTGATCGGCGAACGACCGGTGATCGCCCCCACCGTGACCCCGCCGACCCCGGCCCCGGCTGCCCAGACCCAGAACAACGCTGGAGGCTCCGCATGAGCGAAATCCATCCCGATGTGCAAGCGGCGCTCGACATGGCCCGCGATCTGCGCCACCGCATCGCCGATATGCGGGAACGGATCGACCAGATCCGCGCTCGCAGGCCATCTCCCGGCGGTGATGTGATCCCGGAAGTGGACGCCATGGGACGGCTCACCGACCTGTACCTGGCACCCGGGACCACGATGCGATACACCAGTGACGAACTCGTCCAGGAGATCATGGCGGCGGTCACCGAGAGCACCGCCGACGCCGCGCGCCAACACCGCGCCATCATGGACAGCACCGTGCCGGAAGACAGTGGCGCGCAAGCGGAAACGGTGCCCGGGGCCGTGGGGCCGCGATCGTGACCGAGGTCGGCGGGACCGTCACCGTCACCGAGACCCTGCGGTGGCTGTACGAGGAAGGTTTGCAGCGGCTGGCGGGTGTCGGTGCGCGACAATCGAATCCGATCGCCGCGTACACGGTGGCGGTGGCCACCGGCACGGTCACCGTGCATCCGGCCACCGGCGCCGAGGGCGGCTCCGACGCGATCACGCTGTCGGCCGAGGATCTGCCGCATCCGGCGGACAGCTCGCGGCGGCTGGTGGTCGTCGGGATCACCTCGGCGGAGGCGGCGCTCATCGTGGATCTCGAGACCACGCTCGGCATGGCGATCAATGCCGACCGCCCCGAGTGCGTGGCCCGCTCCTGGGCCATGCAGTTGATGCTCAACCCCGAGATCACGCTGACCACCAACAGCGCTGCCACCGCCATCGGGGGCAGCGACCGATACCGGCACACCTTCATTCCCGGTGGCGGAGCCACGCTCATCAATATCGACGATGCGCGGCCCCCGATCACCACGGTCACGCTCAACCCCACGACCGAGAGCCCCGATCACCTCGACGTCGAAGCCGACGGCAGCGGGGAATGCTATCTCGGCACCCGGTTCTGGCGGCTGCGCAAGGTGATGACCATCGACGACACCACCTGGTCGGCGCTGTCGGCGACCCTGGACCCACGAATGGCGGAGGACAACAGCTGATGAACGACACGCACCTCGACGAAGCCGACGAGCAAACCCCCGCGGCCCCGGACTGGGGCAAGCGCACCTACGAAGTCTTCAATCCGGACAACACGGTCGGTGTCGCCTGCAATCGCGACGGTGAGATCGTCGGCCTGCACATCACCGACGACGCCCGGGAGTTCGGGGAGACCTGGCTGTCCGCCGAAATACTCAAATTGGCGCGGCTGGCTCATCAGAAATCACGGGTCGGGCTGCGCGCCGAGATGGAATACAAAGGGGCGCGGCCCTACACGATCGACGCGTTCGATCTGCCGACCGAGGCGGCCTACCGCGCCATGGAGGATGCCGAACTCGGCACCAGGTCCTGACCCGAGCACGCCACCGAGGAATGGAGTAGCCGATGTCGGACAGCGGCGGACCGATACTGGACATCGACGACGCGCCGGAGATCACTTCCGCCGCAGGAAGATTCACGACGGCTGTGCACACGGCCACCGGGGTGGCGAGCGGGTCCGCGGACACCCTGCGACCGGAGACCAAGCCGGTATCCGATCTCGACCGCACCATGTGTGATCAGCTCGAATGGGTCCGATCCACGTTCGCGGCGGCCGCCCGGTCCAGCGCCGGCCGTGCGGACGACGTCCTCGTCGACGCCCTGTTCGGCACCTCCGAGCTGGAAGCCGCGGACGTGCACAACGGATCCCGGACTCGGTACGAATCGATCTGATGCACGTGCGGTGATGGCACCGGAACAGCAGAGCGCGCACTGGGACGAGATCGTCGGCGGGAACTGGCCCGCGATCGGCCCGGCGGAGTGGAGTGCGCTGGAAGCCGCCGCTCGGGAGGCGTCACGGGTGATGAACACCGACGATGCGGCCCGAGCGCGTCTCGACTTCGATGAGCGGGTGCGCTCGAGCGGCCGATTGCAGTCGGTCAAGGATCGGATGCTGGCCCAGCGCAATGATCCGCAGGCCTATTCCGATGCTCTCGCGGCCACCGCCGATGTGCTGCGCAGCTACTCGGATGTGGTGTACCGGACCAGGAATCAGATCCTCGATATCGTCGAGCGCGCCGACCGCGACATCCGCGCCGAGCAGCGAGCCGCCGCGGCGGAGGCAGAGGACGACGAGGACGACGAAGCGGAGGCGGACCGTGCGGCCGAGCGGGCGGAGCGGATCGCCGCCGTCATCGCGCGGGCTCGGGCGGACGTCGACGATATCGCGGCCGCCGCCCTCACTTCGATCAGTCCGGTCTCACTGCCGGAATTGACAGCTATCGCCGATCATTTGGGGCAGCCCGGGCCGCTGGCGCCGAATCGGCCCGTGGCACCGGAACCGCCGCCGCCCTCGGACACACCGTCGGCGGAGACCGAACCGGATGTCCATGCCCCGCCGGGGCCGGACCCGGCCGGACCTCCGGGGGAGTCGCGCAATCCCTATGCGCGCGTATCGCACGCGGCTTTCCCGCTGCAACCGGCGGGCTGGGACGAGCCGGATTCCGGACCGCCCAATGGTGACGACGCGCGGGCCGACGAGGACGCGGCGGAGCGGCCGGAACGTCGCGAGCCCTCCGGGCCGCCCGCCGAACGAGTGGGCGGGCCGCAGGCGGTCGACCCGATACCGGGTGCACCGCCGGTCGGGCCATGGCACGACCCGTCGGTCGATACGGGTACGGGAGGTCCGACCGGGGCGGGAATGGGACGGTCAGCGCCCGCCGCCACCGAGCCGGACAGCGATGAAACAACCTCGGATACCGAGGATGCGGCTGTGGGCCGGGCCGGTGAGCGCGCCTCCGAGGGCGAGGGCGGCACCGAGAGTGCCGGAGGCGTCGACGACACCGAGGGAGCCGAAGACGTCGGCGACGAGGGGGTAGGAGACATCGGCGGCGACGGGTCGGCGCTCGGCCCCGACGGCGCGTTGGACGGCGGGAGCTTGGGTGCGGACGGACCTGTCGCGCCAGGGCAGGTATTGCCGCCCGCGGTGGTGACCGCGCCGCCACCGATGCCGTCCGTCGTTTCGCCGGCGATGGCGGCCACCGCCGGTGCGGCGAGCGCCGCCGCGGCGGGGACATCGGTCAACGCGACCGCTGCGGCGCGGTCGCCATCCGGCGTGTTCGCCCCGAATTCTGCTCTCCCTCAGGGCACTCCGTCGGGTGGGCCGCCACCCCGCGCCGATGCCCGGCCGGACCGGCCGTTGACCCCGCTCGATCGGGACCACACGACGGCCGAGCGTGACGAACCGCAGCGCGCCGAAGAGGTGGTCGGCGCCGCGATGGTCGCCGCCGCCGCGCCGTCGTTCCTGGTGGGCGAACGCGTCGACGGCGACCTGGTGTTGGCCCGGACCCTGTTGGCCGGAGTGCTCGCCGCCGTCGGTCCCACCGTGCTCGGGCTGGACTGGGCGGTCGTCACGATGCGTGGTCCCGCCGGTCTGAGCGCCTTCCTGACCTCGAACGAAGGACGTGGCTGGTTGCCCACCGGGCTGTTCCTGCCGGAGGCGGTCTCGATGCCGTGGCTCTGGTCGGAATCCGAACGAGCCGGTGCGGCCTGGGAGGGAATAGCCGATCCGGCCCGGGTGCTCGTCGAGTTCGGCCTGGCGTGGGGGCGACGTTCCGCGGCGGGCTTCACCGCGCTGGCCTCGTCGACGACGATCGGTCCCGACCTGCGCGCCCGGTTCCGTGAACTGCCGATGGCGGATTCGGTCCCGGCTTCGGCACGGTGGGACCTGCGGGCACCGGCCCCGGGGCTGGTCGACCGACTCGGCGCGGTCGGCGCGCGGGAACTGTCCGCGCGGGCCGACGCGATCCCGGGCGGTGAGACGGCGGCACGGTGCGCCGGGCTGGCGTGGGATGCGCACTCGAAGGTCGCCGCACTCGCCGCGCCGGGGCCGGAGGCCGCCATGACTCGTGAAGTCCGGGAACGGATCCTGGCGATGGTGCGCCGGGACGAGCCCGTGCCACCGGAGCTGTGGGACGAACTGCGCGACGCCGACGACTTGCTGACCGCTGCCATGCTGACCCGGCGGATCGACGCCTCCCGGGTGGACCTGGGCGAACTCAAAACCGGACCCGACAGTGCCTTGCTGCGCGTCATGGTTTTCGAACGCCGCTGCGACGAACTCGTGCTCCTGCTCGCGGAGACCGGGGCACCCTCCCGTGGTCCGGTGGCCGCACAGCTGATGCGGGACGCCGTATACGCCCATGCCCAGATCCTCGGACATCCGCAGTTCGTTCCGGAAGCACCCGCCGGTCCCGCTGGTCCCGCCGATCCGGGTGGCGGGCGACCAGTCGTCACGGCACCGCGGCGCTGACCCCGCGACGCCGTCCACGCCTCCCACGAGTGGGAAGGTCGGAGAATGTAGGCCACAGGCGCGGGAAAGGACAGAGCGAGCATGCCGGACCGGATGGATATCGACCCGGAAGTGTTGCGTCAGCTCGCGAATCAGCACGATCGGGTCGCCCGCGACACCCGGGAGTGGGCGCAGCCGCCGTCGGCCTGGCTCGACAACTTCCTGCCCACCTACGGCAAGATCGCCTACCCGGTGTACAACGCCCTGGTGCGGTATTACGATGCACGCCAGCGCGCTGGAGAGCGGCTGGCCGACCAGCACGACCAGACCGCCGCGTCGCTGCGGGCCGCCGCGAACAGCTACGAACGCACCGATGACGACATCGCCTCCGGATTCCGCCGGGCCGGTGACGAATTCGGTGCGCCATCGCAGTTGCCCGGGACGCCCGGGGTCGGTCAGCCGACTCCGATCAACGGTGCCCCGTCGGCCGATGCTCCCGCTGCCACCGCACCGGCCGCCACGAATACCGATGCCGGTCGCAGCGGCGCACCGATCGACGCCGGGCTCGGTGCGGGTGCCGCGACCACTCCGGCCGCGGAGCCCGCGGCGCCCGCCGCGACCGCGGCCACCCCACCGGCCGCCGCCGCTCCATCGACCACCGGCATCCCGACGACACCCGGCGACACGACGCAGTCCGCCACCACGGGCACGGGAGCGCAACCGGCCGGAGCCCCGTCCGGCGCGTCGACGCCGCCCGGCGGTGTGGTGCCACCGGCCGTGGTGACACCCGCGGCCGGTATCCCCGGCGGTGCGGACCAGACCGCTTCCGGCACACCGGCCGGATCGGCCGGGAATGCCGGGGTCCTGCCGATGATGCCGATCGCTCCGTTCGCCTCCGCACTGGCCAATGCCAGGGACAAGGCCGCCGGACCGGACTTCGTGGTGGGCGGGCAGCCGGATGACGACCTGGTGCTGGCCCGCACGCTGCTCGGCGGAATCCTCTCCGCCGTAAGGACTTCCGCGCTCGGACTGCAATGGGCGGTGTCGGTGCTGCGCGGGCCGGGCGGCGCCATGGTGCTGGTGACCTCGAACGAGGGCCGGGGTTGGCTTCCCGCCGGGGTTTTCGTGCCACAGGGCACCATGCTGCCGTGGACGGTGGCCGGAGCCGAGGCCGCATGGGAGGGCATCTCGGACCCGGCGCGGGTACTGGCCGAGTTCAGCCTCACGATCGGCGCCGCATCCGGCGCCAGGTTGTCGGCCCTGGTCTCCTCGGCGGAGATCGACTCCGGTCTGCGACAACGATTCGGCGATGTCTCGATGCAGTCCGCAGTCCCGCCCTCCGACGAGGTGGACCTGAGCGTGCACACGCCGGATACGGTGGACCGGCTGGCGCTCACCGGTATGCCGCAGTTGCAGGACAAGGTCGGCGCGGTGCCCGACGACAAGCTCCGCGACCACTGCCTCGGGCTGGCGATCGACGCCCACTCCCGGGTCGGGAAGACGAGCGCTCCGACACCGGAAGCGGCCGCGGTGCGCCGGTTGCGCACCAAGATCCTCGACCAGCTGCGGGAAGGCGCCGAAGTACCACGCGACTGGTGGGACGAACTGCGCGACGCCGACGACCTGCTGGCGGCGGCCATGCTCTCGCGCCGCGCCGATGTGCGCCGGGTCGAACTCGGTGAGCTGCGGGTGGACGACCAGGCCGCGCTCCTGCGTGGTCTGGTGTACGAACGCCGCTGCGACGAAGTGCTGATGTTGTTGAGCGAGAACGTGACCCGGCAGGAGCTGCGCGACGCGGTGTACGCGCACGTGCAGATCATCGGCCACCCGCTCTACACCGCGACACCGGAGACGGTGGCCGTGCCGGACGCGGTCGTGGCACAGCGGTACGAGGTGCTCGTCTCCGAAGCCGATCTCGTCGGTGCCGAGACCGGGCAGCCGGGCGTCAGCGCCGGATCACCGGATGCCACCGCCACGCCCGCTACGCGGGTGGGGTCGCCCACCGAGGTCGCGTCGCCTGCTGGGACCGCACCGCTTGCCGGGACTGCACCCCC
>NZ_BAGD01000272.1 GCF_000308635.1 Nocardia otitidiscaviarum NBRC 14405 | reverse complement strand
CCAGGTGCACGCGCCGAATCTCCCCGCCCAGCAACAGGATCGCCTTCTTGGCGCGCTCCCGGCGTTCGAGCTGTTCGGCGGCCTCATGGGCGAGCCGCTGGATCTGCCGATGGCGCAGCCAGCGCGGCACCGCGGCACTCGGCCAGCGTTCGGTCTGCTCGAGCGTCGTCATGACCTGGTCGAAGGCGGCGGCACGGTCACCGACCGCGGTGGGGGAGAGGGGTTTTCGGCCCAGCTCCAGCCAGGTGGGTCCGGCCGGGATCGCCGCCGACGCCCGCGGTGAGGCGCTGATGACCCGTTCCGGGACCACCAGGGCGTCCGCGAGTCGCCGGGCCTGCTCCGCGGGGACATAGCGGCGCAGCACCGCCCGCAGCCCGGTGTGAATGGCCCCGGCGTCGGTGGCCACGCTGATCTCGGCGGCCATGGCGCGGGTGGCGAGGTCGATCAGCGCCAGCTGGTAGCGCAGCAGCTCGTGCGGCGGCAGACAGTCGAGAATCCTGGCGCGGGCATCGATCTCACCGCTCGCCTGGATCGCCACATCGGCGTCGAAGCGGGTATGCCGACGCACCGCCGCGGCCCGCAGCCGGTGACGCACCGCCGCCGGGCCGGAGTGCGTGGGCAACCCGGACACGCCCTGGGCGACGCCGGTGGCGGCGGCATCCAGGGCGGCGCGGCCGTGCACCCGCCGCAGCAGCCCGTGCGCGGTGGTCGGCGTGGTGTCCGGCAGTGCGCCGAGACCGTCCAGGAGGGTGCGCAGCGCCTCGTCGACCAGGAAGGAGCACACCTCCCAGCGCAGCGGCGGCAGGACGCCGGGCAGCATCTCGGCGATGCCCGCCGTGGTCAGTTCGCGGTCGGCCGGATCCGGAGGCGGACTGTCGAACGGATCGTCCGCGGCCGTGGTCACCGTGATCGGCCGGGCCTGCACGATCCAGATCCGGGTGCCGTCCCACGCCCATTCCACATCCTGCGGGCAGCCCGCGCGCCGTTCGATCTCGCGCGCCGCGGCGAGCAGCGGGGCGACCTCGGGGGCGGCGTCGGCGGGTACGGTGCCGTGGTCGAGCCGCAGCACCCGCGGCGTCTGCTTACCGGAGACCAGCACGTCGGCGAGACCGGTGACGGTTTCGATGCGCACGGTGCCGGGCGGGGCGGTCGGATCCTGGGTGAACAGCACGCCGCTGCGCAGCGCCGGGACCATCGGCATGACGAGGGCGGCCATCGCCACCCCGTCCTCCGGAATGCCGAGCGCGGCGCGGTAGGCCCGCGGGGCCGGGTGGTGCAGTGACGAGAACACGGTCAACACAGCGTGTTCCACCGCCGCGCCGTCGTGCGGGTCCACATCCAGCACCGAGTCGTACTGTCCGGCGAACGAGGACGCGGCCATATCCTCCACCGTCGCCGACGAGCGAATGGCCACCGGTCGGCCGTCGCCGATCCGCGCGACGCTATCGCGCACCGCCGCGGCGATGTCGCCGGGCAATCCGGCGTGCTGGAATGCCGCGTCCACGGCCGCCGTCTCGACCTGCTCGCCGTCCGCCAGCCGCGCCAGCACGGCCGCGACCTCGGGCCGTCGCGCGACCGCCCGATAGCCGGCGGCGGTGACACGGGCCGCGGCCGGCACCGGAATTCCCCACCTGACCAGCCGGTCCAAGGCGGCGGCCTTACCACCGACCTCCTCTCCGCCCGCACCGCTGCCATCGAGCACCCGCACCGTATCGTCGGCCGTGGCGCGAATGTCGTCGCGATCGGCCGTGCGCGTCATGGCTGCCTCTCGTCGTCGCCGATGATGCCCGCTCGGTACGCGGCGACGGCGCGGTCGGCCACCCGGTGCACGGGCTCCCCGCCCTCGGCGGCCCGCTGTGCCAGCCAGCGCGCCAGATCGGTCCGCACGGACAGCGTGGCCCGGCCCCCGAACCGCACCAGCCCCAGCACACCGAGCAGCCCGATGATGCCGAATACCGTCACCAGATCCCAGGTGCGCCCGGTCGCGGCGTCGATCAGCCCGACGATCGCGGCCGCGACGACGCCGAACCACAGTGCCCGGGTCCGCCGATTCGGCGTCATTCCCGACCTCCACGACGAATACCATTGCGTGTCATGGTGGTTCTCCTTCTACGTCGAGCTGTTCGGTCCATTCGATCAGCGCCGAACGGATCGATGTAGGGGCCAGGGTCCCGGGATGTGGGGACGATGGTCGCGTAGGAACGGAGCGCGGCGGGGGCGAGTGCTGGCGTGCGGGGGTGCCGGGGGCTAGCGTTCGGCTGTGGAGAGCAGGATGATCGCCGCCGATGTCCTCGACACGGCGGCCGCGCACGCGACGCGGGACGTCCCGGTCGTCGAACCGGCGGAGACGGTGCGGGCGGCGCTCGCGCGGATGCAGGGCCGGCGGTTCGCCAGTGCGGCGGTGGTGGTGGTCTGCCGGGACGGCTACCTTGCCGGACTGGTCACCATCGAACGACTGCTCGCCGCGCCGCCGGACAGCCCGGTGGGCGAGGTGATGGATACGGACCCGCCGACGGTGGCGGGGCACCACGATCAGGAAGCGGCGGTCTGGGAGGCGCTGCGCCACGACGAGCCCGGCCTCGCCGTCGTCGACGCGGAGGGCAGGTGGCTCGGGGTGATCCCGCCGCAACGGCTGCTGGGACTGCTGCTGGCGGAGCACGATGAGGACGTGGCCCGGCTGTCGGGCTATCTGGCCTCGACATCCACGGCGCGCACGGCCACCACCGAGCTGGTGGCCCGGCGACTGTGGCACCGATTGCCGTGGCTCGCGGTGGGTTTCGTGGGCGCGATGCTGGCCGCGGGTGTGGTCGACGCGTTTCGGGGACAGCTCGAGCGCGAGGTGTTGATCGCCTTCTTCATTCCGGGCGTGGTGTATCTGGCCGACGCGGTCGGCACCCAGACGGTGGCGTTGGTGGTCCGCGGGTTGTCGGTGGGGGTCGGCATCCGCGGGATCGTGGTGCGTGAATCCGTGACCGGCGCAGTGATCGGTCTGCTGGTCGCGGCCGTATCGTATGCGTTCACCCTGGCGGTCTGGGGCGATGCGGAGGTCTCCGCGGCCGTGGCCATCGCGCTGCTGGCCGCCTGTTCGGTGGCGGCGGTGGTGGCCATGGTGCTGCCGTGGGCACTGTCGCGCCTGGGCATCGACCCCGCGTTCGGGTCGGGACCGCTGGCCACCGTGGTCCAGGATCTGCTGTCGATCGTGATCTACCTCGGGGTCACCTCACTGGTGGTGACCTGATCGGTCTCGCGCGCCGCCCGCAGCGCCGCGATGAGCAGCCGCCGGGTCTCGGCAGCCACCGGCAGCAGGTCCGCCAGCGGCAGGGCGGCCGCCAGCACCTCGGGATCGGCGATTTCCACCCGGGTGCCGCCCTCGACCGCGCGCACCACCACGGTGCAGGGCAGCAACAGTCCGGCCTCGCGGTCCGCCGCCAACGCCCGCTGGGCCAGCCCCGGATGGCAGGCGCTGAGGATCGTGTAGTCCTCGACGGGCTCGCCCGGTCGAGCGTGCAGCATCGCCCGCACATCGAGCTCGCCGACCACTTCGAAGTCATACTCCCGCAGTACTTTCCGGGTCCAGTCGAGCGCCGTCGCGAACGGTTCGTCCAACAGCAGCGCGATACTCGGCGCGGGGACGACCGGGATGGTGATCTCGGTGAGCAGTTCCCGGGGGTCGGACACCTCGTCCGGGCCGACCAGATAGGCTTCCCGTGCGGGTCCGGCCGCACGATAACCGTTGTCGCGCAACCACGCCCGCAGCGATCTGTGCACGGATTCCAGCTCCCGGTAGCCGCCGCGGTAGCAGATCCGGGCCACCATGCGGTCCGGTTCCAGCAGCAGCGTCGCACCCGACGCGGGACCGAGTTTGGGCGCGGGTTCCACCAGGACGCCGAAGTCGACGACGGTGGAGCCGTCCGCGGCCGGTGGCTCGCGGAAGGTGATGGTCGACGCGCCGATGGTGGTGAGTTCGGCGCGCTGCGCGGTGGTCACCAGCTCGCGCATTCCCTCCGCGATATCCGTGCCCACCCGGTCCGCTCTGATCTCACGCGGCAGGCACAGCATGGTTTGCGGGGGTGTGTGGCAGATGCTGACCGGGTATCTCATCGAGCTCTCCTTCTCGGGCGTGCTCATCTCGGCATGGCCAAGATGTCGGCCAGGGGACGGCGCGGCGTGACCGTCTCGGTCTCCGAGGCGGTTTCCGAATCTTCCGGTGCCGTACCCACCCGAACCAGGACCTGCGGCAGGTCGTCCCGCCCGGTGAGCTCCCGGACCATGGCCCGGCCACGTGGATCCTCGGTGAGGTGGGTCAGTGGACAGGTCGCCGACCCGGCGACGGTGCACTCCAGCAGCACCGTGGACAGGGCGGTACCGCAGCGCAGCAGTTCCTCGGGTGTATCGCCGACGGTGGACAGCACCAAGACGACCGCGTGGTCGGTATCGAGTTCGGCGCGGCGCGAGGCCGTCGCGGCGGCGGGGAAGGCGCGGCCGATGCCCACGCGCGCCTGCTCCTCCGGATTGGCCAGCGCCGTCCGGGGCACGCCGCCCGCCGCCGCGGAATGCCCGGTCCACCAGCGTAATTCGGCCTGGTACTCGGCATCGTAGCGGCGCACGGCAGCGGTGAGGCCGGAGGCGTGCGCCAGCCGGGCGCGACTTTCCGGACCGAGCACGCTCACGACCGCGTCCTCGGGATCTACCACCGTGCGTAGCACGGTCTCGAGTTCGTCCCATCTCCTCGGCGCGGCGAACGGCAGCCGATCGGTGTGCCGCCGGACGATGGCGTCGGCCCGTTCCCGATCGGCGTCGGTGACGATCCGAGCGGGACGGAAGGTGACGGTGGCGAGGTGATCGTGATTGTTCGGGTCGGGGAAGTGCGCCACGGTGCAGCGCCACCCCGCCGCCGCCATGGCGACACGCAGGTGGTCGAGCGTGACGCCGCAGCTGATCAGCAACTGGCGGCGGCACGGATCGGTGGCGGGCAGCAGCCGCTCCGGAGCCGCGAACAGGCGCAGCGCGGCCCCGTCGAAGGTCCACCGCCACGGCTGGCTGTTGTGCAGCGACGGCGCACGACCGGCCAGCAGCACGGCCTTCTCGATGGTGACGCCGGTGGGCAGAACGGTCATAGCGCTCACGGTAAGAGCGCGTGGAGGCGGTGTAACGAGTCCTAGGTCCCGAACCGCCGGGTACCGCACCCCCCGGGGGTGCGGGGACTTTGTTCTCTTGCTGGACAATCTCCGCGCCAGCCAACCTGGGAGGTGTGTACGCCGATACCGCAGCGCTGATCGATGCGCGCCGCCACGACGCTGTGCTCTTCGATATGGACGGGGTTGTCACCGACAGCGCGTCGATGCACGCCGCGGCCTGGACCGAACTCTTCGACGACTTCCTCGCCCGGCGCGCCGGTGCCCGGGGTGAACGGCTCACCCCGTTCACCCACGACGACTACCTGCGCTACGTCGACGGCAAACCGCGCTACCGCGGCGTGGCCGATTTCCTTGCGTCCCGGGGGATCTCGCTACCTTGGGGGGATCCGTCGGAGCGCGAGGACGTCGATACCGTGTGTGGGCTCGGCAACCGCAAGGATCGGCTGTTCCTGGCACGGGTGGCGCGGGACGGCGTGCGTGTCTTCGACGGCACGGTGGCATTGATCCGACGGCTGCACGCCGCCGGTCTCGGCACGGCGGTGTTCTCCGCCAGTCGCAATGCGGCCGAGGTGCTGGCGGCGGCCGGGCTGGCCGATCTGTTCGAGGTGCGGGTCGACGGCCTGGAGGCCGAAAGGCTCGGGCTGGCGGGCAAACCCGACCCCGCCATGCTGCTCGAGGCGGCGTACCGGCTCGGGGCCGAGCCCGAGCGCACGGTGGTGCTGGAGGACGCCGAGGCCGGAGTGGCGGCCGGTCGCCGGGGCGGCTTCGGATCGGTGATCGGTGTCGACCGTGGCGGGCATGCCGACCGGCTGCGCGAGCAGGGCGCGGACACCGTGGTGGCGGTCGCGTCGGACGTGCTGCTGCGCAGCGGATTTCGCCGGGTGTCCGAACTCCCGGACGCGCTGCGGTCGTGGTCGCGGATCACCGATCTGCTGGATACCGGCAAGGCCGCCGTACTGCTCGACTTCGACGGCACACTCTCCGATATCGTGCCCGATCCGGCCGCCGCGCAACCGGTGGAGGGCGCGCGCTCGGTACTGGCCGAACTGGCGGCGGCCTGCCCGGTCGCGGTGGTCAGCGGCCGCGCACTGGAGGATCTGCGGGTCCGGGTCGGGGTGGACGGGCTGTGGTACGCGGGCAGTCACGGCTTCGAGCTGATGGCCCCGGACGGCACCCGGCACGTGCACGGCGCGGCACCCCATGCCGAGGCGGTGGTCGAGCAGGCGGCGCGGCTGCTGCGCGACCGGCTCGCCGACGTGCCCGGGGCGCTGGTGGAGCCCAAACGGTTCACCGTCGCCGTCCACCACCGTACGGTGCCGCGCGATCAGGTCGCGGTGGTGGTGAGCGCCGCCCACGACGTGGCCCGGGCGGTGGGACTGCGCGCCACCGGCGGCCGCAAGGTCACCGAACTGCGCCCCGATGTGGAGTGGGACAAGGGCCGGGCGCTGCGCTGGATCCTGGACCGGCTCGCCGTGCCTGCGGTGCCGATGTACCTGGGCGACGACCTGACCGACGAGGACGCGTTCGACGCCATCGAGGCCGACGGTATCGGCATCGCGGTCCGCCACGCCGAGAGCGGGGACCGCTACACCGCCGCGCGCTTCGCGGTGGCCGGACCACGCCGGGCGCGCGACCTGCTGGACCGATTGGCGGACTGGCTGCGCACCGACCCCGACCTGTCCGCCTCGGAGCAGTGGATGCTGACCTTCGAGGGCTACGACCCGGCCGCGGAGAAGTTGCGCGAAGCGCTGTGCACGGTCGGCAACGGCTATCTGGGCACCCGCGGGGCCGTCCCGGAATGCGCCGCGGGCGAACGGCATTACCCCGGCACCTATGTCGCGGGCGTCTACAACCGGCGCTTCGACGAGATCGCCGGACGCACCGTGGACAACGAGAGCCTGGTGAATCTGCCCAACTGGCTCCCGGTCACCTTCCGGATCGGCGACGGCGACTGGTTCGACATCGACCGCGCCGAACTGCTGTCCTATCGCCAGCAACTGGACCTGCGCCGGGCGATTCTCATTCGGCGCTTCCGATTCCGCGACGCGGCCGGACGCATCACCACGGTGCGGCAGCGCCGCTTCGCCGCCATGCACGCACCCCACATCTGCGCGCTGGAGACCACCCTCACCGCCGAGAACTGGTCGGGGCCGGTGACCCTGCGCTCGGTCGTCGACACCGACGTGCGGAACACACTGGTGGACCGCTATCGCGCCCTGTCGGGCGACCACCTGGTGCCCGTCACCACCGCCGTGCTGTCGCCGGATGCCGTGCTGGTCGCCGTGCGCACCAACAGCTCCGAGATCCCGATCGCCGTGGCTGCCCGCTCGACGGTCCGCGTCAGCGGTGAGACCTGCTATGAGACAACCCGATTCATCGACGAGGGACAGGTGGTCGGCCAGGAGTTCACCGTCGACACCGCCGAGTGGGGTTCGGTGACGCTGGAGAAGGTGGCCACCGTCTACACCGGACGCGACCACGCCATCGCCACCCCGGCCGAGGCCGCCGCCCGGGAGCTGGCCGCCTGCGGCGACTTCGCGCGGTTGCTGGCCGGTCACGACACGGCCTGGGAACACCTGTGGGAGCGGGCGCGGTTCGACCTCGACGGCCACGACCACGGGGTGCGCCTGGTGCGCTTCCACCTCATGCATCTACTGCAAACCCTCTCCCCGCACACCGCCGATCTCGATGTGGGCGTACCCGCCCGCGGGCTGCACGGGGAGGCCTATCGCGGGCACGTGTTCTGGGACGAGATGTTCATCTGCCCCGTCCTCACCGTGCGCTTTCCCATGGTCACCCGCGCGCTGCTGCGCTACCGCCATCGCCGCCTGCCGGAGGCGCGGCGGGCGGCGCGGGCGGGCGGCTGGGCCGGTGCGCTGTTCCCCTGGCAGTCCGGCAGCGACGGGCGCGAGGAGTCGCAGCGCCTGCACCTGAATCCGGAATCGGGACACTGGAATCCGGATCCGAGCGTGCGCGCCCACCACGCGGGGCTGGCGGTCGCCTACACCGTGTGGGAGTACCACGAGGCCACCGGGGACGTGGAATTCCTCACCGAGTACGGCGCCGAGCTGCTGGTGGAGATCACCCGGTTCTGGGCGAGCCGGGTGGAGTACGACCCCGAGCGGAATCGCTATCGCGTTCGCGGCATCATCGGGCCGGACGAATTCCACTCCGGGTATCCGGACGCGCCCCTGGACGGTATCGACGACAATGCCTACATCAATGTGATGACGGTCTGGACCATCCGGCGCACGCTCGATGCCCTGGCCCTGCTGGGTCCGCGCGAGCGCGGGCGGTTGCTCGAATCGCTCGGGGTGGACCCCGGTGAACCGCGCATCTGGGAGGACCTCACCCGGCGCATGTACGTGCCGTTCCACGACGGGGTGATCAGCCAGTTCGACGGCTACGACCGGCTCGCGGAACTGGATTGGGCTCGCTACGGCGAAATCCAGCGCCTGGACCGGGCGCTGGAGGCCGAGGGCGACGACGTCAACCGCTACCGGGCGGCCAAACAGGCCGATGTGCTGATGCTGTTCTATCTGCTCTCGGCCGACGAACTGCGGGCACTGCTGGCCGACCTCGGCTACGAACTGCCCCCGGAGATGATTCCGCGCACCATCGACTACTACCTGGCGCGCACCTCGCACGGCTCCACCCTCAGCGCCCTGGTGCACGCCTGGGTGCTGGCCCGCGCGCACCGAGATCGGGCCGCGGAGTTCTTCGATCGGGTGCTGTCCTCCGATATCGCCGACATCCAGGGCGGCACCACCGCCGAGGGAATCCATCTGGGCGCCATGGCGGGCAGCGTCGATCTACTGCAACGGTGTTTCACCGGCCTGGAATTGCGTTCCGGCCGACTGATATTCGACCCGGCGTGGCCGAAGGAACTGGGCACACTCAGCTTCCCGATCGTCTACCGGGGCCACCGCATGACCGTCGGTGTCGGCGCGACCGAACTCGAGGTCCGCTCCGATCCGGGAGCCGTACCGGATGTCGAGATCGAATGCCGCGGCCGGGTCGACCGGCTCGCCGCGGGCCGCACCGTACGGATTCCCCTGGCGGAGAAGGGATGACCATGACCGACGCGATCACCATCACCGGCCTGACCAAGACGTTCGGCCGCACGCGCGCGCTCGACGAGCTGAACCTCACCGTGCGCACGGGGGAGGTGCACGGATTCCTCGGACCCAACGGGGCCGGGAAGACGACCACCATCCGGATCCTGCTGGGACTGTTGCGGCCCGACGCCGGGACGGTACGGATGTTGGACGGCGACCCCTGGCGGGACGCGGTGGCCCTGCATGCCCGGCTGGCGTACGTACCCGGTGAGGTGACGCTGTGGCCCGGCATCACCGGCGGCGAGGTCATCGACCTGCTGGCCCGGCTGCGCGGCCGGACCGATCGCCGCCGCCGCGACGAACTGCTGGAACGATTCCGGCTGGACCCCAAGGTGAAGGCCCGCGCCTACTCCAAGGGCAACCGGCAGAAGGTCGCGCTGGTGGCGGCGCTGGCCTGCGAGGCGGAACTGTATCTGCTGGACGAACCCACCGCGGGTTTGGACCCGCTGATGGACGCCGAATTCCGTTCCTGCGTACGGGATCTGACACGGCGGGGGAGTACCGTGCTGCTGTCGAGCCATATCCTGGGCGAGGTCGAGGCGCTGTGCGATCGGGTGAGCATCATCCGCGACGGACATACCGTCGAGAGTGGCACCCTCGCCGAGCTGCGGCATCTGACCCGCACCACCATCACCGTCGAAACCGTGCGCCCGGCAACCGAACTGGGTTCGGTGCCCGGCGTGCACAACCTGGTCGCCGACGGCACCCGCGCCCGCTTCGACGTGGAACCGGAACATCTGGACGCCATCCTGCGCTCACTGGCCTGGCTGGGGGTGCGCAGTCTGGAGAGCGCGCCGCCGACTCTGGAGGAACTGTTCCTGCGCCACTACGGCAGCCGGACCGAGCCGGTACAGGCGTCGTCGTGACCGCCCTCGACACCGGGACGACCCGGGAGCCGCGGCCCACCCAGGCGGCGGGGGCGGGCACCCTGCTGCGCTTCGCGCTGCGGCGGGAGCGATTCACGCTGCCCTGGTGGATATTCGGCCTCGGCGCGCTGCTGGCGTTGCAGTCGGTGAGCAGCCAGCGCCTCTACGACACGCCCGAGAAGCTGGAGGCGCTGCGGCGGACCATGGGCGGCAATGCCGCCGTGGTGGCGCTGGGCGGGCCGTTGCGACTGCTCGACACGATCGGCGGGGAGGTGCTGTTCGAGATCTTCACCTACCTCGCCGTCGTGATCGCGCTCATGAATATGTTTCTGGTCGGCCGCCACACCCGCACCGACGAGGAGACCGGTCGGGCCGAACTGATTCGCTCCGCCCGGGTGGGGCGGCGCGCGGCGCTGGTCGCGGCGCTGCTGCTGGCCGTCGCGGCGAACGCCGTCGCGGCGGTGGCCGTCTGCGCCGTCGCGGTGGGCACCGGTCTGCCGGTGGGCGGCTCGCTGCTGCTCGGGGCCGTGCTGGCCGGGACCGGGGTGACCTTCGCCGCCGTCACGGCGGTGGCGGCGCAGGTGTTCGAGAATCCACGCAGCGTGTACGGTGCCGTGTCGCTGGCCCTGGCCGCCGCCTGGGTGCTGCGCGCGGTGGGCGACGTGGGCAATGGCACGGCGTCGTGGCTCTCGCCGATCGGGTGGGGGCAGCGCAGCTATCCCTACGTGATGGACCGCTGGTGGCCGCTGCTGCTGTTCGCAGCGGCGACCGCGGTCCTGTTCGCGGTGGCGGTATGGCTGCTGGACCGGCGCGATTTCGGCTCCGGACTGTTCGCGTACGGCACCGGGCGGGCGACCGCGTCCCCGGCCCTGCGGTCCCCGGCGAGCCTGGCCTGGCGGCTCCAGCGCGGAGCGCTGATCGGCTGGGTGACAGGTGTTTTCGGGCTGGGGCTGGCCTATGGGTCATTCGCGGACAGCATCGAGGACTTCATCGCCGACAATCCGGATATCGCCGCGTTCCTGCCCGGCGGTGCCGATGACGCCGTCGATTCGTATCTGGCGCTGTCCCTGTCGACGCTGGCCCTGTTGACCGCCGCCTACACCGTCACGGCGGTGCTGCGGGCGCGCGGCGAGGAGACCGAGGGCCGTGCCGACCCGTTGCTCGCCGCCCCGGTCGGCCGGACGACGTGGTTCGCGGGCCATCTGAGCGTGGCGTTGATCGGCAGCGCCGCGGTGCTCGTCGCCGGTGGGGTAGGCGTCGGACTGAGCCACGGCATGATCACCTCAACCGCCGCCGAACCGCTGCGGCTGGCCGCCGCCGCACTCACCTACCTGCCCGCCGCCTGGCTGGTCGCGGCCGTGGCCGCACTCGCCTACGGCTGGCTGCCGCGCCTGGCCACCCCCGTCTCGTGGGTCTATTTCGCCTACTGCGCGGTCGCCACCCTCTTCGCCGAATCCTTCGATCTCCCGGCCTGGTTCGACCAGGCCACCCCCTTCGCCCACCTGCCCCGAGTCCCGCTCGACGACCCCCGGCCCGGCCCGCTGCTCACCCTCCTCGCCCTGACCGGCCTGGGAATGCTGGCCGCTCTGGCCGGTCTGCGCCGTCGCGATATCGGCTACTGAACGCGGCCCGCCACGACGGCGGCCCGTGGTGAGAACCACGGGCCGCCGTCGCTGTCGCGCTCCCTACACCGGCTGCTGCCTGGTGTCGCTCAGGCCCTCGGCGAGCAGGATGCGGTGGGCGTGCTGGGCGGCGCGGGCGGCCTCCGGTGACGGCCCGCCGGGCAAATCCTCCAGCCCGCGCGCCAGCACCGCCACCGCGTCGCGCAGTGCCGCCACCCGCACCTCCAACTCGTCCACCCGGTCGGTCTCGCCCTGGGTGAGGACCGCCGCGCCCGCCAGCACACCCGACAGATCCGCACCGAGCAGCACATGGCGCAGCGCCACCGGGAGTTGGGCGAGCACGTGGTCGAGCTGTCCGGGGGAGAACAGTGCGGCGAAGGAATCGGTCACCACACCGGCCAGTGCCGCCGCCTCGTCGCGGGAAACGCCCGCCTCCCGGGCGAATTGGGTGAGGAACGACGCCACGTCGTGCGGCACCGGCACATGCGCGGGCATCCAACCCTCGTAGAAGATGCCGCGCAGCAGTTCCGGCAGCTGCGCGCTCAGGTGGGCGGCGGCGTTGACGCCGATGCGATCACGCACGGTGTGCAACCAGGCACGCATGGCACGGTGCGCGAAGGCCTTGTCATAGGTGTCGAGACCGTCGGCGATGGCATTGAGCCATTCGTGCGCGGTGTGCACGGCGGGCGCGAGCGGATCACTCTGATGGGACATGGTCGTTCGCCTCTTTCGGATGGGTTGTCGTGGTTCCCCGAGCGTGCGTCAGCGCCTACGCGGTGGGTGAGAGCCGTCGTGCCCGCCCCGCGAGGACGATGGTCACCTCCCGAAGCGGCGGGGGACCCTGTCGACGGACAGCGGCGGCGGGCCACGATCGAGGCGACAATATTCCTCGACGCGGCGCCACCGGGCGAACGAACCGGGCGTCGCCTCGCCGGCGGTGCGGAGGTCGCGATGACCACGAAGTACGAGACCTCGGGTGTGGGTTCGTCCGCGGTGCTGATGGCGCTGCGATTCCCCATGGGGCTGGGCCACACCGTCGCGGAACTGCGCTACCTGGGCCGCCGATCAGGACGGCGGATCGCGCTGCCGGTGTCCTACGCGCGTTCCGGCGACACCGTGATCGTCCGGGTGGGCAATGCCGCCGCGAAGAACTGGTGGCGCAATTTCCGGACACCGCATTCGGTGTCGATTCGCATCGACGGCGATTGGCTCGCCGGAATCGGCCGCCTGGTCGCGCCCGGAACGATCGAGCACGAGGAGGTCGAGGCGGTCTACCTGCACGAACATCCGCGCCAGCGGACGACGGCGACCGATCCGTACCTGGTGATCGAGCTGGCGCGAACCCAGCCGAATCACACCAGCCGGTGGCGGCAGTGGTTCACCACCGTGACCGCCGGTGAATTCCTGGGTTTCGTCGCCCCCGCCGTCGCCGGCGCGCTGCTCCTCGACACCGCCCCCGCGCTCGTGGTCGCGGGTCTGCTGCTCGCCGCCGTCGTCGAGGGTGCGGTACTCGGCTCGTTCCAGTCCCTGGTGCTGCGGAAGTGGCTGCGCGACTTCGCCACCGGGCGCTGGGTTCGGGCTACCGTGGTGGGAGCGGTGGTGGCGTGGACGATCGGCACGGTGCCGGTGCTCTACGGCGACCGCATCACCGACTGGCCGCCCGCGGTGCAGGCGCCGGTGATCGCGGTCGGAGCCCTGGTGATGGTGTTCGCGATCGGCGTGGCCCAATGGTTCGTGCTGCGCGAGCGGACCGAGCGCGCGGCGCTGTGGATCTGGGCCAATGCGGTGGGCTGGATCGCGGGTCTCGCGGCGTTCGCCCTCATCACCACCCCGCTGTGGCAGCCCGGCCAGCCGACCGCGCTGATCGTGGGTATCGGGCTGCTCGGCGGCCTCGCCATGGCCGCGGCCATGGCGGCCGTCACCGGCGCGTTCGGAGTCCGCATGCTCGACACCAGGAACCTGGTATCGCCGCACTGACCGCAGCACCGCACCGACCGCAGTACCGCACCGACCGCAGTACCACACTGACCGCCACACCGGCCGCGAGCCGATCGCACAGTCAGGAGATCGCCATGACAGCCCAGCACCCCGACGATCCGCATCAGCTCGCCTCCGCCGCGGTGGTGGTCGGCGTCGACGGTTCGGCGGGATCGGACACCGCCGTCGGATGGGCGGCCGACTACGCCGCCGCCCGGCAGCGCGCGCTGCGTCTCGTGCACGGCCTCGACCTGGTGGGCATGAGCGCGGTCCTCGGCAGCTACGACGTGCTCATTCCACCGGTGATCGAAGCGGTCCGGGAGGGCGGTCGCGTGCTGCTCGACCGCGCGGCAGCGATCGCGCACCAGCGCGACCCGCACCTGACGGTCACGGTCGCGCTGACCGCGCAGAGCCCCGCCGCCCTGCTCATCGAGGAGAGCGCCCACGCCTACGCGACGGTCCTGGGTGCCACCGGCACCGCCGGGAGCATCGCGCATCTGGGTTCGACACTGCTGGCCGTCACCGCGCACGCGCACGGCGCGGTCGTCGTGGTGCGCCCGGATCCGGACGCGGACAACGCGATCCACGACAGCGGCCCGGTCGTGGTGGGAGTCGACGGCGGTCCGGTCAGTGAGGCCGCCATCGCCGCGGCCTTCCGGGAGGCGGCCGAGCGCGGCGCCGAACTGGTCGCCGTGCACACCTGGAGCGACTGGAGTTTCGGCGATTTCGCCGGTGGCGATCGGCTGACCGTGCCCGAATCCGAACTGGAACACCGGGAGTGGGCGATCCTCGCCGAACGGCTGGCTGGTTGGCAGGAGAAGTATCCGGAGGTCCGGGTGACCCGCCGGGTGTATCCGTCGGCCCCCACCGACCAGCTCCGAATCTGGTCGCGCACAGCCCAACTGGTGGTGGTCGGCAACCGCGGTCGCGGCGGCTTCCCGGGTCTGCTGTTGGGCTCGACCACGAACGCGCTGGTACAGCACGTCCACTGCCCGGTGCTGGTCGTCCATCCTGCGGACCGCTGAGATGGCGGATACGAACGGTGAACCGTTCGCGCAGCTGCGGGAGACCCACACCGGTCTGGTTCTGCTCTGCGGCGAACGCGCCTACAAGGTCAAAAAGCCCGTCGTGACCGACTTCCTCGACTTCGGCAGCACCGCCGCCCGGGAGCGGGCGTGCCTGCGAGAGATCGAGTTGAACCGGCGGCTCGCACCCGATGTGTACCTCGGGCTCGCCCATCTCACCGATCCGGAGGGCGGGGCGGGGGAGCCCGTGGTGGTCATGCGCCGCATGCCCGAAGGGGCCCGACTGTCCACCGGACTCGACCGCGGTACCGTCACCCGCGCGGAACTGGCCGAACTCGCCGCGCTGATCGCCGACTTCCATCGGGTGGCGCGGCGCGGCCCCGAGATCGACCACGCGGGTACGCCCGCCGCCCTGCGGCACCGCTGGGATGTGCTGCTGCACAGCCTGCACGAGCAGCCGCGCGATGCGGTGGATCCGGCGGTGGTCGACCGCATCGCACGGCTGGTCGGCCGCTATCTGGACGGTCGCGGACCGTTGCTGGCCCGGCGCATCGCCGCGGGCCGCATCGTCGACGGCCACGGTGATCTGCTCGTGGAGGACATCTTCGCGCTACCCGACGGCTTCCGCGTGCTCGACTGCCTGGATTTCGACGACCAACTGCGCTATGTGGACTGCCTCGACGACGCCGCCTTCCTCGCCATGGATCTGGAATTCCGCGGCCACCCGGCGCTCGCCACCGGATTCCTGGACGACTATCTGCACGCGGCCCACGACACCCCACCGGCCTCCCTGCGCCACCACTACATCGCCTACCGCGCCATGGTGCGGGCCAAGACCGACCGCATCCGCGCCGACCAGGGTGTCGCTGCCGCGGCCGAGCGGGCCACCCGGCATCTCGAACTGGCCGCGGCAAACCTGAGTGCCGGGGCCGTACGGCTCACCCTGGTCGGCGGGCTGCCCGGAACCGGAAAGTCCACCGTCGCACAAGCTCTCGCCGCGGAAACCGGAGCGGAACTGCTGTCCAGCGACACCGTGCGCGCCGAGCTGCGCGCGGTGGGTGCCGTGGTCGGCACGGGCGGCACCTTCGGGGCGGGCGCCTACCGTCCCGAAGCGAAAGCCCGGGTCTACGCCGAACTCCTCGCCCGCGCCCGCGCTCGCCTCGAGCAGGGCGTCTCGGTGATTCTCGACGCCAGCTGGTCCGACGCCGAATCCCGCACCCGCGCAGCGGAACTGGCCGACCACACGGTCGCCGACCTGGTGGAGCTGCGCTGTGCGTGCCCACCCGATATCGCCGCCGAACGCATGTTCACCCGCGATCCCGGCGATTCGGAAGCCACCCCCGAGATCGCGAAAGCCCTGTCCGCCACCGCGAGCCCCTGGCCCGCGGCCGTCACCCTGGACACCACGGCGCCGATCGGCGCCACCGTCGCCACCGCCCTGCGCGCATGGCAGAGCACCGGCTGACCACTCCACTCGGTAGGCAGGCACCTCCCGATGCCAGGGTCGCCTCCCCACATCGGTGGAGCACGCGGCCGCTCGACAACCTATGGCGCGTCGGCCGTGGCAGGGCGCGGCCGACGCGGCTACCCCAGGCCGACGGGCCCGCGCGGGACGATCGGTTCGGCGGGCCGCGACGCTCGATGGCCGGGTCGTCAGTTCGGCCGGGCCGGACCGATCGCGCGGAGGTTGGCCAGGTAGTAGAGGTACAGACCGGCGGGCAGCAGGCCGCAGACCAGCTGGGCCAGGGTGGGCGAGTCGTTGATGAACGGCACGTCGCCGCCGGGGCCGCCGAAGGGAGCAGCCGATAGGACAGGGTCCAGCGGTCAGTGGCTACCGCCGACGTGGCTACCGCCGATGCGATGTGGCGGTGCGGTGGTCAGGCGCGGGTCGCGGTGTGGGTGCGCAGCGCGGTGAGGCGGCTGATGTATTCCTGCTCGTCGATATCGCCGCGGGCGAAGCGCTCGGCCAGCAGCTGCTCGGCGGGGGTCTGGGTGACGGGTGGCTTCCATTCCCGGTCCGGTCGCGCGGTCATCCGCACGATCAGGGCGAAGGTCGCGATCACCAGTCCCCAGAACAGCAGCATGCCGATGCCCATGCCGACATAGCCCCAGCCACTCGGTCCATGGTCGTACCAGTACATCACCGTCTGCCTCCTTCTCCGGCTCGATCGCGCGCGACGCGGTGCCGGATTGTGCTCTCGACGCGATGCGCGCCAACTGTCTCCACTGTCGGCGCGTGCGGCCGCCCGGGGCAGGGCAGATCGCCCTCTGATACGAGGACCAACGGCATCCAGGCTGGTGTGGACCGTGCCGTCGCCGTCCGGAGCGGCGATCCGAGGGCCAAGGTCCCGTGGCCCGGGGCCCAACGCGACTTCCGGTGACCAGGGCCGCCACGCGACCGTCGAACCATGGCATTCACGCAGAACATTCGAGAGACCGCCCTCGAGCAGGCCGCCCTCGTGCTGCTGTCGGGATTCGTGGCGATCTGGGCCGTGGCGGGCGCTGTCGGCTTGGCGGGCGGCGGAATCGACCTGGGGCAGACCATCGTGCGGCGGCTCCCGTTCGAGAGTCCGGTCTTCGCCGCCCTCGCCCTGGCGCTCGTCGTCGCGGTCCCGATGGCCGTCACCTCCTGGTCCGCCGCGCACGGCCAGCGCCGCGCCCCGACCGTCGCGATCGCCAGCGGCGGCCTGCTGATCGGCTGGATCGTCGTGCAGATCGCGGTCATCCGCACCTTCAGCATCCTGCAACCGGTGTGCGTGCTCTTCGGCATCGCCATGGTGATCCTGGGTCTGACCTGGCGTCCCAACCCGGAAGACGATCGTTGAAGGGTTGATGTGACCGACCGCACAGAATTTGCAGCTAATTTATAGCAACATTTCCTGAAGGGGTGCCGATACCCTCCTCGAGCACCCGGTGCTCGCGTCCGTCCGGTGCGGGGACCGGTTGTGTGCGTTGTGGTCTCGCGACCGCACGAGGGAAAGGGTCGGCATCCATGCGATTGACTCGCACTGCGTCGAATTCGGTGAGATGGCTCGGTATCGGCTGTCGGAGTGCGGCATTGGCGCTGGTAGCGCTGCTGTCCGCGGGTATCGCCCTGGTGGGCTCGACGGCCACGGCCACGGCGGCGTTCACGCCCGCGGCCTTCGACTTCTGGGTGGATTCACCGAGCATGGGTCCGATCAAGACCCGGGTGCTGCGCGCCGCCGACGGCAATACCAACCGGGTCGTCTACGCGCTCGACGGGATGCGGGCGCGGGAGGACCTCAACGGCTGGGAGATCGAGACCAATGTCGCCGAGGTGCTGGCCAGCTGGAATATCAACGTCGTCATGCCGGTCGGCGGCCAGTCCAGCTTCTACGCCGACTGGAACGCCCCGAGCGAGTTCTTCGGCGTTCCGGCGGGCACCGGCCCCGGCAATACCGGCTCGGGCGTGACCGACACCCTCTCGGGTGGTCCGGGCAAGAGCTACCGCTACGAGTGGGAGACCTTCATCAGCCGCGACCTGCGCTGGGCGCTGCGTGACCGGCTGGGGTTCAACCCGTATCGCAACGGCGTGTTCGGCCTGTCCATGGGCGGCAGCGCCGCGCTCACCCTGGCGGCCTACCATCCCGACCAGTTCAGCTTCGCGGGAGCCTATTCCGGCTACCTGAACATCTCCGCACCCGGAATGCGGGAGGCCATCCGCCTGGCCATGCTGGACGCGGGCGGCTACAACGTGGACTCCATGGCCCCGCCCTGGGGGCCGCAGTGGCTGCGCATGGATCCGTTCGTCTTCGCGCCCAATCTGATCGCCAACAACACCCGACTGTGGGTCGCCGCCGCGAGCGGTCTCCCCACCGCCGGTGATCCGCCGAGCATCGCCACCGCCAACGGCATGGCGTTGGAGGCGCTGGCACTGGCCAATACGCGCTCCTTCCAGGTGCGCATGGCATCCCTGGGTGGCGGCAATGTCGCCTATTCCTTCCCCGCGTACGGCATTCACGCGTGGAATACCTGGCAGGACGAGGCGTACCGGATGATTCCGGACCTCTCCGCCAATATCGGCTGACGGTACGAGCGGTACTGGTTGCTTGTGCGGCCTCACGGGCAGAAGGCGGGATGACGATGCTGGTAGCGGAAATCGACGCGGTACTGGCGGTGGATTGGCTGCTGCGGGACCTGCCCGCCGCCGCGCTACGCGGAGTCGCGCGGACGGCGGAGGCCGAGCGCATCCACCGGCAGGGGCCGGTCACCGCACGCCGCCTGGCCGGTCGGGACGGGCTCGTCCGCTACGAACGCCGCCTGCGGCGAGCCGCGGACGAACTGGCCGCGGTCGTGGCGGTCCTGGAACCCGCGGACCCGGCCGGGCGACCCGCCTGGGAGCAGGAGGCGCGGGCCTATGCCGAGATCGGCTCGGCCTGTATGGATCTGGCCTATCAGATCGAGTGTCGGCTGCTGTACACCGGGGAGCGTTCGGGCCGATGGGCGGTGCGGCTCGTGCACACCGCCCACCATCTCGACGCGTACCTGCGCCCCGGCTCGGTGGCCCACCTGGCACGGGAGAGCTATCAGACCCTGTTCGACGAGGCGGTGCTGGCCGGGCGGGGAAGTTTGCTGCCTGGCACCCGCGTGCCCGGCTGATATGGGGTACCGCAAAACGTGTGGGTATGGCGAATTTTGGGCCATCTATGACCGGAAGTGCCACCAATCCATGACATTCGGTGCCAACGCTCGCGTGATGTCTTGCCTACCGGTGTGACAACGCTACGCTTTCAGCGGGTTTCCGATCATGAACCGCGTTTCGCTAACTCTCAGCGTGTCGAGGGTTGGCAGGTTGCCCACCGATCGGCAGACCCACGGGCCGCATGCCCTGGCGGCCCGCGGTCCCGTCCCGCAGCGGGACCGACGCTGTAACGGATACGGGCACCGACGGGAGAACCCAACCGCGAAATCCACCTCCCGTCGGTGCTATCCGAGCCCGACAGCGATCCAGCCCGACAGCGATCCGAGCCGGTGTCCGGCCCGGACGCTCCTCGCCCCCGGTGTCGACCCCCGCGTCGACCCGCGTCGAACTCAGCGCGACTCGTTCGCCCGCGCGAGTTCCGTCGCCGCCCCCTGCCGTGCCCGGTCCAGGCGGATGAGCGGTACGGCCGCCACCGCGAGCGCCGCGCCGATGAGGCAGACCGAGGTCAGTGCGGCGCCGCGGGTGAGCGTGAGCGCCGCCAGCACGGGGGTGCAGCTGATGCCCAACTGGAACGCCGACACGGTGGTGGCGCCCGCCAGCGTCGGCGCATCACCCGCGAGTGCGAACACCCGGCTGTAGAGGGCGGGATTGAGCACGAAGGCGGCGATCCCGAGCAGGAGGACCACCGGCACCACCACCCACGCCGTCGACATGGCCGCGGCCAACAGCGCCGACAGCAGCACGATCCCGACCGCACCGGTTCCCAGGGCGAGATGCGGCCGTCGATCGGAGATGCGGCCGCCGATGGACAGCCCCACGAACGCCCCGATGCCGAAGAGTGCGAGCACGGCCGGAATCCAGACCTCCGCCATGCCGGTGATGTCGGCGAGCATGGCCGCGAGATAGTTGAACGTGATCATGTACGCCGCGGTGGTCAGAATGGTCACCGACCAGACCACCCAGAGCATGGGCTTGCGCAACGTGGCCAGCTCCCGCGTCACCGCGGCTCCGGTGTGCGGCACGGAAGCCCGTGCGGCAGCGGGTATTCCGAGCAGACACCCGATGATCCCAACGAGTGTCAGGACCACCACGGCCCAGAATCCGCCGCGCCAACCGGTGAAATGACTCAGCAGGGTGCCCGCGGGGCCGCCCGCCACCATGGCCACACTGAGTCCGCTCACCACCACCCCGGATGCCCGGGCGGTGCGGTCCGGCGTGACCAGGCCGATCGCGGTCACCGACGCGATGGCGAAGAATCCGGCGTAGGCGATTCCGGCCACCACCCGGGAGGCCAGTAGCACGGTGTAGTCGCCGAACAGGCCCAGCGCGATGGATGCGGCGAAGACGCCCTGGGTCGCCACCAGTGCGGTCCGGCGCGGCCAGCGCAGGCTGAGCACCGCGAACGGCGGTCCGCCGCAGACGACGCCCAGTGCGAACGCGGTAATGAGCATTCCGGCCGAGGAGAGGGGGACGTCGAGGTCGGTCGCGACCTCGGGTAGGACTCCGGCCAGCAGGAATTCCGCGCTGCCCATGGCGAACAGGCTGAAGCCCAGCAGGTACACGCTGGCGGGCAGCCTGGCGGTCGTGGTTGTCGATGCCGTTGTCGTTGTCGATGTCGTGTTCATATCGGCTCACCTCCGAGCCGAGCATCGGGCCACGCCCGCGATACCGGCAACGGTTGTTGCCGATACCGGGACGAATTGGTTGACTGGGCTTATGGATGGACAGCCCAGCGTCGGCTCCGTGATCGAGCAGATCCCACCCCGGCTGCGCAGCGCCCGGGAGCAGAAGGGCTACAGCCTGTCCGAGCTCGCCCGGCTCACGGGACTGTCCACCAGTACGCTGTCGCGCCTGGAATCGGGGCAGCGCAAGCCGAGTCTCGAACTGCTGCTGCCGATCACGGTGGCGCTCGGGGTGCCGCTCGACGAGATCGTGGCCGCCCCGCGCATCGTCGACCCGCGCATACCGCAGCAACCCACCAGGAAGGACGGCCGCGTCCTGGTCCCGCTGTCGCGGCACCAGGGCGAACCACGCGCCTACAAGATGACCATTCCCGCCCACGACGACACGCCGTACCCGCGCACCCACGATGGCTACGAATGGCTCTACGTGCTGCGCGGCCACCTGCGCGTCCGGCTCGGCGACCACGATTTCGTCATGGGCGTCGGCGAGGCGGCCGAATTCGACTGCCGCATACCGCACTGGTTCGGTGCGGCCGGGCGCGGCAGCGTGGAGGTGCTGAGTCTCTTCGGCAAACACGGCGAACGCATCCACGTTCGCGCCCGCGCCGCGGGACGGCCGACCGCGTCCGCGTGAGGGCCGCCGACCCCGAAACACATTGCGGACACGGGTTTCCGGGTCTAGCGTCGCTCCATGTCCTCGCCTGTTCTCGTGCCGTTCCATCAAGACGAACCCTTGGCTCCGGACGCCATTCCGATGCCGGGTCCCGGCTATCGGACCGTGGTGCCCGAGCTGCCCGACGGCACCGTCTGGGAGCGTCTGGTCGCCCTGTACCGGGAGGTGGCGGCCACGGTCGCCGCGGTCGAGGGCACGCCGGTGGTGCTGTCGGGGGATTGCACGGTCGCCCTGGGCACGCTGGCGGGCGTGCAGCGGCGCGGAATCGACCCCGCCGTCGTCTGGTTCGACGCGCACGGTGATGTGCACACGCTGGAATCGTCGACCTCCGGCTATATCGGCGGCATGTCGCTGCGCCTCGCGCTCGGGGTACACGCGGACCTGATGGCCGAACCGCTCGGGCTGCGTCCGGTGGCCGCGGAGCGGACCGTACTGGTCGACGCCCGCGATCTGGATCCCGGTGAGCGGGAGTACCTTTCGACCGCGCCGGTGCGGCATTGCGGGGTCGACACGATCACGCTGCCGGACGGCCCGGTGCTGCTGCACATCGACGTCGACGTGATCACCGCCGAGGAGGTTCCGGGCCTGCTCCATCCGGTGACCGGCGGGCCCACCCGCGACGCCGTGCTCGACGCGGTGCGGCGGGTGATCGCCACCGGTCGGGTCGTCGCCCTGGATATCGCATGCCCGTGGAACCCGGGCGAGTATCCGGAGCGTGCCGACCTGCTCGCCACGCTGACGGGCCTGCTCGATACCGGCGCGGTCGCGGCGGCGCACGATCGATAGCGGGTTTTCCGGATCCGCCAGAATGCTTGACTCGTTCCAGAGAGCGGACGAGACTCTGGGTGTGCCCACGGCCACGGAGTTCCAGCAGATGCTGCGGGGAGTTTCGCTGCGCGTGACCGCCCCGCGGGTCGCGGTGCTGAGTGCCGTGCACGACCACCCGCACGCCGATACCGATTCCATCATCCGCGCCGTCCGGGACCGCCTGTCGGCGGTATCGCACCAGGCGGTGTACGACTCGCTGCACACGCTGACCGCCGCGGGCCTGATCCGATGCATTCAGCCCTCCGGATCGGTGGCCCGATACGAGACGCGGGTCGGCGACAACCATCACCATGTCGTCTGCCGGAACTGCGGGGCCATCGCCGACGTCGACTGCGCCGTCGGCGCGGCCCCGTGCCTGACCGCGTCCGATGACAGCGGTTTCACCATCGACGAGGCCGAGGTCATCTACTGGGGTCTGTGCCCCGACTGTGCCGCGGCCGCACGCCCCTGATCGCAGCCCGCTCCACTCATTCAGGAAGGAATGTCGTGACATCCGAAACTCACAGCACCAGCGAGAGTGAGAACCCGGCGATCCCGGCCCCGACCCCCAAGACCGACCATCGCCCGCGCACCAACAAGGACTGGTGGCCGGAGCAGATCGATGTCTCGGTGCTGCACGCGCATTCCTCGAAATCCAACCCGCTCGGCGCGGATTTCGACTACGCCGCGGAGTTCCGGAAGCTGGATGTCGAGGCGCTGAAGGCGGACGTGGCCGCGGTGCTGACCGATTCGAAGGACTGGTGGCCCGCCGACTACGGCAACTACGGCGGCCTGTTCATCCGAATGAGCTGGCATGCCGCGGGCACCTACCGCATCGCCGACGGGCGTGGTGGTGGCGGCCAGGGCGCGCAGCGCTTCGCGCCGCTCAACAGCTGGCCCGACAACGCCAACCTGGACAAAGCCCGCCGCCTGCTGTGGCCGGTCAAACAGAAGTACGGCAACAAGATCTCCTGGGCCGACCTGCTGGTGTTCGCGGGCAATGTGGCGCTGGAGTCGATGGGGTTCAAGACCTTCGGCTTCGGTTTCGGCCGCCCCGACGTCTGGGAGCCGGAAGAGATCTTCTGGGGCCCGGAGGACACCTGGCTCGGCGACGAGCGCTACAGTGGTGACCGTGAACTCGCCGGTCCGCTCGGCGCCGTCCAGATGGGCCTGATCTATGTGAATCCGGAAGGCCCCAACGGGCAGCCGGACCCGGTGGCCGCCGCCCGCGACATCCGCGAGACCTTCGGCCGCATGGCCATGAACGACGAGGAGACCGCCGCGCTCATCGTCGGCGGGCACAGCTTCGGCAAGACCCACGGCGCGGGTGATGCCGCCCTGGTCGGCCCGGAACCCGAGGCCGCCCCGCTGGAACAGCAGGGGCTGGGCTGGAAGAGCGCACACGGCACCGGAAAGGGCAAGGACGCCATCACCAGTGGGCTCGAAGTGGTGTGGACCTCCACCCCGACCCAGTGGGGCAACGGCTTCCTGCAGAACCTCTACGGCTACGAATGGGAGCTGACCAAGAGCCCCGCCGGGGCCTGGCAGTGGACCGCCAAGGACGGCGCGGGCGCGGGCACCATCCCGGACCCGTTCGGCGGTCCGGGGCGCGCCCCGACCATGCTCACCACCGATCTGTCGCTGCGTGAGGATCCGATCTACCGGGAGATCACCAGCCGCTGGCTGGAGCATCCCGAGGAGTTGGCCGAGGCCTTCGCCAAGGCGTGGTACAAGCTGCTGCACCGCGATATGGGTCCGGTCAGCCGCTACCTGGGGCCGTGGGTGCCCGAACCGCAGCTGTGGCAGGATCCGGTGCCCGCGGTCGACCACGAACTGGTCGACGATCAGGACGTGGCGGCGCTGAAGGCCAAGGTCCTCGACTCCGGCCTGTCGGTGACGCAGCTGGTCAAGACCGCGTGGGCGTCGGCGGCGAGCTTCCGCAGCACCGACAAGCGCGGTGGCGCGAACGGTGCCCGCATCCGGCTCGAACCCCAGAAGAACTGGGGGGTCAACGAACCCGCCGAACTGGCGAAGGTGCTGCCCGTGCTGGAACGCATCCAGGCGGAGTTCAACGGCTCTGCCGCGGGTGGCAAGAAGATCTCCCTCGCCGATCTGATCGTGCTCGCCGGATCGGCGGCCGTCGAGAAGGCCGCCAAGGATGCTGGGCACGAGGTGACCGTGCCGTTCCGGCCCGGTCGCACGGACGCCACCCAGGAGAACACGGATGTGGAGTCGTTCGCGGTACTGGAACCGCGCGCCGACGGCTTCCGCAACTACGTGCGCTCCGGGGAGAAGGCCCCGCTGGAACGGCTGCTGCTGGACCGGGCCTACATGCTCGACGTGACGGCTCCGCAGCTGACGGTGCTGATCGGCGGCATGCGTGCGCTCGGCGCGAACTACGGCGGCTCCGAGCACGGCGTCTTCACCGACCGTCCGGGCACGCTGACCAACGACTTCTTCGTCAACCTGCTCGACGACAACACCGAGTGGAAGCCGTCGGAGTCCGCGGAGAACGTGTACGAGGGCGTCGACCGCGCCTCCGGCAAGACCCGCTGGACCGCCACCGCCAACGACCTGCTCTTCGGTTCGCATTCGGTGCTGCGTGCGGTGGCCGAGGTGTACGCCCAGCAGGACGCGGGCCGCAAGTTCGTCGACGACTTCGTCAGCGCCTGGGTGGGGGTCATGGAGAACGACCGGTTCGACCTCGCCTGAGGTAGCCGCGTCGCGGCGTGACGACCGGGCCGGTTCCGTGTGGGACCGGCCCGGCATCGCGTCCGCTCAGGCCACGACCGAACGCGGTGGCACACCGACGTATTCGCTCAGGGGCCGGATCAACGCATTGGATTCACCCTGCTCGACGATGTGGGCGGTCCAGCCGGTGATGCGGCTCATGACGAAGATCGGCGTGAACATCTCGATATCGAAGCCGAGCAGGTAATAGGCCGGGCCGGCGGGGAAGTCCAGATTCGGGGCGATCCCGGTGGCCTCGCGCATGGTGCTCTCCAGGATCTCGTACATCCGCACCCACGGCGCTCCGTCGGTGGCGGCGGCGATATCCAGGAACGCGCGCTTCATGGTCGGCACCCGGGAGTCGCCGTTCTTGTACACCCGGTGGCCGAATCCCATGACCTTCTCACCGCGGGACAGCTTGTCGCGCAGCCACCGTGCGGCCAGATCGGGGTCGCCGATCTCGAGCATGTGGTGCATGACGGCCTCGTTCGCGCCGCCGTGCAGCGGTCCCTTGAGCGCGCCGATGGCGGCGGTGACCGCGCTGTAGATATCGGAGAGCGTGGAGGTGACCACGCGGGCGGCGAAGGTGGAGGCGTTGAAGCTGTGCTCGGCGTACAGGATCAGCGAGACCTCGAACGCCCGCACCAGTTCCGGAGCGGGAACCTTCCCGAAACACATAGTCAGGAAGTTCTCGGCGAAGCCCAGCTGCGAGTGTGGCGCAATGGGTTCCAGGCCGTGCCGTTTGCGGTGGTCGGCGGCCACGATGGTGGGCAGCACCGCCATCATGCGCAATGCCTTGGCGCGATTGGCCTGCGGCGAATTGTCGTCTTCCAGGGGATCTTCCGCGCCCAGATAGCTGATCGCGGTGCGCACCACATCCATCGGGTGGCAGTTGTCGGGCATCTTCGCGATGAGCGACAGCAGCGAGCGGTCCGCCCGGCGGGAGGCGCGCTCCTGCTGGCAGAACCGCGCGTACTGCGCGTCGCTCGGTAGTTCGCCGTACCAGAGCAGGTAGGCGACCTGTTCGAAGGTGCAGTGGGCCGCCAGGTCCTGCACGGCGTAGCCGCGATAGGTCAGCGAGTTGGTCTCGGGCACCACCTTGGAAATCGCGGTGGTGTCGACGACGACCCCCGCGAGTCCCTTGTAGATGGTCGGGACGGCGATATCCCCCATCATTGATTCCCTCCCAGCGTGAAATTGAAGATCTCGGAATCGAATTCGTTGTATCGCTCGTACCGCAGCAGTTCGTAGAGGCGGCTGCGATGCTGCATCCGGTCCAGCAGCCCGGATTGCGTGCCCTGCTCGAAGATCTCCCGCAGACCGACCTCCGCGGCGTACATCGCCAGGCGCAGCGTCGACACCGGATAGATGACGGCGTTGTAGCCCATCGACTCCAGCACCTCGGCGGTCAGCAGTTCGGACTTGCCGAACTCGGTCATATTGGCCAGCAGGGGAATCGACACCGCGGCGCGGAACTTCTCGAAATCGGCGGCGGTGTGCAGAGCCTCGGTGAAGATCAGGTCCGCGCCCGCGTCGGCATAGGCTCGGGCCCGTTCGATCGCGGCGTCGATCCCCTCGATTCCGGCGGCGTCGGTGCGGGCGCAGATCACGAAATTCGGGTCACGCCTGGCCGATACCGCCGCCCGGAGTCGTCGCACCATGTCCGCGGCGGGTACCACGGCCTTGCCGTCGAGATGGCCGCAGCGCTTGGGGTTGACCTGATCCTCGAGATGCAGGCCCGCGAGTCCGGCGTCCTCCATGACGGTGACGGTGCGGGCGGCGCTCATGGGCTCGCCGAAACCGGTGTCGGCGTCGATGAGCACCGGCAGGTCGGTCACCCGCGCGATCTGCTGACCGCGGCCCGCCACCTCGGTGAGCGTGGTCAGACCGATATCGGGCAGGGCCAGATCCGCCGAGAGCACCGCCCCGGAGACGTACGCGCCTTCGAAGCCGATCTCCTGAATCAGCCTGGCCACCAACGGGTTGAAGGCTCCCGGGAACCGCTGGATCCGCCCGGAGGTGAGTCCGGCCCGGAAGGCGACGCGCTTGTCGGCGGCGGAGGTGGCGGCGGCGAGCAGACTCGTCATCGGAACAGCCCCCGCGGCGACCGGGGTGCGCGGGCGAGCACATCCGTGGATACGGAGAAGGTGAGTTCGGGCAGCTCGGCGGGCGACAATTCGCCCGCGCGCTGGGCCACCTCGAGGAATCGGTCCTGCTCGGCCGGTTCGATCACGCCCTCGGCGAGGGTACGGAACTTGGCGATGTACTGGGCGCGGGCGAAGGGGCGCGCACCCAGCGGATGCGCGTCGGCGACGGCCAACTCGTCGGTGATGACCTCGCCGCTCTTCAGGGTCACCTCGGCGCGTGCGCCGAATGCCTTCTCGTTCGGATCGGTGGAGTGATAGCGGCGCGTCCACTCCGGATCCTCGGCGGTCGATATCTTGCGCCACAGCTCGACGGTGTCGGGCCGCTGGGCACGCTCGGGTGCGTAGGAGCGCTCGTGGTGCCAGGTGCCGTCCTGCAGGGCGACCGCGAAGATGTACATGATCGAGTGGTCCAGGGTCTCGCGCGACGCCCGGGGGTCGAACTTCTGCGGGTCGCGCGAACCGGTGCCGATCACGTAGTGGGTGTGGTGGCTGGTGTGCAGCACGATCGACGCGATCCGATCGAGGTCGCCGATCCGCTCGCGCAGGCGGAACGCCAGGTCGATCGGGGCCTGGCTCTGGTACTCGGCGGAATGCTCCTTGGTGTAGGTGTCGAGAATGCCGCGCTTGGGCTCACCCGGGCCGGGCAGCGGCACGCTGTACTCGGCCTTCGGGCCGCCCAGCAGCCAGGCGATCACACCGTCCTCACCCTCCCAGATCGGGGACGGCGCACCCTCGCCGCGCATGGCGCGGTCAACGGCCTCCACGGCCATCTTCCCGGCGAAGGCCGGGGCGTACGCCTTCCAACTGGAGATCTCGCCCTTGCGGGACTGGCGGGTGGCGGTGGTGGTGTGCAGCGCCTGGCCGATGGCCTGGTAGATGGTCTCGGTGTCGAGTCCGAGCAGGGTGCCGATACCGGCGGCGGCGGACGGACCGAGGTGCGCGACGTGGTCGATCTTGTGCTCGTGCAGGCAGATAGCGCGCACCAGATCGACCTGGATCTCGTAACCCGTTGCCAGACCGCGGATCAGGTCGCGGCCGGAGCGGCCCGCGTGCTGCGCCACCGCGAGGATCGCCGGGATGTTGTCACCCGGATGCGAGTACTCCGCGGCCAGGAAGGTGTCGTGGAAGTCGAGTTCGCGCACCGCCACCCCATTGGCCCAGGCCGCCCACTCCGGGGAGAAACGGCCGTCGACACCGAACACGGTCGCACCGGGCCGGTAGGGGTGGGCCAGCGCCTGGGCGCGGGCATTGACGACGGGGCGGCGGGTGAGCGCGGCCGCGGCCACGGCGGCATTGTCGATGATCCGGTTGACGATCATCTCCTCTGTCTCCGGAGGAACCTCCACGGCATCCGCGGCCACCTCGGCGATCCGCCATGCGAGATGCTCCTCCCGGGGGAAGCTCTCCGCGGAGCGGTGGGTGCGGACGAGATGGTTCTTCACGGTCGGGGCCTCCCAGGCATCGAGGTTCATCGGGATATTTCGCACGCTATACAGACAGTGCTGACATGGAAATCCCCCGCAAATGCCTATTTTTGTGTAAGCGTGGCGGTGAAAGTGTGAAAGTTGTGTAAGGCCAGGTTGCTAGATTGAGGGGCATGCAGAAGATGTATGCGGGCGCGCGACTGCGCACGCTCCGGGAACAGCGGGGGCTTTCCCAGTCGGCGCTGGCCAAGGCCCTGGAGCTGTCCGTGAGCTACATCAATCAGCTCGAGCACGATCAACGACCGCTGACCGTGCCGGTACTGCTGCGCCTGAACTCCCGCTTCGATCTGGATATGGGCTTCTTCGCCGCCGACACCGACGCCCGGCTCATCGCCGACCTCCAGGACGTCTTCGCCGAGGACCCCGACGGCGCCGCCATCACCACCGCCGAGATGGACGATCTGGTGGCCCGGGTGCCGGCGGCGGCGCGTCTGCTCGTCTCCCTGCATCGTCGCCTGCGCGGGGCCACCGATCAGATGGAGCGCTTCTCCGCCGAAATCGACGGCGGCCGGGGCGACTCCGCCACGGCCATGCCCTACGAGGATGTGCGCGACTACTTCTACGACCGGCGCAACCACATCCCCGCACTCGACGCCGCGGCCGAGGAACTGTTCACGCGCAACGGTTTCCAGCCGGGCGGGCTCGACCTGCAACTGACCCGCCTGTTGCGAGAGGAGTTCGGCATCACGGTGGCGATCCGCACCGATGATCCGAATCATCCCGGACCCAAACGGGTGTACGACCCGAACGACCGCGTGCTGACCCTGGCGCGTCGGCTCTCGACCGGGCAGCGTGCCTTCCAATTGGCCACGCAGTTGGCCTTCCTCACCCAGGGCGCGGTCATCGCCGACCTCATCGACGAGGCCGACGCCATGCCGGAGCAGTCGCGGGGACTGCTGCGGATCGGCCTGGCCAACTACTTCGCCGGTGCGCTCATCCTGCCCTACACCCGGTTCTGGACGGCCGCCGAAGCGTTGCGCTACGACATCGAACTGCTGGCAGCCCAATTCGAGGTCGGCTTCGAGACCGTCTGCCACCGCCTGTCCACCCTGCAGCGGCCCGGCAAGCGTGGGGTGCCGTTCTTCTTCGTCCGCACCGACCGCGCCGGGAACATCTCGAAACGCCAGTCCGCCACCGCATTCCATTTCTCCCGGGTGGGTGGCAGCTGTCCGCTGTGGGTGGTGCACGAGGCGTTCGCCACCCCGGGCAGCATCCGCACCCAGATCGCGCGGATGCCCGACGGCCGCAACTACCTGTGGCTGGCCCGCACCACCGACGAGAAGACGCCCGGATACCTGTCCGCGAAAAGGGATTTCGCCATCGGGCTGGGCTGCGATCTGGCGTACGCGGACAAGCTCGTCTACTCCCACGCGCTGCCGGTGGACGATCCGAGCGCGGCCGTGCCGATCGGCGCGGGCTGCAAGGTCTGCGAGCGCACCGACTGCGCCCAGCGCGCCTTCCCGCAGTTGGGTCGCCCGATCCGGGTGGACGACAACAGCTCGCAGCACATTCCGTACGTGCCGTCCACCGCCGGGTGATCAGCGGACCGCGACGACCACCGCATCCGTGATGGATCGCCACGCCACCCCGGCCTCGGCGAACCCCGCCTCGCGCAGCCCGGCCAGATGCCAGTCCAGCGGCTGCGGGACTCCGGGCTCGCGACCGTCGAAAATCGCTCGGCTGGCGGCGTATTCGTCGGCGAGTGCGGGGTCGGCGGCCACGTCGGCCCACCACTGGTCCCAGTCGCGCGCGCCGTCGGCCCGGGCACGCTCCTGATGGGCGTGCTGAATGGTCTCGTCGATCGCATTGAGCAGCGGCGTTTCCGGATCCGGCATGTGATCGGCGTTGACGAACACCCCGCCGGGGCGCAGCAGAGGGCGCAGGTCGGTGAACAGGCGGCGCAGCGGATCCGGCTGCATCCAGTGCAGCGCCGTGGCCGTGAGAACGGCGTCGAACGCGCCGGACGCACACGCGTCGGTCCATCCGGGCCGCTCCAGATCGGCGGTCGCGAAGGTAATGCGGGAATCGCCCTGGAACGAGCCGCGCGCCATCGCCAGCAGTGTCGGATCGCGATCCACCGCAACGGAAGTCGCCTCCGGCAGGCGGGCGAACAGCCGCCGGGAGATGGTGCCGGTCCCGCAGGCCAGATCCAGCACCCGCGGCGACTTCCCGGCCACCGCCTCCACCACGTCGAGCATGACCCGGAACCGCTCCTCGCGATCGGGGAGATACAGCTCCTGCTGCCGATCCCAACTCCGCTGCCACGCTTCCCAGGTCATACACCCTCCGGTGTCATATCGAGTACGGATGTCGTATCGCGTGCGGTGAGCGCCCGCGCGCCCGGCCACAGATCCGGTAGGCAGGCTAACCCGGCCTGCGCCCGCGGGCGGTCAGGCGCTCAGTGGGGCGGCGGTGACCTCGTAGCCCAGATTCGTCAGCACCTCGGTGGTGGCCTTGGCGAAGTTGAGGGTGATGAAGTGCAGGCAGGGTGCGCCCTCGTCGATGAGGCGCTGCGCCATCTCGGTGGCGATCTCGATGCCGACCCTGCGGACGGCGGCGCGGTTCTCCTCGGGGCCGTCGCCCGCGGCCCGGCGCAGCCGGTCCAGGACGGCCGCGGGCAGCGCGCGACCACTGAGTTCCTCGGCGCGCGCGACGGTGCGCATGGAGGTGATCGGCATCAGCTCCGGGATGATCGGTTTCGCGCCCTGCACGGGATCGGCCGCCAGCACCCGATCCCGCAGGCGCAGATAGTGTTCGACGTCGAAGAACATCTGAGTGATCGAGTAATCCGCGCCCGCACGCAGTTTCGCGGCCAGGAAGGCGGTGTCGGTATCCAGGTCGGGGGAGCGGTGGTGCCCCTGCGGGAAGGATGCGACGCCGACGTGGAAGTCACCGAGATCGCGCACGATGCGCACCAACTCCTCGGCGTACTCGACGCCGTCGGGATGCCGGTGCCACTCGCCGAGCGGGTCGCCGGGCGGATCCCCGCGCAGCACCAGGATATTGCGGATTCCGCAATCGGCATACGAGCCGACCAGCGCGCGCAGCTCGGCGACGCTGTGGCCGACCGCGGTCAGGTGCGCCACCGGCAGCAGGGTGGTCTGCTGGGCCAACTGGCCGGTAATGCGGGCGGTGCGGTCCTTGGTGGAGCCACCGGCACCGTAGGTCATCGAGACGAAAGCCGGGTGCATCCGCTCGAATTCGCGCACCGCCCGCCACAGCCGGGCCTCACCCGCGGCGTCCCGGGGCGGATTGAACTCGACGGAGAAGGGCACCCGCGGCCCGGCGGCGTGTCGCCGCAGACTCTGCACGACCGAGGGAACGCCGGACGCGATCGGCGATATCCGGGCCGGACGCCTCACGCCGGAGAGCCCCGATTCGGAGGGAGAATACATAGTCGCCTCGTGAAGTAGACAGCCGATGGCCGTCACCCACACCGAACGCACGCCAGCGGAGCCCCTGCAACATCGTCCCGTGCCCGGGTCCCACTCGGCGTAGCGCCCGATCCACGAGGCGACGGCCGCCGGATACGGCGTACCCGGCACAACCGGCAGGTCTTCGGACTCGTGGGCGCCGACCCCACCCGGGGCGACCCCGACGTCGGAATCCGGGGCTGGTCCTACCGGCCGTCGCTTCCCGGACTCGCGCCCAGTGCCCATGACGGCCGTCGTTCCCACTCACCGCTGCGGGACAGTCCCGGACTCCCACCGGGTTCCCTCTTCACCTCGGTCCGTGCGAAGCACGTCCCGGGCTCGACGCCATCGGGCGGATAAGGGGCTCCTCGACTCCACCTCCGGCGAACCAGCTGCGACCGTGAATATAGCGGAATCGTTCGTATCCGCCACGCCGAGCCACACGGTGCCGCGCCGCTACGCCTCGCTGACGACGTCGAGAACCCAGGTGACGCCGAAGCGGTCCGTCAGCATGCCATAGGCGGGTGACCAGCCCGCCGGAGCGAGCGGAACCACGATGTCGGCTCCATTCGACAGCTTCTCCCAGTAGCCCGCGACCTCCTCGACCGCCGTACCGCGCACGGAGACGAAGAACGCGTTCTCGCCGCGGTCGTAGCCCAGATGTGACGGGACGTCGTAGGCCATGACCCGGAAGCCGCCGGGCACGCCCACCTGGCCCCACATCACCTGGTCGGCCGCGGCGGGTTCGGGCACGTTCCCGGCGTCGGCGTAAGTGATGACGGTCAGTTCGCCGCCGAACACCGTGCGGTAGAACGTCAGCGCGGCACGGGCCTCGCCACGGAAATTCAGATGGGTGGTGGTGGTGATGGTCATGAGCCTTTCGCCTTTCGATCGCTGCCCGCCGCGTTGGCGGGTACGGCTCACACTCGCAGCGGTAGCGGACAGGGTGTGTCCGCTACCGCGCGCAGAATGGATTCATGCCGAAAACCTCCGCGCGACTGCTGGCCCTGCTCTCGCTCCTGCAGGCGCGTCGGGACTGGCCGGGCGACCTGCTGGCCGACCGACTCGACGTCAGCGTGCGCACCGTGCGCCGCGATATCGACCGCCTGCGCGAACTCGGCTACCCCATCCTGGCGATCAAAGGCCCGGACGGGGGATACCGGCTCGACGCGGGCACCCGGCTGCCGCCGCTGCTGTTCGACGACGAACAGGCGGTGGCCCTCACGGTGGCCCTGCGCCTCGCCGCCACCAGCGGAGCCGATATCGCCGAGGACGCGGCGCGGGCGCTCGCCACCGTGGGCCAGGTCATGCCCGCACGACTGCGCCACCGCATCGATGCCCTGCCGATCGCCGCTGTGGAAACCACTGCGGCGCAACCTGTTCCACAGGTGGGTCGGGACGTGCTGGCCGCCCTGGGCGCCGCTGTGTTCACCCGGGAAGTACTGCGCTTCGACTACGCCCCGGCACTACCGGCAGGCCCGGCGGGCACCGCGGTTCCAGCGACCACCGCGACCCAGGTGACCCCAGCTACTCCAATGCCCCCGGCGACGCCTGATCCGGAACCCGCGGTGGGCGCCGTGGGCCTCGAAGTTCCGGCGGGTTCGGCACATTCGGCGGCTCGGGCGGGCCGAGACGGCGGCGAGGTCGTCACCTCGCGGCCGCGCCGCGTCGAGCCGCATCATCTCGTCGCGCGGGGCGGGCGCTGGTATCTGGTGGCGTGGGATCTCGATCGTGAGGACTGGCGCGTTTTCCGGGTGGACCGCATCGCGCCACGCATTCCGACCGGTCCGCGCTTCCGGCCGCGCGAGCTACCGGGCGGTGACGTGTCCGCGTTCATCGCCGGACGCTTTCGAGGCTCCGACGGTGCCGAGGGCTGGCCGTGCGTCGGCGAGGTGATTCTCACCGGCGATATCGCCGAGATCGTCCCGCACGTGCACGACGGCACGGTGACCCGACTGGCCGCGGACCGCTGCCATCTCACCCTCGGGTCATGGTCGTGGGTCGGCGTGGCGGCCGCCATCGGTCGATTCGACGCGGATTTCGAGGTGGTCGGACCGCCCGCTCTCGCGGCGGCCTGTGCCCGACTCGCCCGGCGCTATGGTGCCGCCGCTCGATGACGTGCCGTCGGTTCGGGGAGGAAGGGCGGCGCGAGCCAGGGGCGGCGGGGGCGAGGTGGTGCGGCGAGCAGGCGGGGCGGCGTGGTTCAGGTGGAACCGCGTGGGTTGGATGGAACTGTGCGGAGCCGCGTCAGTGCGCGCCCCAGTGCTGTTCCATGAGCACGCCCTTGGCGGCGAGCCAGGAGACCGGGTCGATCTTGTTCCCGTGTTGGTCCCAGATCTCCAGGTGCAGGTGGGGGCCGGTGGACTGGCCGCGGTTGCCGACGGTGGCGATCACGTCGCCCGCGTTCACCCGCTGGCCCTCGGCGACGTAGATGTCGTTGACGTGGCCGTAGACGGCGGTGGTGCCGTCGTCCTGGAGCACGCGCACCCAGAGCCCGAAGCCGTCGGCCGGTCCGGCCTCCACGACGGTGCCGCCCAGCGCCGAATGGATCGGCGTACCCAGTGCGTCGGCGATATCGACGCCGTAGTGGAAGGCGCCCCAGCGGCTGCCGAATCCGGAGCTGATCTGGCCACCCACCGGCAGGACGGCGGGGGCGGCGATGAACGGCGCGGGTGCGGGCGCGGCGGGGGCGAACTGCTGCTGGAGCTGTTTGATGGTCTGCTCGGCCTGCGCCAGCGGTGTGGCGATCTCGGCCGGCAGACCGGCCAGGCCGAAGGGTGCGGCCGCCGGAGCCGGAGCGGGTTCCGCGGGTGGGGCCGTTTCGGTTGGGGCGGGCGGCATCTGGTTCGTCACCGCGGCGACGGTGGCGTCCACCGCGGCCTGTAGCAGCTCGGGTGCGGAGTGAATATCCAGCGGCACCGGATCGGCGACCGGATCGGCCTCGTCGACGGGCGTCGGGGGAGCGGCGACCGCGGCGGCCGGAGCCAGCTGGGCGACCGTGGTGAGCAGCGCTCCCGCTGCCACCGCCACGCCCGCCACGGCCCTCACATATCCGCCCGAGGCGGAGTCGGCGCGATGACTGGTGGATGTTCCGGCCCCGACCGCACCGAGCAGGTCCTGGACGGAAAGGGAACCGGAGGTCTCTCGATGCAGCGACACAGCACGTCCTCGGTAGATCAGCGACAGCGCCCGAACTCCGGAGTCACCGACGCTGGCGGTCCGGTGTGGGAACGTGTCGAAAACTGTACCTACGCGTGACCGTTCTGTCGCCATTTCTCGATGTTTCCCTCCACGATGCTTCCGCCGAACCTCCGCGCATGAACGGCCGCAACGGTGGTAGTTCCGTCCGCGAGGGCGCGAAAGATCGATCCCGCCGCGCCTGCGAAGTCCCGGAGAACGAGCAAAGGAGCATCATCATGACGGTCACGATTCCTCGCGGCACCGACGGCCTGCGCCGATTCTCGTTCGGCGTGGTGCTGGCCGCCGCCGCGCTCGGCGCGGCAGCCGCACCCGCCGCCGCGGTACCCGCGGTGCAGCCCGCGGTCAGCGATCAGGAGGCGCTGCGGGCCGCCCAGGACGCGCTGATGGGCGCGACCGTGCAGTCCATCGAACTGGAGATGGCCGACGGAACGCCGATGTGGGAGGTCGACGTGGTGACCCGCACCGGCGCCGACTACGAGGTGCAGATCGACGCGACCACCGGCATGGTGGTGTCGGTGGAGGAGAGCACCGACTGACCCGTGCCGCCCACGCGCCCGGACACGCGCACCTTGCGGTGACAGGCATTTCGCGCGCATCGGTGAGACCGTGCCCGGCATGACGTGCTATCCGACCGAGACGCAGACGATTTCGCTCACGATGGAGGTCGCCGACGCGATCTCCGCGGCGGTGAACGCGCGTGCGGTGGCCGAGACCGGCGTGGAACTCCCTCCGCTGGTGTGGGTTTGGCACCAGGGCGTGTATTCGCTGCCCTGCTCCGAACAGCAGGAGGTGGAGTTCCGCGGCCGGGTCGCGCCGCGCGATCAACCCGAATCCACCGAGCGGCACCTGCGCGAGTGGGCCGCCGCGCTGCGCCTCACCGAATCCACCACCAGTGTCGAGCGCACCCATGGCCGCCGCACGTACACGGGCGTCCTGGCGGGCTCGCGCATTCGGATCACCGGCCGCGTCGAAGCCACCCGCTCGGCGGCCTGAGAAACATCGCATACCGAATTCCGGCCGGGACGGGTCGTCGATCGGCACCCGATCCGAACACGGGTGAGGCCGTCGATTCGCAAAAAACGGCGACTCTTCCCGAACCGGGTGCGGCATCGGCGCGCGATACCTGGAATAGTTGGGACCAGCACGCACAAGACCGAGGCGAAAGCGGGGATGTTGGTGACTTCGAGTGATGGTGTGAACGCGGTAAGTACGGTGAAGGAGTCGCCGTCGGCACCCAGCACCCTCGAGCGCGATGTCCAGACCCTGGAAAAGGCGATCTACGAAGTGAAGCGGGTGATCGTCGGTCAGGATCGGCTGGTCGAACGCCTGCTCGTCGGTGTGCTGGCGCGCGGACACGTCCTCCTCGAAGGTGTGCCCGGTATCGCCAAGACCCTCGCCGTGGAAACCTTCGCCCGGGTGGTCGGCGGCAGTTTCTCCCGGGTGCAGTTCACCCCCGACCTGGTGCCCACCGACCTCATCGGTACCCGCATCTACCGGCAGGGCAAGGAGGAGTTCGACACCGAGCTGGGTCCGGTCGTCGCCAACTTCGTGCTCGCCGACGAGATCAACCGCGCACCCGCCAAGGTGCAGTCGGCCCTGCTCGAGGTGATGGCCGAGCGGCATGTGTCGATCGGCGGCAAGACTTATCCGATGCCGAATCCGTTCCTGGTCATGGCCACGCAGAACCCCATCGAGAGCGAGGGCGTGTACCCGCTGCCCGAGGCGCAGCGCGACCGCTTCCTGTTCAAGGTGGTCGTGGACTACCCGTCGGTGGAGGAGGAGCGCGAGATCATCTACCGGATGGGCGTCACTCCGCCGGAGCCCAAGCGCATCCTCGAACCCACCGAACTGGTGCGCCTGCAGCAGCTGGCCGCCAATACCTTCGTGCACCACGCCCTGGTCGACTACGTGGTCCGGGTGATCGCGGCGACCCGCAAGCCCGCCGATTTCGGTATGCAGGATGTGGCCGGGTGGATCGCCTACGGCGCCTCGCCGCGCGCCAGCCTCGGCATCATCGCCGCCGCCCGCGCCGTGGCCCTGATCCGCGGCCGCGACTACGTGGTACCGCAGGATGTGGTCGAGGTGGTGCCGGATGTGCTGCGACACCGCCTGGTGCTGTCCTACGACGCGCTCGCCGACGAGGTCAGTCCCGACGACGTGATCCGCCGGGTGCTGCAGACGGTGGGCCTGCCGCAGGTCGCCCCGCAGGCGGTCGCGCCGGGCAGCCCGCAGACCCCCATGCCCGCCGCGCAGCCCGCCGTGGGACCGCACGGCGCACCGCAGCAGCATCCCGCCGTGCCGCAGCCGCCCAACGGCCAGATGTCGGGCGCGGGCCAGCCGCAGTCGAAGTAGGCGACCACGGAACCGGTTGCGCCCGTGACGATGTCGAACCTCAGCGGCACCTCCCATGCCCCGCCTTCGTTCCGGTCGGGCAGTCTCGACGACCCGAAGCTCGCGGCGGCGTTGAAAACCCTCGAGCTCACCGTGCGCCGCCGCCTCGACGGCGTGCTGCACGGTGACCACCTGGGCCTGATTCCCGGCCCGGGATCCGAACCCGGCGATGCCCGCATGTATCAGCCGGGCGACGATGTGCGGCAGATGGATTGGTCGGTGACCGCCCGCACCACCCACCCGCACGTCCGCCAGATGGTGGCCGACCGTGAGCTGGAGACCTGGCTCGTGATCGACCTGTCGGCCAGCCTGGACTTCGGAACCGCGCTGTGCCAGAAGCGCGATCTCGTCGTCGCCGCCGCCGCGGCGGTCACCCACCTCACCAGCGGTGGCGGC
>NZ_BAGD01000273.1 GCF_000308635.1 Nocardia otitidiscaviarum NBRC 14405 | reverse complement strand
CATCACCACAACCTTGCTTGCCATATACCCCCAAGGGGTATATGTTTCCCGTGTCACGACGACGACCGAGAGGAGACCGCCATGTGCGAGCGCCGATGTCCCCATGCCCGCGAACCGCCACCCCAGCCCACTCCCAGGAAGTGCCCCGATGCGTACCACGCCCTCGACCGCCACCCTGTTCGCCCATCACGACTATCTCCGACTCTTCGTCGCGCAGCTGTCGGCGCTGTTCGGCACCGGACTGACCACCGTCGCACTGGGATTGCTCGCCTACGAGCTCGCCGGTGGTGACGCCGCCGCCGTACTCGGCACCGCACTGACCATCAAGATGCTCGTCTACGTGACGGTCGCGCCGATCGTCGCCGCCTATGCCGATCGGTTCCCGCGTCGCGCGTTCCTGGTGTCGCTCAACGCCGTTCGCGCCGCGGTGGTGCTGGCCCTGCCGTTCATCGACCAGGTCTGGCAGATCTACGCGCTGATCGCGGTGCTCCAAACCGCTTCGGCCGCCTTCACTCCGACCTATCAGGCGATCATTCCCGACATCCTGCCCGACGAGCGCGAGTACACCCGCGCACTGTCCGCCGCCCAGCTGGCCGCCACCATGGAGACGCTGCTGAGCCCCGTACTCGCCGCCGCGGCCCTGGCCGTGATCAGTTACCACTGGCTGTTCGTCGGCACCGCCGTCGGTTTCGCCGTCTCGGCCGCCCTGGTGCTCGGCACCCGCGTTCCGAACGCCACCGGCGCGACCTCGGGCGGATTCGCCGACCGGATCGCGGTCGGGATGCGCATCTTCGCCGCGACGCCCCGGCTGCGCGGGCTACTCGGCCTGAATCTGGTGGTGGCCGCCGCCGGGTCGATGATCATGGTCAATACCGTCAACTACGTGCGCGACACCCTCGGCGGCACCCAGTCCGGCGTGGCACTGCTGCTGGCCGCCAATGGTTTCGGCACCATGCTCGTCGCACTGGCACTGCCGCGCGTACTCGACCGTCTCGGCGCACGGCCGGTCATGCTGACCGGCGCCGCCACCCTGGCCACGGCACTCGCCGCCGCCGTCACGCTCTCCCTGGCGGGCACGGGCGCATGGCGGTGGACCGCGGCCGCCGTGATCTGGGCCGTCGTCGGCGCGGGCACCGCCGCCGTTCTGACCCCCACCGGTCAGGTCCTGCGGCGCTCCTCGCGGCCGGCGGACCGCCCCGCCCTCTTCGCCGCCCAGTTCTCGCTCTCCCACCTGGCCTGGCTGATCACGTACCCCATCGCCGGATGGCTCACCACCGCCGCCGGTTTCACACCCACCTGGACCGTCCTCGGCGTCCTCGCGCTCGCGGGCATCGCGGTGGCCGCGCGGATGTGGCCGCGCCACGACCCGGAGGTGATCACCCACCTGCACGAGGTCGGCAGCATCGACCCGGCCCGCCTCGCCGACGCCGTGCGCGTGGGAGATCGGCACTACCGGCACACCCACCCCTATGTCATCGACGCCGACCATCCCCGTTGGCCTACGGCGGCGGGCCGCACACCGCGACCGGCGCTGGCGGCCTGACCACGTCGAATACGGTGGGCGCCCGGAATATCCGGGCGCCCGACCACCTCACAGCAAATCGCGCGCGGGTGAGCCGGGCGTATCCGTGCCGGACGCGGGCACATCGGTTTCGTCCGGGGTGAACAGACCGGGAATGCCGAGTTCGGTGGCTGCCTCCAAGGAATCCCAACCTGCGGCAACGGCATTGGAGAACAGTTCCAGACGATCCTGGCCCGCAGCGGCGTACTCGTGGACGGCCGCGGTGTATCTGGCTCTGGCGGCGCGCAGCGCCTCTCGTGTCACGTTCACCTGGACCACACTATCGGCAAATTTTCAGCAACGGAACCCCGCGCCTGGCGATCTCGCCGCGCGGAGGCCAGATTGGTCCAGGCGCTCACCAGCAGCAATACCACCACGTAGACGGGAAGTACCAGGTCGGAGGTGGCGGTCAACTGCTCGAAGAACGGTGTGGTACCACCGAATACGGCGACCGTGACGCCATAGGGCAACGCCTGGCCGAGCGCGCGGTGCCGGGCGGGGAACAGCGCCGACATACTGGCGGGCAGGGTGGCGCACAGGCAGGCCAGCAGCACGGTGGCGACGAGGATGACCGCCCAGTAGGTCACCGGGGTGGCGTGCTCCAGCAGCAGGTGCAGTGGAACGGTCGCGGCGGCCATGGCGAGGGTGCCGCCGAAGAGCGTGCGCCGCACGCCGATCCGGTCGCCGAGCAGACCGAACGCGGGCAGGGCCAGCGCGAAGACCACGGTCGCGCCGACACCGGCCCACAGCACCCCGTCGTCGTCCAGGCCCAGCACGGTCAGGGCGTAGGCGGTGGGCGCGGCGGTCCACAGGTAGTACGCGGAGGTGACGCCGACCGTCAGCCCCGCCACCACGGCCATCGGGCCCAGCAGCGCACGCCGGTCGCGTGGCGGCCGGGGCTCGGGTGCCGTGGTCGCCCGAGTATCCGGGAGCCGCCCGCAGCAGGAAGAACGCGGTGGCCGCGATCCCGCCCAGCAGGAATGGCAACCGCCACCAGCCGTCCAGCATCGCCTGCCTGCCCAGGACCGATACCAGCACGGCCGCGAGCACACTCGCGGCCAGCTTGCCCGCGGCGGCGAAGACATAGAACATGCTGGTGAACAGGCCGGTCCGGGCGGGCGGCGCGCACTCGTAGAGATAGGTCTGCGCCACCGGCAGTTCACCGCCCTGGGACAGCCCGAGCAGCAGCCGCCACACCAGCACCAGCACGGGTGCGGCCGGACCGATCACCGCCGTCCCCGGTGTCAGCGCCATACCGTACGCGGCCGTCCCTGCGCCCGCGACGCAGACCAGCATGGCGATCCGCCGCCCGCGCCGATCCGCCAACCGGCCCAGCAGCACGCCGCCGAGCGGGCGCGCCACGAACCCAGCGGCGAAGACACCGAATCCGAAGAGCAGCGACCGCCGCAGGTCGCCGGCGAAGAAGACCGGCGCGAAGTAGGCCACCAGCAGTGCGTACAGCACCCAGTCGTAGCTTTCCAGCGCGATACCGGCGCAGATGACACCCAGGCGGGGTGTGCGAACACGGGCCATGGTGTCTCCCCCGTCGATTCGGGACTACGGCGGTGAGATCACCCGCAGCGCAGTCGATTCGGGCAGTCCGGGCAGCCGGGTCGAGGGTCCGGCGGGTGCGGACGCCTCGCCGCGCACCACCGCCGCGGGCAGGAAATCCGGTGGGGCGGTGAGCCAGGCCCGCACCCGCCCCGAGGCGGTGTGCACCAGCGCGGGGCGGGCGTCCGCCGCCACCGCCGCCAGCACGTCGGCGCTCAGCAGCTCCGCCGGTGTGGGCGGTTGGTCCGGCAACTCCTGGCTGATTCCGTGCAGCAGCAGTCGTCCTTCCCGATGAGCACCGCGAAAGGCATACCGCACCTTCATGATTCGGCCGTCCGGTCGACGTATGAGCCACTCCCCCGTTCCGGTGGCATCGGCTGCCGCGGTATCGATGGCGGCCAGCGCCTCGGCGATCTCGGGCAGCCCGATCAGGGTGGACAGCACCTCGGTGATGGACGGTTCGCTGGCGTCCGGGAATCCGTAGAACGCCGCCGTACCCGGATGGGGCACCGCCCGCGGTCGGCCGGGGTCGGTCACATCCCAGGTCCAGCCGAGCGCACCGGGCGGCGGTGGCGGGTTCTCATCGCGGCTGCCCAGCCACACCATGACCGCGTGCACCTGGCGGCCGGGGCCGAGAATCGGCCGGGCGTAGGCGAGCCGGGTACCGGGGGTGAGATCGACCAGCGTCTGCGAATCCTTGAGATTGTCGACCACCACGCCCACCAGCTTGTGCACCATGGCCAGCGAGCTGCCCCTGAACACATTGCTCAGCGGCCGCCATTTGCGCGCACGCGAACCAGCGGCAACCACTGTCGGGGCATCCGACAGTGTCTCGATGACCAGCCACTCACCATCACCCACCGCGATACCCCCGGCCCTCCATGGTTGCCGATGGTAACGAACATGGGCAAGGTCCGCAGTCCAGAGATCAGCCAGCAAACTCACCTCGGCTCCCGCCCGAGCCCACCGGATCCGCGGTCGTCGCGGTGCCGAACCAGAAGGCGAGCGTGGCGGCGAAACCGGGGGGCAGCGCACCGCCGGTATCACGGATACCGTCGCCGGACCAGGCGACATAGCCGTCCGGGCGAATGAGCACGACCGGCGGTATGCCCTCCGGCAGCCGGTCCACCGCGACCACGTCGACGAGCGGGTGGGCGAGCGCGGCGCGGTCGACGGCCGGTTCGGCGGTCAGCAGCACCGCGCGTCCGGCCGTGAGCAGATCGCCGATGGTGCGCGCACCCGCGCCCGGCACCTCGACGGTGAGATTCGGGAAGAACTCACCCGCCCACGCACCGTCGTCGGGCGCTCCCGGGTAGCTCACCGATTCACCGTTGACGGTGTCGGCGAGCCGGTCGTGGGCGTCCGGATTGCTGAGCAGCTCCCGCACGAATCCGCGCAGCGGATCATGGTCGGGTGCGGGATTCATGAGCATCGCCTGCACGCGCGTGTTCTCCACCAGCCGGGCCGCCACCGGCTGCCGTTCGGTCGAATAGCTGTCCAGCATCGCGGGATTCGCACCGCCACGCAGTACCGAGACCAGCTTCCAGCCCAGATTCACCGCATCCTGCAAACCGGTGTTGAGCCCCTGCCCACCCAGCGGGTAGTGCACGTGGGCGGCGTCTCCGGCCACGAACAGCCGCCCGGCCCGGTAGTCGGTGACCAAGCGGGTGAAGTCGCTGAATCTGCTGGTGTACTCCAGATCCCGCAATTCCACCGGCCGACCGGTGATGCGCTCGACCGCCGCCGCGAACTCCGCCTCCGTGATCGGCCGCCGCCGATCGGGTTCCGGCCCGTCGAATTCGAAGGTGATGATGCGGCTGGAACCGAATCGGTTCAGGTTCAACAGCGTCCACCCGCGCGGGGTGGGCTGCCAGCCCGGCCGCAGCTGCTCCGGATGGGGCAGCCGCGCCATGCCGAGCATGGCGCGCAGGGTGGGCGGATACTCGACCGTGGGGAAGTCCCCGGATTCGCGGACGATACCGCGTGGGCCGTCGCAGCCGATCGCGTAATCCGCTGTGAGCGTGTAGCTCTCCGTCCCCTCACGAACGGAGAGCGTGACGCGGCCGGAATCCTGCCGGACCGCGGTGACGGTGTGACCGCGCCGGATGAGCGCGCCCAGATTCCCCGCGCGCTCTCCCAGCGCCCGCTCCAGGTCGGCCTGGGCGAGCCCGATCATGACCGGGCCCTCGATGGCCCGGGTGCGCAGCGTGAGCCACGGATATCCGGCGAACTGGAAGGGCTCCCGCACGATGTCCCGATAGTCGGCGTCCACTCGCGGGAAGCGCAGGATGCCGCGCCGCGCCAGGGTCTGAATGGCCCGCGCGTGATAGGTGCCCGCCTTGGGCTGTTCGCTCACCTCGGTGCGGGTCTCCAGCACCACGACCGAAACACCGTGCAGCGCGAGCTCCCCGGCCACCAGCATGCCCACCGGGCCGCCACCGACCACGGCCACCTCACAGTGCTGCGTCATCCTCGGCTCCTTCCTGTCGGTCACATCCGTCACGTCGATCGGCTACCGGGGCCGGATCGGCAGCGCCGCGGGCCGCCGCAGTCCGATCCCGAAATCCCACGGCACCGCCGCGGGATCGACGGCGAGTTCGGCATCGGGACAGCGCCGGAACAGCTCGGTCAGCACCGCGATCAGTTCCATCTGCGACAGCGCCGACCCCATGCAGCGGTGCATGCCGTACCCGTATTGCAGATGCTGGCGCGCGGGTCGCTCCAGATCGATGACCAGCGGGTCGGGGAACACCTCCGGGTCACGGTTGGCGGCCGTGACCCACGGGTAGACGATGCTGCCCGCCGGCAGCGCGCCCGCGGCGGTGACCAGCGGATTGGTCAGCATGCGCGGGAACGCGCCCGGGGTGCCGAGCGGCATCAGGCGCAGGATCTCGTCCACCAGGCGCGGCACGTAACGCACCGGATCGGCGGCGACCCGCCGGTACAGCGGCGGATGCGCCAACGCGGCGTAGGCGGTCTTGGCGAGCATGGTGGCGATATTGTTGTCGCCGCCCAGCACGATGCCCATCACAGTGCCCTGCAACAGTCCGGTGTCCACGGCGGCGAACTCCGGTTCGGCCGCGCGGCGCTTGTAGACGGCCAGCAGGCCGGTGTCGTCGTGCAGGCTGTCGTCGGCGAGCAGGCGACCGACCCAGCTCCACAGTTCGATCCACGCCGTCTCGATACCGGCGATATCGTCGCGATCGGCGTACTGCACGATGCGACCGCGCTCGTTCATCCAGGCGGCGTGTTCGAGCGGAACGCCGAGCAGCGCCAAGGCGGTCTGCGCCGGAACGACGCGGAACACATCGCGGACCAGGTCGGGATCGGCCGCGGCGGCGAGTCGGTCGAAGGCCGCGGCGGCGAACCGGGCCACCGTCGGTTCCCAGGCCGACAACGCGCGGGCACTGAATTCGTGCGAGACGAAGCGGCGCACCACCCCGTGCACGGGTGCGTCCAGATTGATCAGCACCTCCGGAGCCCAGTTGGTCGGCATGAAGGACGGACCGCCGTCCACATTGCACAGTTCGCGGCTGGATGTGCTGTCCAGCAACAGGGTTCGCACATCGTGGTAGGAGCTCAGGCAGACGGCGGTGTGGCCGCTGGGCAGTTCGATGCGGTCGAATCCGTCCGGTTCGTCCGGCAGTCGCCGCACGAACGGCTCGGGGGTGTCCAGGTGGGGGATGTCGGTGACGCGGATACGGGTGTCGGGCAGGCTGAGAGTCATCGCGGGTCCTCGGATTCGGGTCGCAGCAGCACCGCGACCAGTAGGACGAACAGCAGGGAGAGCGCCGCCAGCACCCACAGCACGGGGTGGATGGCGCTGTTGTAGGCGGAGGCCAGCACGGCGGTGTCCACGGCGGGATCGACGGCGGACAGATCGCCGGCGGCGGTGGCGGCGGCGGCCTGGTCGACGACCGCCGGACCGAGTGTGTCGGGCAGCAGTTCACGCACCCGGCCGCCGACCACGGTGGCCAGCACCGAGCCGTACACGGCCACCACCACGGCCTCGCTGCCGAGCCGCACCGTGGAGACCAGACCCGACACCATGCCCGCCCGGGCGGGCGGCACCGAACCGATGGCCTGGCCGTCGACGAGGCCCACCCCCAGTCCGAATCCCGCCCCGAGCAGCACCAGCGGGCCGACGATGAGCGCGATGTTCCGATCCACGCCGACCACGGTCAGCCAGGCCGCGCCCAGCACGTACAGCGCGACACTCACCGTGAGGATCACCCGTGGCGAAACACCCTGGTGGGCAAGGCGTCCGGCGATGATCGGGGCGACGACCACCGGCACCGTCATAATGAGCATGACCGCGCCGACGGTGGTGGTCGGCATATCCCAGACCACGGTCAGGAAGGTCGGGAAGTAGGTCAGCAGCGCCACGAAACCGACCGCACCCGCCACCGGCACCAGCAGCAGTCCGACCAGGGTGGGGTTGCGCAGCAGGGACAGATCCAACAGCGGATTGGCCGTACGCCGTTGCGCCGCGGCGAATCCCGCCAGCACGAGCACACCGGCGACCAGCAGCGCGAGGGTGCCCGGCCCGGCCCAACCCCAGGTGTTGGACTGCACGATGCCCGCGATCACCAGCGCCAGACCGGAGGCGAACAGCGCCGCACCCCGATAGTCGATGGGCGGCCGCTCGGCGTGCGCCACGTCGCGAATGCCGCAGACCGCCGCCAGCGCGAAGGCCAGCAGGATCAGCAGCGCGTTCACCGCGAACATGCCCGGCCAACCGACCAGCCCGATGGCCGCCGCGGAAATCGACGGCCCGAAGCCGAGCCCCACCCCGGCCACCGTGCCGAACAGGGCGAACACCCGGGTCCGCTCCGCTCCGTCGAATTTCGACGACAGCAGCGCGCCGCCGCAGGCGAAGATGGTGGCCGCACCGACCCCGGCCAGCGCGCGGGCGATATCGAGCACCAGGATGGTCGGGGCCACCGCGCTCACCACCGAGGCCAGGAAGAACAGGGCCGAGCCGACCAGGAAACCGCGGCGCAGTCCGAGATGGTCGGCGAGCGATCCGGCCACCAGGCTGAAGGCCGCGAAGGTAAGATTGAAACCGTTGACCACCCATTGCAGCTGGGCGGGGGCATTGCCGAGGTCCTCGGCGATGCGGGGCAGTGCGACACCGGTGCCGGAGACTCCGGTGGGCACCACCAGCACGGCCACCAGCACCGCGGCCAGCAGCAGACCCCGCCGCTCCACCGGAAGGTGCTGCGCGACACCTGGTTTCACCATCGACTCGGTCATGCCCGCTCCCCCGTGACCGCCACGGACACCGGCGACCGCTCATCGAGCCGGGCGTTCAGCTCCGCGATCGCCTGCGCCGCGTCGACGAAGCGCACCGCGCGCCAGCCCGCCGCGATGGCGGCGGCACAGTTCTCGGCGAGATCGTCCACCAGCACGCACTCTTCGGCGGGCACCCCGGCGCGTTCCCGCGCGAGGTCGAAGATGGCGGGATCCGGTTTGCGCACCCCGACCCGGCACGAGTCCACGATGTGGTCGACCGCGTCGTCGAGATCGACCATGCGCCGCCAGACCGGCTCCCACTCGACCACATTGTTGGTGAGGATGCCGACCCGGTGACCGCGCGCACGCAGGTCGAACACCAGTTGCCGCACAGGCGGATTCACGTCGTGACCGGCGAACCACTGCGCGCCGAACTCGCGTTCGCTGCGGGAGAGGTCGATGCCGGGATCGCGCTCGCGCAGGGCGGCGTGCAGTCGATCCACCCATTCGGCCTCCGGCAGCATGGCCAGTTCGATCGGGGCCAGCGGCGCCACACCCAGGTCGGCGGCCACACGGGCCATGGCCCATCGCAGCGCCGCCGGGGCGATGCCGGTCTTGCGTTCGTACGCCTCGAACAGCTCCGTGATGGGCGGCGAGAGCACGCCTCCGAAGTCGAGATACACCATGCTCATGCGCGCACCCCCGGCATCGGCGCGCGGCCCGGCCGCCGCAGCGCCACCAACCCCTCGGTGATCACGGCGTCGCCCTGCACCATCTCGATGCTGAACTCGACGGTGTGGTCGCCGGTGACCGGCAGCGGTTGCGCGCGGGCGCGGGTGGCCAGTTCGAGCTCGCCGAAGCGCAGGAAGGTGGCTCGCACGGTGGTGAGCACCAGGCGCTGCGGGGAGAGGCCGAAGAGCTCGTGCGCGGCCACCACCGCGGTCTGCCGGAACGCCTCGAAGATCACCGCGCCCGGAATGTGGTCCAGCGGATGGTCGAACAGGCTCGGATGGTGTTGGTCCACCACGATTTCCGCGTCCAGCACCGAGGTGTCGGCGGTGAATTCGCCGAGGACCACATTGTCGATGCTGCGCCGTCCCACCAGTTCCGGTGCCGCCCGGCGTTCCAGCGGATAGGGGCGGGCGGCGGTCAGGTCCAGTGCCGCCCGCCCGCGGGTGCGCACCTTGTCCCAGGCCGCGCCCGGCATCCACTGGATGGCCATCTCCATGGTGGCGACCGAGGTGCCGTCGAGTTGGATGTCGATGGCCAGGGTGATGCCGATGACGACGTCGTCGCGCTGCTTCTCCTCGACGATGGTGGCGTCGAGGATGCCGTACCCGGGATGCGGTCGCACCACCAGCCCGGCCAGGTGGGAAATGCGTAGATTGCCGGTATTGAAGATGAACTTCTGATCCATGCCCGCGCCCACGTAGCGGTGCGCGATCAGGATCGACGCCTGCCGGGAGCATTCCAGCAGCAGCAGCGGATCGTAGGTCGCCGCCTCCGCCACGTGCTCGCTGTAGTAGCTGTGCTGGCGCGGCAACTGAATCCCCAGTCGGAACCGGGGGTACTTCTCGCAGATGATGTCGGTCAGGAACACCTCGCTGATGGCGCTGCGATGCACATGCTCGCGAGGTACGACGGTGGAATACGACAGTTGTGGCTCGATCACACGGGACATGGGTGCTCCGAGGTGGTTTCACGGTGTCGCGCCGGCCAACGGCCCCATTGCCGGGCAGCAGCGAACATCCAGCCGAAACAGCGGAAAACCAACCAACGGCCTCGGGCATGGAGGGCAGGAGAAGGGCCGTCCAGCGACTCGCGATCGGTGTCGTTCACGCTACCGCACCCGCGACGGTGTTCAAGTTGTGCTCATGTGACGTACAACTCTGGACAGCGTGCGTATCATGCGCGGCGTCGCGCCGTCGGCTCGGCGCGGTTCCGCTCCTCGGGCCTTTCGGCACTTTTCCAGCAGCCACCGGCATGCCACTGTGATCGCGACACAGCAGGACACGGACAGCAAGGACGTCAGCCATGATGGTCGCGCTCTGGGTGTGGCTACCCTGCGCCGCCGCGCTCTCGTTCGTCATCGGCCATGTCTGGCGCTACCGCCACGACGGCTTCCGCTCCCACCTCTACGGCCCGCGTCTGGACCGCGCCCAGCGCTTCGGTATTCGCGCCTTCCGCATCGGCGTCCCCCTGCTGTTCGCGGTACGAGTCGCCGAAGCCCTCGCCGCCGGGCCACATTCACGCCCGCAGGGCTCCCTCGGCGCCATCCTCCTGGCACTCCAACTGGTGGCCGTCCCGCTGGCGCTGGCCGGCGCGGGCCTGCTCCTGGTCCCGCCGCTGATCTCCGCCGACATCCGCTCCCGCGTCACCCCGGTGGACCGCATCACCCTGCCGGTCCTGGTCGCCACCATGACCACGGGCATCCTGGTCACCTTCGACACCGGATCCACCGACAACCGATACCGCACCGCCGAAACCCTGTTCACCTGGGCACGTTCCCTGGCTACACTGCACCCCGCCCCCGAGGTCATGCACCACGCCCCCGCCGTCTACCAGGCCCGCGCACTCGTCATCATGGTGCTGATCGCGATCTGGCCCTACACCCGCCTCGCCGGAATCTTCACCATCCCGGCCCTGCACCTGGCCGGTCGCCTCGCCGCCGCGCGACGGCCTCGGATCACCGCTTGCCGGCGTCGAGGTGGCGCAGCACCGCCAGCACGCGTCGGTGGTCGTCGGGCCCCGGCGGGAGAGCCAACTTGGTGAAGATCGCGCCGACGTGCGTCTCCACCGTGCGCTCGCCGAGGAACAGCGCCGCCGCGATACCGCGGTTGGATTTGCCTTCGGCCATGAGCGCCAACACTTCTCGTTCCCGGGGGGACAGATCGTCGATGGGCAGGCGGCGGTGGTGCGGGCGGGCCATCATGCGGCTGATGAGGCCGGGGTCGATGGCGCTGCCGCCCGCCGCGACCCGGCGCAGCGCCTCCAGGAACTCGTCGATGTGGGAGACGCGCTCCTTCAGCAGATAGCCCAGACCGGCGGCGCTGTCGGCGAACAGATCCATCACGTGCTCGGTTTCCACGTAGTGCGACAGCAGCAGGACGGCGGTGGCCGGGTAGCGGGTGCGGATCGCCCGGGCCGCGTGCACGCCTTCCAGGGTGTGCGTCGGAGGGAGGCGGATATCCACCACTGCCACCGCCGGATGTTCGGTGGCCACGATGCGCAGCAATGCCGTGGCGTCCGCGGCCGTACCCACCACCTCGAGCCCCTCCTCGCGGAGCAGGAGCGCGATACCACGGCACAGCAGGGCCGAATCGTCGGCGACGGCGACGGTGAGGGTCATGCCGTCACGCTCCGCAGGGGGAAGGTCGCGGTCACCGTGGTTCCCGCGCCGGGCGGGCTGTGCAACTCGAAGGTCCCGCCGAGTGCCGCCACCCGATCGGCCAGCCCGTCGAGCCCGCCGCCGGGTGACACCACCGCCCCGCCGCACCCGTCGTCGACGACACACAGGCGAAGCTCGTCATCATCTGTCTCGCAACGGATCTGGATAGTTCTGGCGTCCGCGTACCTGGTGGCGTTGGTGACCGCCTCGGCGGCGACGAAGTACGCGGCGGCCTCGATGACGGCCGGTGGGCGGGACGCTGGCTCGCCCGTGACACGCACCGGCAGGACGGCCCGCTGCGCGAGCGAGTCCAACGCCGCGGGCAGGCCTCGCGCCGCGAGCATCGGCGGGAAGACGCCACGCGCGAACTCCCGCAATTCCGCCAGCGCGGTGTCCAGCTCACCGACGCCCTCGGCGAGCAACGTGTCGCGGGTCGTGATGTCGCCCGCGCGCCGAGCCCGACCGAGCAGAATCGCGGCGGCCACCAGACGCTGCTGCGCACCGTCGTGCAGGTCGCGTTCGACGCGACGGCGCGCGGTATCGGCGGCGGTCGCGAGCCGCTCCCGGGAGCGGCGCACCTCACCCAGCTGCTCCTGGAGGTCGGCGCGCAATCGGTCGTGCTCGAGCGCCAAGGCCGCGGCGGCGCGGACGGCGGCCAGCAACTCCGGATCGGCGGCCGGCAGTGCGGTGTCGAAGACCAAGGCCCCCACCGGAACTCCACCGCGTTCGAGCACCGTGGCCGATTGCGGTCCACCCGGGACGGGCAGCGCGCGCCGCCGCCCCTCGGCGTCCACGAAGCACTCGTGCTCCGCTGCGTAGGTCCACAGCGCGAGGGTGGGGTCGCGGACCGCGCGCCGCAGGGCCGTCACGAAAGCCCCGGCGGGCGGCGCGGAGCCGATGGCGGTGACGGCGCTGCCGACGGCCACCCGCGCCAGCTGATAGCGGATCACCCCGAACGCCACCGCGACCGGCAGCACCGCCGAGGTCGGATAGCGCAGTTCCAGCAACCAGGCATGCTGCGATCCGGGAAAGCGCACGGCGGAGGCCAGAATGCCGACGGTGACCACGATCGCCACCAATCCGGCCGCACCCAACGGCAGGAAGGCCGACCGATAGGCGGGAGACCCGACGCGCCAGCGCCGGGCGATCACCACCGTCACCACGAGACCGCAGACCGCGGCCAGCCCGCCGACGGTCAGCTGAACGACCGTGGCGATCGTCGGATCATGGTGCACCAGCAACAGATTCACCGATGTCGACGGATGCGTCGTCGCCACCGCACGCGGATCGAAGAACATCCATTCCGCAGCCACCCCGACGGTGGCCAGAACCCAGCACGCACCCACGAACCAGCGCTCCCAGCGATATCGCAGCCGACCGGTCGGAAAACCGAGCAGCACCTGAATCAATACCGGCAAATACAGGTTCGTCACCACGGCCGCGATCGTGAACAGCGCCGGATCACTGGATCGCCGCAGTCCCCCGAGCAGCCACAGCAGGCCCGCCACGATGATCAGCGGACCCGTCCACTCCCGCGGCCGCGCCCGCCACGCGATGAAGCCCGCCGCCACGAACGCCGTTCCGGCACCCAGGAACAGCACCAACTCCCACACCCCGAACACCGGCGGGTACGGCCCCCGCGCCGCCACGAACGACTCCCGCGGACCCAGCAGTAATGTTCGCGCCGGATCGTGCATGGCCGCCGTCGACCAGTCCATCGCGACGACGACCGCGCCGACCACCAGCGCGGTCGCCAACACCACGGCGAAGGCCGCCCGACAATTCACCGCACACCCCGAAGCGCCATCCCGACCGCTCACAGCATGCGCCGTCCACCGCCCCGAAACCAGGGCCGGTGGTCATGCACCGCGGTCCGGTGGGCGACCGGGAGCCGGTTCTCCGACCGACCCCCGGCAACCCCTGCGCACCCGTGGCGGGCGGATGCGAGCCCGAATCACCCGTGGGATCTCGTCAGCGACCCCGGTCAGCCCACGAATCCGCTGGGAAACGCGATGCCGTCGCCCCCCAGGCACACCCCGTTCACCGACCCCGGCGCCAGAAACGGCACAGCGGGTCCGCCGACACCGCCGCCCGGTGTGGTCGCGACACCGACGCCGGGCAGCCCGTACAGCAGACAGGTGGACGATTGATCCAGCGGATCGGTGGTGGTGACGATCCCCTGCGCTCCGGGTGTGACCGGGTCCGGATGGATATACGGGAAGGCCGAGGCGACCCCGCACCCGAGAACGGTCATCAACGCGACGGCGGCCGCTGTCCACAGCGCTCGAATCTTCATGATTCCCTCCGATTATCGTGCACCGCAGCATATTTCGCCGACTCGGTGCGAACTGTAAGCCGCTGCCGATCCGTCCTTCCCGGTCGGCGACCGCCCATCTCGAAGGTATGCCTTCCCCACCGCCTCCCACCTCCGTGCTCACCCGGAGACGGCTCCGTGCCAACGCGGTCCGATCGGTGACCGAGAGGTCCGGGGCCACCAGCTCACCGGGACGCGCTAGCCGGTCGGTCGGGAACCCGCGCCGCGGCGGAGTTGGGCGGCCAGCCAGAGCACCACGCCGTAGCCGAAGGCGGCGTCGGCGGCGGAGACCAGGGCGGAGCTGGGGAAGACGATGGCGTGGCGCAGACCCGCGTCGGCCAGGGCGCGCAGCCGGTTCAGGATGTCGCCGGGGGTGCCGATGACCAGCCACTCGTGCAGGACCTCCTCGGGTACCTCGGCGATGGCCTCGCGTACGTCGGTCGCGGTGAGGTGGTGTGGCATCAGGTCGATCAGGCCGCGGAAGTCCGGTCCGAAGGGGTGTTTCGCGCCGCAGCGGGTCCAGACCGCCGCCGGGGCGAACAGACCCAGGTAGCGGACGGCCGGGGCGCGCAGGATGCGGCGCAGGCCCGCGGGCGTGCGGGCGGTGAGCATGGTGATCATCGCGGCGGGCACGATGGCCTCGGGTTGCACCCGCCCCGCACTCGCGGCCAGATGCGCGAGCAGCGGGGCGAAGTCGAACTGCTCATCCGGGCTGCGCACCGACTTCGCCTGCGGCGTGAAGTCGGCATCCCAAGCGGCCCTGGGGAACACGCTGATGAGATGATCGGTGGCCAGTACCGAGTCCAGCCGCCCGAGCCGTGCCATGCGCACCACGAATCGTGCCGCCCCCAGCGGCGGGTTGATCCCGGCGAGGGTACCGACCGCGAAGGATTTCCGCGCGTCCGACATCGCAGCCCTCCTGGAGATTGTGTTGTGCCGCAGCGCTGTTCAGCGCGCTACCGATAGCGGGGATTGGTGTTGTGCCATTCGAACGAGCCACCGATCCAATCCCGGACCCCGCGAAGGAACAGCTGTAATTCGGGCGATGGAATCGCCCGCAGCGCACGATGTTCGGCCTCGAACTCCCGCACCGTGCGATTGTGCAGGTCGACGGTGATCTCGGTGGCCTCGGCCAGCGAGCAGCCGCGATCCGCGGCGATCTGCAACACCATATTGCAGACCGGATTCGCGTCGGCGGCGTCCTTCTTGACCGAGAGCAGATCATTGACGAGCACGCAGGCCGTGCCCGCCCGGAACGCGGCCCGGCGCACCCGCTCGTCGTAGAACAGATTCGCGGGCACCTCGTAGCCCGCCACCGGATCGATCAAGGTCATCGAGGTGTAGAACGAATCATGTTGGCGGGCGGCGAGATACTCCCACGCGGACGGCGCCTCCCCGGTGTGCCGCCACGCCGCGTAGGTGGTCCAGGACACGAACATGGAGAAGGTGGCGTAGCAGGCGCGCTGCACCTGATCCGGGGTCGCGTGGCGGCGCAGATTCGAGACCGCCGAACCGAAGGCGCGCAGTACCTTGTCGGTGCGCAGCGTCTCCTCCAGCGGCATACTGAATTCGCCCGCGTCGGGCACCGGGTCCAGTGCGGCCATTGCCATGGTCAGGCGCTGCGGCAGCCGGGTCGGATCCGCGCCCAACGCCGAATCGTCGGCATAGTAGTCATCGGCCATCCACCACGCGGTGTTCATCTGGGCGGCGATCAGCAGGCGGTCGGGATCGTCGGAATCGGTGTGGGTCAACATGACCAGCCGCCCGTAGCCGGTCTCGCGCAGCTTGTCGAGTTCATCGTCGGTGCAGCCGATGGATTCGGCCCACACCACCAGGCGGTCGTCGATCGCCGCGGCCAGATTGTCGTCAACGCGGGCGGCGGGTGGACAGTAGACCGGCGACGCGGAGCCGTCGCCCCATTCGAATTCGCGATAGGGTTCGGCATCGGCCAGCCGCCGAACCGGTATCCGAAACGCGCTCTCGCCCAACCGTTCCGCGAGATGTGCGGGGTTCGGGACGGCGGTGGCGATCGAGTCCCGCCCGGCGGGCGCGCATCGGTTCGTCCCATTCGGTTCCGGTGGAGCCGGTGTCACGTCCGGCCGCGTGGTGGAGAAGATCCTGGCGAGTTCGGTTCCCAGCCCGCGGGGCCCACCGAGTACCGGGGACCGCACCGCGCCGAGTTCACCCGCGCCGAGTGCACCGCTGTCGTTGTCGAATGTCGTCATCGTGCTGCTCCTGCCACGAGGGGTCATCAGGTGGAGGCAATGCGTAGATGGAGAACACCATCGACTATCCGGCCTCGCGGCCGACGCCGCAGACGATTGCGTGATTCTCTCCGGAACCCGGATGACCGCCCATCGACATCGAATCGTCCTTCCGGGCCGCAGGACGGGACCAAAGCCCCTGGTGCGCGCCGTCCCGGCGGGTAGCGTCGACGATCATGAAGGCTGTTGCGCAGCACCTGCTCTGGTTCCTGCCGATGCTCTGGCTCGGCATGGTGCTGGCGATCTCGTTCCTGGAGGCCCCGCTGAAATTCCGCGCGCCGGGCATCACCATTCCGCTCGGCCTGGGTATCGGCCGCATCGTCTTCCGGGCACTGAACACCGCCGAGGCGATGATCGCGGCGCTGCTGCTCGCCGCCGCCGGGGCGGTGGGCCCGACCCCGGCCACCTGGTGGTGGCTCGGCGGCGCGGTCGTCGTCCTGCTCGGTCAACTCGTCATCGTGCGGCCGGTGCTCACCCGCCGCTCCGACCGCGTGCTGGCGGGCGAGACGCTCCCCCGCTCCGGGGCGCACTACTGGTATGTCGGCCTGGAGGTCGGGAAGGTGGTCACGCTCATCGGGCTGGCCATCGCCGCGACCCCCTGAACCGTCCCGGAACGGACGAGGTCCGGCACACCGCCCGCGCGGCGTGCCGGACCCGTCGGTGCGTGATCAGGCGGACAGACCGGCCTCGATGGCCTCGATAATGCGCGGCCGCAGTTCGGCGGCGCGGATGATGGCGTCCACCGAGCCGACGTCGACGGCGCGCTGGATGTCGTGCACGCCGTCGAATTCCGCGGCCACCTCGCCGAGCTTCTCCGCGCGGACCGAGGCCCGCAGCTCGTCGAGTTCCGCCGTCAGCGCCGCGCGATCGGCGCCGATGGCATTGGCGGCCCGCTCCTGCAATTCCCGCACCCGCGCATCGCCCGCCGTGCGGGCGTTCACCTCACCGGAGAACACCACCGCCGCGGCGGGCGCGCCGCCCAGCACCGAGGCGTAGGAGCCCTCGATGGCGAGCACGGTCATATTCGGGTTGAGTGCCTTGGAGAACACCACGAACGCACCGCCGTGATACCGCGAGATGACGCAGAACACGATCGGCCCGTCGAAGTTCACGATCGCCCGGCCGATCTCGGCGCCGTACTCGAGCTGCAACTTGCGCATGGACTCCGGGGAGCCGTCGAAGCCCGACAGATTCGCCAGCACCACCAGCGGCCGGTTCCCGCTGGCGGTGTTGATCGCGCGCGCGGCCTTCTTCGACGAGCGCGGGAACAGCGTTCCCGCCGTGTAGGTGTCGGGTCCGTCGGTGGCCGGGAAGCCGCGGCGCGGCACACCACGGGACTCGATACCGAGCAGGCACACCGGAATTCCGCCCAGGTGCGCGTCCTGCACCACCGCGGTCTCGGCGTCGGCCATCCCGGCCCAGCGCTCCAGCACCGGGTGGTCCTGGTCGGCCAGCGCCCGCATGACGGTCCGAATGTCGAAGGGCTTCTTGCGATCCGGATTGGCGGTGGCGGAGAAGATCTCACCCACGGTGGTGAAATCGCTGCCCGCCAGCGTGTGCGGGAAGGAGGAGACGTCGCGGTCGACCGGGTCGGTGGTTTGCGCCCGGCGCGGCGCCTGCTCGCCCGGGGCCACATAGGTGTGCTCGTAGTGCGACATGAGCACATCGCGGGCCGCGGTCAGGTTCGGCACCCAGTACTGCGCCTGCCCGTTCGGACCCATCACGCGGTCGTAGCCGCCGATGCCGAAGTTGTCCTCGGCCGAGACGCCGCCGGAGAAGTCGAGGGACTGCTTGCCGGTGAGCACCATGGCCGAATCCGGGGTCATCACCAGAATGCCCTTGGTGTGCATGAGCATGGTGGCCTCGGCGTTCCAGTACGGCTGCGCGCCGACATTGATGCCCGCGACCACGATATTGATCTCGCCGCCGTCCTGGGTGAACTCGACGATGCGCTTGAGCGCGGCCGCCACCCAGTCCATGTTCTCGGTACCCGACTCCATGGAGATGCGCGCACCGGAGGACAGCGCGTACCACTCCAGCGGCACCCGCATCCGGTCGGCCAGATCCAGTGCCGCGATCACCCGGCGGCATTCCGGTTCCGACAGCGCGCCGAGGGATTTCGTCGGATCGCCGAGCAGCACCACGCGGGTGACGCCCTGCGGGTGCAGTTCGGTCGGGGTGGTGACCACACCGGCGACCATGGCCGCGGTATTGCGCCCCTTGGGCCGATCCACCGGCACCAGGGCGTGGTCGGCGTCGAGGTCGTACTCGGTGAATTCCCCGAGCAGACCGGTCAGCTCGTACGGGTAGACGGTATTGCGGCTGCTGGCGCGCAGCACCTTCTGCCGGTACGCGTCGATCGGCTCGACCGGCTCGTCGGTGCGTTCGCCCACGCTCACCTGCGGGGTGCCGGTGGCGTCGAAGGAGATGCGGACCGCGACCTTGGTCAGCTCACCGCTGCGCGGATCGCGCTGCCGGGCGATGAGCAGGATCTCCTCGAGATTCGCGCCCACCGTCATCGGCAGCACGTGCCCGCCGATCACGGTCTCCAACTCCTCGCGGGTGACATCCACCGGAGGCCAGATGTACATGACGATGCGGTTGGTGTTGAAGCGCTTGGCCGACGGCCGCTGGGCCTGCGCCCGCCGAATCGAATCCAGGCAGGTGGCCACCGCGATCTCGGCCGTCGGCAGCGCCAGCAGGCGGCCGTCGTGCTCGCGCAGCGCGGCCAGGTCGCGCACCTGCGCGAAGGCGATGAGCCGTTCGTCGGAGGGGTTCTCCTTGGCGACCGCGCGGAACAGGTACACCTCGTCGTTGTCCGAGGACGGCAGCCGGGTGAGGTCGAACTTGCGCAGCCGCTTCATCTGCATGCGCTGCGCGATGAACGGGTGCAGGCCGCGGATGAGCCGCTCCTCCGCCATCCCGGTCGCCGACGGCCGGAAGGTGAAGTGATGGTGCATGACCGCGCCGCCGCTGCCCGCGACGGTGGTGGTGATGCGGTGCACCTGGTTCGGAAGCGATTGCGCGGCAAGCTTTTCCTGCAACGCCGCGGCCATGGCCTCGAAGTCCTCCGGCTGGTTCTCCCAGCTGAGGTAGATATCCGCCTCGATGGAGGCCGCGCCGCCGGACAGCTCGGCCAGCCCGCGCAGCGCGGTGTCGAGCGCGTCGAAGCGCACCGCCGCCGAGACCAGGGTCAGACCGCGGCGTTCGGCGACGACGTAGCGGCAGCCGCCGACCTCCTCGGCGCGCACCCCGATGAGGTCCTTGTTGCCGTAGTAGCGGCGGGTCAGTACCTCGAGCATGACGGTGTTGTCCACGCTGCCGCGCACCAGACGCTGGCCGAGCAGCTTCACCAGCGGCTCGGTGCTGCGCACCATCTCCGCGATGCGGTCGGCGCGATCCGGGGTGTCCGGGTGCGCGTCGAGGTAGCTGAGCTGTTTGCGCACATTGGTGTACACGCGGGCGCGGTTGCGCCGCAGCAGCGGCAGACCGAACCAGGCGTACACCACGCCGCGCGCCAGATCCGCGATCACCGGGAAGCGCACCTGGGTGGCGACCACCAGTCGCTCCAGCACCAGCCCGACCGGTTCGCGCAGCGCCTGATCCGGCACCGGCTCCCGCAGCCATTCGCGCAACAGGGTGGTGATGACGGTGACGGTGTCGGACGGGCGCTGCTGGGCCAGGAAGACGCGGAACACCGCACCCTCGAGGTCGGGCGTCCGGTCCAACTCGGTGACGCCGTAGTGGCTCAGCGCCTGGGACAGCTTGGCGCGGTAGGAATCCGGCAGACCCGCCCGCTCCGCGTCCAGGCTCTGCAGATAGCTGTGAAAGTACTCGCGGGCGCTGTGCACGTGCCCGTGGCCGCCGTCCTCGTCACCGGAGCGGTTGTGGCTCAGTTCGGCGAGATCGGCGAAGACCTCCAGCAGTTCCAGTTCCTCGGCGAGCGGGCGGCGGTTGTCCGCGATGGCGGCCCGGCGCGCGGTCAGGTAGTCCTCGACCACCCGGCGTTCATCGTGCGGGTCGACGTCGAAACCGAGCAGCAGGCTGCGCAGATCCTGCATGCCGCGCGCCAGCCGCTCGTGCGGCAGCACCGGCGCGGCCTCGCCGGGCAGGTCCAGGTCGACCGCGGCGGCGGTACCGGTCTCGGCCTCCTCGCCGTCCTCGACCAGCGGCTCCAGCCGCAGCAGCGGCGCGCCGGTCTCCACCTGGGTGCCGACCGAGACCGCGCATTCCTTGAGCCGGGCGCGGAACGGCGCGCGCAGCACCGTTTCCATCTTCATGCTCTCCAGCACCAGCACCGGTGCGCCCGCCTCGACCTCGTCGCCGACGGCCAGCGGGGTGGCGACCACCAGCGCGGGGGCGGGCGAGCGGACGACACCGCCCTCGTCGCGGCTGATGCGGTGCGTGACGCCGTCGAGTTCGACCAGGTGGATCGGCCCGTGCGTGCCGGTGATCAGGCGATAGCGGGTGCCGTTCACCACGATCTGCCCGGCGTGGCTGTCGAAACGCTCCAGATCGACGTCGGCGGTGCGGATATCGCCGCCGGACTCGATGCCGATGCGGAAGCGGTGCGCGCCGATCCGGGCCACGCGCACCCGGTAGCCGACGCCGCGCAGCTTCAGGTCGCAGGGGCGGCCGCTCTGATGCTGCACCTGCGGGCGTCCGCCCGCCGCCGTGGACAGCAGGCGGTGCCGCTCGACCCGCTCGTCCTCCTCGTAGGCGTCGATGGCGGCCGCGGCCAGGGCGATGGCGGAGTGGCGGTCGGAGACCAGGCGGCCCTCGCCGCGCACCCGGTCGATCCAGCCGGTGTCGGCGCTGGCGTCGATCACCTCGGGCTGGTTCAGCAGCTCGAGCACGAAACTCTTGTTGGTGGCACCGCCCTCGATGACGACCCGGGTCTCGGTCAGCGCGCGGCGCAGGCGGCCCAGCGCCTCGTCACGATTGCGGCCGTAGGCGATGATCTTGGCGATCATGGAGTCGAAGTCGGCGGGGATGGTGTCGCCCTCGCTGACCCCGGTGTCGACCCGGATGCCCGGTCCGGCGGGCAGATTCAGCCGGGCGATGCGGCCCGGGGCGGGCGCGAAGTCGCGGTCGGGATCCTCGGCGTTGAGCCGCGCCTCGATGGCGTGGCCGCGTTCGGCCGGGGGCTCACCCTCCAGCTTGCCGCCCGAGGCCACCAGCAGCTGCGCGCGCACCAGATCGAATCCGGTGGTGCACTCGGTGATCGGATGCTCGACCTGCAGGCGGGTATTGACCTCGAGGAAGGCGAACAGCTCGTCGCCGGGGTGGTAGAGGAATTCGACGGTGGCCGCGCCGCGGTAGCCCACCGCGACGGCCAGCCGTTCCGCCGACGCCTTCAACTCGGCCGCCTGATCGGGCCGCAGCACCGGCGAGGCCGACTCCTCGATGATCTTCTGGTTGCGCCGCTGCACCGAGCAGTCGCGCACGCCCAGCGCCCACGCGGTGCCCTGACCGTCCGCGATCACCTGCACCTCGACGTGCCGCGCGCCGGTGACGAGGCGCTCCAGGAAGACCACGCCGCTGCCGAACGCGCGCGCGGCTTCCTGCCGGGTGCGTTCATAGGCATCGACGAGTTCGGCCTCGCTGGTGATCTTCCGGATGCCGCGCCCGCCGCCACCGGCGGTGGCCTTCAGCATCAGCGGGTAGCCGATCTGCTCGGCCGCGGCGACCGCGTCCTCCACCGTCTCGACTCCGCCGCGGCTCCACGGCGCGACCGGCACGCCGACCTCCTCGGCGATCAGCTTGGCGCCGATCTTGTCGCCGAGCTTGCGCATGGCCTCGGGGCTCGGGCCGATGAAGGTGACGCCGATCTGCTCACACAGTTCCGCGAAGGCCGGATCCTCGGCCACGAAACCCCAACCGACCCAAGCGGAGTCGGCCTTCGTCGCGATCAGGGCCTGCTTCAGCGCCTTCAGGTCCAGATACGGGCGGGAGGACGCGGGACCCAGGTCGTATGCGATATCGGCCTCGCGTACGAAGGTCGAATTCCGATCGACGTCGGTATGCAACGCGACGGTCTCGATCGTCGATCCGGTCTCCGCAGCCAGGTCCCGAACAGCATGGATGAGACGCATGGCGGCCTCACCCCGGTTCACGATGGCGACACGGCTGAACACTCGCCGACTCCTTCCCACTCCACTACGTTGGCCCGATCGGGCGAGATGTGCGACTGGCTGTCCCGGGTAGTCTGCACCCTTACCCCACACATATGTACATGCGAGTCCGTGTTACCCGCGCGTATCGTCTCCGACTCGACGGTGAGCACGACGTCCGGGCCGCCCTGGCGGCGCGCCGAAACCGACCGACGGGGTGCCCGACAACCCCGCCGCACCGTGGGAGGTGGACCCCCTGACCGACATTCTCGACCTACTGCACGCCCGCTGTGCCGAAATCTCCGCCGAGGCGATCCTGCGCGGCGAGGACCACCCGACCGTCACCCTCACCACCCGGGAGGTCGCCGATCTGCTCAACCGCATCACCGAGCTGCGGCGCCACCACACCGACCTCGTCCACGCCCACCGCGACCTCACCGCCCGCCACAGCCTGATCAACCAGACCGTCCAGGACGCGACCACGGCACTCACCCGCATCACCACCGCCCTCGAACAACGCACCGCCCACCCGGAGGCCCGCACCCGCCAGGTCCACACCATCGCCCGCGTCGCCGCCGAACGACTCGCCGCCGCGCACCCGCACGGCGACGACGCGGTGCGCTGACCTCCGTCCCCGAGAGGCCGGTAGGCCACCGCACCCGAACGCACCGCCTACGCACGGCCGGGACCCCTGCGTTCGAACGGCCCGGATTCGCACGGGCTCGAACGAGCCCTCCGGTTGGTCGGCGACGCGGCCGACGGTGTCATCCTCACCAGTTCCACTCCGCCGCCGTCATTCGCGACAGCCAGCCGGTTCGAGCGGAGGTCAGCGCTCGGTGGCAGCGGCGGCATTCTCGGTAGCGCGGGTTCCGGGTCACCCGCGAGGACAATTCGGTGTCGGAGGTCGGTCCGCGGGGTACGAGTTTCCCCGGTGGCGAGGGTGCTGCGCGGGACGCGGCGGCATTCTCGGCTCGGCGGCGGGTTCGGTCCGTGGCGGGCTCAGTCCCGGTGTGGATTCGGACTTTTCGCCCTATCCGGCCCGGAGCCGTTGCGGCGGGGCGCGATCTGCTCGGCGCGGGCGAAGCGGCCCGGGGTCTGTCCCGTCCACTCCCGGAACGCGGCCGTGAAGGCGGACGGGCTGGCGTAGCCCAGGCGGTTGGCGACGGTGTCGACCGTGAAGCCCGCGGCGAGCAGTTCCTCGGCGAGCATTCCCGTTGTCTCACAGACCAGTTCGCGGAAGGTGGTGCCTTCGTCGGCGAGGCGGCGGCGCAGCGTGCGCACACTCATGTGCAGATCCGCGGCGACGGCAGCCTGGTCGACCGCGCCGCCGCGCCGGACCAGCAGGGCGCGCACCTGTCCGGCGAGTCCGATGCGCGCGCGGCGGCGCTCGACCAACCGCTCGCACATCCGCTCGTACTGGCGGCGCAGCACCGCGTTCGCCTGCGGCATGGGCCGCTGCAGATCCGCGCCGCGCAGGACGAGTACGTCGGCGGGTCGGTCGTAGACGATGTCGGCGATACCGAGCAGCACGCCGACCGCCTCGTACACCGGCGCGTAGGGCAGCGTCACCTCGAGCCGTTCCACGGGCACGTCCCAGCTCAACAGCTCCCGCTGCACCGTGCGCACCAGTGCGAGATCGCGCTCGATCGCGAAACGCCGCACCCGCGCGGGCACGGTCTCGGAGTCCAGCCGCACCAGCACCCGATCCCCCGCGTCGGCGAGGCTGAAGCGGGTGTAGGCGAAGGAGAGATCGGCATAGCGGGCCCACAATTCGGCCATCTCGCGTACGGTCGAGCAGCTGCTCAACGCGATGCCCAGGCTGCCGAGCATCGGCAGGTGCACGGAGAATCCGGCCAGCAGTCCCAGACCGGGTTCGTCGCCCGTCGCGGTGAGGATGTTGTCGACGATCCGGAACTCCTGCGCGATGTCGATCTCGACCTCCGGATCCTCCAGATCCGCGGTCGCGAGCCCGGTCCCGGCCAGCGCCTGCGCGGCGGTCATCGACCGGTTACCCGCGTAGTCGACGAGTACCGCCGCGCTGTGTATCGAACGCACACACCATGAGTCGACGAGCATGCCGCAGATGATCTCCCATCGGACAGCGAGCGTGACGCAGTTCAGCAATTATGTAGCTAATTCAAGAACATCCGGGCGTGTCGTACCCGCGGTTTTGGCCGAAATCCGCAGAAGCATGGCCGCGCACCAGCTCCGGAGCGCACCGCGCCCGCACTAACCTGATGCCCGGTGGGCCGCCCGCCCCTTGGCGGCCCCCACGGTCCCACCGACACGCGGGATCGATGCCGCACGCACAACCCCACCGGTGGGCGCGGAACCCAACCGCGACAACCCTATCGGCCCACCGGTGGGCCGCGCACTCCCCCACCGCCCGACCCCCGGGCCCAACCTCCGGCGGAGACGTATGACGACGGCCGATACCGACGGCAGCGCCCTGCGCCTGCTGTCGACGATCCTCACCCACTTCGACAGCCTCGACGCCTTCCTCGCCCAACTCCACCACGAGCTCGACGGCCCCACCCAGATCCTGCCCCGCATCGATCCGGACACCGCGCCCACACCGAAGCCGTCCCGGCCGCCGATCCCCCGCATCTCGATCGGCGGCACGGGTCGCCACGCGCGCCGCGACACGCGGCCCCCGTCCCGCTGGCAGACGTAGCACTACCGCCGTTCGAACGCTCGAATCCCCAGGCGCACGCCGCCTTCGGACCGGCCGCGAGACCCGGCGAGGTTGCGGTCACGGGGCCATGTCCAGCACCCGCGTACCCCGCACCCACCGGACCTGGAAACAAGCGATCCGGCGATGCCGCCACCACCTACTGGGACAGCTCGAGCTCCGGCCGATAGTCCGGCCGATCACGGGCACCACCTTGTGATGGCCGCCACTCTGTGCTCTCATCAATGGTACGCAGACACGGTGAGCGTTTCAGTGCCTCACCTTCTGTGAAAGTCTCGATGAGGAGCAGTGGACATGGACAATCTCAACAGGCGGTTCGCGCTGAAAGCCGGTGGGGCTCTAGGTGCTTTCGGTGCGCTGGCCGCCATCGCACCCGCGCGGGCGCAACCGTGGACCTGGTCACCGGAGGGGTCGGTGGCCGGAACCGGGAGCGGAACCGATCCGATGTATGTCTGGGACGCCGAAGCCGATCCTGTGATCGCCCGTCTCATCGACAGCGGCGAAGTGCCTCGCGTCAACGAACTGCTGCGAACCTGGACCCGCAACGGACAACCCCTGCCCGCGGGACTGCCGACGGAACTGCGCGACTTCATGGAGTACGCCCGGCAGCTGCCGCACTGGACCGACCCGGCGAAACTGGCCACCGCGGTGGACTTCAACAAGAAGCGCGGCCTCTACCTCGGTGTGCTGTACGGACTGGCCAGCGGCATGATGAGCACGGTCATCCCCAAGGAGGCCCGCGCGGTCTACTACTCCAAGGGCGGACACGACCTGCGCGACCGCATCTCCAAAACCGCCAAACTCGGTTACGACATCGGCACCCACAATGCCTACGCCCCCGCCGGCGAAATGGTGGTGACCTGCGTCAAGACCCGGCTCGCCCACGCCGGGGTGCGGCATCTGCTGCCGCGGTCGCCGCACTGGAAAGCCATGGCCACCGAGGAGATTCCGATCAGCCAGAACGACATGATGGTGACCTGGCACAGCCTCCCGACCACGGTCATGAAACACCTCACCGCCTGGCGGGTACCGATCCCGGGCAACGAATCCGACGCCTTCCTGCACTCCTGGCAGGTGGCCGCGCATATGCTCGGCATCCGCGACGAGTACATCCCCAACTCCTGGGCGGAGGCCGATTCCCAAGCCGCGCAGGTACTCGACCCGATCATCGCGGTGACCCCGGAGGGCACGAAACTCGCCGACCGGCTGCTCGGCCTCGGCAACCAGCTCGATCTGTCCATCGTCACCCGACCGGTGCTCGGCGCGTTCACCCGCTTCCTGCTCGGCGACCGGATCGCCGACGGCCTGGGCATCCCCCGCGAACCCATCTGGGATCCGCTGCTGCGTGTGAGCTGGGGACCGTTCATCGCCGTCCGCGAGGGCGTCCTCGCCGCGGTCCCGCCGACCCAGGAGGCGTACTGGATGTTCGACGAGTTCCTACGCCAGGCCGCCCTGATCTACCTGGCCGACCTGCGCATGCCCATCAGCATCGAAATCCCCACCATGAACCGCGATCTCAGCCAGCCCCCGCGCTGACGACCCCCATTCTCAGGAGCTTCCCCCATGCGTACCCCCCTGCACCTCGCCTTCGCCTCGATCGCGGCTATCACCCTCGTCGCAACCGCCGCGCACTCCTCCGCCGAACCAGCCCCCGCCCCGATTCCCGCGGTCACCGTCGCCGACGGTACCGGCACCGGCTCCTCGGCCCTGGACTCCGGTTCGGCCGCGGCGGACTCCCTCGCCCTGTTCGCCCAGCAGGGCAATGTCATCGGCATCCTCGCCCTCTTGGTCGCCGCACCGCTGCACATCATGACCGGCACCATCTGCGATATGGCCACCATGTCGGCCTTGCCCAGCCCCTGCGCGCCCCGGGTCTACTGAACACCGACCGTCCGACGCCGGTGGCGAGAGCGGTGGTGGCAGCCGGACGACCCGGGCACGGCACCCGGCTCCGGTACATTTGTCGATAGGGCGGCCGTACCGAAACAAGACCGGTCGGACGCGAAACACCGAGAACCGAAAGCACTTAGGCGTCGTCGCGGCTGTCCCGGCGACGCGCCGGTTCTCCGAGGCGAGGCGCCACTCCACCGTGCGGCGCGACCAACTCCACACCGGGCCAACATCCGAGGAGCGGCGGAAAATGGACGTCCCCATCTGGCTGTGGGTGGTGTTCGGCACTGTCCTGGTCGTCGGTCTCGTCGTCGACCTCGTCGCGCACCGCGGTCCGCATGTCATCGGTTTCAAGGAAGCGCTGCGCTGGAGCATTCTCTGGGTCGCTCTGTCACTGGCCTTCGCGGTACTCGTCGCCGTCGTCGTCGGCCCGACCGCGTCGGTGGACTTCACGACCGCGTGGCTGCTCGAGAAGAGCCTGTCGGTGGACAATCTCTTCGTATTCGCGCTGATCTTCGGCTACTTCCAGGTGCCTCGCGAGTACCAGCACCGCGTACTGTTCCTCGGCGTCCTGGGCGCGCTCGTCTTCCGAGGCATCTTCCTGCTCCTCGGCGTCGCCGTGGTGCAGCAGTTCACCGCCGTGCTGTTCGTCTTCGCCGCGATCCTGCTCTACAGCACCTACAAACTGCTCGCCGACGACGACAACGCCTTCGACCCCGGCAGCAGCACGGCGGTGCGGTTGGTGCGCCGGGTCATGCCGATCCAGCACGAGTACGCGGGCGCGCACTTCTTCGTCCGCTCGGCGGGCCGGTGGGTCGCCACGCCCCTGCTGGTGGTGGTCGTGGCCATCGAGGCGGCCGATATCGTCTTCGCCGTCGACAGCGTGCCCGCGGTGCTGGCCGTCAGCCAGGAACCACTGATCGTCTACTCCAGCAACGCGTTCGCCATTCTCGGCCTGCGCGCCCTGTACTTCCTGCTCTCCGGAATGCTCGCACGCTTCCACCATCTGTCGACGGGTTTGGCGATCATCCTCGGATTCATCGCCGTGAAGCTCATCCTCCAGGCCGCGCACAAGACGATCACACCCGCTGTCCCCGAGATCCCATCACCGGTGAGCCTGGCGGTGGTGGTAGTGGTACTCACGATCTCGGTGGTGGTGAGTATCCGCCGACCGCTGCCGGAGGAACCGGCCCCGTCCCCGAACACCGGTTCGCTGGACACCACCGACAAACCCGACTGATGGAATGCCCACGGCCGCAGCGCCATCGACGGATCGTCTGACTTTCACCCGCCACCATGGGATAATCGCAGGTGCGACCAATCGCGCGTGCATGACGACAGCCAGTTCGCCGGAAGTGGGTGACTGCGATGTCTGGCTACCCGCCGCTCTCGGTCCGGCTCTGGCGGATGCGACCGTGGAATGCCAACCCTCTGATGCCCGCATCCCTGCGCTTCGAAACCGTCGCCCTCGCAACACTGCTGGCACTCAGCCTGCTCGTCGTTCCGATCGCGGGCGCGGTCGGCACCGAAGCCTACAGTCGCACGAGCGACCGTATTCTGGCCGACAACGCCGGCAGGACTCTCGTCACCGCCACCATCACCGATGATCCGACGCACCAGAAATCGGAGCGCCGATTCCAGGCCACCGTGTCGTGGCGCGAGGAGGGACGTGAGCACACCCTCACCGCACCCGTCCCCTTCAACACCGGTCGCGGCGACGAGGTCCCGGTGTGGATCGGCACGGACGGCGCCCCGGTCGACCCGCCCCGGCGCACCGGCGACGCCGTCCTCGACGGCATCGGAGCCGGCATAGTGGTGCTGTTCTCGGTCTGGTCTACCGCCGGACTGCTGATCTGGGCCGGGCGAGCCGCCATCGATCACCGGCGCGACACCGCCTGGGCCGCCGCATGGCAACAGTTGAATCATCCGACCAGACAGTGAGGGCGTCCATGCCCATCGGCCCCTCCCTCCGCGCCACCGACGCCGACCGCGAGCGGGTCATCGGCCTGCTCCGCACCCAACTCGCGGCCGGCGCCCTGACCCCCGAGGAGTTCTCCGCCCGCGCCGAAGCCGCCGCCCACGCCCGCCGCCGTACCGACCTCGACCGCCTGACCCGCGACCTCCCCGCCGTCACGGTGCCGACAACGATACGAAATCCACTGCGCCCCTTGGTCATCGGCGCTCTCGTCGCCGTCGCCGCCTTCCTGCTCGTATTCGTCGCGGTGGTCGCGGTGCTGGGAATCGGCGCGATGCTGGGCGGCTGACGGCGGCAGACCGGTGCGGTGATCCGAACACCGGTGCCCCGGAAATCCAGGGCTGTGTTCAGCCCGATGCCGCTGATAGCGTCCGGCCGCAAGTGACCGGTACCCGGCGCTCGACCACAGCGGAGGCCAGCAACTCATGCGCACACTGTCTCGCCCGATTCTCGTCCTGTTCGTCGCCGCGGCCCTGACCAGCGGTGCCGCCGCACACGCCGATCCCGCCGTCACACCGGCCTCCACCAATGCGATGAGCTGGTCGGCCGAATGCGCGGCCGGGCTGCTCGCCGGATTGGTCGCCGCACTCACCACCGGATCCTCGGCGGCGGTCGGCTGCCCTTCCTGACCCCGCCGACGCACCCGCCGCCGTCTCGACCTCGCTCCTGCCGTGGTCACGCGGTAACGCGTCAACGACCGGGCACCCATGGCCCCCGCAGTCGGAGGTGGGGCGTCGACCGGTCTCTGCGCCACCATCCGGCGGCGCGGCATCGATGGGCGGACACGCGTGTTGCCCTCAACCGCGTTCTCCCCCCTTGGAGTGACACCCGCCATCACGACATGCGTTCCACCGGCAGGCCCGCCAACGCCCACTCGAGCATCCCTTCCTCGAGGCGTTTGACCTCCCGTCCGGATTGCTGGGCGATGTGGACGGCGTCGGGTGCCATGACGCAGTAGGCCCCGCGGCAGTAGGCGACGATGTCGCGGTCGGCGGGGAGTTCGGCGAGGCGGGTGGCCAGTTCGGACAGCGGGATATTGATCGCGCCGGGGATGTGGCCCGCCCGGTATTCCTCGTGGGGGCGCACGTCGATGAGGGTGATCTCCCCGGCCTCGCGGCGGCGGATCAGTTCGTCGCGGGTGACGGCGTCTTCGGGCGCACCGAGCACGGCCGCCGCGGCGGCGGCGACATCGGCCAGATGGGCTTCTGCCACGGTCTGCACCAGGGCGAACAGGCGGGCGACGTCGGTTCCGGCCAGCCGGTAGTACTGACGGGTCCCGTCCCGGCGGGCCTGCACCAGGCCGCCCGCCTTGAGCGCCTGCAGGTTCGCCGAGGCGGTGGTCAGGTTCATGCCGGTCGCGGTGGCGATGGCCTCGACGGACCGCTCCCCCTGGGCGAGCAGGTCGAGGATCTGCAGCCTGCGGCCATTGCCCAGCGCCTTGCCGACGCGGGCGATCTCGTCGAACAGGGCCGCCTTGCGGCCGGTCGGCTCAGTCACGCTTGCTTCTCCAATACTCTTTGGAATAGATTATTCCATAGTTCTTTGGAACAACGTCAGAGCTGATTGTAGTTCGTCGCCCGCCGAACCGGCCGCGACGGCACCGACTCGGGAGCAGCCGTGAACTACCTCTTCGTCCTGCACGACCCGCCCTATGGCACCGAACGCACCTACAACGGCATCCGCTGGGCGCGGCAGATGCTCGACGCCGGGCACGCGGTGCGCGTGTTCAACTTCGCCGACGCGGTCATCTCCGTCACCGCCGGGCAGCAGGTGCCCCACGGCTTCTACAACCTCGCCAAGATGACCACCGCGCTGACCGCGAAGGGCGGGCGGATCGGCAACTGCGGTGCGTGCATGGACGCTCGCGGCATGAGCGAGGGCCAACTGATCGACGGTGCGCACCGCTCCTCCATGGCGGAACTGGCCGAGTGGACCACCTGGGCCGACCAGGTCGTCAACGTCTGACAGTCCTTCGATCAGCACAAATCCTTCGAGCAGTTGAGGAACGAGGAGCCATGAGCAGAACCGTCGCCGTGCTCGGCGCGGGTGTGGGCGGGTTGACCGCCGCCGCCACACTGCGTGAGATCCTGCCCGCCACCGATCGAATAGTCCTGGTCGACCGTTCCTTCACCGGCGGTCTCGGCCTCTCGCTGCTGTGGGTGCTGCGTGGCTGGCGCACTCCCGAGCAGATCACCGTGCGCCTCACCGAGGCCGCACTGCCCGGGATCGACCTGCGCACCGGTGCCGTCGAGCGCATCGACCTCGAGGCGCGAACCGTCGACTGCGGGCCGGCGGGAAGTATCGGCTACGACGCCCTGGTGATCGCGTTGGGCGCGAACCTGGACTCCGACCGGCTGCCGGGTCTCGCATCGGCACTCGGCGATGGGGTGGCGGGTGAGTTCTACACCGTCGACGGGGCCGTCGCCCTGCACGACCGGGTCGAAGCCCTCACGTCCGGCCGGGTGCTGGTGCTGGTCGCGGCGGTGCCGTTCAAATGCCCGGCGGCCCCGTTCGAGGGGGCGTTCCTGATCGCCGACCAACTCGGTGAGAGATTCACCAGCGGTACGGTGCGCATCGATGTCTTCACTCCGGACGCGCTCCCGATGCCGGTCGCCGGACCCGCGGTCGGCAACGCCCTGGTGGACATGATGGGTGCGCGGGGCATCGGTTTCCACGGCGGCAAGTCCGCCGCAGGTATCGACGCACGTACTCGGACGGTCGAATTCACCGATGGCACAACCGAACCCTTCGATCTGCTCGTGGTCGTGCCGCCGCACGCACCGGGCGCGGCGGTAGCGTCGACCGGACTCGGCCTCGGCGGCTGGATCTCCGTCGACCCCGCCACCCTGGCCACCAGCGCACCCGGTGTGTACGCCGTCGGGGACTGCACCGCACTGCCGCTGCTCAATGGCAAACCATTGCCGAAGGCGGCCGTTTTCGCCGAGGCCGAGGCCACGGTGGCCGCCCATCAGGTGGCGCGCTATCTCGGCTGCGACGCACCCGATTCCCGCTTCACCGGCGAGGGCGCATGCTATGTGGAGCTCGGCGGTGAACTCGCGGCCAAGGGCGAAGGCGATTTCCTGGCCCGGCCCGCGCCACGGGTGAGCCTGCGGGAACCGTCGACGGCCTACCACCGGGAGAAGGAGCGGCAGGAGCGAGACTGGTTGGCTCGCTGGAATATCCGTTCATGATCCACCGCCCGGGACGCCCGTGAGGGTGCGCCCGGGCGCACAACGCTTCGGAAAGAACGCTCTCGTGTCGCACAGCACCACCGACCTCTCCTCCTCCCCCGATCTCGCACTCGCGCAGCGCCGCGTCCTGACCGTGCTGGTGTCCGCGCAGATCCTCAGCGGTGCGGGGCTGGCGGCGGGGATCACGGTCGGCGCGCTGCTGGCTCAGGACATGCTCGGGTCGACCAGTCTGGCCGGGCTGCCCAGTGCGCTGTTCACGGCGGGCTCCGCACTCGCCGCCATCGTGGTGGGGCGGTTGTCGCAGGCGCGGGGGCGGCGGCCCGGGCTGGCCGCCGGGTATCTCACCGGCGCGGTCGGCAGTCTCGGTGTCATCGCCGCCGCCGTCGTGGACAATCCGGTCCTGCTGTTCCTCGCACTGTTCGTCTACGGTGCGGGCACCGCCACCAATTTGCAGGCCCGCTACGCCGGAGCCGATCTGGCCACGGCCTCCCATCGCGGCCGTGCCGTGTCCACCGTGCTGGTGGCCACGACGCTCGGCGGTGTCGTCGGCCCCAATCTCGCCGCTCCCACCGGAAGTCTCGCCGAGACGGTCGGCATTCCCTATCTGGCCGGGCCGTTCCTGCTCGCCGCGCTGGCGTACACGCTGGCCGCGCTCGTACTCGCGGTGTGGCTGCGGCCGGATCCGCTGCTGCTGGCCCGCGAACTGGGCGGAAGCGATCCGGTCACCACCGCGACCGACGGCCTACCCGACACCGAGGGCTCCGGCACAGGCATCGCGATTGGCGGATTCGTGATGGCACTGACCCAACTGGTCATGGTGGCGATCATGACCATGACGCCGGTGCACATGCTCCATCACGGACACGGCACCGCCGCCGCCGGACTGGTCATCGCCATCCACGTGGGCGCCATGTACCTGCCCTCCCCGCTGACCGGCTGGCTCGTCGACCGCTTCGGCCGCCTACCCGTCGCCGCCGCGTCCGGCGTGACCCTGCTGGCGGCGGGCATGCTGGCGGCTCTGGCCCCCGGCTACTCCGTCGCCCTGCTCGCACTGGCGCTGGCCCTGCTCGGACTGGGGTGGAATCTCGGTCTCGTGGCAGGCACCGCCATCATCACCGACACCGTGCCGCTGGCCACGCGCGCCAAAACCCAAGGCGCGGTGGATGTCTCCATTGCCGTCGCGGGCGCCACCGGCGGTATGGGCTCCGGACTCATGGTCGCCGCCACCAGCTATCCGACCCTGACACTGGTCGGCGGTGTGCTCGCGTTGGCCGTCGTCCCAGCCGCCGCGCTCACCGCACGACGACACCGGTGATACCGGACCGCGCCCGGCCATGAGAGCTACTCCCGCCGTGCCGCGCCGACCTGGCTGTCATCGGCCGCCATAGTGTTCTCCGCTGCGCCATCGTGCGAGAAAGGCAATGGGCAGGAGGGAGATTCGCTGCACGCCAGCAGGTCATCGCACCCGGCCGCCACCGCCGCGCGCAGCATGTCACGCCTGGCGGTGAGCTCCGCAAGTTCGGCCTCGATCTCGGCCAGCTTGGCCTCGGTTCGCGCGCGCAGCCCCACCCCGGGGCGCCGCTCACCCCCGATCCGCATGGCGGCCAACAGATCCGCGACCTCGACGAGGGTGAAGCCCAGCCGCTGCGCGGCCTTGATCAACCGCAGCACGGTCACCGTCTGCTCCGGATAGATCCGATGCCCGCCCAGGGAGCGTTCCGGTGCGACCAGCAGGCCGCGCCGCTCGTAGTAGCGCAACGTCTGAATGTTCACCCCGGCCGCACGCGCCACCTGACCGCTCCGCAGCCCGGTCATTCCGACCCACCCGCGATCGCGCGGGCGGCCAGCCCGTCCAGCACGTCGACTCGCGCGGGTGGCACCTCGATGTCCATGCACACCGATTCTTCTCCGACAGTGGTGAATTCGAAGGCGAAGAACGAGCAGCAGTCCGACTCCACGGCAGCCAGCTCACGCGCCCGGGATACGGCGGCGCTGTCCAGATCCAGCCGCAACCGGGTCGGCGACACCCGCTCCACACCGCGCACACCGTCCCGGAAGAGCGCGTCGAACTCCGCGACCCGCGACAACTGCCCCTCGGACGGCAGCGTGCACGCGTCCACCGCCACCCAGGCCCGATCCGAAGCGCTTACCACCGGGCCGCTATCCATGTCACCGATCCGGTGCATCGGGGATTCATCGGCCATGACCCGCACCTCCTACTGCGCGAAGACACTGCTGAGCACTCTCCTCCGAGGCTAAGCCCGTACCCCGGTACCGGATGCAACCTCGGCGGCGCCGTACACCCTTGACACCACTCCGCTCGTAGTACTACATTCCTAATCACTTCAATTGGAGTACTACAATTTGATCGGTCAGATACCGGGGCGCCGCCACGGTCGACCGGGGAGGAACAGCCTCATGCGCGACGTGAACATCTGGAGTGAAGAGTTCGGTTCCCCGTCGGGCACGCCGATCCTGCTGATCATGGGTTCGATGTCGCAGGGCATCCTGTGGCCGGACGCATTCGTGGACCGCTTGGTCGACGGGGGCCGCCGCGTCATCCGATACGACCACCGCGACACCGGGAGATCGGACACCGTCGATTTCGCGACGACTCCGTACACCTGGCACGACATCAAGAACGACGTGTACCGGGTGCTGGACACACACGGCGTGGACAGCGCCCACCTGGTCTGTCATTCGGCGGGCGGGCTGCTCGGCCAGTTCATCGCCGTGGAGCGGCCCGACCGCGTGCGATCACTGACCGTCATCGGCTCCTCACCCCTCGGCGGCGGAGAAGGTCAGGTCCTCATGCGCGCACTGCTGGGCCAGCCACAACCCGAAGGCAGCCTGCCCGAACCGTCCCCGGAGTTCGTGGACTTCTACCGCACGCTGCTGGCCACCGCGCCGCCGGAGACTCGACAAGCCCGCATCGACACCATGGTCGCCGAGCAGCGCGTCCTGCACGGCACCGAGCTGCCGTTCGACGAGCACGCGGCCCGCGCACTCCAGGAACGAATCCACGACCGCGCCCGCGACCTGTCGGCGACAGCCAATCACCGGCTGGCGGCAGCGGCCGAACCGAACTTCGAACCGGTGGGCGTCCTGCATCGGGTACAAGCCCCCACGCTCGTCATCGAGGGCAGCCAGGAACCGGTAAAACGGGGGCACGGCGCGATCATCGCCGAACACATCCCGGACGCACGGTTGACGGTGATCGCGGGCATGGGCCACACCCTGCCACCGCAGGTACACGAGGAGCTCGCCACCGCCATCCTCACGCACACGGCGGCGTGACCGGTTCGGCGCGCCCGACGATGACGCCCGCGCGATACGCACAAATAGCGCAATCGCCGCATGGGACTTCAGCGGTCGACGCGGCCTGCTCGGGAGGGCGAGTAGATGGTGGGTCGCGGGGTGAGCGAGATGGTTCCACCGGTGACGAGACTGCCGTCGTGCTGATCGCCGTGATAGCGGGTGGACAGCTGAGACCAGCGCAGGTTGCCCGTCATGGTGTAGGCGATCCCGTCCAGGTAGGCGCGGATGTCGGCCCGCGAACCCAGCGGACCGGCGCGGACCGCGTCGCGAGCGGCGACGAAGTCGGCTTCCGCCCGGTGGATCAGCTCGACGAGCGTATCGACGGCGTGCTGCAGGGTCAGGCCATCGCGGTGCAGCAGAACCAGAATGAGGTTCATCGCCTCCTCGAGATCGAGCTCCTTCGCGAAGGAGTACAGGTCGTTGACCAGAGCGATATGTGCGATGGCCCGGGCACGGACGGTGCGGATCTCCGGTGCGTCGGCAAGCTCGCCCAGGTCGATGCCCAGGGCGTACTCGACGTGGGTGGTGATCCACCAACCGTAGACATTGGTGAGCCGTTCACTCATGTACCGGTCCGGGTCGAGTGTGACGCCGTCCTGCCGTCGCACCGCCTCGGCGAGATGACTGTCGGCCATGTCCCGCCACGCTTGTCGGGATCTGCGCGCCAGGTGCGGCGTCATCCGCGCCGCGGCGGCCGCCATCACGTCGTGCACGAACCGGTGCGCCGGCCCCTCGGGCGGTCGATCGTCATCGAAGACCTGGCACCACCGTTCGTGCAGCCGGGCGGTCGCCGCTCGGTCGGCTCGGATACCCGGTTTGCTGAAGGTGTCGTCGTAGATGGTCACGCCCATCATGAGATTGACCAGATCGAACGTACGGTCGCCGACCGTATCCGGGTAGGCCAGGCAGCCGTAGTGCGGGATACGCTGTTGCAGGTACCGTTCGGTCCGGTCCGCATCACCGAAGTACGCCCGCAGGTAGGGGCGGGCGAATTCGGCCGACCGCGCGTCCAAGTCGGCGCAGTCACGATGACATCCGTGCGGCAGCCGGGTGACGACCTCCGGTAGGTGGAAACTGGTGGGCAGTGCGATCACCGGTCGCCCTTCCGCCGCAGGACGATGCTGTAGGCGGAGACCTGATCCTTGGCGAGGGCAGCCGACATATTGTCGGCCATCACCCGCAGCTCCTCCACCGGCCCCGACACGCCCTCCGGAAATGCCCGCTCGATATTCGCTTTGACGTCCCCAAACCAGTGCGCCACATCGCCATTGGACGGTAGAACGCGCATGTCCCGAATCTCGAAGGAGTTGGCTTCCAGTACACCGGCGAAATACTCCGGGGTCTTTCGGTTGCCACATGCGAGCCGGTCGACCTCATCGGGAATCTCCGAGACGTAGGCATCCAGCCCTCCGGTCGGATCACCGCGAAAAAGAGTGTCGGAGATGATGACGATTCCGCCCGGAGCGACCCGCTCGGCCAATGCCGAGACCGACGCCTCGTAGACGTCGTTCGGGAAATGCGTATAGACACCACGAACGATCACCAGATCGTAGGGCTGCTCGGGATCGGGCAGCAGACCCACGTCCTGACCGTCGCACAGATACAGCGACACCCGGTCGAACAGGTCGTGATCACTCAGATACCGTGCGCAGTAATCCAATTGGCGAGGGCTGATATTGATGGCATCAATGCGGAGGCACTCGGGGAACCGCCGGGCCAGCAGGTAGCAGAGAAAACCCCACCCGCAGCCCAGATCCAGCATCCTCCCGATGCGGGGACGGTCGGCCCCCAGCAGTCCGGCCAGTCCGAGTTGTCGATCGAAGAACCGAACACCGGCCTCGCCCAGCGACAAAGCCCGCGTCGCACCTTCGTAGACACCCCATTCGAACAGGCACGTGTCCCCCAGCACCCGCCGCCAGATCTCCGGGGAGTCGTCGTAGGTATGAACAACCTTGTCCCGATACGGGTTGGTTCGCGGACTGTCGACAACCGTATAGCCCGCTGTGCCTCCGGACCCCGGAGCCGGGGAATACCGCGTGGCTACCGGCAATGTGCCCCCGGAAAATCGCGATGGCGCAAGGTCTTCGCTTCGCTGGTCGTGAGGTTCGAGCTTGCCGAGCGCTCCGTTCACTGTCATCACCGGTTCCGATCTCGTCGAGCGTAAGCGAGGCGAATACCGGTCTCAGGCTAGCGCGGACGGCGACCCCGACAGCCTGACCGGTTGTGCCACAACGTGACCGATCGAGCCACAGTGCTACCTCACTCCTTCCGGAGCGCCGTTGCTCGAGGGCCGCTTCAGCCTCCTCACCGGGCGACCTTCCGGCGGCCCACCGAGTAGTGCCGTGTGTCATGTCTCGACGCCGTGGGTGCATCCGGTCACACTTCGCTAGCGGCGGTCGGTCGTCATCGTCCAAGCTGTGCAGATATCTCGACAAATGCGAAAATTCGCCAAGGGACAGAGCGCTGAATTCTCGGACATCGACGAAGTTATGTTCGAGGATCGACCCCCGGCAGTCAATGATTCTTGCCCGCGATAGGAGGTGGGTTCATGCACGTCGACGCAGACACGCTCGCCCTGATGGAGAATCTCGGTATTCCAGGGGCGAATTCGGTAAGTGCCCAGTCAACTGCCGAGCGGGCCGCCTATATCCGCGAACTCGTCCTGGGCCTGGCTCCGCAGCCGCCGATCACGGTCCGAAGCGCGGATGACGCGGTTGTTTCCGGAGTCCCGGTGCGCATATTTCAGCCGGAGCCAGACGGCACGGCACCGGTCGTCGTGTTCTTTCATGCCGGTGCGTTCGCGTATGGCGATCTCGACATGTGCGACGCGATGTGCCGCCGAATATGCCGGGACGTGGAGGCAGTGGTGATAGCCGTCGACTACCGCTTGCCGCCGCAGCACCCCTTTCCAGCCGCATACGACGATTGCCTGACCGTTGCCCGGTATATCGCGGACCACGTCGCCGAGTTCGGCGGGGGACCGATGGCTGTCGCGGGCGACAGCGCGGGAGGGAATCTGGCTGCGGCGGTCGCGTTGGCGCTGCGCGATGAGGGCAGATCGGTTGCCGCACAGCTGCTCGGCTATCCGGAGATCGACCTGACCCTGACCGGCTACAGATCACTCGACGACAACGCGGCGACTGGATATCTGTTCGATCTCGTCGAGGTACGTCAAGCCGCCGCCGCGTACCTACGTGACGATCCCGACGCAGCCCGCATGTTTCCCGCCTCGCCCATCCACGCCCGTCAGCTCGGCGGCGTCGCACCGGCCGTGATCGGAGTAGGTGACTGCGACCCCCTGCTGGACATGTGCGTGGAATACGGCGAGCGGCTCGCCGACGCCGGAGTAGCAGTGACACTGCACATTTTTCCGGGGCTGATCCATTCCTTCCTCGGCCTCGACTCGGTCCCGGCGAACGACGCCGCGGCCACCCGGATGTATTCCGACTTCAAGGAACTCCTCGACACCAGCGCAGACACCGGCCGTCGAGACTCACGATGAGATGTTCGGTAGCGATGAGGAAGTTGGTCGGCCACATCAACTCCACGGTGGGGAACAGTCTCTCGACCATTTCGTGCTCGTTCACCGATCGCCCGGCGACAGCTTCCGAAGACAGCGCCGAAGAACTCCACGCACCGGTTGACTACCTCTGTGCCCGTCAGCCCCGGTACACCCGGGGTAGGCGCCGCGGTCCACAACTAGTCCATAAAACGTGACCGGTCGGAGGCGGAAACCGCCTCCGACCTGGTCGGGCTGACAGGATTTGAACCTGCGACCACTTGACCCCCAGTCAAGTGCGCTACCAAGCTGCGCCACAGCCCGTGGCTACCGCCGTCGCGGTGCCGGATGAGATTACCTCGAGGAGGGGCGGATTCACCTAATCGGGGTGAGGGCGGTGTGTTCGAGAGCGGGTGCGGGGCTTCCTGCGGGTCAGCGGGTGGCGGTGATGCCCGCGTCGGTGAGGAGGCGGGCGAGGTCGGTGGGGAGGGGCATGGGGGTGGTGAGGCCGACGGAGGTGCGGCCGGTGTTGCCGAGGGGGACGCGGCCGAGAGCGGAGGCGATGGCGGCTACCGCCAGGCGGATGAGTTGGCCGCGGGTTTCGGGGCGGTTGTGGGTGTGCAGGGCGAGGCGAAGCATGTGCCAGTGGGCGCGGGTGTGGGGCCAGGGCCAGGGTTGGGAGAGGATGTGGGCGCGTTCCAGGGCGCGCCATCCGCTGTCGGGGTCGGTGGTGCGGCGGGCGGTGGTGAGTTCGGCTTCGAAGGCGGCTCGGATGGCTGGCGGCATGGGGGCCACGGAATTCCTCCTGTAGGGCAGCGGTTCTGTCGCCGACCAGCCTCATCCGAGGAGCGGCGGAAGGGCTTGAACGAACCTGCTACGGGATCGGTTCGACGATCCAGCGGACGCCGCGGAAGTCCGAGGGGGCGATGCCGAACATGCGGTGGCAGACGCGATTCAGGTGCGAGCTGTCGGCGAAGCCCGCGCCGTGGGCGGCGGCGGTGAGGGTGTGCCCGGCCGCGACCAGGTCGATGGCGCGCAGTATGCGCAGCCAGCGGATGTAGGGGCTGAACGGTAGGCCCAGTTCGGCGGTGAACAGGTGGGACAGACGGCTTTCCGACAGATCGACCGCGCGCGCCACGTCCGACAGGCGCAGTGGACCGGAGTCGAGGCGGGTGCGCGACAGCGCGACCGCTCGGGTCACGGACGGATGGCGTCGCGGGGCTGGGCCGGAATCCGGTAGTCCGTGAAATCGGCCGTCCCGGAACCACTTCGGGTCACCAACCACCGTGTTCGCGGCGCGAATCCAGGAATCGATGTCATCGGCCGTGAGCTCGGTGAGCCGCTGTCCGGCGGCGAGGTCCGGGTCCACCAGCACGAGGGTGCCGTCGGGCGCACCCGAGACGATGGCGTGCTCGCGATGCGGTGGGATGAGCGCCGCACGGGCGCGACGTTCGGTGCCGTGCGCGTCGGCCAGCACCAACTCCCCCGCCCGCGCGATCACGACCTGCACGGTGCGGTGCGCGTGCGGAGCCGCGGTGCCGATCGTCCCGTTCAGCTCGAGCACCCCGGTCCGCACCCTGACCGTCCCCGACCACATGTCGCGAATCCCCCTCACCGCGTGGGCAATACGGTGCCGAGCAGCATGTCGCGTTCGGCGTGCACGCGGGCGCGCAGGGCGTCGACGACCTCGGCGACCTCAGGGCGGCGCAGCGCTTCGGGGCGGGTGACGAGCCAGTAGGACAGCCGGATGCCCACCCGGTCGGGGAGGACGCGGACCAGGTCGGCGTGGCGGTCGGCCATGAAGCAGGGCAGCAGGCCCAGTCCGGCCGCGGCGCGGGTGGCTTCGACGTGGACGAAAACGTTGGTGGAGGAGATGGATTCGCGCATGCCGTGGGCGAAGCTGGAGGCCAGATCCAGTTCGTCGACCTGCAGCATGGAGTCGATGAAGTAGACGAAGGGCTGGCCGGTCAGGTCGTCGAGAGTGGCGGGAGCGCCGTGTTCGGCGAGGTAGGCGCGGGAGCCGTAGAGGCCGAGGGCGTAGTCGCCGAGACGGATGAGTTCGGCGCGGCGGACCTGCGGTTTGCCCACCACCACTTCGATATCCAGACCCGAGCGTTGCAGTGAGGCGCGGCGGGTGGCGGCGACGATTTCCAGGGCCACCCCGGGATGTTTGCGTCGGACGTCGGCCACCGCGGGAGCGGCCAGGTAGGCGCTGAAACCGTCGGTGGCCGACAGGCGGACGACGCCTTCGAGGACGCGTTCGCCGCGGGCGTCCGGCGAGAGCGAACGCACCGCGGATTCGATGGATTCGGCGGCGTCGAGGGCCTCCCGGCCCAGCTCGGTCAACTCCCAGCCACCGGCACCGCGCGTCAGCACCCGACCGCCCAGCGCCCGTTCCAGCGCGGCGATGCGGCGGGAGATGGTGGTGTGGTTGATGCCCAGCTCCTCCGCCGCGCTGACGTAGCGCCCGGTGCGACCGACGGCCAGGAGTACGAGCAGGTCATCCGCATTGGGACGGGGAGTGGCGGAGGTCACGGCCATTTCTGCATCTTTGCAGATACCCAGTGCGAAAGTGGGCATTGCAGGCGAAGAAATCTGCACGAATACTCTGAACAGTTCAAATCTTGTGGGCCGCATCACAGATGAGGGGTGATGCGGCCGAACGGTAAGGAGAAGTGCGATGAGCGTCGGCGTAGCCGGGCCGCGGCCGGGATCCGATCCCGCCCCCACCGGACTCCGAAGGGTGGTGGCGGCCTCCATGGCCGGGACGGTCGTGGAATGGTACGAGTTCTTCCTCTACGGCACCGCGGCCACGCTGGTGTTCAACAAGGTCTTCTTCTCCGAGAACACCAGCGAACTCGATGCGATCCTCGCGGCCTTCGTCACCTACGCGGTGGGCTTCGCGGCACGACCGCTGGGCGGCGTGGTCTTCGGACATTTCGGGGACAAGTACGGACGCAAGAAGCTGTTGCAGCTGAGCCTGCTGCTGGTCGGCGCGGCCACCTTCCTGATGGGCTGCCTGCCCACCTTCGGACAGATCGGGTACTGGGCCCCGGCGCTGCTGGTGGCGCTGCGGTTCATTCAGGGCTTCGCGGTCGGCGGCGAATGGGGCGGCGCGGTCCTGCTGGTGGCCGAGCACAGTCCAAATCGCAGCCGCGCCTTCTGGTCCGCGTGGCCGCAGGCGGCGGTGCCGATCGGCAATATGCTCGCCACCGTCGTACTGCTGGTGCTCACCACGACCCTGTCGGACGCCGCGTTCCTGTCCTGGGGCTGGCGGGTCGCCTTCTGGCTGTCGGCGGTGGTCGTGCTGATCGGCTACTACATCCGCACCAAGATCACCGACGCGCCGATCTTCCTGGCCGCGCAGCAGCAGGCCGAGCAGGAGAAGGCCACCGGGTTCAGCGCCGTCGAGGTGATGAAGCGTTACCCGCGTGGGGTTTTCACCGCCATGGGGCTGCGGTTCGGCGAGAACATCATGTACTACCTGGTGGTCACCTTCTCCATCACCTATCTGAAGGTGCAGGTCGGGGCCGACACCACGGTGATCCTGTGGTGGCTGCTGGCCGCGCACGCGGTGCACTTCGCGGTGATCCCCATGGTGGGACGGCTCAGCGACCGAATCGGCAGGCGCCCGGTCTATTTCGTGGGCGCGGCCACCGCGGCCACCTGGGGATTCTTCGCCTTCCCCATGATGGACAGCGAGCACAATGCCGTCATCCTGTTCGCCATCGTGCTCGGCCTGGTGTTCCACGCCTTCATGTACTCGGCGCAGCCCGCGATCATGGCGGAGATGTTCCCGACCCGCATGCGGTATTCCGGTGTGTCCCTCGGCTATCAGGTCACCTCGATCGTCGCCGGATCGCTCGCGCCGATCATCGCGGTGAAGCTGCTGGACAGCTTCGGCTCGTCGGTCCCGATCGCGATCTACCTGGCCCTGGCCTGCACGGTCACCCTCGTCGCGGTGTACTTCGCCCGCGAGACCACGGGCGCGGACCTGGCCGAGCTCGACCGCGCCGATGCTCGCAGCCTGGCCGCCTCGACCGATGCCAAGGCGGTGAGCGCGTGAGTGGCATGCCCACCGGCGATCTGACCGGTCGCACCGCACTGGTGACCGGCGGTGCGAGTGGGATCGGCGCGGCCTGCGCCCGGCAGCTGGCCGGGCGCGGGGCCGCGGTCACCGTCGCCGATATCGACGGCGTCGCGGCCAAGGATCTGGCCGCCGATATCGGCGGCAGCGCATGGGAAGTCGACCTCGGCGACGTCACGGCACTCGAGGACCTGCGGCTCGAGGTGGACATCCTGGTGAACAATGCCGGTGTCCAGACCGTGAGCCCCCTGGTGGACTTCCCGCCCGAGCGCTTCCGCGCCATGCTCGCGCTCATGGTGGAGGCCCCGTTCCTGCTCGTCCGCGCGGCACTGCCCGCCATGTACGAGCGCGGATTCGGGCGGATCGTAAATATCTCGTCCGTGCACGGGATTCGCGCGTCGGCGTACAAATCCGCGTATGTCACCGCCAAACACGCCCTCGAGGGACTGTCCAAGGTGACCGCGCTCGAGGGCGGGCCGCACGGAGTGACGAGCAATTGCGTCAACCCCGGCTATGTGCGAACTCCACTGGTGGACAAGCAGATCGCCGATCAGGCAGCCGCGCACGGCATTCCCGAACAGGATGTGGTGGAGCGGATCCTGTTGACCGAGAGCGCGGTCAAACGGCTCATCGAACCCGAAGAGGTCGCCGAGCTGGTCGGCTGGCTCACCTCGAACGCGGCGGGCATGGTCACCGGCGCGTCCTACACCATGGACGGCGGATGGAGCGCGCGATGATGGATACCGCTGTGGCGCAGTGGACGCCGAGCGACACCGATATCGAGGCGGCGCGCATCACCGACTTCGCACGCTTCGTGACCGCCCGCACCGGCATGGATCTGCCCGACTACCGCTCGCTGTGGCGGTGGTCGGTGGACGACATCACCGGATTCTGGCGGGCGGTGTGGGATTACTTCGGCCTCGGTCCGGCACCGGGCGCGGTGCTCACCGATGCGGCCATGCCCGGCGCGCGCTGGTTCCCCGAGGCGCGACTGAACTACGTCGACCAGGTGGTGCGGCAGGCGCGCACCGACCGGCCCGCCATTCTCGATATCGGCGAGGACGCGCCGGTGCGAGAACTGAGCTGGACCGAACTGCTCACGCGCACAGACGCTTTCGCCCGCACCCTGCGCGCGCAGGGAGTCCAGGCCGGGGACCGGGTCGTCGGATACCTGCCGAACATCCCCGAGGCGGTCATCGCCTTCCTGGCCACGGCCAGTATCGGTGCCATCTGGAGCGCCTGCGGACAGGACTACTCCCCGCAAGCGGCGCTGGATCGGCTGGGGCAGCTGGAGCCGGTCGTGCTGGTGACCGCCGACGGCTACCGCTACGGCGGCAAGGACCACGACCGGCGGGCCGAGATCGCGGCGCTCCGAGCGGGATTGCCGACGGTGCGGGCCACGGTCGCGGTGTCGCGGCTCGGATACGCCGTGCCGGGGGCGATGACGTGGGCGGACGCGTCGGCGGGCGGAACGACCGAATTCGCCACGGAGTCGGTGGCTTTCGATCACCCCCTGTGGGTGCTC
>NZ_BAGD01000274.1 GCF_000308635.1 Nocardia otitidiscaviarum NBRC 14405 | reverse complement strand
ATATGCGGGCGATGAGTCTGAATCCGGAACTGTCGCGGCTGTGCGCCACCGATCCGCGGGGCGGCGGCGTCCACATCCCGCTCGGATTCCTCGCCAGCTTCCTGACTTTCGCGCACACCCCGCCGGAACGCTATACGGCCGCGCCGGTCACCCTCGTGCACCCGGCCGCCGACCGGTGGACGCCGCCGGAACCGAGCCTGCGCTTCCTCCGCCGGATCGCCGCGCCCACCGAGGCGGTGCTGCTCACCGGCTGCGGCCACTATCCGATCGAGGAACCCGGCCTGACCGAACTCGCGGGCGCGCTGCGCTCCGTGCTCGCGGCCGTCACCGGATCGGGTACCAACAGTTCGGCGAAACGCACCAGTTGATCGGTGTCGATCGCGTGCCGGGTGAGCACCCGGTGCAGCTGCGCGTCGACCGCGTGCACCAGCGTCCGGGCCGCCAGTTCGACATCCTCGCCACCGCGCCCGCACCGTTCCAGGTGGTAGGCGACCTCATCGACCAGATGGTCCTCGAACGCGCGCAGCGCCGTCACCTCCTCCGGCAGCCGCGGCGCGAGCCGGTGCAGCAGGCCGTGCAGCGCCGGGCGATCGCGGTGCAGGTCGGCCACCGCGTCCAGAATGGCGTACAGGGTCTCGGGGAACGGCGGCCGCTCGGCGCGCAGCCGCCGGAACACCGCACCCAGGCGGCGTCCGGCCTCCTCGACGTGCGCGTGCGCCAGCGCGCGCAGGATGGCGTGTTTGTTCGGAAAGTATTGGTACACCGTGCCGATCGACACCCCGGCCCGGTCGGCGATGCGATTGGTGGTCGCCGCCAGCCCCTCCCGGGAGAACACCTGCGCGGCGGCCTCCAGCACCACCGCCACCGTCTCCCGAGACCGGCGCTGGCGTGGCTGTTTTCGTGGTGTGTCGATGCCTCGAGCATAGCCGTCGGGGCGGTGATGACATTAGCCGATCTTGGACGGGACGTTCGTCCCTACCGGCGCCTCGGCCGTCCTGGTGGTGTGGGCGATTCAGGCCGCGAATCGACGCGGCCCCGAACCGGTTCGAGGAGTGCGGTGTGCGCGCATTGACGCAGCGAGAGATCTTGACCGAGTTGGAACCCGTGGCCGGGGAGTGCGTGAACCGGCATCTGAAGATGGCCAAGGACTGGCATCCGCATGATTACGTGCCCTGGGACGAGGGCCGCAACTTCGCGATGCTGGACGGCGTGGACTGGGAGCCGGGGCAATCCCGGCTCAGCGACGTGGCCAAGGCGGCGCTGGTCACCAATCTGCTGACCGAGGACAATCTGCCGTCCTACCACCGCGAGATCGCCGAGAACTTCTCGCAGGACGGGGCCTGGGGGACCTGGGTGGGGCGCTGGACCGCGGAGGAACAGCGGCACAGCGTCGTCCTGCGCGATTATCTGGTGGTGACCCGCGGCGTCGATCCGGTGGCGCTGGAGCACGACCGCATGACGCATATGACCCACGGATTCGGCGCCCCGGCCGCCGCCCTCGACGACGGCCTGGGGTTCCTGCACTCGGTGGCCTACGTCAGCTTTCAGGAACTCGCCACCCGGGTGAGCCACCGCAATACCGCGCGGGTGTGCGACGACCCCGTCGCAGACCGCATGCTGCAGCGCATCGCGGCCGACGAGAACCTACACATGATCTTCTACCGCACCATGTGCGGCGCGGCCCTGGATCTGGTGCCGGATCAGGCCATGCAGGCCATCGACACCATTGTCGAGAACTTCCGCATGCCGGGCGCGGGCATGCCCAACTTCCGCCGCAACGGCGTCCTCATGGCCAAACACGGCGTCTACGATCTGCGCCAGCATCTGGAAGAGGTGCTCATGCCCGTGGTGCGGCAGTGGAACATCTTCGACCGCAACGACTTCGGAGCGCGCGGTGAACAGGCGCGGGAGCGGTTGGCGGCATTTCTGGAGGACCTGGAGACCGTCAAGATCCCCCGATTCGAGGAGCAGCGCGATCGGGCGCTGGCGCGGGAGCAGGCACGGAGCGCGCCACCCGCCGATCCGGTCCGCTCGTCACGATGATCCCGCCGTAGCCCCCGAGACGAGGATGGACACGATCCAGGTGAAACCCTGGCCCAGCGCGGTCATCCAGTCGCCGACATTGAACGAACCCATGGCGGATTCCCTCCGTTCTCGTCAGGGATGGACCTCGTCGCCCGCCGCGGTGAGATCGCAGGAGTCGTCATTGCTGCGATTGGCACCCGTGGAGATGATGACGGCGAAGACCTTCTTGCAGTTCTGCTCGCCCATACCCGCGGTGTTGTACGCGATGGTCGAACCGCGCAGGATGAGCCTGCCCATTCCGGGATTCACCGTATCGGTGAATTGATAGGGCAGCGTGTCGAGATAGGCGGGGGCGATATTGATCCCCCCGCCTCCGTCGGACGCGGTATTACCGGTCACCGCAGTGTCGATGAGTACCACCTCACCGACCCCGCGAATATCGAGACCGCCGCCGCGCCCGGCGAATCCGCCGATGCGATACCAGCTGCGATGTGGATTGACGACATGATTGTCGGTAATGGCCGAGCGGGTGAAGACGCAGGTGTTGTCGCAGCGGACGCCGCCCGCCTCGCCCGCGGCATTGCCGGTGATCATGCTGTCGGTCATCCGCATATCGGCCACCGGGATATTGAAGATGCCGCCGCCGTAGTCGGCGGCATTGCCGGTGACGAGCACCCGGTCCAGGCGCAGCCTGCCGGAGTTGGCGATACCGCCGCCGCCGGTTTCGAAGAACGGTATCTCGTGCTGGGCGGCGCTGCCCCCGGTGACGGTCAGATCGCTGATCGACACGGTGGCGGTGGTGAGCATGACCCGGTCGATGTGCGCGGCATCGATGACGGTGCGGTCGCGGCCCGCGCCGACCAGGGTGGTGTCGGCGGTGATATCGAGATCGCCGGTGGTCGGATCGATGAACGGGCCGTTGACATTCCACGGATTCGGCGGCACGGTCAGCACATAGCGGCCCTCGGGAATGTGAATGGTGCTGCCCGGCCGCACATTCGCGGCCTGGACGGCGGCCCGCAGTGTGCATTCCCCTGCGTCCGTGCGGCACTGCCCGTCGAAGGGATTCGCCGCCGGTGCGTCCGCCGTGGTGGATACGGTGAATACGGCCGGGCCCGCTGAACCGGAGTCGGCCGCGGCGTACGGCGAGGCGGTGCACAGGGCGAGGAGAATTCCGCTGAGGACGCTGGATATTGTGGAGATCTTCATACGCACAACCACTCTCGCATCGGTGCCCTCCGGTGTAGCAGAAGGCGTTCGGGCGGCGAGGTAGAACGATCGGATTACTGTCGAGTGCACAACGGCGGCGGAGAAATCCTGGCATATTGCCGGATGGACGGTTTTCGAACCGAACTGGCAGGGTATGGACAATTCCTGTGCCGAATCCGGAGTGTCATGATCAGCAACGAACGCACCCGCCGCAGCACCGCCCGCATGGCGGCTCCGCTGGTCGCCCTGCTCGCGTGTGTCGCAGCTGCGACGGGAATCGCTCAGGCGCAACCGGATTCGATGACCTGGTATGTGCGCGCAGGAGCCGCGCCCGGCGGGTCGGGGGAGGTGGGCGCGCCCTTCGAGAGCCTGGCCCGGGCCGAAGCGGCCTCCCGCGCGGGCGACACCATCGTGATCCAGCCCGCGGCCGCGGCCCTGGACGGCGGCATCGCGCTCAAACCCGGGCAGCGGCTCGTGGGCGGGGGAGCGGAGGTCATCGGTGCGCCCGACGGGGCCGAACTGCCACGGCTCACCAATACCACCGGTGACAACGACGGCGACGCGGTGCGGCTGGCCCCGGGAGTCCAGGTCCGCAATCTGGTCATCGACGGCGCACAACGCGGCGGCATCTACGGACACGATGCCGTGGACGCCGTGATCAGCGGCAATCGGGTCACCGGAACCAACCGGCGATGCGCCGACGGCTTCATGATCGGGCCGTTCACCCTGCCGCCCGGCATCGCGGTGGGACTGGCGGCGGATCCGCTGCCGGAGTTCATCGTCCTCAACAACGGCTGGGCGGCCATCATGGCCGACTTCTCCGCGGCAACCGGCACCATCCGGATCGAAGGAAATATCGTGCACGACACCGCCTGCGGCGACGGCATCGATATCCGCGCGCACGGCACCAGCGTGGTCGACGCCCGGTTGCGCGACAACGCGATCCGGGATATCAACCTCGGACTTGCCAAACTGTCGGTCCTCGCCCTCGGGCTCCAGGCCGGTGACACCGCGCGCCTGACCGCCGAACTGGTGGGCAACCAGCAGATCGGCATCGCCCCGCTGTCGTCGCCGCTCAATCACCTGGCCGACAGCGAAGGGCTGTTCATCAACCCCATGGACCGAGCCGTCATGGAGGTCACGGTGGACCGCAACGAGTTTCGGGACGGCCACGGCAATTTCTCCGCCAACGGTCTGGAGTACGTCACCACCAACGGCACCCCGCAGAGCCGGGTGACGGTCAGCAACAGCACCTTCGAGCATGTGCGCGGCGACATCATCGAGAGCTACAACCTCAGCACCGAGGGGGCGCGGCAGTCGCTGTCCCTGAACAATGTCAGCGCCTTCCACTCCACCTTCCCGGCGGCGGTGCTCAATCCGGTGATTCCGGCCAACCTCGGCAGCTGCCTGGTGACGACCAATTTCGGCCGCACCGGCAGCACCCACCTCGAGGTCGCCGACTCGCGCTTCGGCGATTGCAGCGCCGACGGCATCGGGCTCATCAGCTATACGCCCACCGGCCCGGAACCCGCGACGGCGCAGCTCACCTTCGACATCCGGGACACGACGATCACCGGTACGGCGGCCAATGGGCTGGCGATCGTCAATGTCGGCGATACCGACGTGGTGCGCGGGAGCATCGACCGCACCTCGGTCTCCGGGGTACGGGGTAAGCTCATCGACTCCCGCAATACGGGTGTGATCGGCAGTGTCGCCATGGAATTCGGCACCGGCACCCTGGACGGTGCGGCGGTGAGCTGCCTCGCCGCCGACCATCCCAGGGTCGAACTGTCCGCCTTCGCGGCGACATGCCGGTGAGTCAGGCGACCTTGCTCACGCCCGCGCGCAGCGGTTCGGAGCGGTAGCGGCTGGTGGGGCCGTCGATATCGAGGAGTTTCCACACCCGCTTGGCCACCGGGTTCATCAGTCCGATGCGCTTGGCCAGCGCCCGCACGTCCACGAAGTAGTCGGCGAAGGTCTGCTTGGCCTCCGGCGATCCGTAGAACAGCTCCTTGCGTACGCGGTCGGGAATGTCGAACTCGTCGAAGAAGGCGCGCGGCGGTGTGACGATCGCCCGCCCGGCGATCCGCATGACGATCGGCATGGCCAGCGACAAGACGAACCTGTTCACCGGATTGGCTTCCGGCACATGGTGTTCCAGGAACTCGTGGGCGAAGGAGATGTGGCGCGCCTCCTCGGCCACGTGAATGGCCATGACGCCGCGCATGATCGGGTGCACCTCCTGCCCGGACCGCAGCACCTGCTTCTGGATGTGGTCGATCGGTTCCTCACCGGCCAGCACCGCCATGAAGAACAGGTTCGGGAAGAACACCGCCATCGGCACCACGATATGGCGCACCTGCCGCACCAGCGGCCCCATGCCGGGGACGTCGATGCCGATGCGGTTCACCATCTCCTGGAACATGAGGGTGTGATTGTGCTCCTCGATCATCTCGTGGGAGCAGTACCGGAATTCCGGGGAGCCGTTGGGCAGCGAGAAGGTGTGCTGCACCATGCCGCTGATCAGCAGCGATTCGAACTGCAACCCAACCTTGGCGACATTGGCCTGACGGTATTTGCCGATGGCGATGCGCCGCTCCAGCGGCAGCGCCCGATACCAGGGGTGCGCGCCGAGCAGATCGCCGATCGCGGGCAGCGTCCAGCGCTCGGGACCGGTGTCGGGATCGAAATCGGGGTTGTCCCAATCGATATCGTGGAACGGATCGAAGTGCCGGTCCACCGACCCCTCCGACAGCAGCAAGAGTGTGCGCGCGTACTCGGCGGCCTGATCCGCCACCGGATCCGACTGCGCATCGGTGATTGTGGACACCGTTGTCCTCCTTTCCGACGGGTGCCTGCGGCACCACACCCCCACGTTAAGTGTTACGCGCAGTATCAGTCAATGGGTGGGTGTATCAGCGCTGGTGGGTGACCAGCAGTGCGAGGTCGGTGAGGCGGTGGGCACGGGCGATCTCCGCCGGGGTGAACGGCTCACCGGCGCGGACGAAGGTCATGGGCAGCTCCGGGTGCGCGTCGATCGTCAGGGTGACGCCGGGGGTGCGGGGTACGGATGTGCCGGTGACGTACTGCGCGCCGAGCAGTTCGGCGATCACCAGCGGGAGTTCGTCGGGATCGGCGGCGAGCCGGGTGGCCAGGGTGAGCGCCTTGGTCTGGCCGTCGACGAGTGCGAGAGCCGGTGCGGGCCAGATGCCGACCACCGTGCCGCCCGCGCGCATCACGGCCGTCTCCAGGGCGTGGGTGGTGACATCGGCGGGAGTGGACACCACCAACTCGTCCAGGACGCCGTTCTCCAGATGGTGCACGTGCACGGTGAGGATGTTGGCGCGGCGGTTGGCCAGATGTTTGGCCAGCGATTCGAGGCGGCCGGGGGAGTCGTCGATGCGGACGCGGATCCGCCACAGATAGTCGGCGCGGCGCACATGGTCGCGATGCCGCAGCTCCGGGCCGTGCAGCCAGGAGCCGAGCATGCGCATGGCCGAGGGCTCGACCACCCAGATGACCAGGATGGTGGTGGTGACGGTCAGCACCAGAACCGTTGCGAGATAAGGCAGATGGTAGTGAACGACGAGGGCGTGCAACGCCAGCTCCACCGGGAACACCGCGGCCAGCTTGGCCAGCGCCAAGCGGGTGCGGTGCGGATGCGGCAGACGTCCGCATACCTCACAGGCCAGGACATCGGTTCGCTTCATGTTCACCACGGTCGCCGACCGACGTTTCGGCACCGTGCACAGCTGTAACAAGACAGTGAAGGTTGGCGGCAAAAGCGCTGTGCCCTAGCGCTTTCTAGTGGCCTGCCGCACAGCGGCGGTTACACCGTGACGGGTAGCACCCCGATTGCCCCGGGAGCCCGCGAGCGAGTCAGGCTGTGGTGCGGTAACTCCGGGCCACCAGGGCCGAACGCAGGTACCACAGGCCCGATGCCTGGGTCGGATCGAATCCGGTCAGCTGGGCTATGCGCTTGAGCCGGTAGTCCACCGTATTGGTGTGCACATGCAGCACGCGCGCCGTGCGCTGCCGGTTGAGGTTGTTGGCGATATGCCGTTGCAGGGTTTCCAGCAGTTCCGGGTGTTCGTCCAGGCGATCGAGCAGCGAGCCGAGATACTCGCGACCGGGACCCGGCCGGGTGAGCTGGTATTCCAGAGCCAGATCGTCGAAGCGGTACAGGCCGCGCACGCAGTGCAGGCGGTGCACCATATCGAGCAGGTCGTGCGCCTGTTCGGCGGCGGTGGGGATCTCCGACGGCGTCGCACTGACCGTGGTGGCCGTGATCGGCACGCGCGCGGCGCGCGAGAGATCGGTGACCAGGTCGTCCAGCTCCTCGGGTCGCTTGGCCGTCACCGGGATGAGGATGGTGCCGCCGTCGACGCTGAGCAGCGACAGCGCGGCATCCGCGCAGCGCGTGGCGAGTTCGGCCTGTACCCGGCGCAGCTTGCGACGCGCCACCACCTTGCCGTCCAGGGTGGGATCGGATTCCTCGGGATGCGGTGGGATCGTCAGCGCCAATACCGAATACGACTCGGCGATCTCGATACCGCACTCGCGCGCCATGGTGGAGGTGGGATGGCCGCCGAGCAGCGCCGAGGTCAGGGTGTGCACGGCGGTGTGGTGTTCGCTGACGACGGAACGCAATTCGCGTACGTACGCCAGCGAGACGGTGGAGGTCATCCGATCCAGCATCTCCACCACCAGCTTGGCCCCGTCGATAAGGTTGTCGTAATCGCCCGGGGACAGCCGCAATTCGCCGTCGCCGCGATAACGTGCGGTGGCGGCGGAGACCACGAGGTCGAATCCGATCTTGAATCCCTCGTGGATGGCGTGGTGGATGGTGTCGATGGGGACGCCCTCGCGCGCCCATTGCGCCGCGGCCTCGTGCAGCCGCTCGGTCTTGGCGGGAATATCTCGACCGTCCAGCATGCTGACGGCGATTTCCAGGCAGGTGCGGGTAATGGTGGTGACATCGCCGTAGATGGCGTCCCCGGGCAGGGTTCCGCACGGTGCGACGTTCTCGACGAAGTGGCCCACCATCTGCCGGGACAGCGCCCAGACGTCCTTGAGCGGCGAGGACATCGGTCTCCCGGAAAAGGTGAGACCCGGCCTTTCGGTGCTGTCGACGGGCATGGCTGACTCCTTCCGCGTCAAACTACCTGTGCGGCGGGATAACACTAACCATGCCTCCGGGGTCGGCGGTAGGTTTCGGGCTGATCTGTTGGATTGTCGGTGCCCGGCACACCGCCACTGTGACACGTCACAACGGCGTCCGCGCGGATTTCGGCGAGAACGCCCGGGCTGGACACATCACAGCCCGATCACCATCGGTACTGCCCGAAACTTGTGAGATATCAGGAGATTCCGATCGACTGCTGCTTTCGGTCGCTCGACTGAATAGCCTCTCCCGACATGGTTCGCGGGTGGACGAAGGGCAGTCGGGATATGCTTCGGCACGCACGCAAAGGAAGGGTTCGGATCTGGTCTCGCACGGCCGTGGCGCTCGCGGCCGGATTGCTGGTGGCAGTACTCGCACCGGCGGCGCAGGCCCGGCCGATTTACCCCGCACCCGATCCGGATCCGTTCTACGCACAACCCGCGGATATCGCCGAGTACGCACCCGGCGATGTGCTGGACATACGACCTATGCCAGCGTTGCCGATCTTTCCGGATACCGATATCACCCTGGTGAAGTTCCGTTCCACGAATTCCGCCGGCGATCCCATCGCCGCGGTCACCACGGTGCTGACTCCACACCACCGCGACATCGACGGTCCGCTGCTGTCGTATCAGCACATCATCAATGGCCTCGGCGCACAGTGCTCGGTGTCGCGGGTGCTCTACACCGACGACCCGAATCTCATGGTGCGCGAGGCCCCCGCCTACAACTTCGCGCTGCGCCGGGGGTGGAGTATCGCCATGCCCGACCATCTCGGGCCGAGCTTCGCCTACGGCGCGGCGAAACTGGGCGGTTTGATCACGTTGGACGGCATTCGGGCGGTCCAGCGGGTGGAGCAGTTCCGGCTCTCCGGCAGTCCGGTGGTGATGGCGGGCTACTCCGGTGGCGGCATGGCCACGGCCTGGGCGGCGGCACTGGCGAAAACCTATGCGCCCGAATTGCGGATCGACGGCGCCGCCGCGGGCGGGGTGCCCATGAATCTGGTGAAGATGCTGGAAAGTCTCGGTCTCGGCGCGCACCCGGTCTTCGGTCTCGCCCTGGCGGCCGGGCTCGGGCTGGAACGCGAATATCCGCGCCGCTTCCCGATCAGCTCCCAATTCAACGATCGCGGCATGCTGGTACGGCAGCAGATCGCCAATAGTTGCACCAACGACCTGCTCGCAGCGGGCGCTGGGCGCGGTGCACTCGACTTCGCCGCCAGCACCTCCATGATCGACGACCGCGAGGCGCGCGCCGTGGTGGAGGAGAACAGTCTCGAACTCTACGACGGCACACCGAATATGCCGATCTTCGAATGGCATTCGCCCATCGACGGACTGGTGCCGGTGGACGCGATCGACAACACCGTGCGACGGTGGTGTGCGGCGGGCGTGACGGTGCAATCGCTGACCGTGCCGGTCCCCGACCATCTGACCGCCGCCGTGCTCGGGCTGCCGCACGTGCTGACCTGGATCGACGCCCGCTTCCGCGGGGAAACGGCCACCGGAACCTGCTGACGAATCGAAATATCGCCACCGCCTGAGGAGTACGTGTTGTTCACCGCACTGACCGATCGTGAAATCCTGTTGGAATTGGAGCCCGTGGCCGAGCGGCATCTGAACAAACATCTGCGGCATGCCGAGGACTGGAATCCACACGACTACGTACCCTGGGACGAGGGCCGCAATTTCGCGGCCATGGGCGGAATCGACTGGGAGCCGGAACAATCCTCGCTGTCCGAGGTGGCCCGTGCCGCCATGGTGACGAATCTGCTCACCGAGGACAATCTTCCGTCCTATCACCGGGAGATCACGGACACCCTCGGGATGGACGGCGCGTGGGGTACCTGGGTGGGCCGGTGGACCGCCGAGGAGAATCGGCACGCCATCGTCATGCGCGACTATCTGGTGGTCACCCGGGCTGTCGATCCGGTCGCCTTGGAGAGCGCGCGCATGGCGCATATGACCACCGGAATATCCAGTCCCGAACAGATTTCACAGTTCCTCAGCGGTGTCGCATACGTGACATTGCAGGAATTGGCGACCCGTATCAGTCATCGCAATACCGGAATCGCTTGCGCCGAACCGGTCGCCGAGCGCATGCTGTCCCGTATCGCCACCGACGAGAACCTGCACATGATCTTCTACCGCCGCATCGGCTCCGCCGCATTGGATCTCACGCCCGATCAGATGTTGCGCGCCATCACCGACGTGGTGACCCGATTCCAGATGCCCGGCCTGACCCAGCCGGGTTTCCGGCGCAACGCGGTGCTGCTCGCCAAGAACGGCATCTACGATCTGCGCCAGCATCTGGACTCGGTGCTGCGACCGGTGCTGCGCACCTGGCGTGTCTTCGACCGCACCGACCTGTCGGGTGAGGGGGAACGCGCCCGCGAGGAACTGCACGCCTACCTCGAGGATCTCGAGGTGAAGGCCCGCCGCTTCGAGGAACAGCGCGACCGGGCGCTGGCCCGGGCCGCGGCGGCGGTGGGCTGAGCCGTGCGCGCGAGTATCGGCACGGCGATGGTGGCGGCGGCCCTGGCGGTCGCCCCGGTGATCGCGGCGCCGATGGTGTGGCCGGACCCGGTGGAGGTCGCCGATCCCACCGTGCTGCGCACCGAGCTGGTGGACACCGAGGTGCGCGGAAACCGTTGGGAGCGACTGCATATCGTCTCCGAATCCATGCGCCGCGTGGTGCCGGTGGATGTGCTGCGCGGTGCGGGGACCGCGCCCCGGCCCACCCTGTACCTGCTCGACGGCGTGGAGGCCGAGGCCACGTCCGACTGGATCACCCAGGGCGGCGCGCGGGAGTTCTTCGCCGACAAGCCGGTCGACGTGGTGCTCACCAGCGGCGGCATGGGCAGCATGTACACCGACTGGCACCACTACGACGCGAAGCTCGGACTCAACCGCTGGGAGACCTTCCTGACCGAGGAGCTGCCGCCCATCGTCGAGGACTATCTCGGCGGCAACGGCCACCGCGCCATCGCGGGCGTCTCCATGGGCGCACAGGGCGCGGTGATGATCGCCCAACGCCACCCCGGCCAGTATCGGGCCGTGGCCGGAATGAGCGGCTGCTACTCCACCGCCGACGAACTCGGCCGCGCCATCACCCGCATCACGGTGGGCTCCCGCGGCGGCAATGTGGACAACCTCTGGGGGCCGCCGACCTCACCGGACTGGTTGGCGCACGACAGTCTGCTCGGCGCCGAGCAGTTGCGCGGAACCACCATCCACCTGTCGGTCGCCAGCGGTATGCCCGGCCCCGCGAACCTCATCGCCCTCGCCCAGGCCCCCGATATCGCCGACGCCCTCGGCAAAGCCGGCGGCGGTGTGGCCCTGGAGGCCGGGGCGCGCAGTTGCACCGAACGGTTCGCACAGCGCCTGGCGCAATTGGGGATTCCCGCCACCGTGCACTACGCACCGGCCGGTCTGCACGCCTGGCCGGATTTCGCGGCTCAGCTGGAACCGGCGTGGCGGACCCTCGCGGGCGCGCTGGACGTTGCGGCGGAATGATTTTCGCCCATCGCCGCAGGCCGGACGGCCGCGCGGCGAGAAGTTCCGCATCCGGCGGGTTACTCCATGCGGCGCCGGGTAGTGCGACGACAGGGCCGCATCGCGGCCCACCTCGAAGCAAGACCGACGCACGGAAAGGAACCGTCATGGCGGATCCGAAGAATCCCGGCCAGTTCGGGAACCGCGAGGACACCGAAGAACAGGCCCGCAAGGGCGGTCAGGCCAGCACCGGCAGCTTCGGCAGCGAGAACGCCGCCGACCCGCACGAAGCCGGCCGCAAGGGGGCCGAAGCCCAGCCCACCGAGGCCAAGCAGCGTGGCGGCCAGCACAGCCACAGCGGCCCGGGCTCCTGACCCGCTGAACGGTTGTCGGGAAGAGGCCACCGGCTTCTTCCCGGCCGCCCAGCCCAACCCCCCGGTCCACCTCCCCGCCCCTGGCCGAACCCGGCCTGTTCACGCGATTTGCTCCCCGAGGGGGGTGGTGAGGTAATCTCGTCGAGCACCCGCAAGCGGGTGCAACGGGCTGTGGCGCAGCTTGGTAGCGCACTTGACTGGGGGTCAAGTGGTCGCAGGTTCAAATCCTGTCAGCCCGACCAGGTCGGAGGCGGTTTCCGCCTCCGACCGGTCATGTTTTGTGGACCAATGGCCTGTCGACGGTGTTGTCTTTGTCCCGATCGGCCTGGCAGCGGGCGGGTTTGCGCCTGGTCAACCGCCGCGTCATGAGTGTCGTTGCGGCCCAGGTCAAATGGGCTGCGGAATGGTCGGGCGCCGCGTCTCGATCGGTCGTGGTCGTCGCCGGTGACTCGGATCAGCCACCGCCAGGCCCTTCGAATCCACGGCGAGATGCCATTTGCGACCGTTGTGGCTGCCCGGCGGCAGGCACGACGGGCCGTGCCCTTCATTGTGCGGTGGGGTCGGTGATGGCGAGGGTGCCCAGCAGGACGGCTTCGACGGTGTCGGTGGATGGGGGTGTGGCGGTGACCGATTGCAGGAACAGTCCGTCCAGGGCGGCGAGGGTGGCGGTCAGGGCGATGGGGTCGGTGGTCCATCGGGCGAGGATGGTCCGCATCGCGTCGGTCCACGGTGCCAGGGCCGGGCGCAGTTCGGGGCGGCGCGCGGCCAGCAGGTAGAGCTCGTATTCGGTGATCAGTCGTTGCCGGTCGTGGCGCAGGATGTCGTCGAGGTAGTCGACGAACGTCCGCACCGTGGAGGCCTGCCCGAGCCGGGCGGTGAGGTCGGTGGTGAATCGCTGCACGCCTGCGGTGATCACCGCGGACAGCAGATCGTCCACGGTCGGGAAGTAGTAGGTGCCGGCGGTCGCGGCGACACCGGCTTCGGCGGCCACGGCCCGGTGGGTGATCGCGGCGACCCCGTCGCGTGCGGCCACCCGCAATGCCGCGTCCACCAGTTGCTCGCGGCGGCGCTGCCCGCGGGCTTTGCGGCCGTCCGGCCGTGTCGGTGTCGACTCTGTCTGCTCCTCGGTGATGCCGTGTCCGCGGGTGGCCTCGCCGGTCGCATGTGAGTCGGAGGTCATTGTTCCTCCTCTTGCCAACTACTTGAACACTTGTCGTACTATACCGCAGAACTAGTCGAACAAGTGTCGTAGATTCTTGGAAGGGGAGCGGCATGGGCCGATACGACCGACTGCGCATCATTGAACGCCTGACCCCCGAACGTGACTTCGAACTGATCCACCGGCTCGATGCCCAGTTCGAGTTCCCGATCGAGATCGCGCTCGGGTCGGAGCTGGCGCAGATCCACACCTTCGCCGTCCCCGCCATCGGAACTCTGCTGGCCCGCACCGGTGAATTCGCGCAGCGCCCGGCGAAACGCGCCGACGACACCGCGCTACTGCTGACGGAGGTCCTCGCGCACGGCATCGCCTCCGATCGCGGGCGACGTGCCGTGCGGCGGATCAACCGGGCCCATGCCCCGTACCCGATCTCGCAGGAGGATTTCCGCTACGTGCTGGCCACCTTCGTCGTGGTCGCGGCCCGCTTCGTCGACGCCCACGGCTGGCGCCCGATGTCGCCAACCGAACGCACCGCCCTGTACCTGTACTACCGGCACCTCGGCGAGCACATGGCCATCACCGACATTCCCGGCTCGTATGAGGACATGGCCGACTACCTCGACAGCTACGAGGCACGCTTCGTCGGGTACAGCGACGGTGGCCATCGGGTCGCCCTGGCCAACCGCGACCGCCTGGCCGCAGACCTGTTGCCGCGCCTGCCGTTGCGATTCTCCCGCGCCGTCGTCGACGCACTCACTCCCGACCACATCCGCCGCGCGCTGGCCCTGCCCGAACCCGGCCGCGCCACCCGCGCGGCCGTCACCGCGGTCCTGCGCACCCGTGCGGCGGTGCTACGCCGATGGTCGGCGCAGGGTGTCGACCTTTTCGATTTCCCGTGGCGGCGTAGCTATCCCGACGGCTACGACATCGACAACCTCGGCCCCGCCCTCCCCGTCACCAGGGACTGCCCGCTCGCCCCCACCCGTGGCACGAGCGAAAGACCGTCCCGATGAACACCTACCTCCACCTCGGCATGGCGATCGCCCCGCGAGATCTTGCACTCGACAGTGTCGAGTGCTAAAACTATCTATGTCTTCAGACACAGATTTTCTCATCTGCTTCACATCGAGATTGGAGTGAGTGGGAGGTGGCGACCATGCTGATGCGCACGGATCCTTTCCGCGATCTGGACCGGTGGACCCAGCAGGTGTTCGGCACGGCGGCACGTCCGGCGGCGATGCCGATGGATGCCTGGCGCGACGGCGACGAGTTCCTGGTGGAGCTGGATCTACCCGGCATCGACCCGGACTCGGTGGACCTGGATGTCGAACGCAACGTGGTCACGGTGCGGGCGTCGCGCCCGGAACTGGACCAGGACAGAGCGATGATCGCCGCGGAACGCCCGCGCGGAGAGTTCAGCCGGCAGTTGTTCCTCGGCGAGAGCCTGGACACCGACCGGATTCGCGCCGACTACCGCGATGGTGTGCTGCGGTTGGTGATTCCGATCGCGGAACAGGCCAAGCCCCGCAAGATCGAGATCACCCGAGCCGATCGCGAACGCCAGGCCATCAACGCCTGACTCGTGACGGACCGGCCGCCGGGAACACGCGGCTTGTCCCCGGTGACACCGATGCGTCGCGGGTCGATGACCTCGACGAGCGGCTGCTCGCACTGGACCCCGATCTCGAGGAACTGTTCGACGACGTCGAGCAGATCCTGCAAGCGGAGTTCACCCGGCTGACCCGCCCCCGGCGACGGCGGTCGCCGCGGAGCGGGCCCCGGGGACCGCGGGCGTTGGTGGGCACCGAGACGTCCGGGTGGCGCGGGCGGCGTCCGCCGCCGGGACCGGCTACCCAACGCGGCCCCCCCGGTGCGGATCCCGCGCACGGTCGCGGGGTTCGCGCCGAGCGGTCGCCAACACCGAGGCGCACGGAAGTGAGGTGATGCCCGTTCCCCGAATCGCCGCACACGCGTTCGCGGGCCGCGAGAGCACGCTGACAACCCTGCCGCATCGGCAACGAGCGGACCTGCCGGAGAGCAGGATTCGCGGGCACCGCCACCCGTGGTGGCATTGGCAGGCGGCGCGCCCCGCACCGCCGCGGACTCGGCGAATTCTTTCCTAGGTTGACGGTTCACGAGCGACTCCTTCGTCACGGGGTGGGGCCGGCACATCGGACCCACCCCCGACCGTGAGTCGCCTCCGCTGCCGACGCACTCGATTCGACTTCGCGATGTTCTGATGAGGAGGAAATCCGGCGATGCGCATCCGCCCTCCCGATCCCGATCCCGATCCCGATCGCGGCGCGCCCGCGACGCCGGCCCCGGCCGACCCCACGCGGACCGCGATCGACACCGCCGAGAGCGACCGCCGCCCGTACCGCATCTGGACTTCCCTGACCACCGATGACCCCTACGACTGCCTCGCCTACTGACACGCCCGCTGAGATCCACGCCGTCACCACGCCCGCTCGCTGGCGACACGGACACGTCGCCTGGTTCAACACCGAGAAGGGCTTCGGTTTCCTCATCCCCGACGACGGCGGGCACGCGGTCTACGTCGACTTCCAGACCATCGAGGGCACCGGCTACCGCGCCCTCGACCCCGGCCAACCGGTCGTGTTCACCAGCATCGACACCGGCCGCGGCCCCGAAACCACCACGGTGCGCCCATACACCCGCACCGACACCGGAGCCCGCACTCGTTGACCCACAACCGATTTCCACCCTCCATGCGAAAGGACCGCGATGGCACCGCAGCGGGCACACTCCTACCTCCTGGCCTTCCTCGCCACCCTGGCAGGCCTGGCCGCACTCGGCATCACCCCCATCGCGCTACTGGCCCTCACCCTCGCCGCCGCCGCGGTCGCCTTGACCGCGGCACTGCTACCACCCCACTCGGCACCCGACCCGACGACGAGACAGGACCCACCGTCGAACCGACGATCGCACGTATCCGCCGGATCGTGGCCCGACCCGGCATGACCGCATCGCCGATCCCGCGCGCGACGCCGGGCTGCGGGTGGTTCGCGGGCGGCGTCTATCCGGGGTTCTCCGCCGAAATCCCGCACACGCCTGAGGTTCTCGGCATCATCGCGGCGTTCGTGGTGTTGCTCATCACCTTCGGTGCGGTCGTGGCGGCAGGTCTTCCCATCGTCACCGCACTGGTGGGCGTGGGTATCGGGCTCGCTGGCATTCTGGGTGTCGCCGCGTTCGTGGACGTGCCCTCGGCGGCGACCTCGCTCGCTCTGATGCTGGGTCTGTCCTGCGGCATCGACTACGCGCTGTTCATCCTGTCCCGGCACAGGCACCACATCGTGCTCGGCATGACCACCGCCGAATCGATTCCGCTGGCCGTCGGCACCGCGGGCAGTTCGGTGGTCTGCGCGGCGGTGACGGTCATCATCGCCCTGTGTGGGCTGACGGTCGCGGGTATACCGTTCCTGACGGTCATGGGTCTGACCGCGACCGGTGCCGTGCTGGTGGCAATGCTCGTCGCATTGACGCTGCTGCCCGCATTGCTGGCCTTCGCCGGTGGTCTGGTCGCCACATTCGTTACTCCGCCCCTGTAGCCGGGCAAACCCGCGGAGGTGGCCCGCATCGCGGCCTATGAGCCGGAACGCACTTTCGGGCACACCTGGGGCCGGTTCGTCACTCGATTCCGTATCCCGCTGCTGGTGGCCGGTATTGCCGTCCTCGCTGTTCTGGCGATTCCGGCGGCTCGCATGGACCTCGGATTGCCCAGCGGTGCAACGGAATCGGAGACCAGTACAGCGCGGAAAGCCTACGATCTGGTGAGTGGGTCGTTCGGGGCCGGATTCAACGGCCCGCTCTTGGTGGTCGCCGATCTCCCCCAGGCGACCTCCGCCGACGCGGCCCAGACGCTGACAGGACGGCTGCAACAGGACCCTGATGTCGCCGTGGTGCGGCCCGCCGCCGCTGGAAACGGATTGGTCCTGCTCCAGGTGATACCCGCGACCGGTCCCGCGGACGACGCGACGAAGGACCTGGTGAACCGGCTGCGCGAAGATCGCGAAGAAATTCGAAGCGGAACCGGGGCAACGTATCTCGTCGGCGGAGCCACTGCCGCGAATATCGACACCTCTCAGCGTCTGGGTGAAGCGCTGCCGATCTTCCTCGCCGTCGTGGTCGGCTTGGCCCTGGTGCTGCTGACCATCGCGTTCCGCACCGTTCTGGTCCCAGGTAGAGAACGGCATCGCGCACTCCGCGCGAGTCGTGACGGCCGCGGCGCTGATCATGTTCGCCGTCTTCGTCGCCTTCACGACCGTGGACAGCCCGATCGTCCGACCGCTGGCCTTGACGCTCGCCATCGGCGTGCTGCTGGACGCCTTCATCGTTCGCTTGACGCTCGTGCCCGCGGCGGCCGCGCTCATCGGCGCCCGAATGTGGTACCACCCGCGTTGGTTCGCCCGGTATGTCCCCGATCTCGACAGCGCGTGTCAGACCTTCTTGACCACACTGGATTTCAGCTGCATCGCGCCGAAACCCACGATCTTGCAGTCGATATCGTGGTCTCCCACGCCCTGGACGAGGCGGAAATTGCGGACCTTGGTGCCGGCCTTGACCGGGTTCGGGCTGCCTTTCACCTCGAGGCTCTTGATCACGGTCACCGTGTCACCGTCGGCGAGCGGATTGCCGACCGCGTCCCGGATCACCTGCTCGCCGGTCGCCTCGGTCTCCTCGACGGTCCACTCGTGCGCGCATTCCGGGCAGATAAGCAGCGATCCGATCTCGTAGGTGAATTCGCTCGCGCACGCGGGGCAGGGCGGTAGGGCACTCATGGACATCCTGTTCGGGTCGGCCGCGGGTTCAGCTGGTGAGGAATTCGATGAGGGCGCGATTGACCTCGTCGGGCTGTTCGAGATAGCCGTAGTGTCCGCACTTCTCGATCTCGGTGTATCGCGCACCGGGGATGGCCGTCGCGACCTCGCGCCCGAGCGCGGGCGGGACCATCCGGTCATCGGCGAATCCCACGACCAGGCAAGGTCTGGTGATGTGCGCGTAGTCGGCCAGCCGGTTGCGGGAGCGATCCATGCCGAGCTGTGCTCGCACACCGACCGACGGTGTGGCGGTCGCGCCGTACTCGAAGATGTCCAGCCACTGCTGGGCGCGCTCGGTGTCGGCGAGAGTGTGCGGGGACAGATTGAGGATCGCCTTGATCGCGGCCGCGTATTGGGGTGGCAGCGCGACCTTTTCGTCGATCAGGGCCTGTTCGCCGCGGTTGAGGGTGTGCGCGACCGGGTCCGGCCTGCCGGTCGCGGCGAGGAGAACCGCCTTGTCGATCAGATCGGGCCGGGCCAGGGTCAGTTCGGCCACCACCCGGGCGCCCATGGAGGTGCCGACGATGTGCGCGGGTGTTCCACCGAGATGCTCGATCACGGCGGCGGTATCGGCGACCAGGTCGTCCATGGTGATGCCGTCGGGGGATTCGTCGGAGGGCGCGATGCCGCGGTTGTCGAAGGTCGCCACTCGGAATCCCGCCTTGACCAGTGCCGGTACTTGATAGGTCCGCCAGACCCGCCCGGGACTCCCGGATCCCATCACCAGCACGACCAGCGGGCCGGTTCCGGTGACGTCGTAGTTCAGTCGAATCCCGTTGAGGGTTGCGGTGGGCATCATCCTTCTTCCAGTTGCTCACACGATCGATTGCGAACATTAGCAATCAGGCAACAGCATGAACTCGGTGGGCGGGTATTCCCCTGCGGCGACCGGTGTTCCCGACTCGCGGTGTGGGCCTCGGTGTCGACCTGGGATGTCCGACACATTCGGCGATGTTGACATTGACTACTTTGTAGTCGCTGCCTACATTGACAGCCATCATGACGAACGACGCAGACACCTCGGCGGCCGAGTCGAGCCGTCCCCCTGCCCACCGCGCGCCGCCCCGGCGCGGGCTGCTGCCGCCCGTCGCCATCGTGACCGTGCTGGCGGCGCTGTTCGGCTACATGTATCTCGGCTACACCTCCGCGCCGGAGCAGCATCTGCACGACTTTCCGCTCGCGCTGGTCAATCAGGACGTCGGCGATACCTTCGACGGAACGCCGACCAATATCGGCGACTCGATCACCGAGGGGATCGTCGACGCGGTGCCCGCGGATCAGATCGATCTGCGGTTGCTCGGCATCAATGAGGCGCAGTTGCAGCTGCGGTCGGGGGAGATCTACGGCGCCATTGTCATTCCGAGCGACTTCACCAAGCGGCTGGCGATCCTCGGCGCCGCGGCGGTGGTGCCGGGTGACGTGGAGCGGCCGATCATCACCGTGCTGGTGAACCAGCGCGCGGGCGCGTTCGCGGCCCAGATCACGAATATGATCGCCGAACGCGCGCTGACCCAGGTCAATACCACCGTCGGCACCCAGCTCACCGATCTGGTGCAGGAGAAGTTGCGGCCCGCGCCGGGCGCACCGGTGACCGAGATCAGCGGCGCTTCGCGGCTGCTGTTGGACCAGCCCATCGAGATGGTCTTCACCGACTACCGCCCGCTCCCGGATGGCGCCGGACACGGACTGTCGGCCTTCTTCTACACCCTGGTGCTACTGCTCGCCGGATTCATCGGCGCGGTCATCATCCACACCATGACCGATGCCCACTACGGTTACGCGCCGGCCGAATACGGCCCGTGGTATCTGCACCGGTCCCCGCTGCCGATGAGCCGCTGGCGCATCCTGCTCGTCAAATGGGGTCTCGCGGCCCTGACCGCCCCCCTTGCATCCGGGGCGCTGCTCGGCGCGGCGCTGCTGCTGGACATGCCGGTCGACCGCCCGTTGCCGATCTTCCTGTACGGCACCCTCGCCGTGTTGGCGGTCGCGGTGACGGCGCTGGCGGTGCTGGCCGCGTTCGGCACCGCGGGCCTGGTCCTCAACATGATCGTCTTCGTGGTCCTGGGCCTGCCCTCCTCCTCCGGCACCGTGCCGGTGGAAGCCACCCCGCGCTTCATCGCCGATCTGGCCACCTTCGAACCCATGCACCAGATCTACCTGGCCGTCCGCTCCCTGCTCTACTTCGACGGCAACCTGGAATCCGGTATGGCCCATGGCTTCTGGATGACCGTTCTGGGCCTGGCCATCGGCGTGATCCTGGGTGCCATCGCCACCCACACCTATGACCTGCGTGGCTTCCACCGCCTCGGTGTCCCGCACAAGCGCGCACCGGCCTCGGAGGCCGGCAGTCGGGAGTGAACTTCCGGGGTTATGTCCGCATGCGGGCGAGAACTTCGTGTGTCTGTTCCGGTGTGAGCTCGTCGACGACCTTCACGTCGGCGGGCAGTGACCGGAAGGTGCGGTTCGAGCCGATGATGCGTTTGGCCCAGGGTGGGCCGATCACCAGGGTGCGGGTGCCCTCGAAAAGGGGTACGTCGCGGGGGTGTCCTTCGCCCCATACCCAGGACTGTTCGGCGACGTTGCGGGGTTCGGATACGTCGGATGCGGCCGCGCGGTAGTCATAGAGGTTGAATGATCCGATGATGTGGTTGCGTGGGCAGTCGTCGGTGGTGCCGCGGAGGTAGTCGAAGAGTTCGGGAGGGTTGTCCGCCGTGGGGATGCCGAACCGGCCCAGAGCGTCGGCCAGCAGGACGTGCAGGGTGAAATTGTCGGCGATGCCGTCGACCTCGACTCGGAAGGCCCGGCCCTCCAGCGGGCACAGCACCAACCAGGTTTGGTCGAGTTCCACGCCGAGCAGAACGTCGAGCCAGTGGGCGCCCGCATCGGCGACAGCGGCGGCGGCTGCGACCAACTCCCGGTCGTCGACCGCTCGTCGCAGGACGACCCGGTCGCGGGTCAGTGCCGCGACGGCGGGGCGGGTCCACTGGTCGAGAAAATAGAGGCTGGTCGCGCCCTGCCGGTCGTCGGCTCGTCCGGCCCGGAAGAGATCCCGCGGGATGGGCCGGTCGTCGATTATCAGCGCGGCGTCGGCCATGGCCTCCTCGAGGTCCTCCTCGTTCGGGTCGATGTCGGCGGGGAGCGGAGGAAGTCGGCGAAGGCACCAGTCGGCGTAGCGGCGAGCCGCATGCAGGACGGGGGCGAGCTTGGGCAGGAGTGTGTCGCCGAGCCTGCGGGCCGACGCACCGGCCTCGACGAGCGCGCCGGCGGTAATCGCCACGTGGGCGACACCGTCACCGTCGTCGATGTGGGAGCGGGACAGGCGGTCCAGCAGAACCTCGAAAGCCTCGGCCATATCGCCGTCGCCCGCGTCGAGGGCGGCATACAGGGTGTCCTGCGCCGCGTATACCCGAGCCAACTCCCAATCGACTCCGTCGACGACTCGTGCCAGGTCACGCGCCGCCGTCACGATGTCGGTCATCCAGTCCTCCTGTCGCCCACCCATCCGAGGGCGGCACTTTAACCCACCGACCGGCTTGCGGCACACCCTATTTCGCTGACTCGGTCAGGTCGGCGGCCCAGTCGCATCCACCCCGCCGTCACATCCCCGTTCCGCCGTTGCCGCGCGTGGGTGGGAACGTGCCGGATTACATACACGGCCGTCACCAGGAACAGCAGCAGGTAGCAACCCGAGTAGAAGGGCACGGCGATATGGGCCCACCAGGCGGGTAGGTCGTCGCGGGGGAGCATGAACAATCCGATGCCGATGGGGTGGGGTGCGTCCTCGAGTGGTGGACGGTCCGGGTAGTTCCACCACCAGCAGAAGCTGGCGAGAAAGACAGTCGCGCACGGCAGCCAGCGGTAGCGGGTGCGACCGGTGTGGGCATGGTGCAGGGCGAGGACGAACAGGACGGCGAACCAGACCCAGTGGTGTCCCCAGGAGAACGGTGACGCGCAGGCCGCGGTCATTCCGGCCACGGTGAGCGACAGCAGGATTCGGCCCGATCGGTGGGCGCGCACCGCGGCGTAGAGTCCGAACAGGACCAGCGGAACGGCCACGGTCAACCACATCCAGGTCGGCGGGGCGTACACCGTCGAGGTGGGGCCGTGCACGGCATAGCGATCGACATCGTAGAAGCGCAGCAGTTGCGCGAGGAATCCGTTGACCGACTGATTGGCCGGTGAATCAACCGGGCCGACGCGGGCGGGTGCGTTGAACTGCCTGCCCCAGTAGGTGGTGGAATCGGTGGGCCGGATCAGGAACCCGATGCCTATCGTCGCGGCGAAGGCGGCCGTCGCGGTCCAGAAGGTGCGCCACTGTCGGGTACAGGCGAGATACACCAGGAAGAACGCGGGGGTGAGCTTGATGCCCGCCGCGATGCCGACGGCCGCGCCGCGCAGCCGGGCACCGCCGGGGCGGGTCAGATCCCAGACGATCAGCAGCACCAGGAAGATATTGATCTGCCCGAGCCAGATGGTGGAACGCACCGGTTCGAACGCGGTGCACACCACCGCCAGCGCGAGCGCGAGAATCCAGGTGCGCACGGTGTCGCGGTAGCCGAGCACGCGCAGGCAGACCGCGACGAGTGCGACGAGCGCGACCACGATCGCCGTCCACCACAACACCTGTGCCACCGCCGGAGTGGTCAAGGTGAACACCACGAACAACAGCGCGGCGAAGGGTGTATAGGTGAACTCCATATCGAAGAAGACCGGCGTGTCGTAGAGACTCACGCCGTAGCGGATGGCCTCACCACCGGCGGTGTAGACGTATCGGTCGACGTCATTGCTGAACAGGCCGTAGTACGGATTGCCGATCGGAATGGCGTAGACGTGCCACACCAGCACCGCCGCCGCCGCGAGGAGCGCGACCGCCGGCAGGGCGGTGGGAATGTCGTGCCGTGGCCGTTCGCGTTCGGCCGGAACCGTCGGGCGCTGGTGCAGTGTCGTCGTCATCGCCGAGCGTTCGGCCGTATTTCGCGTCGATATCGGCAACCGGGCCTCCATCCTGTGCGGGAGCGTCGGCACCGGCCAGGCCGTCCACCGTGACCGGGCGAGTGCGCGACTTCTCAGCTGCCCGGCGCCCCTGCCCGGCGCCGCAGCTGACGATAGCGGGCGATTCGCCAATGCCCCCGCATTACACCGCGGGTGTCGATCGTTCGGCTGGCGGGCGGTCGGACACCGCGGCGTTCACCCGGCACGGTCCACCTCCGCCTGCTTGCGCCGGGGATGGTGACGCTGCTGATCCCGTGACCGGGACGGTGGGCCGCGGCCATCGCCTACCGGCCGGGGATGGGTCACTGTCGGCCACCGTGGAGTGGATCAGGCGCTGTCCGGGAGCTGGATGATGTGGCGGACGCCGACGGGGTGCAGCTCCTCGACCTCGGCTCGGGAACCGAACCAGCGGCCGAAACCTTCGGGCGTGGTGCGGGCGGTCCCACACCCGCTCGTGCGGGCGTCGTAGCTCGAGTCGATGCTTGTCTCGGCCGTTCAGGGCCGATCGAATTCCCCGTCCCTCACACCGGATACGAAGGCGTCCCATGCGCCGGGGGAGAAGATCAGCGCCGGACCGGTGGGATTCTTCGAATCGCGTACGCCGACGTGACCATTGCCGAGATGTGCGGCCTCGACGCATTCCTTGCCGGACGAGCTGCGGCTCGAGGTGAACCATTTCGCTCCGGATAGGTCAACAGTCACGTTCGTGCTCCCTCGCTGCGTCACGGATCAGTTGTCCGGACTGTACTTTCGTCAACGCTACCTGGCGCAGTTCGCGCAGTGCATCCCGATATCGGCGTACCTCGCTGTCCCGCTCCAGGTACAGATCACCGGCGTATTCCTCGACGTAGACGATGGGCGGCTCGGTGAGCTTGGACTGCGGCAGCACCGGAAATTCCAGCAGGATGAAGCTACCGACCAGGACTCCCAGGTGATGCCGGGCGGTGAAGGGGACGACCTGGATCGAAACGTTGGCCATATCCGACAGGCGCACGAGATGCCGCAACTGCCGTGCCATCACGGCGGGTCCTCCGACGCGATCCCGCAAGACGGCCTCCGACAGCAGGACGTCCATCTGAAAGTCGCTGTCGTCGAGGCGAGCTTGACGCCGCGTGGCTACCTCGATGCGGCTCTCGACCGCTTCGGGCGACAGCGGAGGGACTTCCGACCAGGCCAGCGCACGTCGGTAATCGGGCGTTTGGAGCAGCCCGGGGACAACGCCGGTCTTCCACGCGGTCAGTCGGTGTGCTGATTCCTCCAGTGCCAGGTAGTGGTCGAAATCGGTGGGCATCTGGGCATCCGCGTACGCCCGCCACCACCCGCCGCCGCGCTCCCGGGCCGATCTGACCTCCTGCTGTAGACCCAGCAACACCTTTCGCTCGTCATCGCCGGCTCCGTACGCATCGCAGAGGGCGTTGATCTGGAAGGAGGTGACGCGCGTCGACTGACCTTCCTCGATACGGCTGATGGATTGGGGCGAAGTCTCCGCGATGCGGGCCGCTTCGGCTTGGTGAATGCCCCTCGTGGTTCGGAGTCTTCGCAGCTCCCGGCCCAGAGCGCGGCGTGCGAGGGTGCTGCCGGAAACAACCATGTCGTTAGCCTCGCTGTTGAGTGACACCGTTTTTGGAGGTCATCAGGTGGCGGCTGTCATGTGGTGCGTGCCGCGCAGAAAGTCTGGCATATTTCGATAGGAATCCGCTATCTGAGAATTCCAAACACGGGCAGCCGGGTGTCTACTTGGCATCACCCCCGGTGGCCGGGAACTCCGCCGACCAGCTTCCGAACCCTCGAACACGGCTCGGATCGTGCTGAGTGTGCCCCTCTCGGAAGAGGATTCGGGTTCGGGTCCGGGCAGTACCGGTCATCGGGGGTCCCACCTCCATCCAGACGCGAAGGCTGATCATGTTGGTTGTCGAGGACAGATCGTTCGAGGACTGCGCCGCTCCGGGGAAAGACCGGTGGACCGAACGGGAGGCTGGGCTGGTGTGGGCGCTGCACCGGGAGCATCCGGTGACCGTCTGCGCGGCGAAGGCGGCGGCGCGGGCCATCCTGGTTCGCTGCGGGCGGTTGCGGCGCAATCGGGTGTTGATGCCGGTCGAGCACGGCAGGCATCGCGTCACCGGCAAGCATGAGCGCAGGTGAGCCGCTGTGGGTTTCACCTACGAGGCACCGCGCAACCTCGAACTGGCCGATTGCGGGCTGGACCCGTCGACCGTGCGGACGTACGAGGAGCCGACGGTGGTTCAGTTGCACCGTGATTGCGACCCGGCCGACTGCCGGTTCGCGGCGCGCGCCGGTGGGGCGAGCCCTGCTCCACGGCCACGGGCTACGGGAGCGTGATGCGTTCTCGCAGACCGCTTTTCAAATGGTCGATAACGGCTCTGGTGCGGCGGGGGAGGGCGGGCGGTGCGGCGAAGACGGCGTAGATGTCGGCACTGGGTGTCGGGATATCGGCCAGGACCTGGGTCAGCACGCCCTGGCGCAGCAGCGGGGCCACATGCCACAGCGAACGCATGATCAGGCCGCGCCCCTCGAGGCACCAGCGGGTGATGACATCGCCGTCATTGCTGACGAGATTGCCCGCGACGCGGATCGCGGCCTCCTTACCGTCCGGCTCGAATCGCCAGAGCGCGTAGTCGCTGTCGTTCTCCTTCAGGACTATGCAATTGTGGCGCTCGAGTTCGGACAGTTCGGCAGGTGCGCCGTGTCGACGTATGTACTCGGGTGCTGCGCACACGATGCGGCGATTGCGGCACAGGCGGGTCGCGGTGAGCCGGGAATCATGTAGTGCGCCCACATGAATATCGATATCGAATCCGGTGCCAGCGATATTCAGTGGCGCCGAGGAAAGCTCCAGGTCGATCTGGACCCCGGGATGGGCGGCGACGAATTCGGCGACCAGCGCGGCGATGTGCGCCCGGCCGAGTCCGATGGTCGAGCGGAGGTGCACGCGTCCGTGCAATTCGTCGTGCTGTTCGGAGAGTGAATCCTCGAGTTCTTCCAACTGTGCCGCGATCGCCGCGGCCCCGGCGGCGTAGCGGCGGCCCTCGGGGGTGAGCGTCAGTCGGCGGGTGGTCCGGTGGATGAGGGCGACACCGAGCCGAGTCTCTATCTGGGTGAGGCGTTTACTCACCGCGGACACCGAGACGCCGAACTCGCGCGCGGCCTCGGTGAGGCTGCGACAGCGGGCGAGGATGTCGAAGAACAGGATGTCGTCACTGAGTCCGCCGCGCACCGCGCCTCCCTTGTTTCCGATTCGGAAAGAGTCTTTTGCGCGTTCAGCGCTTTCGTTGCCGAGAGATCGAAGCCTACCGTTGTGATCCACCCCACAGGAACTCGAAAGTGGGCAGTGCGAAGGAGATTCACCACGATGGGTGACACATATCGTATCGCGGCGATTCCCGGTGACGGCATCGGAAAGGAAGTCGTTCCTGAGGGAATTCGGGTACTACGTGCTGCGGCGCACCAGTTCGATTTCCGACTCGAGTTCGAGCACTTCGACTACGCGAACGCGGACTATTACACGGCCACCGGGAAAATGTTGCCCGACGGCTGGTTCGACGAACTTCGGCGGTTCGACGCCATCTTCTTCGGTGCGGTCGGATGGCCGGATGTGGTACCCGACCACATTTCGTTGTGGGGCAGCCTGCTGCAATTCCGTCGGCACTTCGACCAGTACGTGAGTCTGCGTCCGGTGCGCCTGCTGCCGGGCGTCACCAGCCCGCTGGCCGGGCGCGTGCCCGGAGAGATCGACTTCTACGTGGTGCGCGAGAACACCGAGGGCGAGTACTCCAGCATCGGCGGCCGGATCTTCGAGGGCACCGATCGCGAGACCGTCGTCCAGGAGACCGTGATGACCCGCGTCGGTGTCGACCGCATCCTGCGCTATGCCTTCGAACTCGCCCAGCGCAGACCGGGCAGGCATCTGACCTCGGCGACCAAGAGCAATGGCCTCTCCATCTCGATGCCCTACTGGGACGAACGCGTCACCGCCGTCGCCGCCGAATTCCCGGAGGTCACGGTCGACAAGTTCCACATCGATATCCTCACCGCGAACTTCGTGCTGCATCCGGACTGGTTCGACGTGGTGGTGGCGAGCAACCTGTTCGGTGACATCCTCTCCGATCTGGGCCCGGCCTGTACGGGCACCATCGGTATCGCTCCAAGTGGAAATATCAATCCGGAGAACCGTTTTCCCAGTCTGTTCGAACCGGTGCACGGTTCCGCGCCCGATATCGCCGGACAGGGCATCGCCAACCCGATCGGCCAGATCTGGAGCGGCGCGATGATGCTCGACCACTTCGGCGAACACGCCGCCGCGGCCGCGGTACTGGCCGCGGTGGAATCCGTGCTGGCGCAGGGCCGTAACGCCCTGACACCGGATCTGGGTGGCACCGGCACCACCGAATCGCTGGGCAAGGCGATCTGCGCGCAACTGGAACGTACGGCGGGTTGACATGAGTCTGACGGACAGGACCGGCCGGACCTTGCGGCGCGGTCTGCCGCGCCTGGACGGGGTGCCGCTGCTCGTTCCGGTGGCGTTGACCGCCGTCGTACTCGTCGCGGGCGTCTTCGACGCGGTGCCGGAGAACATGATCGGCGGACTGGCGGTGATCGTCGGCCTCGGCACCCTGCTCGGACCGCTCGGCAATCGCCTGCCGGTCATTTCGAGAATCGGTGGGGGAGCGCTGGTCTGTCTGATGGGACCGTCGATTCTGGTGTACCTCGGTGCTTTCGAACAGAACACCCTCGACGCGGTGACGGTGCTGATGAAGCAGGCGAACTGGCTGTACTTCGTGATCAGCACCCTGGTGGTCGGCAGCATCCTGGGCATGAGCCGACAGCTGATGGTCGGTGGACTGGTGCGCATCTTCCCGCCCCTGATCGCCGGTACCGCGGTCGCGGTCGCCGCCGGACTCGGCACGGCGATGGCCTTCGGCTACGACTTCCACCGTGCGCTGTTCTACATCGTGGTGCCGATCATCGGCGGCGGGATCGGTGAAGGCGTCATCCCACTGTCGTCGGCGTACGCGTCCGCACTCGGCGGCGAACCGGGAAGCTATGTGGCCGAACTGATTCCGGCCGCGATCATCGGGAATATCGTCGCCATCATCACCGCGGGCGCGCTGCGCCGGCTCGGCGATCGCCGACCAGCCCTGGACGGCGGTGGGCAGCTGGTGAAGTCTCCGGACGCGGCATTGGTGACCCGGCCACCGGAAGTGAGCGACCGCGAACCGAACTACGCGTTCGGCGTACTCACCATTACGGGCCTGTTCGTATTCGCCACACTGCTCGAGCACGTGGTGCACCTGCCCGCGCCGGTACTGGTGATCGTCCTGTCGGTGCTGTGCAAGCTGTTCGGCGTGTTCCCCGCGGTGGCGGAGACCGACGCGCGCGCCGTCTACAACATCATCTCGCGCCACTTCATCTACCCGACCATGGTCGGTCTCGGGATGCTGTACCTGCCGTTGGTCAGCGTCATGGGTGTGCTGTCACCGGGCTATGTGCTCGCCTGCGCGGCCGTCGTGCTGACCATGGCGGCGACGGGATTCGTGGTCGGGCGCGTCATCGCGATGTACCCGATCGACGCTGCGCTGGTCACCGTGTGCCACAGCGGGCTCGGCGGCACCGGCGACGTGGCGATCCTGTCCGCGTCGCAGCGTATGAACCTGATGCCGTTCGCGCAGATCTCCACGCGCATCGGCGGGGTGTCGACAGTCATCTCGGCGGCCTGGTTGATCCGCGTCATCCCGCACTGACCTCCGCCGTACAGACCGGATGGCTGCCGGTCGGGGGGGATCGGTGATCCGGTCCGGGGAACGCGACGGGTCGGATGGCGGGGCGGTGGATCGCCATGGGTCCATCCGGCATATTGGGGGCATGAAGTACGTGTTGCTGATCTGCGACGACGAGACGATAGTGCCGAGTATGGCGGAGATCGCGGCGGATCCGGCGTTCGCGGAGTACTCGGCGGAGGTGGAACGGCGCGGCGGTACGTTGGGCGGGGCGCGGTTGCGGCCGGTGGCCGATGCGACGACGGTGCGCGTGCGGGACGGGGAGACGTTGGTGTCCGATGGGCCGTTCGCGGAGACCAAGGACTTCATCGGCGGTATCGACATCATCGAGTGCGCGGACCTGGACGAGGCGATCGAGATCGCGGCGCGGCACCCGTACGCGAGCCGGGGGTGCGTCGAAGTCCGGCCAGTGTGGGAATGACCGCGCCGCAGGAGATTCGGGACGCCGTGTCGGCGGCGTATCGGGACGAGTGGGGGCAGGTGGTCGCGACCCTGATCGGGGCGACGGGGGATTGGGAGCTGGCCGAGGACTGCGCGCAGGACGCTTTCGCGGCGGCGCTGGTGGCGTGGGAGCGGGACGGCGTTCCGCAACGACCGGGTGCCTGGCTCACCACGACGGCGCGCAACCGTGCGACCGACCGGCTGCGCCGCGATACGGCCGCGAGCAGGAAGCTGCGACAGCTCGCCGTGCTGATCCGGGACCCGGTCGAGCCGTCCACGACCGCCATTCCGGACGAACGGCTGCGGCTGATCTTCACGTGTTGCCATCCGGCGCTGCCTTTTCCGGCTCGGGTCGCGCTCACCCTGCGGACGCTGGCGGGACTGAGCACGGCCGAGATCGCGCGGGCGTTGCTGACCGCCGAGACCACCATGGCGCAGCGTCTGGTGCGCGCCAAGCGCAAGATCGTCGAGGCCGGTATCCCGTATCGGGTGCCACCCGCGGAGCTGCTGCCGCACCGGCTGCCCGCGGTGCTGGCGGTGCTCTATCTGATCTTCAACCAGGGCTACGGCGAGGAGGACGGACGGCGTGGGCTGACGGCCGAGGGTATCCATCTCGCCCGGATGCTGGCTCGACTGCTGCCCTCCGAGCCCGAGACGCGCGGCCTGCTGGCGCTGTTGCTGCTGCACGAGGCGCGCCGGGAACAGCGCACCGCCGACGGCATGCTGGTCACGTTGGAGGGTCAGGATCGGTCCCGGTGGGACCGCGCGCTGATCGCGGAAGGCGTGGCGATTCTGGACGAGGCGCTGACCCAGCGGCGACCCGGGCCGTATCAGGTGCAGGCCGCGATCGCCGCCTGCCATGCCACCGCGCCCGATGCCGCGGCCACGGACTGGGCGCAGATCGCGCTGCTCTACGGCGAGCTGGCGCGACTGGCTCCCTCACCCGTTGTCGATCTCAACCGCGCGGTGGCGGTGGCCATGTCCGATAGCATCCCGGCCGGTCTCGCGCTGGTCGACGAACTCGCCGCATCGGGACGCCTGGACGGCTACTACCTGCTGCCCGCGACCCGGGCCGATCTGCTGCGCCGCGACGGCCGGGCCGATGCGGCGGCCGCTGCCTACGAGGAAGCCCTGCGGCTGGCCCCGACCGATGCCGAGCGCCGCTACCTCACCGACCGATTGCGCGGCCTCTGACCAGCGTCGCGGCCATCGGGGAAGATTCTCGAGAATAAAGTTCGCGGCAATGTCGATCCCGCGTATCGGCCTTCGTCGGTGGGGCGAAACCACCCGATGGAGAGGAACGACAATGTCGAACACCCAGCAAACGTCGAACACCCAGCACCTGACCGCCACCATGTCCGTCGACCGGACCCCCGCCGAGGTCTACGCGGCCGTCACCGACGTGCGCGGCTGGTGGAACGAGAACATCATCGGCGACACCGTCGCGCGGCACGACGAATTCATCTTCACCGACGACAGCGCGTACGCGGGCGAGACCGTTCGGGACAAGACCGGCATCCGCTACTGCCGATTCCGCATCACCGAGGCCGTGCCCGGCGAACGCGTGGTCTGGCACGTCGTGGACTCGGTGCTCACCTTCATCGACGACCAGGACGAATGGACCGGCACCGACGTCGTCTTCGACCTCACCGCCACCCCGGAGGGCACCACGCTCCACTTCACCCACGTGGGGCTCGACGCCGCGTCGGAGTGCTACGAGGCGTGCTACAACGGCTGGAATTTCTACATCACCAAGAGCCTGCCCCAGTTGATCACCACCGGGACCGGCGATCCCATCACGAAGTACTGAATCCGACCGACATCACGGAACGCCGCGCCCGCCTCGCGCCCGTCGGGGTATCGGAGGGGGCGCGGTGCGACGGCCGGGCGCGACCGCGGCTACCCCGCGGTCTCCGGCCGGTCCGACAGGCCGAGGCGGAGGTGTTCGCTGTGGTAGACGGCCTCGTCGAGGAGTTGGGCGACGTGGTTGTCGTAGAGGCTGTAGATGATGCTGCGGCCGGAGCGGGTGCCGGTGACGAGGCCGAGGTTGCGCAGCAGGCGGAGTTGGTGGGAGACCGCGGACTGTTCCATGCCGACCGCGTCGGCGAGTTCGGTCACCGGCAGCGGGCCCTGACGTAGCTCGGTCAGGATGAGCAGGCGGCTCGGTGTGGCCAGCGCCTGGAGGGTGTTGGCGACGTGCGCGGCGGCGTCGGCGTCCAAACGCGTCACGGGTCGGTCGCGTCCCTCGACTCCGTGTCCCATACCGAGGTAGCTTACCGTGCACACAACGCATGAAGACGTCTTCATATGTTCTGCTATGGTGTCCGGGTTCCCTGACTTCGCCTCGGAGGTGACGCATGGCCGTGTCGACCGTGACGCCGAACCGCCCCGCACCCGTACCGGCCGCCGCGCCGCCGCGCCGGACGAGACTGTTCGCGCTGCCCGAAATGCGATGGGCGGCACTGGCATCGGTGCTGTTCCTGCTCGGATTGACCGCACAGCTGGCGGATGCTCCGGACGCGCTCCGGTGGGCGCTGTACCTGGCCTGCTACGCCGCGGGCGGATGGGAACCGGGGCTGGCCGGGCTGCGTGCGTTGCGCGAGAAGACCCTCGATGTGGATCTGCTCATGGTGGTGGCGGCGATCGGTGCGGCCGCGATCGGCCAGATCACCGACGGCGCACTGCTGATCGTCATCTTCGCCACGTCCGGTGCGCTGGAAGCCCTGGCCACCGCCCGCACCGAGGATTCGATTCGCGGGCTGCTCGACCTGGCCCCGGAAACCGCGACCCGGGTCGCCGCGGACGGCCGCGAGCACACGGTGGCGGCGGCCGATCTGGAGATCGGGGACGTGCTGATCGTGCGCCCCGGTGAACGAATTCCCGCCGATGCCAGCGTGATCGGCGGTGGCAGCGACGTCGACCAGGCCACCATCACCGGCGAACCGCTGCCGGTGCCCAAGACGACCGGTGACGAGGTGTTCGCCGGAACGATCAACGGCACCGGCATGCTGCGCTTGCGCGTGGACCGCCGCGCCGCCGATTCGGTCGTCGCGCGCATCGCCGCGCTCGTCGAGGAGGCCAGCCGGACCAAGGCCGCGACGCAGCTGTTCATCGAGAAGATCGAACAGCGCTACTCGGTGGGCATGGTCGCCGTCACGCTCGCGGTCTTCGCGATACCGCTGCTGCTCGGCGATTCGCTCGAGCGCGCCCTGCTGCGGGCCATGACATTCATGATCGTCGCGTCGCCCTGCGCGGTGGTACTGGCGACCATGCCGCCGCTGCTGGCCGCGATAGCCAATGCCGGACGGCACGGCGTGCTCGTCAAATCCGCGGTGGTCATGGAGCAGTTGGGCACCATCACCCGGGTCGCGTTCGACAAGACCGGAACCCTGACCCGCGGCACCCCCGAACTCGTCGACATCCGCGCGCTGGACCCGCGTGTCGACGACGACGAACTCCTGCGGCTGGCCGCGGCCGCCGAACACCCCAGTGAGCATCCGCTCGCCACGGCGATCGTGCGCGCGGCCGACGCCCGCGGGCTCCGATGGGATGCGGTGGGGGAGTTCACCGCCCGGCCCGGACACGGTGTCTCGGCGCTGGTGGGCGACCGCCTCGTAGGCGTGGGCGCACCGGCGGCGCTGCTGGTCGGACACGGCGGCGAGGTCGACAGGGTCGCGACCGCCGCGGTCCATGACTTCCAGCGCCGCGGCCATACGGCCGTGGTGGTGACCTGTGCGGGTGCACCCATTGGCGTACTTGCCATTTCCGATCAGCCGCGGGCCGAGGCCGGTGCGGCCGTGGCCGCCACCCGCGTGGTGACCGGTACCGCGCCGGTGCTGCTGACCGGTGACAACCGCATCGCGGCGGAGCGGCTCGCCGAACGGCTCGACCTCGGTGACGTCCAAGCGGAACTGCTGCCCGATGGCAAAGTCGAGGCGGTGCGGCGGCTGCAAGCCGACGGGGCGCAGGTCGCCGTCGTCGGCGACGGCATCAACGACGCCCCCGCGCTCGCGGCCGCGCACGTCGGGATCGCGATGGGCGGAGCCGGGGCGGACCTGACGCTGCGGGCCGCCGACGCCATTGTCGTCCGCGACGACCTCACCACCGTCCCCGCCGTGATCAACCTGTCCCGGCGCGCGCACCGCATCGTGGTCGCCAATCTCGCCATCGCCGCCACCTTCATCGGTGTGCTGGTGGTCTGGGACCTCGTCGGCAACCTGCCGCTGCCGTTGGGTGTGGCCGGGCATGAGGGCTCCACCATCATCGTCGGGCTCAACGGACTTCGGCTGCTGCGCGAATCCGCGTGGCGGCGCGGCACATAGGTCGCCGCGCGGCCTACGGTGTCGCCCGTCTCAGGTGGGTCGTCCGGCGCGCCACTTTGGTTCAGGCGTGGTTCACTTCTGATGCTCATGTGTCACAGGAGGTTTCGTGCCGTCTCTGCCCCCCGGTTTCGATTTCACCGATCCGGACCTGCTCGCCCAGCGGCTGCCCGTCGAGGAGTTCGCCGAATTGCGCCGCACCGCACCGGTGTACTGGAATCCACAGCCCGACGCCAGTAGCGGATTCGACACCGGCGGCTACTGGGTCGTCACCAGACTCGAAGACATCAAGGAGATTTCGCGGAATCCCGAGGTGTTCTCCGCTGAGGAAAACACCGCGGTCATCCGGCAGCCCAGCGATGCGACCCGCGCGGAGATCGAGATCCAGCGCGCGATGCTGCTGAATATGGACCCGCCCAAGCACACTCGGTATCGACGCATCATCGCCAGGGGATTCACGCCGCGCGCGGTGGAGTCGCTGCGGGGTGCGCTGCGGGCGCGCGCCGAGCGAATCGTGTGGGAGGCCAGGACATCCGGGGGCGGCGACTTCGTCGAGCAGGTCGCCAGTGAGCTGCCGGTGCAGGCCATCGCTGAGCTGCTGGGGGTGCCGCAGGACGATCGCGCGCAGCTGTTCGAGTGGACCAATCAGATGATGGGCTACGACGATCCGGACTACGAGGGTGATCACCGGATGGCCACCGCCGGGGTCATGGGGTATGCGTGGAACCTCGCCGAGCGCAAGCGCGGCTGCCCGGCCGACGATATCGCCACCGCACTGCTGCGGGCCGACGTCGACGGCGCGGGCCTGACCTCGGAGGAGTTCGCGTGGTTCGTGGTGCTGCTCATCGTCGGCGGCAACGAGACCACCCGCAATGCCATCACCCACGGCATGAAGGCGTTCGTCGACCATCCGGAGCAGTGGGAGATCTACCGGTCGCGGCGTCCGCGCACCGCGCCCGACGAGATCGTGCGCTGGGCGACCCCGGTGGTGGCGATCCAGCGCACCGCCCTGCGCGACACCGAGATCGGCGGCCAGCCCATCGCGAAGGGGGACCGGATCGGATTGTTCTACGCCTCGGCCAATTTCGACGAGTCCGCGTTCGACGACCCGTTCCGGTTCGACATCCTGCGCGAGCGCAATCCGCACGTCGCCTTCGGTGGCTCCGGCAACCACCACTGTGCCGGGGCGAATCTGGCCCGCCTGGAGATCGATCTGATGTTCGACACCATCGCCGACGTGATGCCCGACCTGCGGGAGATCTCCCCGCCCGTGCGGCTGCGTTCGGGCTGGCTGAACGCCATCAAGAGCTGGAAGGTCGCCTACGAGTGACCGATTCGGTGCGCGGGCATCGACGTCGGCGTGGTCACCGGGTCATGCCGACGCCCGCGTAGTCGTGGAAGCGGTTGGTGGCCGGTTCGGCGGGCTCCTCGGCGTCGGGTCGCCAGCGCTCCAGGGTCACCAGACCGGGTTCGAGGAGTTCGAATCCGTCGAACAGCGTGCGCACCCGATCGTAGGGGCGCAGCTGGAGTGGGGTGGGCGTCGCGCGGGTCATATCGATGACGCCCTGCACCGCCTCGGGCGGCCCGTCGCTGCTGAAATGCGACAGGGCCAGATAGCTGCCCTTCGGCAGGGCGTCGCGGATGCGGGCGATCAAACCGGCGGGGTCGGCGGAGTCGGGGATGAAATGCAGGATGGCCACCAGCAGTACGGCCACGGGCTGGTCGAAGTCGATCAGCCCACGGATATCCGGGTCGGCGAGAATATCGTCGATATTGCGGAAATCGCCGTGCACCGCAACGGTATTCGGCACGTCGGTGAGCAGCGACCGGCTCATCGACACCGCGACCGGGTCGATGTCCACATAGGCGACCCGTGCGGCCGGATCGAGCGCCTGGACGACCTCGTGCACATTGCCGGAGGTGGGGATGCCGGAACCGATGTCGAGGAACTGCCGCACCCCGGCACGGCTCAGTTCCAGGGTCGCGCGGCGCAGGAAGGCGCGGTTGGCGCGCATGATCGAGGGCAGCTCCGGCCACAGCACCGAGCCACGGCGCACGAATTCGCGGTCGACCTCGAAATTGTGCATGCCGCCGACGCAGTAGTCGTAGATGCGCGCCGCGCACGGGACGGTGGGGTCGACGGTGGGCGGGGCCCAGTCGGGAAGGGTGGTCATGGGGATACGCGTCTTTCGGTCGTGGTGATCGGATCGGTGTCGAGGGTCCAGGTGCCGCGCCGACGGGATTTGGCGCGGTACAGGCCGCGGTCGGCGGCGGCGATCAAGGTGTCGAGGTCACCGGAGTCGGCACGGCGCACCGTGACTCCCACACTGCCGGAGACTGCGATCGCCTCGTCGTCGAGCGGGACCGGTTCGGCCAGCGCGGTGATGAGCGCGTGCGCGGTGGCGATCACATCCGGGGTGGTCGTCGGCGGGGTGATCAATACGACGAACTCGTCACCGCCGAGCCGGACCAGCAACCGGCCGGGGCAGCCCGCCCGCTCGCGCAGCCGCTCGGCCACCGCGATCAGCAGCCGGTCGCCGACGCCGTGCCCGTTGCGGTCGTTGACCTGTTTGAAGCCATCCAGATCCAGCAGGCACAGGCCGACCAGTTCGGTCGCGGTGCGTTCCCGGACGGCGGCGAACTCCTCGGCCAGCAGCAGCCGGTTGGGCAGCCCCGTGAGCGGATCGTGCCGCGCCTGGTGATGCAGCGCCGACTGCACGCGTCGCCGCTCGGTGACATCCTCGCCGATCGCGAGCAGATAGTCCTGGCCGTCGCCGACGCCGGTCACGAAGGTCACCGCCAGTGCGCCCCACAGCCATTCGCCGTCGGCGGTACGGAATCGCTTCTCGAAGCGGACGGTTCCGGCGCCGGAGGTGACCAGGTCCCGGTAGATCATCTCCTGGACGTCGGGCAGATCGTCGGGATGCAGATAGTCCAGCACGGCGGTGCCGAGCAGCCGCTCGACCGGCAGCCGCAGCATGGCGCAGAGGGCGGCGTTGGCGTCGATGATCCGCCCGAAGACATCGCCGACGGCAATGGCGGCCGGTGCGTTGTCGAAGATGACCCGGAAGCGTTTCTCGCTGGCCTGCAAGGCTTCCGCCGTCGCATGCCGCGCCTCGGCGATTCCGCGCATGATCGCCTCCTGCTCGGCGAGGGTGCGCTCACGCAACGCGTCGGCGTATCCGGTGCCCAGGCCGCCGATGAGTTCGGCGAGGCGGGTGCGATAGGTGTACTCCGGTAGTCGGTGCAGCAGGGTGGGTAGTCGGTTCAGTACGGCGGCGGAGCGGGTCACGACGACGGGCGCGCTGTATCCCAGCTCCACCAGACCGATCCCGATCTCGGACCCGGTATCGGGATCGAAGCTCTCGCCGTCGAGCGCCGACGCGAGCCGCCGGATCCACCGCCCGAACAGATCCTCCACCTCATCGGCGGTCCGTGGTACGAAACTGGTGTCCGACAGCGCTTTCCGCCAGTGACGGGCCAGGTCTCGCACATCGGCACCGTCGATCGGTCCCACCCCGTCCTCTCCCTGTCCCCGGCCGAGGTCGGCCCGGCCGATCACCTCGTTCTACCATGCCTCGCCGCGAACCGCCCGAAAAGAACTGGACGCCATGAATAATGCTGTGCCGCAGCGGAAGATGATCTTGCGGCACGCGCCGGACAGTGCACGGACATTCCCGCGCCGTGCGCGACAGCATGGGCGTCGCTCGAATTCCGTTGGCAGGATGGATGTGTTCAGATTCCCGAGCAAGGGGTGCAGATGACCATCCTGGTGACCGGAGCCACCGCCAATATCGGCCGGAGGGTCGTCGACCAACTGCTGGGTCTGGGGGCTCGCGACATTCGAGCACTCACCACCGACCCGGACAAGGCGGCACTACCCGCAGGGGTGGAGGTGGCCGAGGGCTATCTACGCCGCCCGGAGACACTGCCCGCGGCCTTCTCGGGAGTGGAGCGCATGTATCTCGCGCCGACACCCGAGAATGTCACCGACGTACTCGCGCTGGCGCGCGCGGCCGGGGTGCGGTATGTGGTAGACCTGTCCGGCGAACCGGAGAGCTGGTGGGGCAGCGTCTGCGTCGCCGTGGAGGACAGTGGTCTGGCCTGGACACACCTGTGGCCCGCCGACTTCATGGAGAACACCCTGATGTGGTCCCACCAGATTCGCGAGACCGGCACGGTGCGCGAACCGCGCCCCGAGGGCGCGAGCGCGCCCATCGCCATGGACGATATCGCCGCCGTCGCCGCCACCGCACTGCTGTCCGACGCTCATCGCGGGCGCGCCCTGTCGCTGGCGGGCCCGCAGATTCTCACCCGCGTCGATCTCGTCCGCCACCTCGCCGACGCGCTCGGCCGCGACATCACCTTCCAGCGATCCTCCCGCGAAGAGTCCATTGCCGCGCTAACGCCCACCATGGGCGACGGTGCGGCCTGGTATGTCGACAATGTCCTGTACGGCTACGACCCCGATCCCGCGGATCTGCCCATCACCAGCGTCCCGGACATCACCGGTCGCCCCGCGACAACCTTCGTCGAGTGGGCGACCGGCAACATCTCCCGTTTCACCGCCGAGTGACCCCGAGTAGCTCCACCCGGTCACACCCACGCACCGTGCTGAGGAGGCTGTTCCGCCGCGAAAGTGACTGCGCGACCAGATGATCGGTGGCGTGTCGTCCGGCCCAGGGGGTGAGGTTCAGACGATATCGGCCTCGATCAGCATGGTCCAGATCCGGCCCTGGTCGACGACCTCGACACCGAGCTTCTCCGCCTTGGTCAGCTTGGCGTCGCCGACGCCCGCACCGGTGATGAGCAGGTCGGTATTCGCCGAGACCGAGGATGCCGCTGTGGCACCGGCCTTTTCGCACAGGCGCTGGAAGGTGGGGCGGGCGACCTTCTCGCCGGAGCGGGGATCGCTGATCGCGCCGGTGATGACCACCGTCTTGCCCGCCAGGGGCGCGCCCGCCGCGACGACCGGCGGCAGGTCCTCCGCGCGGACGTCGAGGGAGACGCCCGCCGCGCGTAGCCGCTCGAGTTCCGGGCGCAGGCGGGTGAGGTGGGTGATGAGGGAGGCAGCGACCTTCGCGCCGATGTCCTCCACCGCCACCAGGCGCTCCTCGCCCGCGTCGGCGACCTCCTCCAGGGAGGCGAAACCGGAGCGGGCCAGGCGGGCGGCGGTGCCGTCGGAGGCCATCGGGATCGCCAATCCGATCAGGGCGCGGCGCAGGCCGACCTGGCGGCTGGCGTCGATCGAATCGATCATGCGCTGGGCCGAGACCTCGCCGATGCGGTCGAAATCGAGCAGGCTCTCCTTGGTCAGCGTGTAGAAATCCGAGGGGCTCGTCAGCATGCCCGCCTCGGCCAGGCGCTCGATCCACACCGGACCGATGGCGTCGATATCGGCGGCCGCGCGCGAGGCCCAGTGGATGAGCCGGCGCACCGTCTGCGCGGAACAGGACACGTTGGTGCAGAACAGCTCTCGGCTGTTGCCCTGTTCGGTCACCGGCTGTGCGCAGGAGGGGCAGGCGGTCGGCGGCAGGATCTCGCGTTCGGCACCCGTGCGCTTCGAGGCGTCGAGCACGCCCGCCACGAACGGAATCACATCGCCCGCGCGGCGCACCAGCACCGTGTCACCGATCTTGATGTCCCGGGCGCGGATCACCTCCTGATTGGCCAGGGTCGCCTTGGTGACGGTGGTGCCGCCCACGAACACCGGCTCCAACCAGGCCACCGGCACGATCTTGCCGGTTTTGCCCACATCCCAGACCACGTCGGCGAGCAGCGTCGTCTTCTCCTCGGCGGCGAACTTGAACGCCAGCGCGCCGCGCGGGGAGCTCGACCGGGTACCGGCCGCCGCGTAGGCATCACGATCGGCCAGGCGCAGCACCGCCCCGTCCAGGTCGTAATCCAGCGCGTTGCGGCCCTGCTCGACGGCGGTGATGGCGGCCTGGGCCTGCTCGGCGTCGGTGCAGTGGCGCATCTGCGCGCCCGCGATACCCAGCGCCGTCAGACCCTCCTCCAGATCGAGCGCGGCGCCACCCTCGGAAGTGTCGAGATCGAATCCGAAGAATCGCAGCCGGCGTTCGGCCACGGTGGCCGGATCCTTGGCGCGCAGCGTGCCCGCGGCGGCATTGCGCGGGTTGATCAGCGGTTTGTCCGGATGCGCGGTGTTGTAGGCAGCGAACGTCGACCGCAGCATCACCGCCTCGCCGCGCACCTCCACCCGTCCCGGCGCGTCGATCCGCTCGGGCACCCCGTCGACCAGGGCGCGGACCAGCACGGTCACATCATCGCCGGTGGTGCCGTCGCCTCGGGTCACCGCCCGCGTCAGCCGCCCGTCCTCGTACACCAGCGACAGCGACAGGCCGTCGAGTTTCGGCATCACCACCACCGGCTGGCCGGGGAAGCGGTTGAAGAACGCCTCGACCTGTTCGGGTGTGGTCGCCTTCTCCAGCGACAGCATGGGACGCGCGTGCCGGATCGGGGCGTGCAGCACATTCGGAGCGCCCACCTGCTCCAGCGGATTCGGATCGGGCGTCAGCTCCGGATGCGCGTCGACCAGCGCCCGCAGCTCGTCCTCGATCGCGTCGTACTCGGCGTCCGCGACCAGCGGCGAACCCTGATAGTAGGCGTCCCGCAGCACCATGATCCGGTCCGCGAGCTCTTGTATGCGTTCCCCAGTCTCCACAGCTGCTGACGGTACCGATACCGACCGACATGCAGGTGCGAGACGTTCTCGAGTGACCCGATTCGGGTAGCCGCGGCCGCCGCACCACGACACACGGGCGACTTCACCGCCACCGGGCTGGAAGAGATGATCGACGGTGCGCAGCGTGTTTCAGCTGACCCCGGCACCGAGGCGCGGTCGGAGAAGCCGCCGGGCCGCCGCAACGTCGCGATCGGGGTGGGCGGCGTCACCGCCCACGCCGATCGCGCGGATCAGTACGTGTAGAAGCCGCGGCCGGTCTTGCGGCCGAGGTAGCCCGCGTCGACCATGCGGCGCAGCAGGACCGGGGGCGCGTACTGCGGTTCGCCGAATTCGGCGTAGAGGGATTCGGCGACGGCGAGGGTGACGTCGAGGCCGACGGTGTCGGTGAGGCGCAGCGGGCCCATGGGGTGGGCGCAGCCGCTGACCATGCCCTCGTCGATGTCCTCGGCGCTGGCGAAACCGGTTTCGTACATGCGGATCGCGCTGCACAGGTAGGGGATCAGCAGGGCGTTGACGATGAAACCGGCCTGATCCTTGGATTCGATGGTGCGCTTGCCCAGGATGTCGCGGGCGTAGGCGGTCACCTTGTCGGCGACCTCGCGGTCGGTCTTGAGGGTCACCACGATCTCGACCAGCGGCAGCACCGGGACCGGGTTGAAGAAGTGCACGCCCACCACGCGGCCCGGGTTGGCGGTGGCGTTGGCCAGCCGGATCACCGGGATCGAGGAGGTGTTGGTGGCCAGGATGGTCTCGGGGGAGACGATGCCGTCGAGCTTGGTGAAGAAGTCCGTCTTCAGCGACTCGATCTCCGGGGCCGCCTCGATAACCAGCTCGCGGTCGGCGAAATCGTCGATGGCCGTGGTCAGGGTGATGCGCGCGCGAGCCTCGTCGGCGGCGGCCTGCTCGAGCCGACCCGACTTCACCGCCCGCGCCAGGGACTTCTCGATGCGGGCCACAGCGGCGTCGGCCGCCTCGGTGTCGCGCTCCAGAACCAGGACCGATCCGCCGGCGCGAGCCGCCACCTCCGCGATACCGGCACCCATGGTTCCGCCGCCGATCACTCCGATGCGTTGCACTGTCGCTGTCTCCTTGTACTCGGGATTCTCGCCGACCCATCTTGCTCGATCGGGCGCACCCACATTCATCTGGGCGCGGGTTGTGAGTGCTCCGCGCCGGTCGCCCAGGTCGGCAGCGGCTCGCGCGCCGACAGCCAGGACGGTGGCACCCCGCGGACGCCGTCCCCGGTTCCGACTCCGGTGTGGGCCGCCACGATGCCGCCGACGATGGCGGCCGTGGTGTCCACATCGCCCCCGGCCTCGACGCACGCGGTGACGGCGGCCGGATAGTCGTCGAGGAAGGTGGCCGCCGCCCACAGCGTGAACGGCACCGTGTCCTGCGCGCTGACCTGAGCGCCGTTGCCGAGCTCGTAGGCCGCTTCGGCGACCGATCGGCCGAGTAGACGTCGGGCGCGGCGAAGGCCGTCCGAGGTGCGGCCGTCGATCAGGTACGGCTCCACCGCTTCCAGCAGTTCGCTTGGTGGACAGTGTTTTCCGCGGGTGGCCGCCGCGTGGCTCGCCGCGACGGCGACGAGCATGGCGGCCAGGATCGCTTCCGGGTGCCGGTGGGTCACCTCGGCCGACCGTGCGCCCTGGGTCGCCGCACGGTCCGGATCCCCGGCGAAACGCGCGCCCAGCGGAGCGACCCGCATCGCCGCTCCGTTCCCCCAGGAGCCGCGTCCGTCGAACAGCGCGCCGGCGGCGTCGGACCAGGGGCGGCCGTCGCGAATCTGGTGCAGCACGACGACGGTGCCGCCGCTGTAGCCGCGGTAGGGCTCGCAGCGGTCGGCGAAGGCCGCCGCCAACGCGTCGTGGTCGATATGGTCTCGGGAGTGGAGCTGCACGTAGATCGAGCAGGCCATTTCGGTGTCGTCGGTGCCAATCACGCAATTCCATCGCAATACCCGCGGCCATCGCAGTACCCGCGCTGAGGGCGGCCGTCGGTGGAGGTGCGCGTTCGAAGGGCACCAGGAAGTGCCTTCTACCGCTGTCACGGGTGCGGGCCTAGTGTCGAATCCGACGAGAAGACAGAGGTTTTCGACACGGATCGGGAGAGCCGACATGACAGTCACGACAGTTCCGTTCACGTTCACCCGCGATGGCGATCGGCTGGTGGGCACGTTGTATCTGCCGGAGGGGGAGCCGACGGCGGTGGTGGTCACGACCGGGCCGTTGACGTCGGTGAAGGAGCAGGCGGCGGGGGTGTACGCGGCGGCGCTGGCGCGGCGGGGGTTCGCGGCGCTGGCCTTCGATCACCGCACCTTCGGGGAGAGCGAGGGGGTGCCGCGGCAGTTGGAGGATCCGCTGGGCAAGGCCGCCGATATCGCAGCTGCGGTATCGGCCGTGCAGCAGGATGCGCGGTTCTCGGGGAAACCCGTTGTCGCACTCGGCGTCTGCGCCGGAGGCGGCTATATGGCGCGGGCGGTTGCGGACGATCCGCGGATTCGCGCCTTCGCCGGGGTGGCGGGGGTGTACCCGGATACCGCGGCCGCGCCGCCGGATGCGGCCGTGGTCGAGCGTGGACGGCTGGCCCGGGAGCGGCGGCTGGCCACCGGGGAGGTCGAGAGTATTCCGGCGGTCGCGGCCGACAACGGTGACGTCGCGATGCCGCTGCGCGAGGCATTCGAGTACTACGGCACCGACCGCGGAGCCGTACCCAACTACACGAATGCCTTCGCCGTCGAATCCTTCGAACACTCAGCCGTTTTCGACGCACAGGAAGCCGCCGCCCGACTGGCGGTGCCGTTCCTGCTCGTCCACTCCGAACACGCGCTGGTCCCGCCGTGGGCGCGCGCCTTCTACGCGGCGGTGACATCACCGAAGTCCGAACTGTGGCTGGACTCGGTCGGCCAGATCGACTTCTACGACGATCCCCGGCTGATCGACGCGGCTGCGGACGCGGCGGGCGCGCTCTTCCGCGACGCGGTAGCCCCGGCCGACGACCAGGTGCGCAGCAACGTCTGACCGGGTCATCCCGAGGTCGGGCCACAGGCCGACGGCGGGCGCGGTCGGCCCACCGCACGACGGTGGCCGGTCCGTCGTGGAGGGCCGTACCGACCCGGTGGGCACCGCGCCGCCCGAGATCGGGTTGGCGGCCGTACTCAGTTGACGGCGATGACGACGGCGACCACGATGAAGACCGCCACGATCAGAAGGATCGCGGTGATCGCGAGGACTCCGGTGGGTGGGAAGTGGTGGCGGGTGCGGGGCTCCGGGGCGGAGAGGCCGGAGGTTTGCGGGGTGTCGGGCGGGGTGGAGCCGGGGGCGACTCCGCCGCCGGGTTCGAGGTCGGGGGTGCGCTCGGGGGCGGGATCCATGGACACGACTGCTGACAACTCCTCGTGGTCGACTGCGGTCCCCGGATGCGGGGCTGTCGGGATACGCATAGCTGTGCGTCGTGTGCCTCGGGTACCCGGCATCGGGGGAGCTAATCCGGATCGGTCGCGGGGGCGGGCGGTGCGCAGGGCGCTGGCGTGATGTTGCGGCGTGGCGGTCGCCGTTTGGCCGGGTGCCAGCGGGGTACCGTCACCGGAGATGCCCTCTGGCCGGGGCGCTGGTGGTACGCGGTCGCGGGATCACGCGGCGGCTCGTACACGGACGGGAGGTGATCGCCGGTGGTGCCGCATCTGCTCGTACTGGTGGGGATCGTGCTGGTGTCCACGGCGGTGCTGTACGCGGCAGCCCGCGCCGTACGGCCCGCGCCGCAGGCGGAGCAGATGCCGTTCCTGTCGGGGGCGGCCCCGCGCGAGCACGCGGTGTCGCGGTATCACGTGCGGTGGTATGCGGTCACCATGCTGTTCCTGGCCTTCGATATGGAAATGGCCTACATGTACCCGTGGGCCGTGGTGGCCGCCGACCTCGGCTCGAGCGCGGTGATCGAGATGTTCGGATTCCTGGCTGTGCTCATGGTCGCGGTGCTCTACGCCTGGCGTGAGGGGGCACTGCGGTGGACCTGACCCGATGGCTACGCGGGCGGATGGCGATCGCGCCGCTGTTGGCGGTCGCTCCCGGAGGGGCGGGTGTGCGGGTCGCCGTCGAACGCGTGGTGCGGGAGAACGGGTGGCGGTGGGCCGACGGTCCGGCCGCCGCCAACCTGCTGATCGTGGCCGGGCGTGGGGACGCGGAGTTCGAGGACGCCGTCGGGCGCGTCCACAAGGCCATGCCCCTGCCCGGAATTCGCGTCGATATCCACGAACCACACTGGGCCGCAGCCGAACTCGCTGCCGCGAGGGATGGGCTCGGATCCGGAGCGGGTGGTGGCGAACTCCCGTCGCACCCGGCTCACCCGCGGATCCGTCAGGCACCTGCTCGGGCCGTGCTTCCTGCGGAAGACGGCGATCTCCCTCGATCCGCTGGCCACGCCGGATGTGCTCGGATGGAGCACGGTGGAACCGGTGCGCATGGCGAACCCGATGCGGATGACGAACGTCGCGAGCGCAGTGCACGTGACGAGAACGCTGGGCACGGGCACGGTGGGCACGCGGAGCACGGTGGGCACGGGCACGGGCACGAGGGGATGGAGATGCCGGGGGGCTTGGCTATGGCCGAGCGGGCGGCGGATCGGGATGGGCTGACGCTGGACGAGGTGACCGTTGCGCTGGGGCCGGTATTGCCGTGGTGGCCCGCCGGGTTGGTGGTCACCGCTCGGGTGCAGGGTGGGATCGTTTCCAGCGCAGGGGTTTCCACGCTGGCTGCGCCGGAGGGAGCTGAGTCGTTCTGGCTGGAGCCGTGGGTGGGGCGGGTCGAGGCGGGGGACGGCGGATGGATGAGGCGTCGGTATGCGGTGGCGCGGCGGGTGGATTCGGTGGCGACGCTCTTGACCGTCGCGGGGTGGGAGGATGCCGCGGTGGCGGGGCGTCTGCTGCGGGACCGAGTTCTGGCCGATGGTCCTGCGGATACAGGAGAAATGCTGGGGCACAGGTGGATTCGCCGGGTCCGGCGGTCCCGGCCGCTGCGGTGGTCACTGCGCGGGGTGGGGGCGATCGCGGACGGCCCCGGAGTGCCGCCGGGTCTGGCCGGTGACACCGCGGATCGCCTCGACGCCTGGCTCACGGAGATCGGCCAGCTGCTGTCCAATCGCGCGAGCGTCGAGTGGAATGCGGCGATCGCCCGGCGCACAGCGGATTTCCCCGCGACGGAAACCACCCGCACGACCTGGACCCTGGCGGCGCTGCCGGAGCTTCTCGCCGGTGTCACGCTCGCGGAGGCGCGGTTGATCGTGGCCGGTCTCGATCCCGATCCGGACGTACTGTGTCACGCACCGCGGGAGGTCGTCCATGGTTGAGCTCGCACCGTGGTGGCTGACCGTGCTGCTGCCCGCCGGAGTGCTGGCCATGGCCTGGGGCACCGCCACGGTCGACGCCGTACTCCGCGCCCGTGCGGCGGGTGCGCCCGTCGCGGCGGCGGTGGCCGCACCCTGGCGGGCGGTGGTGTTGGGGCTCGTTCAGCAGCGTCGTCGGATCGTGGGTGCGGATGTACTCCTGTGGCGTGCCGCCGGACTCGTCCTGCTGGTGGCGGGGGTGCTGGCCGCCGCGCTGGTGCCGGTCGGCGGGGCCGTCGTGTTGGACGGCGGGGTGAGTCTGGTCTGGTTCAATGCGCTCGAGGTGGTGGCCTGGGTGGCGGTGTGGTCGGCGGGGTGGGGGTCGAACTCGGTGTTCGCGCTGGTGGGCGGATATCGGTTCGTGGCGCAGGGGGTGGCCTACGAGCTGCCGCACATGTTCGCGCTGACCTGCGCCGCTGTCGGGGCGGGCTCGTTGCGGATTGCCGATATCGTCGCGGCACAACAGGACCGATGGTTCGTATTGATCATGCCGGTGGCGTTCGTGGTCTATCTGCTGTCGGTGCCCGCCATGGCGTTTACCCGGCCGTTCGACGCCCCGGCGGGCACCGATCTCGCCGGGGGCGTGTTCGCCGAGGTGTCGGGGCCGGATGGGCTGCTGTTGCGGGTGGCACGTCGGGTGCTGTTCGTGGCCGCGGCGGCCATGGCGGTGCCGCTGTTCCTCGGCGGCGGTGCGGGGCCGTGGCTGCCGGGCTGGCTGTGGACGCTGGTGAAAACCATCGCCGTGCTGGCGGTGCTGGTCCGGCTGGGTCGACGCTGGCCCACGATTCGCATGTCGCGCTATATGGAGGTGGCGTGGCTGGTGTTGTTGCCGCTCACCCTGGTGCAGGCCCTAATGGTCTCGCTGCTGGTGCTGCGCTGAGCGACGGGAGGTCGGAAGATGCTGTCCCACATCCTGTTCTGGGTGTGCGCGGTGGGAGCCGTGGCCGCCGGGGTGGCGGTGTTCCGGGTGGATTCGATGGCGCGGGCCACCTTCGCGCTGCTGCTGTCGTTCCTGTTCGCGGCGGGCACCGTATTCCTGGTCGAACTGGCCTACCTCGGAGTCCTGGTGGTGCTCATGATGATCATGGAAATGGTGATCATGGTGCTGTTCATGGTCATGTACATGATGAATCCGGCCGGACTCATGCCGATGAGCATGGTGCACAACAAAATCGGTGCGCTCGTCATCTCCGCCACGGTGTTCGTCGCATTGAGCGCCGTGGCACTGCTCGTCGACTGGCCGCGCCGGGAGCACGCACCGCCCGCCGACCCCACCCGTGCGCTGGGCGAGGCGCTGATGGGCTCGAAGATGCTGGTGATGATCATCGTCGGGCTGGTGCTCTTCACCACCATGGTGGCCACGGTGGTACTGGCCACCCACCGGGGGCGCTACGACCGCTACGGGGATCGGCTCGACCGCCGGATACCCGACGATCCGGTCGAGGGCGGGGTGCGGTCGTGAACCTGCCCGAATTCCTGGTGCTGGCCGCCGCGCTGTTCAGCGTCGGGCTCTACGGCGTGCTGTCCCAGCAGTCCATCGTGATGATCATGATGGGGCTCGAACTCATGATCAACGCGGTGCTGGTCGCCGCCGCCGCGTTCTGGTACTTCGCCTGGCCGACCGCCGACGCGCAGGTTCTGGTGGTGGTCGCGGTGACGGCCATGGCGGTGGAGATGGCGGCCGGATTCGCCGTGGCCACCGTCGTTTTCCGGGCGCGCGATATCGACACGGTGGACGATGCGACGGATCTGAAGGGGTGAGGCCGTGCTGTGGCCGCTGATCGCGCTGCCCGCCCTGACCGGGGTCGCGCTGCTACTGTGCGGTCGCCGCGCCGACCGCCTCGCGCCCGTCGCTGCACTCGTGGTCGCCGCCTCGACCACGGTGCTGGCCGCGCTGAATGCCGTCGGGCGCGGTGAGGTGTCGGTGCCGCTGCTCTCCGGCATCCCGCTGTCGCTCGGCGTGGACGGTCTGTCCGCCGTCATGATCGTGACGGTGGCCGCCATCGTCACCGCCGTTCTCGTCTTCGCCGCCGGTGATCTCGGGCGCGGCGAGCCGCTGGCGCGCTTCCACGGACTCATGCTGGTGTTCGCCGCCGCCATGCTGGTCACGGTGACCGCGCGGAACCTGGTGACGCTGTTGCTGGCGTGGG
>NZ_BAGD01000275.1 GCF_000308635.1 Nocardia otitidiscaviarum NBRC 14405 | reverse complement strand
GTTCGCGATACCGCGAACCCGCCCCGTCCGTATCCGCACCCGAGCGCCGACGGCACGACCGCGCTACCCGGCATCCGCAGGGGACCGCCCCGCCCCGCGTCGGCACCGCCGCAATACGGTGGCCGCGTCCCCGCCGCGCTGGCATGCTGACCGCGTGGACACCTCGGGGATAACCGTCGATTTCGCGCCGGAACTGGGACCGTTCCTGCCCGCCCGCCGGCGCGGCGCGCCGATGACGGCGCGTGTGGACGGCGTCTCCACGCTCGGTCACGTGGTGGAATCGCTCGGGGTACCGCTCACCGAGGTCGGTGAGCTCCTGGTCGACGGTGCACCGGCATCCGCCGCCCACATTCCGACCATCGGGCAGACCGTGACGGTGCGCGCGGTGACGCGCCCCCAGCCCGTCGCGAGCCCGCGCTTCCTGCTCGATATCCACCTCGGCACCCTGACCCGCCGCCTCCGTCTGCTCGGCGTGGACGCCGCCTACGAGAATCCGGATATCGGCGACGCGGCGCTGGCCGCCCGCTCGGCCGCCGAGCGGCGCATCCTGCTCTCCCGCGACCGCGGTCTGCTGCGGCGTCGCGAAATCTTCGCGGGCGCTTACGTCTACAGCCACCGGCCCGCCGAACAGCTCGACGACGTGCTGTCCCGCTTCGCGCCGCCGCTGCGCCCCTGGACCCGCTGTACGACCTGCAACGGCTCACTGCGCGAGACGGATCGGGAGTCGGTGCGGGCGCTGCTGCCCGCGCACACCGACCACTCCTACGACACCTTCGCTCAGTGCGAGGACTGCGGTCAGCCGTACTGGAAGGGCGCGCACCACGCCCGCCTCGACGCGATCGTCGAGCGCGCCCGACAGCGTTACGGGCCTGAACTCGCACCGCCGCCCCGGCACCGCGACTCAGGGCGTGACGATGGCGAACTCCGGGTCGGGCGTGTCGAGCACGTCCCGCAACTGCTGGAGCCGCAGCGGATCGCCCGCGACCCGTACCTCGCCGGACTTCACCGCATCGATCATGGTCACGGCGCCGGTGAGTACGCCGACGAGCGTGGCGCGGGTGAGGCTGAAGGTGGCGTCGGCGGGGACGCTGTCCGGTTCACCGGGGACGGTGTCGTAGTGGACGAGCACGCCGTTGCGCAGATCGGCACGGTGCGTACGGTTCTCGTCGGTGACCACCCAGTCGGTCACCAGCCTCGTCTCCCATGCCTTCGGACCGTCGACGCGCAGGGCCACGGCGTCGAACACCTGCTCCACGGTGAGCGCCGCCGCCACGCCCGCCGCATCGGCCTTGGTCGGGGTGCCGAACGGACCGTTGCGCAGTTCGTGCGCTCCGGAGAGGTAGAAGTTGCGCCAGGGTCCGTTCTCGGATCCGTACGCGAGTTGCTCGAAGGTGCTGGCCTGCAACATCTTCGCCGCCTCGTGCTCCGGCTCGGCGAAGATGAGGTAGTCGAGCACCTGTGCCGCCCAGCGGTAGTCGCCCTCGGCGTAGGCGGCCCGCGCGGTCCGCAGCACTCCGTCGGCGCCGCCCATGGCGGCGACGTGCCGCTTGGCGGATTCGACCGGCGGATGCTCCCACAGATGCGCCGGATTGCCGTCGAACCAGCCCATGTACCGCTGGTAGACGGCCTTCACATTGTGGCTGACCGAGCCGTAGTAACCGTGACTCGCCCAGGCGGTTTCGAGAGCGGGCGGCATGGTCATCAACTCGGCGATCTCGGCGCCCACGTACCCTTTGTTCAGCAGCCGCAGGGTCTGATCGTGCAGGTAGCCGTAGGTATCCCGTTGCAGCCCCAGCCATTCCACGATCCGCTCCGATCCCCAGGTGGGCCAGTGGTGGGAGGCGAAGGCCACCTCGGACCTGCCCCCGAACAGCTGGATGGCCTCGGTCAGATACTTGGCCCAGACGTGTGCGTCGCGCACCAGGGCACCGCGCAGCGTGACGATATTGTGCAGGGTGTGGGTCGCGTTCTCCGCCATGCAGAGTGCGCGCCGATCGGGGAAGTAGAAGTTCATCTCGGCGGGAGCTTCCGTGCCGGGCGTGATCTGGAAGACGATCCGCACGCCGTCGATCGTCTCCTCCTGCCCGGTGTGGGTGATGTCGCGGGTCGGCGGAACAAGGCTCACGGTTCCGACCGAGGTCGTCATGCCCAATCCGGTCCCGACCTGCCCTCGATCGCCGCGCGGCAGGGCCGCACCGTACATGTAGGCCGAGCGCCGGGCCATGGCCGTTCCGGCGTAGACGTTCTCCGCCACCGCGTGTTCCAGGAAGCCGCGCGGCGCCAGCACCGGCACCCGGCCCGCGCGCACGTCCTCGACGGTGACGACGCCCTGCGCGCCACCGAAGTGGTCGACATGTGCATGGGTGTAGATCAGTCCGGTGACCGGCCGATCGCCCCGGTGGGCGCGGTACAGCGCGAGCCCGGCCGCGGCGGTCTCCACCGAGATGAGCGGATCGATCACCACGATGCCGGTATCGCCCTCCACGATGGTCATATTCGACAGGTCGAGCCCGCGAATCTGATAGATCCCCGGCACCACCTCGTAGAGCCCGCTCTTGACCACCAGCTGCCCCTGCCGCCACAGGCTCGGATGCACCGAATTGGGGCAGCCGCCCTGCAGGAAGTCGTAGGAGTCGCTGTCCCACACCGTCTTTCCCTCGGCGTCGGTGATCACTCCGGATTCCGGCGCGGCCAGGAAGCCGCGGTCGGCGTCGGCGAAATCGGCGGTGTCGGTGAACGGCAAGGTGTCCCGCGCCTGCCGCTGGCGCGCGAGCACGTGGTCACTGGGGTCGACCGGATTCCGGCTGGGCCGTTCCTCGGCGCTCGCCCGCGCGTCGTCGCCGCAGGCGGTGGCCGCGGACCCGACACCCGCCGCCATCAGCGCGGCGGCCCCGGCGCCCAGTGCGCCGCGCCTGGACAGCGCGAGGCGTCCGGTGCGGCGGGTGTCGTCGGTGTCGGCACGGTGGTCGTCGACCATCACTGCTCCCTTCGCTATTGCAGTGAGACTGCAATATACTCACACCGTGACGACCAGCGCCAGACGCCGCCGCGACCCGGAGCAGACCCGGGCCGCGATCATCGCGGCCCTGCTCGAATCGGCCCAGCGGGGTGAGTTCACCCCGACCACCAAGGCGCTCGCCGAACGCGCGGGCGTCTCCGAACGCAGCATCTTCGTGCACTTCCCGACCAGGGAGGATCTGCTCGTCGCCCTGACCGACGAACAGTCCGAGCGTGTCGAGGCCCTCATCACCACGGTGGACCCGGGCGCGCCGCTGTCGGAGCGGGTGGAGGCGGTGGTGCGGCAGAGCGCGGCCGTTTTCGCACTGCAGCGCAAACCCCGAGTGCTCGGCCTGCTGCTCTCCCCCACCGTCGCCGCCGTGGACGATCGAATGCGCTTGGCCGACACCCGCATTCGCGACGGACTGGCGCGGGTGTTCGAACCCGAACTCACCCGCGACGGAACCCGCGACGAACAGCTGCTCGACCTGATCGAAGCGGCCGCGGCCTGGCCCGTCCACCATCACCTGATCGAACGCCGAGGCGCCGCCGCGGACGAGGCCGAGGCGGCGGTGCGACGAGCGCTGCTCGCGCTGTTGCGGACGTGATCAGGCGGGCAGGCCCAGTCCCGCCGCCAGCACCGGCCAGGACTTCTCCAGGGCGTCCTGCCAGTACCCCCACGAATGGGTGCCGGTCGGCGTGAAGTCGTAGGTGGCCGGGATGCCCAACTCGTTCAGCCTGGTCTGCAGGTTGCGCGTGCAGTAGTCGGTCGCGGCCTCGAGGCCGCCGCCGACCACGACCTGATTGGCCAGTCCGCCCGGCCCCGGTAGGGCGTACTGCCCGTCGAGTGTGTCGTAGCGGCCGGGCATTCCGGTCCCGCTGGAGATGAACAGATTCACCCCGCGCAGCTGATCGGCGTGCACGTAGGGATCGTTCGCGGCCCACATCGGATCACCCTGCGGGCCATACATGTTCTTCGCATCGCCGCCGCCCGCCGCCACCACGGTATTGACGAAGTTGTAGCCGATGGGATCGCTGATCTGCGCGCAGCCGCTGTAGGAGGCCACCGATCCGTACAGCCCCGGCGCCGCGATGGGCAGTTGCAGCACCGAGGTGCCCGCCATGGACAGTCCGGCGATGGCATTGCGCCCGGTGGTGTGCAACGCACGGTCGACGAGCGGCGGCAGCTCCTCGGTGAGGAAGGTCTTCCACTTGTTGACGCCCAGCGCGGGGTCCGGTGCGCGCCAATCGGTGTAGTAGCTGAACCCGCCGCCGATCGGCTGCACCACATTGACGTCCTTGGCCGCCAGGAAGTCCAGTACATCGGTCTGCTTGTTCCAGGTGGCGCTGTCCTCACCGCCGCCCGCCCCGTTGAGCAGGTAGAGCGTCGGCGCGGCGGCCGAGGTGTCGGCCGGTCGCTGCACATCGACCTCGATGTTCTTGTCCATGGCCGCCGAGTACACCCGGAGGGTCAGGTGCCGGTCGTCGACGGTGTGCACCGAGACGATCCGCGACCCGTCCGGCGAGGTGCCCGCCGGGGACACCGCGGCGGGTGCGTCGACCGCGAGGGCTGGTCCCGCCGCCGCGACCGGAAGGAGTGCGGCGGTCGCCGCCACGGCCAGGGCTGTCATGGTTCGATGTCTCGGTAAGCGCACGCGACCCACCGTGCCGCAGTGAACTGAGAATTTGCTGGATGCGAGCTGGCACGGCGCTGAGAGGCCAGCTCAGCGGGGCGGCCGGCTCAGCGGGCCGCCATGCGAATGCCGCCGTCCAACCGGATCACTTCGCCATTGAGCATGGGGTTGCTCACGATATGCGCCACCAGTGCGGCGAATTCGTCGGGATCACCCAGCCGCCGCGGATGCGGTACCTGCTGCCCCAGGGATTCCCGCGCCTGCTCGGGCAGCGCGGCCAGCAGCGGCGTATCGAACATGCCCGGCGCGACGGTGACCACCCGAATCTGCCGCTCGCCCAGATCGCGGGCAAGCGGCAGCGTCATTCCGGCCACCGCCGCCTTGGAGGCCGCGTACGCCGCCTGGCCGATCTGCCCGTCGAACGCGGCCACCGAGGCGGTGTTGACGATGACCCCTCGTTCACCGTCGACAGTCGCCAGGCGCGCCATCCGCTGCGCCCCGAGGCGCAGCACATTGAAGGTCCCGACCAGATTCACGTCGATCACCACCTGGAAGGCGTGCACGGGAATCACGCTGTCCCCGGTCAGGATTCGTCCCGGCAGCCCGATTCCGGCGCAGTTCACCACCATGCGCAGCGGACCCAGCGCCGCGGCGGCGTCCAGCGCGGCTGCCACATCGTCCTCCTCGGTGACATCCCCCGGCACGAAGATCGCGCCGTCACCCAGTTCCCGCGCCACCGCCGCCCCCTCGGAGTCCGCGAGATCGAACAGCACCACTCGCCCGCCCTCGGCCAGCACCCGCCGCGCGGTGGCCAGGCCGAGCCCCGAAGCGGCTCCGGTGACGAGGGCGACCTGGTCGCTGATCTGCATGGGCGCGGTTCCTTCCGAGCGTTCCGAACGACCACCATGAGTATCAGAATTGCTCCTTGTTATCAACAAGAGATCTTTTCCATTGCTCGCGACGGCTACCGCGACCCGTGCGTCGGCGGCATGATCGGCGCAGACCGACAGGCGGAGGCCCTGATGCGCGATTCCACCGTTCGTCCCCCGCTCGGTGCGTGGCGATTCGTCTTCGGCTTCGGCGCGGTGAGCCTGTGCGCCGATGTGGTGTACGAGGGCGCGCGCTCGGTCACCGGCCCGTTCCTCGCCGCGCTCGGCGCGTCGGCGGCACTGATCGGCATCGTCACCGGCGTCGGGGAGGCGGCGGCGCTGGCACTGCGCCTGTTCTCCGGCCCGCTCGCCGACCGCACGCAACGCTTCTGGGCGTGGACCATCGCCGGGTACGCGCTCAGCGTGCTGTCGGTCCCGCTGCTCGGATACACCGGATTGCTCTGGGTCGCGTGCGCACTGGTCGTCACCGAACGGGTCGGCAAGGCGGTCCGCAGTCCGGCCAAGGACACCCTGCTCTCCTACGCGACGGCCGCGGCGGGGCGCGGGCGCGGCTTCGCCGTCCACGAGGCGCTCGACCAGATCGGCGCGCTCGCGGGGCCATTGCTGGTGGCGGGCGTGCTGGCCGTCTCGGATACGAACTACCGCACCGCCTTCGGAGTGCTCGCGGTGCCCGCCGTGGCCACGCTCGCCCTGCTGGCCTGGCTGCAGTTGCGCGTCCCGCACCCCGAACGCTACGAAGTACCGTCCGAACCGCCCGCGACACGATCGACATCCGCTGTGCGGGAACGGCTTCCGGCCGTGTTCTGGCGCTACTCGGCCTTCACCGCCGTCACGTTGAGCGGCTTCGCCACCTTCGGCGTGCTCTCGTATCACCTGGTGACCGCGGGTGGCATGACCACGGCCGCCGTCGCCGTGCTGTACGCCGCCGCCATGGTCGTCGACGCCCTCACCGCGCTGGCCGCCGGCTGGACCTACGACCGCGTCGGCGCGCGGGTGCTCACCGCCCTGCCGCTACTCGCCGCGCTGGCAACGGTATTCGCCTTCGCCGCCGATCTGCGGTGGATGCTGCTCGGGGCGCTGCTGTGGGGTGCGGCCCTCGGCATCCAGGAGTCGACCATGCGCGCCGTGGTCGCCGATCTGGTTCCCCCGCACCGCCGCGCCACCGCCTACGGTCTCTACGCCGCTCTCGGCGGGGTGGCCGCGGCGCTGGGCGGCGCGCTCACCGGCCTGCTGTACGAGGTGTCGATCGCGGCGCTGGTGGGTACCGTGCTGGCCATCCAGGTGGTGGCGCTGGCCCTGTTCCCCCGCCTGGCCGCCGCCGAGCGATGACCGAATCCGAAACGGCCGCCGGGTGTCACCCGGCGGCCGTCACTCGAAGTGCCTTCAGGCGGAGCGGGATTCGGCGGCCACCGGTACGCGGCGGGCGGCACCGCGGGTGAAACGCAACACGCCGTCCTCCAGCGCGCCCTTGCGCAGCAGCGCGCGGTCGCGGAAATAGTTGTTGATGACCAGCCAGGGGCCGCGGGTGCCCTGCCGGGGCATGACGCCGTCGCCGCGCTGGATGTAGCCGGAGGTGAGCGCACCACCCATGAGCGACGCCTCCGACTTGTCGCCATCCTCCGGTACCGCGACCACCTTGGTGAATCCCTTGTCCCGCATATGGTTCAGCAGGCGGCAGAAGTACTCGGCGGCGAGATCGGCCTTGAGGGTCCAGGAGGCGTTGGTGTAGCCGAGCACCACCATGGCATTGGGCACGTTGCCCAGCAGTGCGCCCTTGTAGGCGACCAGGTCGCGGGTGGCGAGGGTTTCGCCGTCCACCACCAGGCTCGCGCCGCCGAGCATCTGCACGGTCAGGCCGGTGGCGCTGATGACGATATCGGCGGGAATCTCGTCCCCGGACTCCAATTGGATACCGGTTTCGGTGAAGGTCGCGATGCGATCGGTGACGATGGACGCCTTACCGCTGCGCAGCACCCGGAACAGATCACCATTCGGCACCACGCACAGCCGCTGATCCCACGGGTCGTAGCTGGGCGTGAAGTGGCGCATATCGATGCCGGGGCCGACCTGGGCGCGCACGGCCGCCAGCATGAGCTTGCGCGAGAGCGCCGGATTGGTGCGCGAGAGCTGATAGCTGGCCCGCTGCAGGGCGATATTGCGGGCGCGACCCACCTTGTAGGCGAGCTTGGCGGGCACCTTCGCCAGCTTCATGCCGACGGCGACCGGATCGTCGGCGGGCAGGGCGGCGATATAGGTGGGCGAACGCTGCAGCATGGTCACATGCCCGGCGGTGTCGCTCATGGACGGAATGAGGGTGATGGCGGTCGCGCCGCTGCCGATGACCACCACCCGCTTGCCGGCGTAGTCCAGATCCTCGGGCCAGTGCTGCGGATGCACGATCGGCCCCTGGAACCGCTCCTCACCGGGGAAGGTCGGCCGGTAGCCGTTGTCGTAGTCGTAGTAGCCGGTGCAGCCGATCAGGAAGTTGCTGGTGTAGATCTCGGTCTCACCGGTGCGCTCGTCGTGCGCCCGCACCGTCCACAGCTCGGCCGCACTGTCCCAGCTGGCCTCGACCACGCGGCGGCCGAAGCGGATACGGTCGGTGACGCCGTATTCGGCGGCGGTGTCCTCGATGTACTGCCGGATGTGCGGGCCGTCGGCGAGCACCTTGGTGCCGATCCACGGGCGGAAGCCGTAGCCGAAGGTGTACATATCCGAATCGGAGCGAATGCCCGGGTAGCGGAACAGATCCCAGGTGCCGCCGATGGCGGTGCGGCGCTCCAGGATCAGATAGCTGCGCCCGGTCCCCTCCTTGCCGAGGTGGCAGGCCATGCCGATTCCGGACAGGCCCGCGCCGATGATCAGTACGTCGACATGCCGCGTCATTGAGGTACTCGCTTCGTCTGGTCGCGCCCCGTACACCGTCGTCGGAGCCTCACCGCATAATAGGTGTTATTATCGGTTACGTCTACTCTGGCGGGAGCAGGCCCGGTCCCACGGCACGCCCGCCCAGTCGACCTTGCTGGCGCGGCACGCGCGGTCACGACAGACTGGAAACCGTGAATGCCATGCAGGACCTTCGAGGCGGCCCGCGATGACCACACTCGCTCGCGGCGAGAACCGCCCCGCACCCGGCGACCGCATGACCGTCACGGTGGCCTGCCACGCGCCGGTCGACGTCTCGGCCCTGCTGCTGGGGACCGACGGGCGGGTGCGATCCGACGGCGACTTCATCTTCTTCAACCAACCGGCCGGGCCGGGCGTCACCTACCGCCACGGGCAGGGCCGCGGCGACATGGTGGACGTGCACACCGGCATGCTGCCGCCCGATGTCGACACCGTCGTCGTCACCGCCAGCCTGGACGGGCGCGGACCGGCGAGCTTCGGCGGTGCGGGAGCGCTGACCGCCACCATCCAATCGCACACGGGGGCATTGACCTTCCCCGTCGGCGGACTGTCCACCGAGACCGCCGTGGTGTGCGTGGAGATCTACCGGCGCGGTGATGGGTGGAAGGTGCGCGCGGTCGGGCAGGGCTACGACAACGGCCTGGCCGGAATAGCCACCGCCTTCGGGGTGAACATCGACGACGAGCCGGATACGCCGCCGCCCGCGCCGAATCCCGCCCCCGCGCCGAATCCCGCTCCCGCGCAGCACCGTCCGCCGCCACCGCCACCGCCGCCCGTCCCGCCGAGCCCCGGGTACGCACCCGCCCACCAGTCCCCCACGCCGGCACCGCACCGAGGAGCCCAGCCCATGCAGAGCGATCTGTTCAGCCCCAGTTTCGCCGAGGCCAACGGTCTCGGCATTCAGAAGCAGGGCAGCAAGATGATCAAGGTCGGACTCGACGGCGAAGTGCTGGCGCGGTCCGGATCCATGGTCGCCTATCAGGGGGAGCTGCGATTCCAGGCACTGGGCTCCGGTGGCATCGGACGCGCCATCCAACAGCGGCTCACCGGTGAGGGCGTACCGCTCATGAAGGTGTCCGGGCGCGGTGATCTGTTCCTCGCCAATGCCGCCGCCGAAGTGCACATCATCGACCTGGACGGCAGCGACGGCCTGACCATCAACGGGGCCAATGTGCTCGCCTTCGACCCGACGCTGTCCTACAACATCAAGCGGGTGCAGGGCGCGGCGGGCTACGCCAGCAATGCCGGATTCTTCAACTGCGTCTTCACCGGTCGCGGGCGCATCGCCATCACCACCGAGGGCACCCCTGTCGTGCTCCAGGTCGACCAGCCGACCTACGCCGACCCGCAGGCCGCCGTGGCCTGGTCCTCCAGTCTCCAGACCGGTGTCAAGCGCAACGACTCCTTCGGCCTGGGCCGCCTCATCGGCCGTAGCACCGGCGAGGGGATGACGCTGTCGTTCTCCGGCCGCGGCTTCGTCATCGTGCAGCCGTCCGAACTGCCGCCCGGCGGCCTCATCGGCGGCACGGGCGGCGGTCAGGACGCCGGACAGAGCGGCGGCGCACTGGGCGGGCTGTTCAGCTAGAACCGTCGGCGGCTGTTCGGCCGACCCTGTCGCGGCCTCGACCGCTCAGAGCGGATGCGCGCCCATGGGGTTCGGGAACGGCACCGCGCCGCTGCGGGAGACCAACCGGGCCGCGGGCGTGATCAGCTTCAGCATGTCCTCGGCGTCGGGGAGATCCCGATAGGCGTCGGCGGCCAGGGCGTCGGTGCGGGTCTCGACTTGGGCGCGCAGCGCGCGGCCCGCATCGGAGAGCTCCTGTCCCGCAAGCAGTCCGCGTGCCCGCAGCCGGTCGGCCGCCGCATCCCAGTCGTCCCGGCTCCAGCCGCGGTTGTCGAGCCAGATCTGCTCGGGCGTACCGGTGTCGGCGGAGAACAGCACGTGCGCCTCGCAGCCGTCGATGCCCTCGGCGAGCAGGCAGGCGACGTGACCGTCCCCGCGATGTTCGCGCAACGCCGTCGCCGCCTGCCACAGCGCCGCGACCGGGGATTCCGGTTCGGGCACATCGCGATTGGCGGCGAACAGTGAGCGGCCGCCGGGCGGCGCAGCGGCCACCGCGGCCCGCAGACCGGGCAGCACCCGCTCGGCCAGCTCCTCGATATCCGGCGTCACCCGGGTCAGCGCCGCGGCGGCCGAACGGGCCCGGTCCGCGAGGATGGTCTCGGGGTCGGCGTAGTCCCAGGCGTCCGGGATCGCCCGCCGCACCATGCGCGGGTGGAAGTTGTAGAAGGTGGCCTCCACCACCCCGGGCCGGACGGCGCCGAACGGGGCCGCGCGGGAACCGAAGTAACCCATCCAGTACCCACGCAGCCCAAGGGTTTTGCGATCGGCGATGCATTCGGCGGCGAAGTAGGTCACGGCGTGCAGCGGTTCGAGCGCCCGCCACATCTCACGAGCGAAAGCGTTGTCCATGACCTCGACCCTAACCCCTGACTTCACTTACATGAAGTCACATCACTCGGCCGGGATGTGCCGAATGCTCTCCCCGCCCTTGACATCTCGCTGCCGACCGAACCGGGAACTCAGCAGCGACACCATCTCGCGGGCCGCACCGTCATAGGCTTGCTCGATGGTTGCCGCTTTATGCGTCACCACCACCGGCCCCTGACCCGCCGGACGGGCCTCCAGCGTGCACTTCTTGTCGTCCGCGCCGCCCTTGTCCCCGTTCTCGTCGTTCAGATAAACCTCCACGCGGGTGATCCGATCGCCGAACCGACCCAGCACGTCGGCGATCCGCTCCCGGGCCGCATCGAGCAGCCCCTGATCGCCTTCCACAGCCCTACCGGTATTGACCAGAATCTCCACGGAATCTCTCCTCTTCGAAATGCTCCGGGATGAGCCCCCTCCACAGTAGCCCTCCGCTCACCGCCGGACGCCGAGGAAGAACTGAATGTGTCCGGGATGACGGCCGTAATCCACGCGGAACATGTGCACCGCCAGCGAATATTCGGCACCGGAGTCGATATCGCGCAATAGCATACGCGGATCGTCGCGTCCATAGGTTGTCCCACCCGTCGCCCACATGGCGCGGAATTCCGGGTACGCGCCGAGTTCCTCCAGGAGATCACCGGCCCAGGCGGTATCGCCGGATTGGCCGATCAAACCGCGTAGCCAGTCCACCGTGAGCGAGGCTTCCCGCTCCCATTCCACCATCACCCGCCGCGAGTTCGCATTGCCGAAGAACCAGCGCAGAATACTGACATCCTCGACCAGCCCCGGGAATGCCGCCGCGTAGGAATCATTGCAGGCCAGCACATTCCACCGGGTGTCGACGAAGGCCGCCGGATTGGGCCCGTGCACCTCCAAGCCGGCGCGCATATCGTCGGAGATACCGGCCCGCAGGTCGTCGACGTCGGGAAACGTGTCGTCGTGGAGTCCGGCCAGATCGAACAGGTGGCGACGCTCGGCATCGGAGAGGGGATGCACGCGGTCGAGAAAGGTGCTGAGCGCCTCGATGACCTGTTTCGTGGGATGTTCGCGAGCGCCGCTCTCCAGGTGCGTGATATAGCTGGCGCTGACCCCGGCGGCGAATCCCAATCGTTCCCGGGAGACCCGGCGATCATCCCGCAGTTTGCGCAGCAGGCCGCCCAGTGTCGGCGGGCGCGGTTCATCGGGTCGGTCGTCGGAAGGTATACGCAACAATGGATTCCGCTCCCCCTGTTACTCGGGTCCGCATCGCGCCGAAGGCACGCAATTCCGACCTGGACTGACGGCCAGAATCGTAAAACACCTGTCGCACACCTGTTACTTATACAGCAAGTTGTCAGCTACATCACAGATCGACGCAGGGCCGGATGAGCCGGCCCGTTTCGCGAACGCGCCCGCTCGGCGCGGTATGCCACCCTGGTGGGGCCGACCGGCCGCAACCGCGGCCAGGAGCGCGGCGGGAGCACGACGCGATTTCGGAGGGAACCGATGAACCGAGAACGGCTCGCCCTGGCGTCCGGCTGGGCATACACCGCGGTCCGGGTGCTGCTGTCGCTGGCGATGATCGCCTTCGGCATGGTGAAAGTCGTTCCGACGCAATTCATCACCTTCACCCTGCCGGGCGCCATGCTGGTCCCTCTCGGCGATTCCTCGCCCTCGGGCATGCTGTGGAAGTTCATGGCGACCTCCACGCCGTACACGGTGATCACGGGCGCGGTGGAGGTGCTGGGCGGGCTACTGCTCATCTTCCGGCGCACCACCCTGCTCGGGGCCCTGGTCTCGGCGGTCGCACTGGTCCAGGTGAGCATTCTGAACCTCAGCTACGGCGTGCCGGTCATCCTGACCCCACTGCTCATGCTGGCGATGGCCCTGGTGGTCGCACTGCCGTGGTGGTCGCGGCTGCTCGATGTGCTGATCCGCAACCGGGATTCGGTCGCCCTGCCCGAACCGCCCGCGGCGGGGCGGCGTCGCCGGCGGGCGGGAACGCTCGCCCACCTCGCCGCAGCCGCCGTCGTCATCGCCGCCATGGGGGCCAATGGAATTCGCAGCTACAACGACTACACCGAGCGGATCTCACCCCTGGACGGAGTGTGGGCGGTGGACACCTACGAGGGGGCCGGACCGCGCTGGGTGCGCCTCGCCATCGACGCCCGCCCCGCCGCCCAGCACCTGGCCGTGACCCGTGACACCGGCGAGCTGCTGACCACCGAGCTGAGCATCGACGCCGCGACATCCCGACTGCGTCTGGACGATTCGACGCTCGACTACCGCCAGCACGACAGCACCCTGCGGCTGACGGGAGAGTTCGACGGCACACCGGTCGATATCACCCTGCACCGCATCCCCCTGCGCGGTGAGGCCCGCGACTTCCGCTGAGCGACAGCGACTCTGCGTTTTCCACGCCCGGCTGCACACCCGACACCCACCGGCTCGGCCGCACATCCACCCCCGGCACTGCGCTCGGTATCACCGGATGACGGGTGCCGGGTGATGGTGGATGACCGCGGGCGTCAGATGCCCAGTGCCGGAATATCACCCGGCCGGGCACCGTGCGCCAGGAAGTGTTCGGGCTCGACCACGATGAACAGGGCGTCGGCCGTGGCGGCGGTCTCGCCGTCGAGTTCCAGCCGCGCGGCGATGTGCAGTTTGCGGCCCTCGCGCCGGTCCAGCGCGGCCCGCACGGTGACCGGGCGGCCGAGTGGAATCGGCCGAGAGAACGCGATATTCAGCTGCGCCGTGACCGCCGGGAGCGTGTGCCCGAGCAGGATCGCGCCCGCCGCCTCGTCGAGCGCTGCCGAGGCCACGCCGCCGTGTACCAGTCCGGGCGCGCCCTGATGACACTCGTCGAAGACGACCGTGCCGGTGACCTCGTCACCGGCCCGCCGGAAGTCGATGTGCAGCCCGGACCGGCTGTCCGGCCCGCAGCCGAAGCAGTTGCCGTGGTGTTTGGGCAGGATCGTCCCGGTCACGCACACTCCTTCATTTGAGAATCATATGTGTCCCGAATGTTACCCGAGCCAGCCGGTAGCGGAGCGATAGCCTGTGGCCATGACCGAAGTGATCGCCGTATCCGGCGCGAGCGGGCAGATCGGCGGACGAGTGGCGCGCCTGCTCTCCGACGCGGGCCTGACCACCCGGCTGCTGGGCCGCACCCCCACCCGGATCCCGGCCGTACCGGGCGCGACCACGGCCCGCGCCGACTTCGCCGACCCCGAATCCGTCGCCACCGCCCTGGCCGGTGCGCACACCTTCTTCCTCGTCTCCGCGACCGAATCCGCCGACCGGGCCGCCCAGCAGGTCGCCGTGGTCCAGGCGGCCCGCGATGCCGGGGTCGAGCGCATCGTCTACCTGTCCTTCGTCGCGGCCGCGCCCGACTGCACCTTCACCTTCGGACGCGACCACTGGTACACCGAACAGGCCATCCGGGCCTCGGGGATGGAGTTCACCATCCTGCGGGACAACCTGTACCAGGACCTGATCCCGGCCTTCGCCGACGAGCACGGTGTCATACGCGGGCCCGCCGGTGACGGCGCGGTGGCCGCGGTCGCCCGCGCGGACGTGGCGGCCGCCGCCGCGGCCGTGCTCACCGGCAAGGGACACGCCGGCGCGATCCACGATCTCACCGGTCCGCGCGCCTTCACCCTGACCGAGGCGGCCGCACAGATGACCGAGATTCTGGGCCGCCCCTACCGCTACGACCCGGAAACTCTCGCGCAGGCGTACGCGTCCCGCGCGAAATACGATGCGCCCCCATGGGAGCTGGACGGCTGGGTGACCTCCTACGCGGCCATCGCCGCGGGCGATCTGGATACCGTCACCGATGCGGTGCGGAGGCTGACCGGACGCCCGCCCACCGATTTCGCGGACTTCCTCACTACGCTGCGCCGAACCTAGAACGCCAAACCTGGAGCACCGAATCCAGTGCGCCGAACCTGACGCACCGGACCTGGTACGCCCGCCCGACCTGGTACGCCCGACCTGGCCTGTAGACAGCATCGCACCCCGCCCGGATCCGAGCGGGGTGCGATACCGTCATGAGTCAGCCGATGGGCGTGAAGTCCCGGCTGCCGATGTAGGTCGGCCGCGGTGCATCCGCCGCGAACGGCGCGACCAGCGCGTTCTCCACGCTGTTGAACACCAGGAAGATGTTCGAGCGCGGGAACGGCGTGATGTTGTTCGACGAGCCGTGCATGATGTTCGAGTCGAACAGCAGCGCCGAGCCGGCGGCACCGGTGAACTGGTTGATGCCGTAGGTGCTGGCCAGCTTGGTGATGTCGTCCTGGGTGGGGACACCGATCTGCTGCTCGCGCAACGAATCCCGGTAGTGCTCGGCCGGGGTCTCACCCTGGCAGGGCACGAAGGTGCGATGCGACCCGGGCATGAGCATCAGGCTGCCGTTGTAGGGATAGTTGTCGGTCAGTGCGATCGACAGGCTCACCGCGCGCGGAGCGGGCATACCGTCCTCCGCGTGCCAGGTCTCGAAGTCCGAATGCCAGTAGAAACCGGCCCCCCGGAAGCCGGGCATGTAGTTCACCCGGCTCTGGTGGATGTAGACCTCGGAACCCAGAATCTGTTCGGCGAGTCCGCGAATCCGGCTCTGGCGCACCAGATCCGCAATGGCGTCACTGAGCTTGTGCACCTCGAAGATCGAGCGCACCCGCCGCGACGTCTTCTCGATGATCAATCGCTCATCGAGCCACAGGTCCGGATCATCCGCCAAACGCCGGGTCTCCGCCGAGAATTCGGCGACCTCGGCGGGGTCGAGCAGCGCATCGATCACGGAGTAGCCGTAGGGCTCGAAGGTAGCCAGTTCCGGGGACTCGATGTGGCCCCACACCGTGGGATCGGTGCGCTCGATGTGCGCCCGCGGTGTGCTGGTCCGGGTCTGGTAGCGATCGATTACGGTGTTGTCCGACAGCGTCATTCGTTCCTGACTCCCAATCTCCCTACTCGGCGGCGACGGCGACCAACGGATAGACGCCGTTCTCGTCGTGGACCTCCTGTCCGGTGACAGGCGGATTGAACACGCACATCATGCGCATCCGCTCACGCACCTCGAGGCGGTGACGTTCGTGGCCGTCGAGCAGGTACATCGAACCCGGACCCAGCTCGTACTTCACGTCGTTGTCGAGGTCGACGAGCGTCCCCTCGCCCTCGACCAGCCACACCGCCTCGATGTGGTTGAGATAGTGGAACTCGTGCACGGTTCCGGCCTCGATGGTGGTCTCGTGGAAGGAGAAGCCGACACCGTCACCCCCGAGCACGATGCGCTTGCTGCGCCAGCCCTCCCCGGCCACGTCGCGGTCGGTCCCGGTGATCTCCGCGGTGGTACGAACGATCACGTCAGGCCGCCTTTCCGGTGCAGACGGAATCCACGGCACCGGCCAGGATCTCCAGACCGTGATCGAGTTCGTCCGGGGTGACGGTCAGCGGCGGCAGCAGTTTCACCACTTCGTCCTCCGCACCGGAGGTCTCCACCAGCAGACCGCGCTCGAAGGCCACCTGGCACACCTTGCCCGCCTGCGAGGCGTCGTCGAAGACCAGACCCTGCACCAGACCGCGGCCACGCGTGGACAGGCCGTCGTAGGCGGAGGTCAGGCCGGTCAGCGCCCGCTCGGCGCGCGCGCCCTTCTCCAGGGTGGCCCGCTCCAGGGTGTCGTCGGACCAGAAGTGCTCCAGCGCCGCGCGGGCGGTCACGAAGGCCGGGTTGTTGCCGCGGAAGGTGCCGTTGTGCTCACCCGGCGACCACTGGTCGAGTTCGGGCTTCATGAGCACCAGCGCCATCGGCAGGCCGTAGCCGCCGATGGACTTCGACAGCGTCACGATATCCGGCTTGATACCCGCGATCTCGAACGAGAAGAACGGGCCGGTGCGACCGCAACCCATCTGCACGTCGTCGACGATGAGCAGGATGCCGCGCTCGGCGCACAGCTCCGACAGCTGGCGCAGCCACGCGGCGCGGGCCACGTTGACGCCGCCCTCGCCCTGCACGGTCTCGACGATGACGGCCGCCGGGGCGTCCTGACCCGACGAGGAGTCGTCCAGCACGCGCGCCATCCACGCCAGGCCGTCCATGTCGTCGAGGTAGCCGTCATACGGCATGGCGGTCGAATGCACCAGCGGAACACCGGCACCCGCGCGCTTGGTCGCATTGCCGGTCACCGACAGGGCACCCAGCGTCATGCCGTGGAAGGCATTGGTGAAGTTGAGGACCGCGGTGCGCCCGGTCACCTTGCGGGCCAGCTTCAGCGCCGCCTCGACGGCGTTGGCGCCGGTGGGGCCGGGGAACTGCACCTTGTACTCCAGCCCGCGCGGGGCCAGCAGGGTGCGGCGCAGGGTGTCCAGCAGATCACGCTTGGCGACGGTGGACATGTCCAGGCCGTGGGTGATGCCGTCGCGACCGATGTAGTCGAGCAGCGCCTCCTTCAGCACCGGGTTGTTGTGCCCGTAGTTGAGCGAGCCCGCGCCGGCGAAGAAGTCCAGGTAGTCCCGACCGTTCTCGTCGTGCAGCCACGCACCGCGGGCGGTGTCGAAGAGAGCGGGCCACGAGCGGCAGTAGCCGCGCACGTTCGATTCGAGATCCTCGAAGATGGTCATCGTCTCGGTGGTGGTCATCGGATCTCCTCCAGTGTGGTCGGCGGCGTGATGCGGTACAGGCGCTCGGCCTCGTGCTGGTCGGGGAAGTGCTCCCGCTCGAAGAGTGGATAGTCGGCGATGACGGCCCGGCGGCGGCGCGTGAGCGAATTGAACATCGCGATGGAGGCCGGGTTGTCATCGGAGATGGTGGTCTCCAAGGTCGAAACCCCGTGGGCGGCACAGCTGTTCATCAGGGTGTCGAGCATTTCGACGCCCAGACCGCGGCCGCGGTAGGCATGGTCCACGGCCACCTGCCAGACGAACAGTACGTCGGGGGCTTGTGGACGGCAGTAGCCGATCACGAATCCGGCGATGTCACCGTCGATTTCGGCGACGACGGACGTTCCGGCGAAGTCGCGGCACCACATCAGGTACGCGTAGCTCGTATTGGTATCCAGCACGCGGGAATCGCGGGCGATTCGCCAGATACCGCCACCGTCCTCCACCCGTGGAGATCTGAGTGTGAACGTGGAGCCGTCGGGGGGTTCCACCAGAAGCTGATCGATAGTTACGGGGAATTGGCTGAATGGTGTCTTCATGACCATTTCAGAGTGGCGGCCGAATCTTGAGATGAACCGGTCGGCTTCATTGCGATCGTATGACGAGCCCGTTACCCGCGTGTGTCACATACCGGAAGTCGGATAATGAAACGTGCTCCGCCACCGGGACGTTCACCACATTCGACACGCCCTCCGTGCGCCGACACGGTCTCGGCCACCAGAGCCAACCCGATGCCGGTACCGGTCACCGTCCGACGTCCCGCACGCACCGTCGTAAAGCGATCGAAAACACGTTTACGATCGGCGACAGCGACTCCGGGACCGGCATCGTCGACCATGATGACGGCTTCGTCACCATTCCGTCGCAATGTGATCCCGACAATGCCGCCGCCGTGCCGCACGGCATTGTCGAGCAAATTGCCCACGGCACGTTCGAGTTCCAATTTCCGGCCGCGAATCATACTGTCCTGCACGACCGTCAATAATTCGGGTGCATGTTTTCGCCCGGATACCGTGTGAATCAATAATTCTTTCAGCGACAGCGGGTCGGCGTCGCCCGCATGTACCCCCGCCTCCATCCGGGCCAGGGCCAGCATGTCGTCGAGCACCCGGCGCAGATGTTCGATCTCGTCGGTGACCAGCCCCAGGGCCAGCCGACAGCGCTCGGGCAGATCCGCCTCGTAGCGCTTCAGCACGCCGACACTGGTGATGAGGGTGGTCAGCGGAGTACGCAATTCGTGGCTGACGTCACCGACCAGTCGGCGTTCCCGCTCCACGCTGCTGCGCAGCGAGCGCACCACCGGTTCGAAGGTGCGCCGACTCACCCACATGCCGAGGGCGAGTCCCAGGGCCAGGGCCACCACCGCGGTGACGACCAGGAGACCGATCACCGCTGGACGTCGAGTCGGTACCCCAGCCCTCGAACGGTCACGATGAGTTGCGGATCCGAGGCATCCCGCTCGATCTTGGTGCGCAGTCGCCGGATGTGCACGTCGACGATGCGCTCATCGCCGAAGAAGCCGCGATCCCACACCCGTTCCAGCAGGGTGCCGCGACTGAGCACCCGCCCGGCCGAGCCGGCGAGTTCGCACAGTAGCCGGTACTCGGTGAGCGTGAGGTGGATCTCCTCGTCACCACGGCGCACGATCCCGCTCTCGGTGGAGAGCACGAGCGGGTTGCCGGCCTGCTCGTCGAGCACCATGGTGCCCAGCTCGGAATCCGGATCCTCTTCCGCGGCAGCCTGTTCGGCGAACCGCGCGCGCCGGGCCACGGCGCGCATGCGCGCGGTGATCTCCTTGACCTCGAACGGCTTGGTGACGAAGTCGTCGGCGCCCGCCTCCAGCGCGGCCACCACGTCGTGGGTGTCGTCGCGGGCACTGACCACGATGATGGGGACGTCGTGGTCGCGGCGGATCTCGCGGATGCAGGTGAAGCCGTCCATACCGCCCAGCATCAGATCCACGATCATGAAATCGGGTGCTCCGTTGTCACGCAGCTGCCTGAGCGCGACCTCCGCCTCCTCCGCCTCAGCGACGTCATAGCCCTCATCCTCCATGGCCAACCGCAGGGCCACGCGAACGCGGTCGTCATCCTCCACGATCATCAGGTTCGCACTCATATCCCAATCCCAGCCGGACGCGGCTTCGCGTCCACCACGCACACCTCTAGTTCGTTCGGACAGTCCCGACAAAGTGGAGTACCCGGGTCCACCTCCGTCAAACTCGGACACCGCCGAACCTGTGGCGAACTCCCGCCGCTACCCCTACCGAGCAGCCGGTATGGCAGGGTGTCGCATGTGTCACATTCTCGCGCGCGGGCGGCCTCGGCCGCTTCCCTACGTCTGACGGTACTCCTGGGCGTGGCCGGCACCATGCACTTCCTCGCCCCCAGGTTCTTCGACGCCATCGTCCCGCGGTCGCTGCCCGGCAGCGCGCGGACCTACACCTATGCCTCCGGGGTCGCCGAACTCGGGATCGCCGGGTTGCTCGCGACACCCCGCACCCGCCGCACCGGCGGTGCGCTCGCGGCCCTGCTCTTCGTCGCCGTCTTCCCGGCGAACGTCCGGATGGCCGCCGACTGGTACCGCGATCCCGAACGTGCGCTGCCGCTCAAAGCCGGCGTCCTGCTGCGCCTTCCGCTCCAGGTGCCGCTGGTGACCGAAGCGGTGAAGGTGGCGCGCACCGGCTAGCCGGTCGGCCGACCGTGCGATCCCGGCCCCCTGGCGACCGGACGACGGGTGCACCGAGACCGGACGGGCCGTCCCGCTCGTGCGCCGTGAGCTGTGGGGGCGATCTCCGCCCGAGCGCCGCAGCAATCTCCGCCCGAACGCCCCGGCAATCTCCGCCCGAACGCCGCGAAGCGCGGCGGCAATCTCCGCCTGAACGCCGCGAAGCGCGGCGGCCAACTGTGCCCGAGGGCCGCGAGGCGTGGCGGCGATCACGGCCCCGGTGTGTCACATGCGCGGCGGCCGCGGTGTCTGGTGTGTGACATACGGTCGAGGACACGGACAGGAGTCACCCATGCACGAGGCCGACGGCACGGATGCGGCCACCGCGGCATTCGTCACCCACCGCAACCTGCTCTTCACCGTCGCCTACGAGATACTCGGTTCGGCCGCCGACGCCGAGGACGTATTGCAGGAGACCTGGCTGCGGTGGACGGGCGTCGACCTGGACGCCGTGCGCGACGAACGCGCCTACCTGGTACGGATCGCCACCCGCCAGGCGCTCACCCGACTGCGCACGCTGGGCCGCCGCCGGGAGTCCTATGTCGGCCCGTGGCTGCCCGAACCGCTGCTCACCTCACCCGATGTCGCCGAGGACGTCGAATTGGCGGAGAGCGTCTCGATGGCCATGCTGCTGGTGCTGGAGACCCTCGCGCCCACCGAGCGCGCGGTCTTCGTCCTGCGCGACGTCTTCGACCTGGGCTACGACGAGATCGCCGCCGCCGTGGACAAGACCCCGGCCGCGGTGCGTCAGATCGCGCACCGGGCGCGGGCGCATGTGGCCGCGCGCCGCCCGCGCGGGGTGGTCTCCCCCGCCGAGACCCGGCACGCGCTGGACGCCTTCCAGGTCGCGGTGGAAACGGGCGACCTGCGCCGCCTGCTCGACATTCTCGCCCCGGACGTGGTGATGCTGGGCGACGGCGGCGGCATCAAGCAGGCCATCACCCGACCCGTGGTGGGCGCGCACCGGGTGGGCCGCCTGCTGGCCGGTGGTCTGGACCGGCACGGCGGGACGCTGACGGTCGAGCCGGTGCAGGCCAATGGCTTCCCGGCCCTGGTCGTGCGGATCGACGGCGCGATCGACGGCATCGTGGCCGTGCGGATCGACGACGGTCTCGTCACCGGGCTCTACATCGTGCGCAATCCCGAGAAGCTGTCGCATGTGACATCCGAGACCGCCGTCAGCCGCTGAACCGGCGCGACCGGCGACCGATCCGGCTCAGGCGAAGAGCCGGGCCACGAACGGCATGCTGTCCGGCAGCGATGCCGCCATGGTCGCGCTGTGGTCCTTACCGGGGTAGATGTGCACCTCGGGACGCACGCCGTGCGCTTCCAGATCGGCGATGAGCTTGGTGGTCAACGGAATCGGCACATCGGTGTCGTTGGTGCCCTGTCCGATGAACAGCGGGCGGTCGTATCCGGACATGGGCACGTCGAGCACGGTGCGCGCCCGTGCGATGAGATCGCCCTCGGCGAGCGGCCGCGCCAGCAGTTCGCCGAGCGCCACTCCGGCCGCGCGCTGGGTCATGGGCGCGTAGCACAGGGTTTCGGCGGCGGCCACCAGCTCCTCGCCGAGCGGCGACAGGTAGCTGTCCAGATCCAGATCGGGCAGCGCCGTGCGCAGACCGTTGAACACATAGGTGCCGTAGGCCGTCAGGGCGGCGGACCGGACGGGCACGCTGTCCGGGCCGAGCAGGCCGAAGACCTCGGCCACATTGGAGGCCGGACCCGTCGCCACCGCGCCGCGGTAGTCGAGTTCGGGTGCGTAGCGGGTGGCCTGCGCGGCGGTGAAGACGGTCGCGCCGCCGCCCTGGGACTGCCCGATGGCCACCCACTTGGCGGCCAGCGAGGCATCGACCGCGCGGGCCGCGCGCACCATGTCGATGGCGGCGTTGGCCTCGGCGCGACCGTCCAGGTAGGCGTGTCCGCCCGGGGTGCCGAGTCCGATGTAGTCGGTGGCGACCACGGCGTAGCCCTGGTCCATCCAGGTGCCGAGGTAGTCCAGGTCGCGCTGGGAGCGGCCCGCGGTCGAGGGCGCGCAGGCGTCGCCCACGCCCACCGTGCCGTGTTCCCACGAGAGCACGGGCCAGCCGCCGGGCGGCGGCGTTCCGGCGGGGACGAAGATCGCGCCGGTGGACAGGGCGGGCGCGCCCGCGGAGTCCTGGGTCCAGTAGGTCAGCCGACGGGCCGATCCGGTACCGGGGATCCACAGTTCGGCGGGCAGGGCCGCGTCGCTGACGACGGTGCCCGGTGCGGAGGTGTGCGCCGCGCTCGGCGGATCGGCCGCCGCGCTGCCCGCGAGCGGCGCGCTCGCCACTATCGCCGTCGAAACCAGGGTGAGTATTGCGCGTCGCGTCATCGCGGCCCTCTCGCATCGGTGAGCAAATGGCGTCACAGTGAGACACTTCGATCAGATTAACCGGAAAAGTGTCACGGTGTGACATCAAATAGTGTGGGTTGGACAACGAAGGGCGGGACATGCCGGAATCGGTCGGACTGCGCGAGCAGGAGAAGGCCCGCGTGCGCCGGGAACTCATGGACGCCGCGCTGCGGCTGTTCGAGCGACAGGGGTACGAGCAGACCACCGTGCAGCAGATCGCCGACGCGGTGCGGGTCTCGCGTCGCACCTTCCACCGCCACTTCCCGTCCAAGGCGGCCGTGGTGTTCGGCCATGAGGAGGATCTCGTCGCCTTCCTGCTCGCGGCCATGGACCGGCGACCGCCCGAGGAGTCCGCGCCCACCGCGCTGCGCGGCGCGCTGCGCGAACTGCTCGTCCACGAACCGGATGCCGAACAGCGACGCGAACAGGCCGCCACCGTCCGCCGCGCCCGCCAGGTGCTGATCACCAATCCCGAACTGCGACAGGAGAATTTCACCGGGGCGGTGCTGCGCCGCCACGTCCTCGCCGAGCACTTCGCCCGCCGCGCCGGACTGGTCGAGGCCGATCTGCGCACCCAGGTCGCCGCCGCGGCCTGCTTCGCCGCCCTGGGCGTCGGACTCGACCACTGGGTGGTGAACACCGACCGCTCGCTGTCCGCTCTCCACGAAACCCTGGACGGGGCCATCGCCACGCTGCAGGACGGCCTCGACGTCTGATCCGCGCCCGATCCTCCCTATACTCGGTAGCTACAGCGTTGCCCGCCGGTACGTTTGAATTCCGGCGCAGGAGATACCCACCGACAAAGTGACCTATTTCCGAAGCAAGGGGCCCGTTGATGTTGCTACGACGACTTGCCCGGCCGCTGCTGGCCTCCGCCTTTCTCGCGGATGGGGCCGACACGCTCATGCACCCGGACGAACGGGTGAAGGCGGCCAACACCCTCCTGGAGCAGCAGCGTGAATCCCGGTTCGCCGGGGTCGCCGAGAAACTGCCCGCCGATCCGGCCACATTGGTGAAAATCAATGCCGGCGCGCAGATAGCTGGCGGGGTGCTACTCGCCACGGGCAAGGTGCCGCGACTCGCCTCGCTGATGCTCGCGATGACCGTGGTGCCATCGGCGGTGACGAATCAGGATTTCTGGCAGGAGACCGATCCCACCCGCAAGGCGGCCAAGCGGACCGCGTTCTTCAAGGATATGAGCCTGCTCGGCGGCCTGCTCATCGCCAGCGCCGATACCGAGGGCAGGCCGTCGCTGGGCTGGCGCGGCCGCCGGGCCGCCCAGCGCACGGCCGCCGCCGTCTCGGCCGCCCTGCCGCTGGGCGCGAGTGACCACGCCGGTCCGGCCGTGCGAGACCGCCTGCACGACACCGCCGTTCGCGCCCGCCACGTCGCCGAGGTGGCGGCCTCGAAGGGGGCGGAGGTGGCCGGGACCGCCAAGGAGCGTGGCCAGGAGTTGGCCGAGGTCGCGCGCGAACGCGGACCGGAATGGGCCGAGACCGCCCGCGAACGCGGCACCGAAATCGCCGAGATCGCCCGCGAACGCAGCGCGCACCTGGCCGAGATCGCCCGCGAACGCGGACCCGAACTGGCCGAGGCCGCCCGGGAACGCGGCAGCCACCTGGCCGAAATCGCCCGCGAACGCGGACCCGAGTACGCCGGTGCCGCCCGCGAACGCAGCGCGCACCTCGCCGAGGTCGCCCGCGAACGCGGACCGGAATGGGCCGAGACCGCCCGCGAGCGCAGCGCGCACCTGGCCGAAATCGCCCGCCAGCGCGGGCCCGAGGCCGCCGACGCGGCCAAGGGCCGGGGCGCGGAGTGGACGGCCCGCACCCGCCGCCGCGGCGAACGGATCGCGGGTTCGGCGCGCGGCCGCACCACCTCGCGCCGCCGGTAGTCGACCACGGCGCCGCCACCCGCCTGGCCGAAAGTACCGATTTCCTGACCGCAGCTGTGTCCCGTCGCGGCCGTGACCGCTCCTACGGTGGAGCGAATCGGCAGCGACGGCGAAAGGTGCGGGCAGCGTGGATCTCGACGGCATGGGTGACGGCAAGGGTTTCGACTACGACGTACTCGTGATCGGTTCGGGGTTCGGTGGCAGCGTCACCGCGCTGCGGCTGACCGAGAAGGGGTACCGGGTCGGCGTACTGGAGGCCGGGCGACGCTTCGCCGACGACGAATTCGCCCGCACCTCCTGGCGGCTGCGCCGATTCCTGTGGGCCCCGAAACTCGGTTGCTACGGCATCCAGCGGCTGACCCTGTTGAAGAACACCTTCATCATGGCGGGGGCGGGCGTCGGCGGTGGTTCGCTGGTGTACGCGAACACCCTGTACGAGCCGCCCGCCGCCTTCTACGCCGACCGGCAGTGGGCGCACATCACCGACTGGCGCGATGAACTGGCACCGCACTACGACCAGGCCAAACGCATGCTGGGCGTCACCGTCAACCCGGCCACCACGCCTACCGACCGGGTGCTGCGCGAGGTCGCCGAGGAGATGGGCGTGGGCGACACCTACCGTTCGACACCGGTGGGAGTGCTGTTCGGCGGCAAGGGAATCCGGCCGGGCACCGATGTGCCCGACCCGTTCTTCGGCGACGTCGGCCCGACCCGCCGCACCTGCACCCACTGCGGCGAATGCATGACCGGCTGTCGCCACAATGCCAAGAACACCCTCGTGAAGAACTACCTGTACCTCGCCGAGGCCGCCGGTGCGGCGGTGCATCCGCTCACCACGGTGGTCGATGTGCGGCCGTTGGAGACCGGCGGCTACGCCGTCGAGACGGTGCGCACGGGCCGCTGGGTGCGCACGCGTCGGCGGGTGTTCACGGCCGAGCAGGTGGTGTTCTCCGCCGCGGCGCTCGGCACCCAGCGGCTGCTGCACCGGCTGCGCGATTCCGGTTCGCTGCCGCGCATCTCACCGCGGCTGGGCTATCTGTCACGCACCAATTCCGAGGAGTTGCTGTCGGTGCGCACCCGTCGCCGGGGCTCGGACTACACCCGCGGTGTCGCGATCACCTCGTCGATCCATCCCGATGCCGACACCCATGTCGAGCCGGTGCGTTACGGCAAGGGCAGCAACGCGCTGGCGCTCATGGTCACCGCCATGGTCGGCTCCGACGACGGCACGCCGAACTGGCGGCTGTGGCTGCGGGAGATGCGCCGCGGGCCAAGGGATCTCGCCACCATGCACAATCCCCGACGCTGGTCGGAGGAGATGATCGGCCTGCTGGTCATGCAGTCGGTGGACAACTCCATCACCACCTACACGCGGCGCGGGCTGTTCGGCCGCCGGATGACGACCAGACAGGGTGAGGGCGAACCCAATCCGAGCTGGATTCCGGCCGGACACGAGGTGGCGCGCCGGGTGGCCGACAAGATCGACGGCATTCCCACCGGCTCGATGAGCGCGGTGGCCGGTATCCCCATGACCGGGCATTTCATCGGCGGCTGCGCGATCGGCGATTCCCCCGAAACCGGTGTGGTGGACCCCTATCACCGGCTCTACGGTCATCCGGGCCTGCACGTGATCGACGGCTCCACGATCTCGGCGAATCTGGGCGTCAATCCGTCGCTCACCATCACCGCCCAGGCCGAGCGGGCGGTATCGCTGTGGCCCAATCGGGGCGAGGCCGATCCCCGGCCCGCCCCGGGCGCGCCCTATCGGCGGGTGCGGCCGGTGGCCCCGGCACATCCGGTCGTTCCGGCGGCGGCACCGGCCGCCCTGCGGCTGCCGATCGTGGAGATCACCGGAGATCCGCAGCGCGCCTGAGGATCACCCCGATCACAGCGCCACCGCCGCCGCGTGCAGCCGCGCCAGCGTCGGCTCGTCCGGCCACCGGCGCAGCTCGAAGCGCGGGGGATGCAGTCCCGGAATCGGCACCAGCCCCAGCAGTTGCACCACGGTATCGAACGGCACCGTACACACCAGGTCGATCTCGCCGTCGGCGTCCATGCGCGCGAAGTGCACGTAATCGGCTTCGGGCAGCAGGTATTCCACGTCCTCGCCCACGATGGTGGAGGTGACCGGACCGTCGTCGGTGGACTGGAACATGACCGCACCGACCATGGCCGGCTCGACATCGCTGAGCGGCTCCAGATCGAGGTCCTCCTCGAATTTGGCGGTGAGGATCCGGGTCTGGATGCCGTACTCGGTCACCGCCAGGCCGCTGCGGGCCCGCCGCGCGTACTCGGGGGCCGGTTCCGGACCGGCCTGGTCGTAGGGCACCACCATGCCGTACTCGTCGAGGGTGTAGCCCTGCGGTGAGATGGGCCGGGCCGCCTCGCCGTACTGCTGTTCCACCATCTCGAAGACGGCGGGCAGCAGGTCCGGATCGTCGGGCACCACGAGCAGGGTGTGGTCGTCGGGGATGAACGCCACCGGGCGGTGCTCGCCCCCGGCGTAGCTGGCCAGCCAGCCGGGCAGCAGCGGCCAGGAGCCGAAGTAGGCGTCCCCGTCGTCGATGAAGCGGAGCAGGTTCAGTTCCTCCGGCGACCCCGGGCGGGCCAGCTCCGCGAGATTGTCACGCGCGGCGGCGAATACGGCCTCCGGTTCGACACCCCAGTCCCGCACCATATCCGTCGTCACGTAGGCCCGGGTGCGGGGCAGGTCGACCACCACTGTCTCGTTGACGAACGGGAACGCCGGGCGGCTCAGCGGCGTGCTCATCCGGTCGAAGTCGTCCAGACCGTAGGTGACCGGTCGCAGCACGGCCCGCAGCAGCGGCCGCACCTGCGCCCAGTCCTCGGGCGCCTCGTCGGAACTGGTCATGGCGGCCACGAAGTGCGCGATCCGCTCGGCGCGCTCGGCCGCCTCGTATCCGGCGCACTCCCGGAAGATATTGCCCAGATAGACGATTCGGTCACCGCTGTGCCGAATCGAGAACTCCTCCGCGAGGTACTCCGCGTCCGTCACCCCGTGTGCCCGCAGACTCCCCAGCACCGCCTCGGCGAACCGCTCCTGCTCCATCCCCGCGCTCTCCCCATCATTCGTCCGTGCCGATCGCAGTTCGATTCTGCCGCCACCCACCGACAGCCCGCGCCACCACGGCCAAGCGCAGCACGAGCAGCAGAGTGGCGGTTCCGAGGACACCGTAGACGAGCCAGGCGATATCTGGGACCCACAGCGCCAACTGCCCGAGTCGCACTCCCATCCGCTCGGGCAATGCCAGCGCCAGGCCGTAGAGCAGGGCAGGTACGACCGTCAGCCAGAGGGCGGTGGCGAGCGCGAGACGCCACCGGCCGTCCCGCCGGACCGGGCGGGTGAGGGCACGCGCGGTGAGTCCGGACGCTGTGATCAGCACGGCGAGGAGAGCGACCAGGACGCCGAGCATGAGCGCATAGGCCCGGTCCGGCGCGCGCGGAGTCGCGGCCGCGCCGGAAGCCAGTTGTGCCAGGCCGAAACCGGTGTCCAGCAGCTGCGTTTCGTGCACGGGGCTGGAGACGTTGGTGAGCAGCACCACGGCCCGCTCCCGCTCGGGCAACAGGATCACCTGCGCGAAGAATCCGGGAGATGAGCCGCCGTGCCAGATCATGGGCGTGTCGGCGCCGTCCAGGGTCCAGCGCCGCCAGCCGAGGCCGTAGTAGGCGTCCGGGCCGGTCCGCACCGCTGGGTCGAACATGGCGATGCGCTGGTCGGCGGAGATGCCGCCGCCACCGAGGGCGGCGCGGGCGAATGCGGCGGCGTCGCCGACGGCGCCGCCGAGATATCCGTAGCCCACGCCCGCCGGGTCGTAGCCGGTGGCGAACGGCACGGCCCGTCCGAAGACGAACCGATGCCCCCGGGGCACCCGCTCCGCGTCCACCGCGCTCGTCACGGCGGTACGCATACCGAGCGGATCGAGCACCCGTTCGGCGAGCACCCGCGCGAACGGCCTGCCGGTGACCGCCTCCACCACGGCCGACAGCAGCAGGTAATTGGTGCTCGAGTAGTGGTGGGTCGTGCCCGGCTCGCTCACCAGCTCCGCGGTGGCCAGTTCCGGCAGTACGTCGCCGGGTCGGCGATCCGGATCGGTGCGGTCGGTGTAGCGGGTGGTGGTCGCGAGACCGCTGGTCTGTTCGAGCAGGTGGCGCAGGGTGATCCGGGCCGAGCGGGTCGCGTCGCGCAGCCGGAACGACGGCAGGTACGCGGTCACGGGCGCGTCGAGCCGCAGTTCTCCGGCCGCGGCCATGGCGGTGACCAGGGTGGCGGTGACCGATTTGGCGACCGAGCCCCACAGGAACGGGGTCGCCGCGGTGATATCGCCGCCGTCCCCGTCGTGCCCGAAGGTGCCGGTGTGCACGGTTCCAGATTTCTCCACCACGGCATAGGCGAGGCCCGGCAGTTCGACCTGGCTCATCCGGGTGCGCGCGAAATCGTCCATGCGCGCGTGCAGGTCGTCTCCGCTGGCGGGTTCGGATCTCGCGGGTGCACCGCTCAGCAGTAGCAGCGCGAGGACTGGCACCAGCCACCCCGCTCGCCGTAGCAATATGTTCATATTGGAACGGTAGCCATATGGCGGTATGGTTGTCACGTGCCGCGTTTCGCCGACCACGATCAACGCCGCGAGCAGATGGCTCGCGCCTTCCAGCGCCTGCTGGCCAGTGACGGCCTCGCCCGCGTCACCTTCGCGCGCGTCGCCGTCGAGGCGGGTATCTCGGTTGGGCTCATCCAGCACTATTTCGACGGCAAGGACGCCCTGCTGCGGTTCGCCTACGCGGACTGCCTGCGCCGCATCGATACCCGGATCGCCACCCGCATCGAGGCGGGTGAGGCGGCGCACGAACCGATTTCGACCATGCTGCTGGACTGCCTACGCGAACTGCTGCCCCTCGACGCGGAGCGGACCATCGAGTTCCGGGTGGAGCGCACCCTCTGGACCGCCGCCTTCACCGACGAATCCCTGGCTACGATCGCCGCCCAGGCCACGGCCGACACCCACCGGCGCATCGCCGACGCCATCGACAACGGTAAGCACTGCGGCGAGGTCGACACCGCGGTGGACAGCACCTCCGCCGCAACCATGATCCTGGCCACCACCCGCGGCCTGGCCGACGCCCTGGGGCTGGCCCCGTCGCCCGGCACGAGCGTGGCGGACGCGACGCTGCGCCCGCCGCTGGCGCTCGTATTCACCGGCGAATGCCGGTATCACGAGCGCTGATTCACGTCGGGTGCGGCACGCACCGTCACCGACACGACTCCGGACCTGCCCCATCGGGTATCACCGAACCGGAGATCGACGCGACGCGCTGAACGCGACGTCTCACACCCGGGCCCGGTCCACCACCGGCAGACCGAGGTCGGTGACCAGTCGCCGCACCCGCTGCTCGATGGAGTCGCGGATGGCGCGTACCTCGTCCAAATCCCGGTCGGCGGGATCGGGCAGCCACCACTGTTCGAAGCGGTGACCGGTCAGGATCGGGTCGGCGTCCCCGCAGCCCATATCGATCACCACGTCGGCGGCCCGCACGAGATCGTGGGTCCAGCGCTTCGGGTACTCGCCGGAGATGTCGATGCCCCGCTCCGCCATGGCGCGCACCACGAGCGGATTGAGCGCCGAACCCGGCGTGGAGCCGCCGGAGCAGCCGGTGGCGCGATCGCCGACCAGCCGATTGAAGAATCCGAGCGCCATCTGGGAGCGCCCCGCATTGTGGGTGCACACGAACAGCACGGTGGGGCCCGCGGGGGCGTCGGAGGTAGGTGTCGGGGCGTTGACGGGACCGTCTGTCATCTTCCCCTCCTCTGGGTGTGGAGACCTGGGCCGGGCGCATGGCTGCGGCCGGGCATCCTCCGCCAGAATACGATCGTTTTCATGAAGGTTCTCGGCGCGTGCCCGCTCGATTGCCCCGACGCCTGCTCCTGGGAGGTGACGGTGGCCGACGGTGTCGCGGTCGGTCTGCGCGGAAACAAGGCGCATCCGGTCACCCGCGGCGCGCTGTGTGTGAAGGTGAATCGCTATCTGGAGCAAGTCGATTCCCCCGATCGGCTGCGTCATCCGCTGCGCCGCGTCGGCCCCAAGGGCGCGGGCCGGTTCGAGCGGATCGGCTGGGACGAGGCGCTCGACGAGATCGCCGATGCGGTGACACGGATCACCGCGGAGTTCGGCGGCGAAGCGGTGTGGCCGTTCCACGGCACCGGCAGCCTCGGCTACATCCAGGGGCTGGAGGGCTTCGCCGGACGGCGGTTCTTCAATGTACTGGGAGCCAGCCTGCACGATCCGACCATCTGCTCGGTGGCGGGCGGGACGGGGCTGAAATACACCCTCGGCACCTCCGGCGGCATGGATCCGGAGGACTTCGTGCATTCCCGGCTGATTCTGCTGTGGGGCACCAATCCGCTCACCTCGGGTCATCACCTGTGGAAGTTCATCCAGGACAGCGGTGCGTACACGATCGCCATCGACCCGGTGCGCACCCGCACCGCCGAGCGCTGCGACGAACACCTCGCCCCGCTGCCCGGCACCGATGCGGCGCTGGCGCTGGGACTCATGCACGTCATCGTGTCGCTGGGCGCGCAGGACGACGCCTACCTCGCCGAGCACACCGAGGGCTGGCCCGAATTCCGTTCCCGCATCGCGGAATACACCCCGGAGCGGGTGGCCGCGATCACCGGGCTGCCGGTGCGGCGCATCGTGGCGCTCGGGGAGCGGATCGCCCGCACCCGGCCCACCGCCATCCGCGCCTCGCAGGGCATGCAGCGCCACGACGGCGGCGGTATGGCGCTGCGGGCGCTGGCCTGCCTGCCCGGCGTCACCGGGGATTGGGCGATGCGCGGTGGCGGACTGCACTATTCGACCAGTGGGCATTTCCGGCTGCGGGACGCGGAGCTGCGGCGCATGGATCTGCTGCCGCATCCGGTGCGCACACTGTCCTCGACGCGGCTCGGCGAGGCACTGCTCGACACCGATGATCCGCCGGTCAAGGCGCTGTTCGTGATCGGCGCCAATCCGGTCGGGTCGAATCCGGATCAGCGCCGGGTGATCGAGGGGCTGCGGCGGGCGGACCTGTTCACCGTCGTGCTCGAGCATTTCGCCACCGACACCGTGGATTACGCCGATATCGTGCTGCCCGCCACCATGCAGCCCGAACATCTGGATGTGCTCGCCGGATACGGCCACCTGTACCTGGTGTGGAACGAGCCGGCGGTGGCACCGCCCGGTGAATGCCTGTCCACCACCGAGACATTCCGCCGTCTGGCCCGGCGTATGGGCATGACCGAACCGGCGCTCTACGACTCCGACGAGGAGTTGGCGCGGCAGCTGTTGCGAGATCACGATATCGAGCGCTTGCGCGCCGAGGGATTCCTGAAGGTGGACAAGGGGCCCGTACCGGCGGGCAAACTGAGCTTCGTCTCCGAGCGGGCGGTGCGCGCGGGGCACGAGCGGCTGCCCGATTACACGCCACCGGGCGATCCGGGCGACGGTCTGGTGCTGATTTCGGCTGCCTCGCACTACTTTCTGAACAGCACGTTCGGCGCGAATCCCGAATTGCGGCGGCGGGCGGGCGAAGCGACGGTCGCCGTCCATCCCGAGGACGCCGCGGCCCGGGGACTCGCCGACGGCGCACCGGTGCTGGTGTCCAATGCCCGCGGCGGTTTCGAGGCCGTCGTCGCGGTCACCGATCGGGTGCGGCCCGGTGTGGCCGCCACCACCAAGGGCCGCTGGGCCAAGTTCTCCGGCGGTGCGACGGTGAACGCGACCATCGCCGAACGGGATGCGGACTACGGCGGCGGCGCGGTGTTCCACGACAATCGCGTGCGGATCACGCCGCGATGAGGCTGCCGGAGCTACCCGATCTGCCGGTCCGCGCGGCCCTGCCCGGGATCGTCGAGACGGTGCGGGAGCGCGGGGCCGCGGTGCTGGTCGCGCCGCCGGGCACCGGGAAGACCACGCTGGTGCCACTGGCGCTGGGCGCGGACAGCGCGGGCCGGGTGGTGGTGGCGGAGCCGCGGCGGCTGGCCGCCCGAGCGGCGGCGGCGCGCATGGCGGCGCTGCTGGGCGAACCGGTCGGCGCGACGGTCGGCTATTCGGTGCGCGGCGAGCGACGGGTGGGCGCGGCGACGCGCATCGAGGTGGTCACCTCCGGTCTGCTGGTACGCCGGTTGCAGGGGGATCCCGAGCTGTCCGGGGTGGACGCGGTGGTTCTCGACGAATGCCACGAACGCCATCTCGACGCCGATCTGCTGCTGGCCCTGCTGCTCGACGCGCGTGCCGGACTGCGCCCGGACCTGCGCGTGCTGGCCACCTCCGCCACGGTGGCCGCGGACCGGTTGGCCGTGCTGCTCGGTGCGGACGAGGCCGCGGCCCCGGTGCTGGAGGTGCGCGGGCGGACCTATCCGGTGGATGTCGCCTATGTCCCGCCGCTGCCGCGCGAGCGCGCCGAGGCGCAGGTCGCCCGGGTCACCCGGACGGCGCTGGCCGCCGCCGACGGCGATGTGCTGGTCTTCCTGCCGGGCGCGGCGGAGATTCGCCGCACCGCCGACCTGCTGTCCGGGGTGGACGCCGATATCGTCCCGCTGCACGGCCGTCTCGCCGCCGCCGCACAGGACACGGCCCTGCGCCCCGGCACTCGGCGGCGGATCGTCTTGTCCACCGCGGTGGCCGAATCCAGTCTCACCGTGCCCGGGGTGCGCGCGGTCGTCGATTCCGGGCTGGCGCGCGTCCCCCGCGTCGACCACCGGCGCGGACTGTCCGGCCTGGCCACCGTCCGGGTTTCGGCGGCGGTGGCCGACCAGCGCGCGGGCCGCGCCGGACGCGAAGCACCGGGGTGGGCCTGGCGCTGCTGGCCGGAATTCGAGCACACCACCCTGCCCACCTTTCCGGAGCCGGAGATCCGCACCGCCGATCTGACCCGGCTCGCCCTGGAACTGGCGTCCTGGGGGATTCCGGACGGCCACGGCCTGGCCTGGTGGGACGCCCCGCCGCCGGGCGGCCTGTCCGCCGGACGGGAGGTGCTGCGCGCCCTCGGCGCGGTGGACGCCGACGGCGCCATCACCGCGCGCGGCCGCCGCATGGCCACCGTGGGCCTGCACCCCCGCCTGGCCCGCGCCCTCCTCGACGGCGCCGCCCTCGTCGGCCCCCGCCGCGCCGCCGAGGTGGTGGCCCTGCTCGACGACGACACCCTCGCCACCGCCACCGATCTCGCCAGCGCCCTGCGCACCCTGCGCCGCGACCGCCCCACCCGCTGGCAGCGCGAAGTGCACCGCCTCACCCGCCTGCTCGACCACCCCGGCACCCCGACCGACGAGCCCACCTCCTATGCGGCCGCCACCGAGCTGTCCACCGAACCACCATCACCCACAGCGACGTCCGACCGCGCACAGGAAGAAGCACAACCATCCGCCGCGCACGACCCCGCGGCATCGGACCCGCGAGCGCACCCGACGCACGACCTCGCGAAGACCACGGACACGCGAGCGCACCAAGAGGGCGATCACGCGACAGCAATGGCCGATCGCGCGAAGATGAGCGGCACACGAGCCCCCACCACGCACGGCCCCGCGACAACAGCAGAAACGCAAGCGCATACGGCAGGCGTTCGCACGAAATCAACAGACAAACAAGCGCATACGGCGAGGAGTACAGCGAAAACAGCTGACGCACAGGCACATGCGTCCGTCGATATCGCGAAGGCAGCTGACACACACGCACATACGGCCGGTGATCGCGCCAGAACAGCTGACCCACACGCTCGTGCGGTGGACGATCGCACGAAAGCACCGGGCGTACACGCTGATACGGTGGGCGATCCCGCGAGGGTGGCAGGTATGCGAGCGCGTGCGGTGGACGATCCGGCGGTGGTGGTGGCGCTCGCGCATCCGGAGCGGCTGGCGCGGCGGCGGAGTGCCGAGTCGGCGACCTACCTGACCGCGGGCGGCACCGCCATGGTGCTGCCGCCGGGGTCGGGGCTGGGGGACGGCGAGTGGCTGGCCGTGGCGGTGGCGACGCGCGATCCGGGCCGGGCGGAGGGGCGAATTCGGTTGGCCGCCATGGCCGATGCCGAACTCGCGCGGCAGGCCGCGCCCGCGCTGCTGGATACCGCGGACGAGGTGGACTGGGTCGACGGGGAGGTGGTGGCGCGGCGGGTCGAGCGGCTCGGCGCGATCACGCTGTCGGCGCGACCGCTGCGGGATCCCGATCCGGCGCTGCTGGCGGCGGCGGTGCGGCGCGGGTTGCGGGAGCACGGGGTGGGGCTGCTGCGTTGGGATGCGGACGCGCACAATCTGCGGGCGCGGCTGGATTTCCTGCATCGCACCCTCGGCGCGCCGTGGCCCGCCGTCGACGACGACAGCCTGCTCGACGATATGGATCGCTGGCTGGGTCCCGAACTCGACACCGCGCGCCGCCGCGCCGATCTGGAACGCGTCGACGCCGGGCAGGCACTGCGCCGGCTACTGCCCTGGCCGGAGGCCGTCCGCTTCGACGAGTTGGCCCCCGAACGGCTGGAGGTGCCGTCCGGCAGCGCGATTCGCCTCGACTACTCCGCCGATCCCCCGGTACTGGCGGTGAAGGTCCAGGAGATCTTCGGCTGGACCGAACCACCCCGGCTGGCCGACGGCCGGGTGCCGATCCTGCTGCACCTGCTCTCCCCCGCCCAGCGCCCGGTCGCCGTCACCGCCGACCTGCCGTCCTTCTGGCGCACCGGCTGGCCCCAGGTCCGCGCCGACCTGCGCGGCCGCTACCCCAAACACGCCTGGCCGGAGGACCCCACCACGGTGCCCGCGCACCGCGGCACCGCCCGCCGCGCGTCGCGCGGCTGATCACCGCGCGGCGCTCAGACCCCGTAGCCGCCGTCCACGTCCAGCTTCTGGCCGCTGATGAAATCGGCGCGGTCGGAGGCCAGGAAGCAGACGGCCTCGGCGATGTCCTCGGCGTCGCCGAAGGTGCGCAGCGGGATGTTGTTCCGGGCCGCGTCCAGGGCGCGGGCATCCAGGTCACCGCTGCTGATGAGCCGGTCGGCCATGCCGTCGGTGGTCATGCCCGGCCCGACGCAGTTGGCGCGGATGCCGTAGCGCCCCTCTTCGGCGGCGATGGCGCGGATCGCGGCCTCGACCGCTGCCTTGGGGACCGAGGAGAGAGCGTCGCGGATGGGGAAGCGGGCCGTGGCGGCGGTGGTGATGGCGACGATGGTGCCGCGGCTGCTGCGTAGGGCGGGCAGGGCGGCGTGCACCGCGTTGAAGAATCCGGCGACGTCGGCGTCCACCTGGCCCCGAAGATCCGCGGGCGCGATACCGCTGAGGTGACGCATGGGCACGTGCGGCCCGGCCGCGTAGACGAGGGTGTGCAGACCACCGCATTCCCGCACCACCTCGCCGACCACCGCGGCCACCCGGTCCGCGTCACCGAGATCGAGCTGCCATGCTCGGGCCGTCCGGCCGCGCTCGGCCGCCTCCCGCAGCACGGGGTCGAGCCGCTCCGGCGATCGGCGGTAGGTCAGCGCGACCGCGCTGCCCCGCTCGAGCAGCATGCGCGCCGTGGCCCGCCCCAATCCGCCGCTGGCGCCCAGTACCAGCGCCACACCATCGCGGTGGCCGAAATCGTCCATGGGTCATTGATAGCCCACCGAACACTACCAAGCAACTGCTTGGTTCACGAGCGCGCCGCCCGCTGCCGCCGATACGGTTCACGCCCGGACGGCACCGCGGGCCGCGGCACCCGCGCACCCTTCGGAATCGGAAAGCTGCGCGGCTCCTCGGCCAGCCGGAATCCGGTGCCGTGATGCGTCAACCGCAGCGGGTCCCCCGACCGCAGGGTGTAGGTGGCGACATGGTCGTGGATCTCCACCGACAGCCGCCGCCCCCGCCACACCAGCCGGAACGCGATGCGCTCGAGTTCGTCGGGAAGCGCCGGGGCGAAGGAGATCTCGCCGTCGTGGTCGCGCAGCCCGCCGAAGCCGCCCACGCAGCCCAGCCAGGTGCCCGCCAGCGAGGCGATGTGCAGCCCGCTGCCGACATTGCCGTGCAGATCGTGCAGATCGGTCAGCGCCGCCTCCACGCAGTAGTCGTAGGCCAGCGACAAGTGCCCCACTTCGGCCGCGAGCACCGCCTGCGCGGCGGCCGACAGGGACGAATCCCGGACGGTGAGCGCCTCGTAGTAGTCGAAGTTGCGCCGCTTCTGCTCGGCGGTGAACTCGTCCGGGCACAGATACATGGCGAGCGTCAGATCCGCCTGCTTGATCACCTGTTTGCGGTACAGCGCGAAGTACGGGTAGTTCAGCAGCAGCGGATAGTGCTCCGGCGGCGTGGCGGCGAAATCCCACCGGGCGTAGTGGGTGAAGCCCGCCGACTGCTCGTGGACGCCCAGTTCGTCGTTGTGCGGCACCAGCATTCGCGCGGCGCGGTCGCGCCAGCGCGCGGTCTCGTCGGCGTCCACGCCGAGTTCGCGGGCGATATCGGGGTGGCGTGCGCAGGCCGCCGCGGCCGCGTCCAGGTTCCGCCGCGCCATCAGGTTGGTGTACAGGTTGTCGTCGGCCAGGGCGGAGTACTCGTCGGGGCCGGTCACTCCGGCGATGCGGAATCCGCCCGCGCCGTCCTCGTGGCCGATTCCGTCCCACAGTCGCGCGGTCTCGACCAGCAGTTCGACGCCGAGGTCCCGTTCGAACCGCTCGTCCCCGGTGGCCGCGACATAGCGCACCACCGCGTGCGCGATATCGGCGTTCACATGCACCGCGGCGGTCCCCGTCGGCCAGTAGCCCGACCCCTCGGCCCCGTCGATGGTGCGCCACGGGAACATGACACCCGGCTGCCCGAGCCGCCGCGCATGCTCGCGGGCCCGATCCAGGGTGGAGTGCCGCCAGCGCAGCGCGTCGCGAGCCACCACGGGCATGGTGTAGGTGAACACCGGCAGCACGAAGGTCTCGGTGTCCCAGAACGCGTGGCCGTCGTAGCCGGTGCCGGTGAGCCCCTTCGCGGGGATGGCCCGGTTCTCGCCGCGCGCACCCGCCTGGAGTACGTGGAACAGCGCGAAGCGCACCGCCTGCTGCAATTCCGGATCGCCGTCGATCTCGATATCGGCGTCGGCCCAGTAGGCGTCGAGGAAGTCGCGCTGGCGCTGACGCAGTGTCTCCCAACCGGTTTCCATCCCGGCGGCCAGCGCCGCCTCCACCTGGGCGCGCAGCGCGGGGGTGGAGCGGCGGCTGGACCACCCGTAGGCGAGGTATTTGGTCAGGCGCACACGGTCGCCCCGGGCGAGGTCCACCGCGATGGTCAGCCGCGCCAGATCGTCCTCGGCGTAGATCTCGCAGCGCGGCGTGACCGCCACGGCCAGTTCGTGATTCATGGCGGCCGCCATGCGCAGCCCGGAGCGCCGGGTGTGATGGCAGAGCGTGGCCGAGTGGTCCCGGGCGGTGGCGAAGTCCGCGGCCAGGGGCCGGTCCAGGGCCGCCGCCAGCCGCGGATCGTCGCGCGGCACGCTGATCGGCTCGTTGACCAGCAGATCCGACTGCACCACCAGTTCGAGGTCCGCGTCCAGCGGTTCGACCTCGTAGTGGACGACCGCCAGGGCCCGCTCGGTGAAGGAGACGAGCCGTTCGGAGTGGATGCGCACCCGCCGCCCGGTGGGCGACTCCCAGACGGTGGAACGGCGCAGCGTCCCCGAGCGGAAGTCCAGGATCCGTTCGTGCGCAATGGTTGTGCCGTAGCGCAGATCCATGGGCTCGTCGTCGACGAGCAGCCGGACGATCTTCCCGTCGGTCACGTTGACCACCGTCTGCCCCTCCTCCGGATAGCCGTATCCGGCCTCGGCGTAGGGCAGGGTGCGTTTCTCGTGGAAGCCGTTGAGGTAGGTGCCCGGGGTGCCCACCGGTTCCCCCTCCTCCAGCGTGCCGCGCAGGCCGATGTGGCCGTTGGAGAGCGCGAAGATGGATTCGGTGCGGTGCAGCGCGTCCAGATCCAGTCCTTGCCAGCGCAGGTGCCAGGGCGCGATCTCGAATCCGGGATCCGGTGCCGTCATACCCCGTCCCCGAGCCGGTCCAGATCCGGCACCACCACATCCGCGCCCGCGTCGCGCAGCGCCTGTTCGTGGCGGCCGTCGCGCATCCGGTCCACGCCGACCACGTACCCGAAGCCGCCGGCCCGCCCGGCACGCACGCCCGAGACGGCGTCCTCGAAGACGGCCGCATTCGCGGGCGCGACGCCCAACGCTGCTGCGGCGGCGAGGAAGGAGTCGGGCGCGGGTTTCCCGCGCAGCGCACGCTGCCGGATGACGGTGCCGTCGACGCGGGCCTGGAACGCCTCGCCCAGCCCGGCGGCGGCCAGCACGACCCCGGCATTGGCGGAGGAGGTCACCACCGCCACCGCGAGTCCGGCGGCCCGCACCGCCGCGAGATAGTCGACCGACCCCGGGTACACCCGCACCCCTTCCCGCTCCAGCAGGTCCAGCAGCAGGCGGTTCTTGGCCTCCCCGAGCGCCGTGACCGTCCACGCCTCGGGCGGGTCGTCGGGCGCGCCGTCGGGCAGTTCGATATCCCGGGATCGCAGGAACTCACGCACCCCGTCCAGCCGGGGCCGACCGTCGACGTAATCCAGATAGTCGGTGTCGCTGAAGGGCCGAAACCCTTCTCCCACATACTGTTCGAGGAATCCGTCGAAGGTCCGCCGCCAGGCCCGGCGGTGTACCGCGGCGGTATCGGTGAGCACCCCGTCGAGATCGAACAATCCGGCGGCGATGGATTCCGGCAGCCCTGGCACCTCTCGCGTCACCCGCCAGCGATACCCAACGGTCTGTCAGCCAAACGCGAACGTTCTAGCCATTTCCTAACCAAGTGTTAGCCGTACTCGAAATCCGACCCCGTACCGTCGCTCGGGTGTTCGTCCAAGCATCGTGCCCACTGCTCTCCACTACCTCTCGCGCCGAGCGATAGCTGCGCGTTCGCGGGTTTAGTCTGAGGGCTGTGGTGAGCAATCGCGTGCTGGTGGTCGACGACGACGCCCGGGTGTTGGCGTCGGTGACGCGCGGGCTCCGGCTCTCCGGATTCACCGTCGATACCGCCACCGACGGTGCGGCCGCGCTGCGGCGGATCGCCGCCGTGGCCCCCGACGCGGTGGTGCTGGATCTGAACATGCCCACGCTGGACGGCGTCGGTGTGGTCACCGCGCTGCGCTCACTCGGCAACGAGGTGCCGATCTGCGTACTCAGCGCGCGCTCGGCCATCACCGACCGCATCGGCGCTCTGGAGGCCGGGGCCGACGACTACCTCACCAAACCGTTCGACCTGGGCGAATTGGTGGCCCGGCTGCGCGCCCTGCTGCGCCGGGTCCCCGCCCCGGCCACCCGGACCGCGGACCCGTCACCCATCGTGGTCGGCCCGCTGGTGATCCATCCGGGCAGTCGCCGCGTCTACGCCGACGACGTTCCGCTCGACCTGACCAAGCGCGAATTCGACCTGCTCGCCGCCCTGGCCACCGCGCCCGGGCAGGTGTTCAGCCGCGCGCAGCTGCTGCGGCTGGTGTGGCAGTACGACTTCGAGACCCAGACCAAGGTGGTGGACGTCTTCATCTCGTATCTGCGCCGCAAGATCGAGGCCACCGGCTGCCCGCGCGTGGTGCACACCGTGCGCGGGGTCGGATTCAGCCTGCGGGAGGAGCCGTGAGGCGGCCCGTCTCCCTGCGCACGCGCGTCGCGCTCGCCAGCGCGCTGTCCGCGGCCCTGGCCATTGTCGCCATGAGCGTGGTGTTCCTGCTCATCGTGCAGACCCGAACCGATGACGAACTCGATGCCGCGCTGCGCTCACTCGAGGTCGTGCGGGTCGACGGGACGGCGTCGGCCGCGGCCTGCGACGGCCGGGTGGTCCGCCTCGAACCGAACGGCGACGGCTGCTGGGAGTTGCCCGCCGATCTGCGCGAGGGCGACCGGGTGGATCTGGGACTCGCGGTACCGCGGGACGTGGTGGCGACGGCGGTGGAGCGCAGGCGATTCCACATCGTCGCCGTCGCGCTCTCGGCCATCGCGCTGGCCGCCGCGCTCGGCTGGTTCTTCGCCCACCGCAGTGTGCTGCCGCTGCGCCGGCTCACCGCGGCCACCAAGGATGTGGGCACCCGGCTGTCCCTGGACTTCCCGCGCCGCACCGCCACCACCGAGACCGCCGAACTGGCCACCGCCATGGACCAGATGCTCGGCCGCATCGACGCCGAACGCCGCCACACCGCCGACGCGCTGGCCACCGCCCGCGACTTCGCCGCCACCGCCGCCCATGAACTGCGCACCCCGCTGACCTCCATGCGCACCGATCTCCAGGTGCTGTCCGCCATGGAACTGCCCGCGGCGACGCGCGCCGAGATCCTCACCGACGTGCTGGCCGCCCAGAGCTCCCTGGAATCCACCCTGTCCGCCCTGGAACGGCTCGCCCTCGGGGAGCTCACCACCGACGCCGACCGGGAGGAGGTGGATCTCGACGAACTCGTCGACGAGGTGGTCGACGACGCGCGCCGCCGTCACCCCGACGTCACTCTGATATCCACTGTCCCGCAGCCGATTCGGCTGGCGGGCCTGGCCGCGGGCCTGCGCTCGGTGGTGGACAACGCCATCACCAACGCCATCCGCCACGGCGGCGCGACCCGCGTCGAGGTGGCGGCCCGCCGCGCCCCGGCCGGAATGGTCACCCTCACCGTCGACGACGACGGCACCGGAGTGCCGCCCGAGGAGCGCGACAAGGTCTTCGACCGCTTCTACCGCGGTCTCGACACCGAAACTCCCGGCAGCGGACTGGGACTCGCGCTGGTCGCGCAACAGGCCCGCCTGCACGGCGGCACCGCCGCCCTGACCGACAGCCCCCTCGGCGGCGTCCGGTTGACCGTCACCCTCGCTACCGCACCGCGCGCAACGCCTCCGGGGCAAGATCCTTCAGCGTCGGATAGCCGTCCACCGCCATGATCAGATCCGCCTCCGCTAGCAGGGTGCGCAGCACGTGCGCGATGCCGTCGGCCCCGCCCAGCGCCAGACCGTAGGCGTAGGGGCGGCCGATGCCGACGGCCGACGCCCCCAGCGCGAGCGCCTTGACGATATCGGCCCCGGAGCGGACCCCGGAGTCGAACAGCACCGGCACCCCGCCCGCCGCGGCGACCACCTCGGGCAGCACGTCCAGCGCGGGCAATCCCCCATTCGCCTGCCGCCCACCGTGATTGGAGCAGTAGATGCCGTCGACCCCGCCGTCCACCGCGCGGCGGGCGTCGTCGGGGTGGCAGATACCCTTGACGATGAGCGGCAGCTCGGTGAGCGACCGCAGCCACGGCAGATCGTCCCAGGTGAGCGGATTGCCGAAGAGCTGGATCCAACGCAGGATGGCGGCCTGCGGGTCCTCCTCGGGGGTGCGGTCCAGTCCGGCGCGGAACACCGGATCGGTGAAGTAGTTGGCCAGGCAGTGCCCGCGCAGCTGCGGGAAATTGCCGGTGGACAGATCGCGCGGCCGCCAGCCGGTGACCCAGGTGTCCAGGGTTACCACGATGCCCCGGAAGCCCGCCTGCTCGGCCCGGCGCACCAGGCTGGCGGCCAGTTCGCGGTCGGTGGGCGTGTACAGCTGGAAGAAGCCGGGCGTGGCACCGAATTCGGCGGCGACCTGCTCCATCGGGTCGACGGTCAGGGTGGAGGCCACCATCGGAACGCCGGTGCGGGCCGCCGCGCGGGCGGTGGCCAGATCGCCGTGCCCGTCCTGCGCGCACAGTCCGATCACTCCGATCGGAGCCAGGAAAACCGGTGCGGGCCAGGTGGTTCCGAACAGCTCGACGGACAGGTCACGCTGTTTGGCCCCCACGAACATGCGCGGGATGAGCCCCCAGTGGTCGAAGGCGGTGACATTGGCGTCCTGGGTGCGCTCGTCGCCCGCGCCGCCCGCCACATACGACCACACCGAGGGCGGCATGGCCGCGCGCGCCCGATCCCGCAGCTCCGCGAAACTCACCGGTAGCGGCGGCACCACACCGCGCAACCCGTTGAAGTAGATCTCGTTCTGGTAGTCCCCGAACGCCATGGCCGACTGCCCGCCTTTCCGATGCGAACTCTCTCTGTGCTCGACGAGAGTGCGATACTGGGCTCCCACAGCGGTCCACGTGCAGGAAATCCACGCGAGAGCGGTAGTGAATGCAGGATCATTGCGAACCGATCGGTGAGGATGAGCTCGCGCTCATCCACGCCCTGCAATTGCGCCCCCGCGCCTCCTGGACCGAGCTCGGCGCGGTCCTGGGCGTCGACCCGGTCACCGCCGCCCGCCGCTGGAGTCGGCTGCGGGCGCGCGGCACGGCCTGGGTGACGGTGTCCCCGGGACCGCGCCTGCTGGACCGGATCACCGTGGCCTATGTCGAGATCGATTGCGCCGCAGGCGAAGCCGCCACGGTGGCGGCGCGGTTGGCGACGCATCCGCATATGGTGACCATCGAGCGCACGGCCAGCGCCCAGCGGCTGTTCACCACCGTGGCCACCGCCGATCTGGCCGCCATGTCGCGCTACACGCTGGACATCCTGCCGACACTGCCCCACATCGGTGCGGTGCACGCCAGCCTGGTCACCCACATGTTCGCCGAGGGCGGCGACTGGCGCATAGACGCCCTGGATCCCGCGCAGCGCACCCGGCTCACCGCACCGCCCGCCCGGTCACCGGCCGATCGCGACCGCTCCCGGCTCACCGAGGTCGATCGCGCCCTGCTGGGCCTGCTGGCCCGCGACGGCCGCGCGCCCTACGCCGAACTGGCCGCCGCCCTCGCGGTCAGCACGTCCACGGTCAAACGCCGGGTCGACGACCTCACCGGACTCGGCCTGTTCCGCTTCCGCTGCGATTTCGCCCGCCCACTCGGCGGCTGGCCGGTCGCGGTCACCTTCCGCGCCACCGTTCCCGCCGCGGACCTCCCCCGCGTCGGTCACGCCGTGGTGGCACTCCCCCAAACCCGCAACTGCGCCGCCACCACCGGCACCCACAACCTGCTCGTCCAGGCGGGCCTGCACACCATGAGCGATGTGCTGCGCTTCGAGAACACGCTCACCGCACTGCATCCCGCCATGACCATCGCCGAACGCGTCATCACCCTGCGCCACGACAAACTCCTGGGCCACCTGCTGGACCGCTACGGCCGCACCGAATCCGTGGTGGCGGCCGACATCTGGTCCGAACCCGGCACCGGTGCCTGAATCGACGGTCAGCGCGGACGCCGGGCGACGACGGCGAAGTTCAAAGGAATGCGCGGCGCGCCCGCGGGCAGCGTCCAGCCTTCCGGGCAGGCGACGAGTTCCGGGAAGGCGTGCCAGTCCATGTACGGCAGTTCGCGCAGCGACTCCAGCACGAGCCCGGCGTCCAGCAGGGCCGTGACGATCTCCTGGAGGTCGTGCCGCCACTCGTGGTTGGTCGCGTGCGCGATCTGTCCCGCCGAACCCGGTGTGTAGCTGCCCGAATCGGTGTAGGTCTGTACGCCGCCGCCGGACCGATAGTCCTCGCTGATCTCCCAGGGTTCGAAGCCGAGCGCCCCGAGCAGCGGATGGTCGTCGCGGATGAGGAACAGCCCGCCCGGTTCCAGCAGATCGTGGACCGATTGCGCCCACGCGTCGAGCTCCGGCAGCCACACGATGGTTCCGGCGCTGGTCACGATGGTGCTGAAGCGCCGGTCGAGCAGTGCGGAGGCGAATCGCGCGTCGCCCTCCACCCAGGTGATCTCGCGCCCGTCCGCCGCCGCGATGCGGGCGGCGTGGCGCAGCGAGTTCGGCGACAGATCCAGTCCGTGAACGTCGACCGCCCCGAGCCGCGCCCAGGAGACGGTATCGGTGCCGATATGGCATTGCAGGTGCAGCAGCGACCGATCCCGGATGCCGGTGTCCGGGAGGTGCGGGGCCAGGACTGACAGATCGTTGCGCACCACCGTCGAGATGCGGGTCGGTTCGTTCAGGAATCCGTCCACGTCGTACATGCCCGAGCGCGCGTGCACGTCGGCGCGGTCGTCCCAGTTCGCCCGATTGTCGGCTATGGCGGTGTCGTCGGCTATGGCGGTGTCGTCGGCTGCCGCGGCGGCATCATGCATGCCGTCCGGTCTACTACCGCGGGTGGCCGTCGCACCACTGAATTTCGGCGACCTGGGCGCGCACCTCGTCGACGTGTTCGCCGCAGCCGGCCCACGTCGTCTTGCCACACGTCTCGCACGGCACCGGGTAGCACATGGATTCATCTCCTCACGTCGGCCGAGTCGAGCATACCGGCGGCATACCGGCGGTTCGCCGGCCGCACCTCCGGCTACGAGCGCGGATGCCCGGTTCGCGCACTCTGCTACATTCGCCGGGCCGTGGTGTTCGGGAAACCGGTGTGGAACCGGTGCGGCCCTCGCCACTGTGATCGGGAGCGACGAATCGTTCCGGGCGACAAGGTCGTCCGGAGCCACTGGGGCCCGGCCCTGGGAAGGTGGATTCGCCGCGCGACACCCGTCAGCCAGGAGACCGGCCACGGCGCTGTAGTGCCCGTTCCACGAGGACCTGGAAGGCGGTCGTCTTGACCACGTTTGTTTCCGCGCGCCTGCGGATCGGCGCGTTGCTCGCCGGTGCCGTCGCGCTCGCCGGGTGTGCGCCCGCGGCCGACACCGCTGTCGGTGACGCCGCCGTCACGCGCGTCAACTGCGGTATCGATATCGGCGTCGATGCGCCGCCGCAGCGCATCTACGCCGCCTATCAGCCATCCATCGAGATCGCGCACGCCCTCGGGGTCACCGACCGCCTGGTCGGGACGGCCTTCCTGGACGCGGCGGTGCTGCCCGAATTATGGGACGCGCAGGCGAGCGTCCCATACGTCGAGAAGCTGCCGAGCCGGGACGAATTGCTGTCCCAGCGGCCCGATTTCGTGCTCTCCGGCTACAACGGGGTGTTCGCGAAATCCGCTCAGGCCAGCGTCGGCACCCGCGCCAGCCTGCACGAACTCGGAGTGCGCACCTGGGTGCTGAGTCCGCTGTGCCCGAGCGCCGACGGACTGGCGGACGAGGCCATCGACCCGGCGACGGTGCGATTCGACAACGTGTACGCGGATCTTCGGGATCTCGGCGCACTGTGGGGTGTGCCCGAACGCGCCGAGCAGGTGGCCACCGATCTGCGCGACCGGATCGAGGCGGTGCGCGCGACGGTCGCGGGAGCCGAGCGCCCTCGGGTCGCGGTGGTGACACCCAAGGACGACGGTTCCTACACCGTCGCGGGCGGCATCGACTTCGTCACCCGGATCATCGAGGCCGCGGGCGGGGTGAACGCCTTCGCCGACCTGACCGCCCGCCGCAATGTGCCGATCGGCGCGGAGGAGATCATCGCCCGCGATCCCGACATCATTCTGACCAGTCTGTGCTGCGAGGCCAGTTACACCCGCGCCGACGGGCAGTCGCAGGCCGACACCATCACCGGCAATCCGGCCTTCGCCAATCTGACCGCGGTGCGCGCGGGTGCGGTGCACCCCTTCCTGTTCGCCGATCGGGCGGCGGGGGTGCGGATCGCCCACGCGACCGAACTGGTCGCCGAGTTGATCCACCCCGATCTGTTCGGGCGGTGAGTCGCGGTCTGCGCGGCGTCGGCATGCCGGTGGCCCTCGCCGCGCTCGCCCTGGTCTGCCTCGCCTCGCTGCTTGTCGGGACGCATCCGATCACCGTCGATCAGGTGGCGGCGGCGTTCACCGACTTCCGGGGCACCGACGCGGATCGGGTGGTGCGCTACATCCGGTTGCCCTGCACGGTGGCCGGACTGCTGGCGGGCATCGCGCTCGCCCTGGCCGGAGCCGTCATGCAGGGGCTGACCCGCAATCCGCTCGCCGGACCCGGACTGCTGGGCATCAATTCGGGTGCGTCGCTGGCCATCGTGATCGCCATGGGCGTGCTCGGCCTGAGCGCGCCGGGCGGAGTCGTGTGGTTCGCTTTCCTCGGTGCGGCCGTCGCGGCGGTATTCGTCTACACGCTGGGATCGCTCGGCTTCGGCGGCGCCACCCCGGTGAAGCTGGCCCTGGCCGGTGCCGCGTGCGCCGCGCTGTGCGGTTCCATCACCACCGCCGTCACGCTGCTGGACCGCACCACCTTCGACAACTTCCGGTTCTGGGTGGTGGGTTCGCTGACCCGCGCGGATGTCGAATCCGTCTGGGCCATAACGCCGTTCATCGCCGTCGGGACCGTGCTGGCGGTGGCGGTGGCGCGCTCGCTCAACGCGCTCGCCATGGGCGAGGACATGGCGCGCACGCTCGGCGCGCGGCTGGTCACGGTGCGCGCCGTCGGGGCGGCGGCCGTGGTGCTGCTGGCGGGTGCCGCGGTGGCCATCGCCGGGCCCGTCGCGTTCATCGGCCTGGTGATCCCGCATATCGCGCGGGCCCTGGCCGGACAGGACTACCGCTGGATCCTGGCCTGGTGCGCGGTGCTCGGCCCGACGCTGCTGCTGGCGGCGGACGTGCTCGGGCGCGTGGTCGCGCGCCCGCAGGAGATCCAGGTCGGCATCATCACCGCCTTCGCGGGATCGCCGTTCTTCCTCTATCTGGTCCGCAATCGGAAGGTCGCGACGCTGTGACGCCCATCCGATCCGCGGTGCTGCCGCTGGGCACCGTGCTGCTGCGCTCCCCCGGCGGACGGATAGTCGTTCGCGCACACCGCCATTCGGCCCTGCTCACCGTGGTGTTCACGGTGGCCGCGCTGGTCGTGGCGGCGTGGTCGCTCACCGTCGGCCACTTTCCGCTCACGGTCGGCGATGTGCTGCGGGTGCTCGGTGGGGGCGGCACCCTCATCGAATACGACGTGGTGGTGCGGGATCGGCTGCCGCGTGTGCTCACCGGGCTCTGTGTGGGGGCCGCCTTCGCGGTCTCCGGCGCGATCCTGCAACGCGTCGCGACCAACCCGCTGGTCAGTCCGGAGATCATCGGGATCAACACCGGCGCGTCGCTGGGCGCGCTGGTGGTGAGCGTGGTGCTGGGCGGTTCCGGTCCGCTGCTGGTCGGCGGCGCGCTGGCGGGGTCGCTGCTGGCCATGGCGATCATCGTGGCGGTGGCGACCAGGAACGGCCTGGACGGCTACCGGCTGGTCCTGGTCGGCATCGGTGTGACGGCCATGCTGTCGGCCGCCATCTCCTTCGTGCTGACCCGGGCGAACATTTACGAGGCGCACACCGCCGCCCGTTGGCTCACCGGCAGCCTGGCCAATCGCGACTGGAGCCATGTCGCGCTCGGGGTCGCGGCGTTGGCCGTGGTGACGCCGCCGCTGCTGGTGCTGGCCCGTACCCTGCGGCTGCTCGAACTCGGCGACGAGCTGGCGGCCACCCTGTCCGGACGCCGCGGACCGCACCGCACCACCCTGATCGTCCTCGCCGCGGTGGCGGCGACCCTGGCCACGGCGGCGGCCGGACCCGTCGCCTTCGTCGCACTGGTCGCTCCGCAGATCGTGCGGCGGCTGCTCGCCGAGCGCGATGCCGGGCTGGTCCCGGCCGCCGCGGCGGGCGCGCTGCTGGTGGTCACCGCCGATCTGGCCGCCCGGCGGTTGTTTCCCGCCGAACTCCCGGTCGGGGTGGTGACCGCCGTGCTCGGCGCGCCCGTACTCGTCTATCTCCTGGCCCGCGCAACCCGAATCGGACACGCTGGATGACCGCTCACCTCACCACCGCTCATCTCACCACCTCGGCGCTCACGCTCGCCTACGGCGACACACCGGCCGTCACCGACGCCACCGTGGACTTCCCCGCCGGGGCGCTGACCGTCATCGTCGGCCGCAACGGCTGCGGCAAATCGACCCTGCTGCGCGGGTTGGCCCGCCTGATACCGCCCGCGGCGGGTGCGGTGCTGCTGGACGGCGGCGATATCGGGCGGCTGCCCGCCCGCACCCTGGCCCGGCGTCTGGGGATGCTGCCGCAGCAGCCGACCGCCCCGGACGGCATCACGGTCGCCGACCTGGTGGGCCGCGGCCGCCATCCGCACCAGCGCTGGTTCCGCCAGTGGTCCGAGGCCGACGAGGCCGCGGTGCACCGGGCCATGGCGGCCACCGACACCCTCGAACTCGCCGACCGCAGCCTCGACGAACTCTCCGGCGGGCAGCGCCAGCGGGTGTGGGTCGCCTTGGCGGTGGCGCAGGATCCGGAGGTGCTGCTGCTCGACGAGCCGACCACCTTCCTGGATCTGACCCATCAGCTCGATGTGCTCGACCTGCTGCGAAATCTGTTGCCCCGCACCATCGTCGTGGTGCTGCACGATCTCAATCTGGCCGCACGCTACGCCGATCACCTGGTTGCCGTGCGGGACGGCCGCGTGGTGGCCCAGGGCGCGCCGAGCGAGATCGTGCACCCCGATCTGGTGGCCGAGGTGTTCGACCTCGACTGCACCGTCATCGACGACCCGGCCACCGGCACACCCCTGGTGGTTCCCGCCGCGCGAAAGGTCCGTACCGCATGAGCCGCCGCCATATCCTCGTCGCCCGCCCCACGCCCGCCGGTGTCGACCTCCCCGCCGTCCAGGCACTGGCCCGCGCCTGCGAAATGGGCTACGCCCTGCTGGATCAGGGTGAACCGACCATCCACCAGGTGCTGGACGCGGCCGCCGACGACGACGTGCCGGTCACCCTCATCCCCCTGGCCGTCCCGCGCGACCGCTACCTGGAGACCTGGATCGCCCGCGCGGTGGCCAACTGGAAGGAGACCCGCGACCGCGACATCGATCTCCGCATAACCGAGAGTATCGACGGCACAGCGGATTTCGCCGCCCTGATCCGAGCCCGCAAGCAGGACGCGGGCACACCCGTCACGGCCAGCCCGCGTGCCTTCCGCAGCCCCGCCTGGTCGGAGATCCCCGAGCACAGCACCCATATCCTGGTCTGCCGCGGGCCCCGCTGCACCGTCTACGGCGCGGCCGAACTCCACCGCACCCTGCGCGACACCCATCCGGACGCCCTGATCACCCCGACCGGCTGTCTGCATCCGTGCAATCTGGGTCCGCTGTACATCACCTACCCCGACGGCCGGTGGCATTCGGGGGCGGCGGTGGAGACCGCCGAGGCGGATCGGGTCGGCTAGCCGATCGTCAGCGGCACCGGCTGCGCTACGGGAAATCCAGCGCGTCTCGGCGGGCAGCCCCGATCGGCACGGCGACAGCCCAATCAGCGCGGCGGGCAGCCTGATCAGCTCGGCAGGCGGCCAGATCAGCACGGCCGTTTATCCGAATTCCAGTGCGTCCCAGACCGGTCCGGCGAGCAACCCGATCAGCACGGACAGCACGGCCGCCGCGTAGGCGGTGACGGCGGCCGCGCCCGGCGGGGACGGTTCGATATCGCCGCCGCCGCGCACGACCGGAACCACCCAGCGCAGGTAGTAGAAGACGCTGGCGACCGTATTGACCACCGCCAGCACGGCCAACCAGGCCAGCCCGGCGTCGAAGGCCGCGGTGAAGACGGTCAGCTTGCCGACGAACACAGCGGTGGGCGGGGTGCCGATCAGGCCGAACAGACACACCAGCAACGCCGTTGCGAGTGCGGGTCGACGCCGCAGCAGCCCGGTGTGGTCACCGAGGGCGCGCCGGTCGGGCAGTGCGCACACCACCGCGAAAGCACCGAGATTGGTGACCGCGTAGGCGGCCAGATACAGCAGGATCGCGGGCACGGCCAACTCCGACCGGCCCACGGCGGCGACGCCGACCAGCAGGTATCCGGCCTGGCTGATGGTGGAGTAGGCGAGCAGGCGGCGCACGTCGGTCTGGAAAAAGGCGGCGAGATTGCCCAGGGTCATGGTGGTGGCGGCGATGACCGCGATCAGCACCCCCCAGCGCAGCTCCCCGTCCGCCGACACCACCGTACCGAATCGTGAGATCGCCACGATGGCACCGAGTTTCGGCACGGTGGTGACCACGGCGGCCACGGCGGGACGGGTGCCCTGGGTGACGTCGGGCACCCAGAAGTGCGCCGGTACCGCCCCGGCCTTGAACAGCAGCGCGCCCAGCAGTGCGACCGCGCCCACCGCCAGGGCGGCGCGCGGGGCCGTCGGCGCGGCCTCGGCCAGCGCCGTATAGGTGGTCGCTCCGCCCGCGCCGAGCACCAGGGCCGCGCCCAACAGCATGGTGGTGCCGAACAGCGCGCCGAGCAGGTAGTACTTGAGGGCGGCCTCCACCCCCGCGGAGTCCTTCTCGAAGGCCGTGAGCGCGTAGAGCGGAATACTCGCCAGCAGGTACGCGGTGATCAGCACCAGCAGATCGGCGGCTCCGGCCAGCAACACCGCGCCGAGTCCGGCCAGGGTCAGCAGCACCACGAATTCGGATTCGCGGGCGGCGGCCCGGGTGCCGGGCCACGACAGGGCCAGGACCAGCAGTAGGGAAACGGCCACCGTCAGACGCACGGCGTTGGTGGCGGTGTCGATGTCGTAGGTGGCCTCGAAGATGGTGGCGGGCGCGTCGTTCCAGACCGCGACCGTCGTCACCAGTGTCGTGATCGCGGCGACGGCGGCGAGCAGCCGTACCGGCCACTGCCGGGTGCGCGGCAGGAATGAGCCGAGCAGCAGACCCAGCACCGCGGCGGCGGCCAGCGCCGCCTCCGGGGCGAGCGCCGCCAGATCCGCGCCCATCTCGCCGCTCGCGGCGAGCACGGCGTCGCCTCCGTGGGCCGCGCTGTCGGTCCCCACGTCAGCCCTCCACCAGCAGCCCGAGCATCCGAGCCGACGGTTCGATCACATCCAGCAGGAAGCGTGGAGCCAGCCCGATGACGAGGGATCCGGCGAGCAGCGGGATGATCGACCAGGCCTCGGGCGCGGTGACATCGGCGAACTCACCGATGCGCTTCGGCCCCAGGAAGATGCTCTGATACGCCCGCAGCAGCAGCGCGGCGGTGATCAGAATACCGGTGAGCGCGATGGCCGTAAGTACCGGTGCGGGTGCGAAAGAGCCCAGGAATACCTGGAATTCGGCGATGAACCCGGAGAAGCCGGGCAGGCCGAGCGAGGCCATGGACGCGACCGCCGTGGCCGCGGCCAACACCGGGGCCGCGGCGGCGAGCCCGCCGAAGGCGTCCAGGTCGTAGGTTTCGCGCCGCGCGTACAGCACCCCCGCGATGAGGAACAGCGCCCCGGTGATGAGCCCGTGGCTGACCATCTGCGTGACCGCACCCGAGATCGCCAGCGTGCGCGCCTGTTCGGAATTGCCCGCCACCAGACCGGCCGCGCCCAGGGCGAGCAGGATGTAGCCCATGTGGTTGACCGAGGTGTAGGCGATCATGCGCTTGAAGTTCCGCTGCGCCAGCGCGACCAGCGCGCCGTAGACCACACTGACCACGCCGACGATCAGCAGCACCAGGGCGAAACGCCGCCACGCCTCCGGCAGGAGCGGCATGGCGATGCGGATGAAACCGTAGGTGCCCAGTTTCAGCAGCACCCCGGCGAGCACGGCGGAACCGGCGGCGGGCGCTTCGGTGTGGGCGGGTGGCAGCCAGGTGTGGAAGGGCACCGTCGGAGTCTTGATTGCCAGGCCGAGCACGATCGCGGCCAGTGCGATCGAACCGCGTACCGTGTTGTCCGCCAAGGGGTTCGCGGCCGTCAGTTCGACGATGTCGAAGGTGTGCGGGTCGGCGGACAGGTACAGGATGATGAAGCCGAGCAGCAGGGCCAGCGATCCGATGAAGGTGTAAAGGAAGAACTGCAAGGCCGCGCGGCGCGCCTGCCCGTGGCCCCACCCGTTGATCACGAAGTACATGCCCACGATCGACAGATCGAAGAACACGAAGAACAGCACCAGGTCCAGCGAGACGAAGACTCCCAGGCAGACGGTCTCGAGAAACAGGAACAGCGCGGCGAACCAACGCACCCGGCGGGTCTCCCGCAGCGAGTAGACCGCGCACGCCAGGAACAGCACGGTCGTCATGGCGACCAGCGGCAGACTGAACCCGTCCAGGCCGATGTGATAACTCGCCCGCAGGCTCGGAATCCAGGAGACGCGTTCGGTGAAAGCGAAGTCGCCGGGTGCGGGCGGGGTTCGTCGGTAGGACCACCACAGCACCGCGACCAGCACGACTTCGGTCGCGCTCGCGGCCACCCAGGCCCAACGGACGGCACGATCGCCCAGTCGGGGTACGGCGGCCACGATCAGCGCCGCTGCCAGTGGTAGGAACACCAGCACACTGAGCATTCCGCACCTCCTCTCGTATCGGTCATCCCCTGTGTCCGTGTGGAACTCACGTCAGCACCAGCAGCACCGCTGCCAACAGCACCATGAGCACTGTCGCCTGGGCGTAGTACTGGTGCACCGCACCGGTTTCCGGACGTCGCGCCCACCGGGCCAACTCCCGTGCGCCCGCGGCGACGGCCCCGACAGCACGGGCGATGGCGCGTTCCGGGCCGTGGGTGGTCGCGCGGGCTGCCGCCATGCTCGCGGCAGCGGTTCCGCGCACCGCTGCGGCGAGCGCCCGGTCGTCGAAACCGGCCAGTCTCCTGGCGAGTTCGGCGACGCCGCGCGCGGCCGAGCCGGTCCCGGCGGCGAGCACCCGGTCGTCGAACCGGGCCAGTGCGTGCGCCGCCGCCAGGACCGGTGCGCCCACGAATCGACGCGCCGCCGATTCCAGTCCCAGCCATCCGGCGAGCGGGGCGGGCGCGGGAATGTCACCGCGCCAGCGGATCACGGCGGCCACCCCGGCGACACCTGCCACGGCCACGGCCCCCGAGAGCAGCAGTTCCGGCCCGGTGATCGCCGGTGCCGGTATATCCAGCAGGGTGGCGAACTCCGTCCGGACCACCGGCAGGGCCGCCGCGCCGCCCACTACGGTGGCGGCGGCCAGTACCGGCAGCGGCAGCGCTTGCGCGGCATTCACTCGCCGCGTCCCGGTTTCCACACCGTCCCGGTGCTTCTCGGTATCGGCCACGGGCCGCGACCACACCAGCGTCACCGCGCGACCGGCGTACAGCGCACCGAGTACTGCGGCGGCGTATGCGGCGATGAACAGCGGCGTCGACGTCTCGTGTGCCGCCACCAGCACGCCTTCCTTGGTCGGCCACAGTGCCAGCGGAGGCACCCCGGCCAGCGCCAGTGCCCCGATCGTGAACGTCACGCCGACAACGGGATACGCGCGGGCGGCCCCGCGCAGCCCGGTCAGGTTGCGGGTGCCGAGGGCGGTCAGCCACGCGCCCGCGCCGAGGAAGAGCAGACTCTTGGTGGCCGCGTGCGCCACCAGATGACCGGTGCCTGCCACCACACCGCCCATGCCCGCGGCCGCCACCATCAGACCCACCTGAGCGCAGGTCGATGCCGCCAGCAGCTGCTTGAGGTCGCTCTGGCACACCGCCACCGCACCCAGCGCGACGGCGGTGGCCAGACCGCCCCAGGCCGCGACCGACCCCGCCCACGAGGTGGCGGCGAGCAACGGTTCCAGGCGCAGCAGCAGATACGCGCCCGCCGCCACCATGGTGGCCGAATGCAGCAGCGCCGACACCGGACTGGGACCGGCCATGGCCCGCGACAGCCAGAAGCTGAACGGCAGCAGCGCCGATTTCCCGAACGCCGCCAACAGGATTCCGGCGGCCGCCGCATCCCGCCAGCCGCCGCCGGTCTCCGCCAGAGCATCGAGGGCCAGCGTGGAAGCTCCCCCGGCCAACACCGCGCCCGCGGCGAGATAGAGCCCCAGATCCCCGGCGCGCGTGGTGAGGAAGGCGATCAAGCCCGAGGCGGCACGGCGCGGATCGCTCCAGTGAAAGCCGATGAGCGCGTAGGAGGCCGCGCCCATGATCT
>NZ_BAGD01000276.1 GCF_000308635.1 Nocardia otitidiscaviarum NBRC 14405 | reverse complement strand
CGATCTTGTTGGCCTCGTACGCCTCGAAGTTGCCCTCGAACCAGAACCACGCCGCCGGATTGTCGTCATTGCCCTCCCACGCCAGGATGTGCGTGCAGGTGCGGTCCAGGAACCAGCGGTCGTGGGAGATGACCACGGCGCAGCCCGGGAAGTTCTCCAGGGCGTTCTCCAGCGAGCCGAGGGTTTCGACGTCGAGGTCGTTGGTCGGCTCGTCGAGCAGGATCAGGTTGCCGCCCTGCTTGAGGGTGAGCGCCAGGTTCAGCCGGTTGCGCTCACCACCGGAGAGCACGCCCGCCGGCTTCTGCTGATCCGGCCCCTTGAAGCCGAAGGCCGAAACATAGGCGCGCGAGGGCATTTCCTGGTTGCCGACCTGGATGTGGTCCAGCCCGTCGGACACCACCTGCCACACCGTCTTGTTGGGATCGATCCCCGCGCGGTTCTGGTCGACGTAGCTCAGCTTGACGGTGTCGCCGACGCGCACGACGCCGCTGTCCGGATCCTCCATGCCGACGATGGTCTTGAACAGCGTCGACTTACCGACACCGTTGGGGCCGATGACGCCGACGATGCCGTTGCGCGGCAGCGAGAACGACAGGTCCTTGATCAGCTGGCGGTCGCCGAAGCCCTTGTCCAGGTGCTCGACCTCGACCACCACATTGCCCAGGCGCGGACCGGCCGGAATCTGGATCTCCTCGAAATCCAACTTCCGCATCTTCTCGGCCTCGGCCGCCATCTCCTCGTAGCGCTGCAGGCGGGCCTTGTTCTTGGCCTGCCGGGCCTTGGCGCCCGAGCGCACCCACGCGAGCTCGTCCTTGAGACGCTTCTGCAGCTTCTGGTCCTTCTTGCCCTGGACCTCGAGCCGCTCGGCCTTCTTCTCCAGGTAGGTGGAGTAGTTGCCCTCGTAGGGGTAGGTGCGGCCGCGGTCGAGCTCGAGGATCCAGCCCGCGACATTGTCGAGGAAGTAGCGGTCGTGGGTGACGGCCAGCACCGCGCCCGGGTACTGGGCGAGGAACTGCTCCAGCCACAGCACCGATTCGGCGTCGAGGTGGTTGGTGGGCTCGTCGAGCAGCAGCAGGTCGGGCTTGCTCAGCAGCAGTTTGCACAGCGCGACACGGCGACGCTCACCACCGGAGAGGTTGGTGACCGGCTCCTCCGGCGGCGGGCAGCGCAGCGCGTCCATCGCCTGCTCGAGCTGGGAGTCGAGATCCCAGGCGTCGGCGTGGTCGAGCTCCTCCTGCAGCTTGCCCATTTCCTCCATGAGCTCGTCGGAGTAGTCGGTGGCCATGAGTTCGGCGATCTCGTTGAAGCGGTCCAGCTTGACCTTGATCTCGCCGAGGCCCTCCTCGACATTGCCGCGAACGGTCTTCTCCTCGTTCAGCGGCGGCTCCTGCTGCAGGATGCCGACCGTGGCACCGGGCGCCAACCAGGCATCACCGTTGTTCGGCTGGTCCAGTCCCGCCATGATCTTCAGCACGCTCGACTTACCAGCGCCGTTCGGCCCCACGACGCCGATTTTGGCGCCGGGGAGGAAGTTCAGGGTCACATTGTCGAGCACGACCTTGTCGCCGTGTGCTTTGCGAACCCCTCGCATTTGGTAGATGAACTCAGCCATATGGAAAATCCTATGCTGCGGCGCTGAGCGCCGCCGTCGAGGGCGGTGGTGGGGTCAGTCCGATGCGGCGGTCGCCACATCGGCCGCCCTGTGTTCGGTATCACCGGGTGGTGTGGTGTGGTCGGTGTCCACGCGTTCGAACCGCTTGCGCTGCACGAGGGCCGTGCAGCGGCCGAGATCCGGACCGAGAGCGAAGGCCCGCAGCTCGAGATCACTGCGCGTCACTCCCTCCCGCGTGCGGTATTCGTGCGAACTGAGCTGTCCGTAGGCGATGACCGGATCGCCGCGGTGCAACGAGGCTTCCACCCCCGCGACCAGCCGCCGCCAGCAGCGCACCGTGAGATAGGTGGTGTCACCGTCGACCCATTCGCCGCGCTGAGTGTCGAAGCGCCGCGGATTGCTGGCCAGTCGAAAACTGATCAGCTGCTCACCGCTGGGCAGTTCCCGTCGCACCGGATGCGTTACCACCGTACCCACTATGGACGTATTGATTTCGTACATCGTTGCTCCCCCTTGCCGACTGGCTTCCGTACCCGGAAGACCTCTCCAGCGTGACGCGCGGGAGACCGGCACGACAGCCCGTCTTCGGGGAGTGGGGATAACTCCGATGCTTGTGAACTACAAGGTTGCCAGATCCGTATTCGCCCCGCACAACACGATGACCGGTCGCTCGTACGGTTTGGGCACGTATACGCCGCTCTGGATGGCGGCGAGCGCGGTAGCACCGGCGGGCTCCACCACGATCCGGAACTCCCGCCACAGGTACTCCCGCGCCATCACGATGGCGTCATCGCTGACCAGCAGCGATTCCACGCCGTAGCGCTGCGCGACCTCCATGGCGATGGCACCGATCCGGCTGGCCCCCAACGAATCCGAGGCCACGCTGGACACCTCCACCTCGACCGGCCGTCCGGCCGCGAGCGCCGCGTGCAGTGTCGGCGCGCCGTGCGGTTCCACGCCGATCACCCGGCCGCGCGGTCCCAGCGCCACCGCGATCCCGGAGACCAGTCCCCCGCCGCCGACGGCCACCAGCACCGGCGGCCGCCCGCGCACCTGATCCTCGATCTCCAGCCCGACCACACCGGCCCCGGCCACGATGGCGGGCTGGTCGTAGGCGTGCAGTTGCAGTGCGCCGCGCTCCACCGCCAGTTCGGTGGCGAACCGGTACGCCTCGGCGTATGTGGTTCCGTGCCACAGCACTTCGGCCCCGTGCGACCACATGGCCGCGACCTTGGTGTGCGGTGCGGATTCCGGCACCACCACCGTGCAGCTCAGTCCGCGCACGGCACTGGCCAGGGCGGCGGCGATACCGGCATTGCCGCCGGAAGCCAGTACCACGCTGTCGACCCCGGCCCGCGCACCCAGCAGCGCGTTCAGGCTGCCGCGCACCTTGAACGTGCCGCCGTGCTGCAGGTATTCCAGTTTCAGCGTGACCGGCACCGGTCCGTGCGGACCCTGGACCTCGGTATGGAACACCGGGGTGACCCGAAACTGCCCGCGCAGCAGCCGTCTGGCCCGCCGCACGTCGGATCGGTAGAGCTTCTTGACCTTTCGCGCCGGGTCCTCCCCGGTCGGCGCGACGATCCGGTCAGTCACTTGCGTACCTCTCGATCCCGTCTCGCCAGTTCGGCGAACATGGCGTTGTGCGCGGCCAGCTCGGCGTCGTCGTCCCGGTCGGCGGCGCGGTCGATACGGTTGGCCAGCCGCTGATCGCTGCGCGACCACTGGATGAGCAGTGCCAACATCACCAATACCAGCGGAATCTCACCGCTGGCCCAGGCCAGGCTGCCGCCATTGCGCTGATCCTCGAGCAGATTGTCGTTCCAACCCAGGCCGAGGCTGCGGTAGAACCAGCCGCCCATGACGGTATTCATGCTCATCAGCGCGACGCCGAAGAAGGCATGGAAGGGCAGGGAGCCGAACACCATGCCCACCTTGGTGAGCGGCTCCACCTGACGCGGCTTGGGGTCGATGCCGATGACCACCCAGTAGAAGAGGTAGCCGCTCACCAGGAAGTGCAGATTCATCAGCAGGTGCGCGCCGTGCGAGTCCACGAACTGGTCGAACAGACCGCCCATGTACAGGCCGTAGAACCCGACCACGAAGAACACCGACGCCACCACGGGCTGGGTCATGAAACGCGACACCGGATTGTGCACCGCCGCCAGAATCCACTCGCGCGGTCCCGGCGGGGCGTCGCGTCCGGCAGGTGGCAGTGCCCGCAGTGCCAGCAGCACCGGCCCGCCCAGCGCGAACAGAATCGGCGCGAGCATGGACAGCAGCATGTGCTGACCCATGTGCACGCTGAACATGGCCGGCGCGTAGCGGCCGATACCGGAGCTCGTCGCGATCAGCAGTACCGCGCAGCCGGACAGCCAGGCGATGGTGCGCCCCACCGGCCAGGCGTCGCCGCGTGCCCGCAGCCGCATCACACCGCGGATATAGAGGACGGCGAGCACGATCGCGAGCGTGCCGTAGATCAGGTCGAACCGCCAGTCGAACAGCAGCCGCGCGGCGGTGGGCGGCCCGGCCAGGTTGTAGCCGAGCTCTACCTCTGCCGGAGTCGGGATCTGCTTCAGCTCCGGCGGCGGGGTGCGCCCGAGCCCGACCGCCAACCCGACCGTGGCGGCGAAGATGAGTGCCTCGACGCCCGCGAACCGGATCAGGGCGCGTCGATCGCCCGGATCGGCCTCCAGCCCGGGGAGCGCGGCGCGCCGCTGGAGATATCCGATGACGCCGAGCACGATGAGCGCCGCCGTCTTGGCCATGATGAGCCGCCCGTAGGTGGTGTCCACCAGATCCGACGGCTCCTGCAACCGCACCCAGGCATTGAGCACGCCGCTGGCCGCGATCACGATGAACGACACCGTCGCGACCGTGGAGAACCGCCGCGTGGCGAGCGCGGTCCACTTACCCCCGCGCAGTGCGTAAGCCAACACCGCGAACAGTCCGCCCACCCAGAACCCGGTGGCGAGCAGATGCAGAATGAGACTGTTGGTCGCCACATCGTGCGACCCGCCCGACGACGAGTGCCCCGTCAGCGCGACCGGCAGCAGCGACAGCACCGACAGCCACAGCAGCACCGGCGTCCAGCCCCAGCGCAGCGCGACCCGGCACCCGACCGCGAGCACCAGCACGAAGAACACGGTGAGCCGCCACGAACTGGCGACATCCACCGTATCGGCGGCCCGCCACACGTCCTCCGGCCGCAGCGAGTCCGCGAGGGGCTGCCCGGTCGTATCCGACAGGGTGAGCGGCACCAGCAACGCCGAGGCCCCCGCCCACGCCAGCGCCGAATTGGCGGCCCGCCGCAGCGCCCGATACCCGCCCACATCGAGCAGCCCATCCTGCTGCGGCGGCACCAGGAACGCGGCGAACAACAGCGATCCCACGGTCAACGCCGCCGAGAAATCGGCGACAGCCCGCACTGCGGGCAACCCGTACGTCGTGAGCGGCCCAGGATCCGGAATCCCGAGCAACGTCAGCGCCTCCGCCGCCGACAACCCCACCACCAGCGCCGCCACCATAGCCGCGAACGCCCCCGCCAGAGCCGCGAGCACACCAAACGTCGCCCCCGACCCCGACCGATTGGCCTGGAGGTCGGCGACTGCGGGCGGGTCCTGCGGAGACGACATACGACTCAGGGTAGTTCGAAGCGCCGATCCGGACTCCCACGGGGTTTCCCGACCCCCGGTCCGCACCACCCCACCCGACGCGCCCCCACCCACGCCACGCCCACCATCCCCCATCTGGACGGTCGCTATACTTAACCCGCTGGACACCACGATCGATATCGGCCAAGGTGTTTGGTGGCACAAAGCCGTGCACCACCCGACTGCCTCCGTAGCTCAGTTGGATAGAGCAAGGGCCTTCTAATCCCTAGGTCGCAGGTTCGATTCCTGCCGGGGGCACTTTCCCACCCTGACCTGCGCGAACGCGCACACCTACACCAATACCCATCCCATACAGCGCTCAAACACCAAGGAACTTTCACCGGGCTGATCCCCTGATGGGCAGGATCTCGACGCCATCGTGGCTGGAAGACTTCGACACCGAACTGCGGCGCGCTGGCCGAGCCGAGGTGCCTGGAATATCGACACCCTCGTTGAACCGGCCTTGGGGAGACCTATTTGCATGCGGACCAAATCGCGAACTCGCCACCCGGCATACAGATGACTCGGTAGCCGCCGGGTCCTACAACACCCCATGCTTCGTAGTGCTGGTCGACAGGAACGTGGAGCCTGGCGCCGGAGTCGAATTCGAGGGTTAAACCGCTGATTTCGTCGGCGTCAGCCCTCGTCACTGCGGCACTCACGAGGGTCTCGAGTTCGGAACTGATACTGGCATAGTCGTCGGAGGTCGCGTGGAGCACGGCTCCGTCAGCTGTTGGCAGTGTCAGGTCGCCTTCGATCTGCAGTTCGAACTCCGCTCCCAACTCGATCGTCACCGTGTGCTCCGCACGGACGGTGGTCGCGCGGTGTCCTACTATTCGTAGCTTCGTCACAGGGCTGTTCCGTCTCAGTCGGTCGCATTCCACGACCGCGGATGCGATCGTGTGCTGGTGTTCCAAGTCTCGGCCCAGCTGCTATCCGGATGTACGGGCGGCCCGAGGAGCGTTGCGGAGGCGGAGCCTTACAAGACCTCGATCTGCGACGGCTCGGGCAGCGTCGGCGGGCGCTCGTCGGTGTACCAGGCGTACTCGATTCCGCTGAGCCTGCCATGCTCGACCCAAAGAATGACCTCGCCGATCGGCTCCTCTCCGCTATCGGTGACCGCTCCGCTGGCGAAGATCCCATCCGCCGAATCCGATGCGGCCACCACGTCGGCCGGAACCACCACATCGACGCTGGGCGAACCGATACCCCAGGTCGCGACGATCTGCGCATCCGGAATTTGACGCAGATAGTCATGCGCGCCTGACCTTCCTGTGGCCAGTAGTTTGGCGATGACGCCGCACTCCAGGTCGGTCAGAGCCCGAGGCTGAATCGGTGTGACACTCATCGGTTCTCCAGGAGGTTCTTGCGATATGTCACGGAATGTACGCGGTGCCGATCTCGAGGACGCCACAGATCGTGGCGCCGCGAATCTCGACGGTGTAGCCGTTGATTGTTCGAGCCAGAGGATTCGACGTTGTTCGAATTGCTGGAATCCGGCGCATTCGCCGCGCCTGTGGTCGGCGGATCGGTCATGCTGGATGCGGTAGCCGTGCGCAGGGGGCTGGTCACGATGCGAATCATGGTGCTGTCCGACCACATCGGCGAGCAGTTGCGGCTCTCCGAACAGCAACTCGACGAGACCGCGGCGAATCAGGCTGCCTGGCACAGCTATTACGCGCAGGCACAGACCGAGTGGGAGACCGCCAAACGCGCCAAACCCTTCTGGAAGCGGATACTGGCCGTCCCCACCGAGGCCGAGGAAGCCGCACAGCACCACGTCGGCCAGGCGGCACAGCAGGTGGCGTGGGCGGACTACAGCACGCAGCAGGCATACGGCCGGATGCGGCAGCACGGGGCGGGTGCGTACGGTGAGGACCTGCTGGCCTGGAGCCTGTCGGCCCTGTCCGACGCGTGGGTCATGCTGCGCGGCTACCGAAACCGGCGCGGTGAGACCGACAGCGTGCTGATCGGACCCGACGGAGTCTGGGCCATCGAGGTCAAGCGCCGCCGAGTTCTGCTACACGCGGTCGGCGACCAGTGGTGGTTCCAGAATATCAGCGCACGCGGGAATCTGTACGAATCCGAATGGGCCGTCGACGGCGGCGGCCGCAGCTGGCCCCAGCAGGTCGGCCAGATCGCGCACGAGCTGGAGGCATGGCTGACGCGGCAGGGGCATCAGATCGCAGTTCACACCGCGGTCATGCTCATGCACGAGCACGCCCAACTCGTCGAAGTAGCGAACCCCGCGGTCGATTTCGTCGGCACCCACCCCCACCTGCTCCTGAATACGATCAGGCACCTCTCCTCACACCTGACTCCGGGCGACTGCGCCGAAATCGCTCGGCTGGTCGAGCGCGACCATCGCTTCCACGCCAACCGCCGACGACGATGACCGACCGACCAACGCACCTTCGATGCTGATCACCTACCGCATTCGCGGCGGCACGACTACCGAATTCACACTCCAGTCGAGAAGCTCAGAGTTCATCACGCTTGGTACCGGCGAACGTCACCGCCAACCTCGCGGACATCATCGACTCCGAGCTTCTGGTTCGTCGATAGCCTGTCCACTCCGATCGAATCAGCGATCTCGAACACTTTGACAACCTGTGTCGCGTTGAGTTCGTTCAATTTATAAGCGACGAAGTCGGAATCACCATCATCGCCTCGGCAGACCATCGGTCCCGCCGTGGCGCGCCAGCGCCTCAGCCGCATCGACCTCAACGGTAACGTTCGGATCGTCCAGCTGTCTCTCATCACCTGGTACCGCGCAAGCTGCGTCCATGGGGTCAGCTGGGCCAATTGATCATCAGCTCGGCCAGTTCGGGATGTATTCCGTCGAGGCATTTCACCAGTTCCGTATCGGACACGCTTGTGTCCAGGCGCGGCAGTTCGTCCCACACTCGGCGTAGCAGCGCATTTCCGCCGAGGTCGTACAGCGATTCGGCCGCCACGTGCAGCCGCGATTGGTACCAGCCGTAGTTGACCGGACCAACCTCCGCGTAGAGACGCTCGAAATCGGCCAACGATCGATGATCCAAGCGCATCGAATCGATCGACGCCACCACCGCGGGGAAGGTGCGGAGGTCGGTCAGCGCGGCGTGCTCGGTTGCCACCATGGCGGAGTGCAGGCACAGGTTCGCGAACAACTCGCGTAGCCACAGGCGTGGAAACTCACGATCAGCCTGTAGATGAAACAGGTGAGCCAACTCGTGAATCGCGAGAAGGTCGAAGAACCGGCCGAGCCGCCAGGCCCCGTCCAGGTCGCCGTATACGGCGCGCAAGCGCTCCAGCCCAGCGGGTACCCACGCCCCCACCTGCGGCACAAACGCCAACCAGAAATCGTTCTGCTCGCCGGCCACCACGAGTGTGTATTCATCGGCGAAATGCGGCATCCCGTAGACCGGGAAGGTCGCGTGTGCGTGCCAGTCGGTGGATGACAGCACTTTGACCTCGACACGGGGAGCGAAAGCCAGGACTCCCGCCAGGTGATCGAGCGACCTCGCAGCCCGCGCGAGCACCTGCCGCGCGACACTTTCGACACCATCGCTGGCCAGGACAGGAATCCGACCATCCTCGACAGTAGTCAGCCCGGTGGAAATGACGGTGGCCATGGCATGTCTCCTTTGGAGTCCCGCTGCCTGGACTGTGAGTCCAGATTCTTAGTCTGGACCCACAGTCTGACATTGTCAACGCGCGCTCTACGCTGAGGACATGACCACCCGTCGCTACACGCGCGCGCCCGTCCGTTCCGACACTGTCGAGCGTGTGCTCGCGGCGGCCGAAACCGCCGTTCACGAAGGTCGTTTCCACACCCTCACCATGGAGGACATCGCCCGGGAGGCCGGCGTCGCGAGGGCAACGTTGTTCAGCCGCTTCGGATCTCGGCTCGGGGTACTCGAGGCGCTCAACACCCGCTGCGGAGACAGTCCCGAGATCCACGAACTTCGGGCGGCGCTCGACGTCGAGGACCCGATGCGGTCATTGGAGACGCTCGTGAGAGCCAGTTGCCGGGTCTGGGAACGGTGGGGCGGCATCCAGCGGCACCTGCGCGCAGTTGTCGTACTGGAACCAGAAGTCCGGCCACTGATCGAGACCCAGCGCACCTTTCAGCGTCGTTCCCTGGAATCGCTGGCGCTCCGGCTCGACGAAGTCGGCGCGCTCCGCGAACCAGATCCCGGACGCGCCGCCGCCATGCTCCACCTACTGACCAGTCTCGAGGCATTCATCGAGTTGAGGGAGGAATCCGGTCTCTCCCTCGATGAGACGATCGCGGCGGTATGGACGTTGGTCGGCGGGGTCGTGGCAGTCGACCCGGACCAGGACTGATGGTCCGGCTAAGGATCATTCGACCGACGCCGACGGAGGTCAGCCCAGGACGATGGTGGAGCGCGACGCTACGGGAGTTGCGGATGGGGGCACCTCACACGCGGTGAGTGAATCGGCGCGGAGGTCAGGATTCCGTGGCCGCCTCCACTCGTCCGGCTTCGATGGCTCGCGCGAGCGCCCGGTGGTCCTCGGCGGTCTGATCGGCGTAGGCGAGGGCGAAGTCGCCCATCGCGCGGTCGAAGGTTTCGGCCGTGCCGAGGTAAGCCCGATCTACCTCCGGGTATCGGCGACCGCCAGTCCGAGGGTGCTCGGTCATATCGACCATGGTGCCCACCTGCACGGACCGGCAACTCACCCGAATCGAATGAAAAGGGGCAGGGCCGTGCCGCACACGAGCGGCTGGGCGACCGTCGAATTCACCCGGATCAGGTGAGCGGCCGACGTCACCCGCCGCCCTACGGTGGCCGGTGGGCAGTGTCCGGTGATGGGCGCGGGCCGTGGTCGCACAGGCATCGGTGCACTCCAACACGGGCCGATGCCCGCACGAGAACGGATGGCAGCCATGGCATGGCCGGTGTTTCAGTCGTTGCAGGGGTACCGCTCGCGGTGGCTGCGCGCCGACGCGATCGCGGGCCTCACCGTCTGGGCGGTCCTGGTGCCGGAGGCGCTGGCCTACGCGTCGATCGCGGGCGTCCCGCCGGTCGCGGGACTGTACGCGGCGCTGCCGGCGCTGGTGCTCTACGCATTGGCGGGCAGTTCCCGGCACCTGGTTGTCGGGCCGATGTCGGCGACCGCGGCGCTGTCGGCGGCGATCATCACCCCGCTCGCGGGCTCCGACGGCGGCCGGTACATCGCGCTGTCGACCGCTCTGGCCATCGCGACCGGCGTGGTCGGCTTGCTGGCCGGACTGGCCCGGCTCGGGTTCGTGGCCAATTTCATCTCCGAGCCCGTACTCAAGGGCTTCATCGTCGGCCTGGCATTGACGATCATCATCGGACAGGTTCCGAAACTGCTCGGCATCGACAAGCGCGACGGGGACTTCTTCGAACAAGCCTGGGGAGTCATCACCCACCTGGGCGAGATCAACTGGCGGACAGCGCTGCTCGGTGCGCTCAGCCTCGTCGTGGTCCTAGGATTTCGCCGCTGGCTGCCGCTGGTGCCCGGATCGCTGCTGGCCGTGCTGCTCGGGATCCTCGCCGTCGCCGCCCTGCACCTGGACGACCACGGCGTCGATATCGTCGGGCATATCGACGCGGGCCTGCCCACTGTCGGACCACCCGACGGCCTGAGCTTACACGACTATCTGGACCTGCTCGGTCCCGCGGTCGGGGTGCTGTTGATCGGATTCGCCGAGGGGTTGGGCGCGGCGAAAACCTATGCGGCCACAGCGGGTTACACCGTGGATCCCAATCGGGAGCTGTTCGGCATGGGTGCGGCGAACCTGGGTGCGGGTCTCAGCTCGGGAATGGTGGTGAACGGCAGCCTGTCCAAGACGGCCGTCAACGGCTCGGCGGGTGCCAAGACACAGATGAGCGGCCTGATCGTCGCGGCACTGACCGCGCTGACACTGCTGTTTCTGACCGGTCTGTTCGAGAAGCTGCCCGAGGCCACGCTGGCCGGTGTGGTGATCGCCGCGGTGATCGAGCTGGTCGATATCGCGGCACTGCGCAGGCTCTATCGGGTCTGGACCGACCGGCTGGGCAGCATCTACGGCAAAGCCGCCCGCGCGGACTTCACCGCCGCGGTGGCGGCCATGCTCGGCGTGCTGCTGTTCGACACTCTGCCCGGACTGCTGATCGGCATCGGCATCTCCATGGTGCTGCTCGTCTACCGGGCCTCCCAACCGCACGTGACGGCGTTGGCCGCGCAGGGAACGCTGTGGCTGGACGCCGATCGTCACCCGGACCTGCCCCGGCGCGCCGACGTGCTGGTCGTGCGCGTGGAATCCGGGCTGTTCTTCGCCAATGCCGATTACGTGCGGGAGCACATCGAGCGCATGTGCACCGATGCGACCCGGCTCGTCGTGCTCGACGCCGAAACCTCTCCGACCATCGACGTCAGCGCGGCAACCATGCTCACCGACCTCCGCGACAGCCTCGCCCGTCGCCGCATCGACTTCCGGATCGCGCGGTCGATCGGCCAGTTCGGCGACGAACTCCGCTCCGCCGACACCGGAAACCGGGCGGTACCGGTGTATCCGACCATCAGCGCCGCCGTCGCCGACCTGCCCGAGCACACCGGACCCGCCCGCGACGGCGACTAGGCTTCCCGTCCAGTCTTAGACGGCCTCCGTGGATCGCGGCGTCGAGGTGTGTCTAGTCCGGGGTGACGATCGCGAAGTTCTTGTCGCCGGGGTCGAGCACCGCGGCCAGACGTTGCAGGACCGACGTATCTCCGGTGAGCTCGCTGCCGGAGTTCGCGAGATTGTCCGCGGACAGTCCGCCGAGTACCAGCATCGGGAGGCTCCGGCGGGTGGTGGTCAGCGTGGCATCGGCCGTGCCGCGCTGTGGACGGCCGCTGTAGGTCAGCACCCCGTTGGCCAGCCACAGGCGATAGCGCTGGTCGGTATCGGTGAGCACGATGTCGATCGACAGTTTCTCGTCCCACGCCTTCGGTCCGTCGATCTGGATCGCGATGGCATCGAAGAGCATCGTCGGCGAGAGGTTGTTGATGACGTCGGGCGCGGTGGTCTCGGTGGGGGTGCCGAACCGTCCGTCGCGCAGTTCGGTCGCGCCGGAGAGGTAGAAGCTGCGCCAGGTGCCGTTCTCCGCGCCGTATCCGAGCTGTTCGTAGGTGTCGGCGAGGAGTTCGCGGGCTTGGGCGTGGTCCGGCTGGGCGAACATGACGTGGTTGAGAACCTGTGCGACCCAGCGGAAGTCGCCCGCGTCGAAGGATTCGCGGGCCTTGGCGACGACCGCGTCGGCACCGCCCATGAAGTCCACATAACGCTTGGACTGCTCTACCGGGGTGTGCTCCCACAGGCTGGCCGGATTGCCGTCGAACCAGCCGAGATAGCGCTGGTAGACCGCCTTGACATTGTGGCTGACCGACCCGTAGTAACCGTGGGCGCTCCACGCGTTCTCGAGCGACGGGGGCAACTGGATCTCTTCGGCGATCTCCGGGCCGGTGAGGCCCTTGTTCATCAACCTCAGCGTCTGGTCGTGCACGTAGGCGTACAGGTCGCGCTGGGTGGACAGGAAGGCCCGCACCCGCTCGTTGTCCCAGACCGGCCAGTGATGTGAGGCGAATACGACTTCGACCTCGTCGCCGAACAGGTCGATGGTCTCGGTGATGTAGTTGGCCCATCCGTGCGGGTCGCGCACGACCGCGCCGCGCAGCGTCAGCAGATTGTGGAAGGTGTGCGTCGCGTCCTCGGCCGCGCACAGGGCCTTGAAGTCGGGGAAGTAGATCAGCATCTCCGAGGGGGCCTCGGTATCCGGCGCCATCTGGAACACCATCCGCACCCCGTCGATGGTTTCCTCGTGACCGGTGGTGGTGATGATGTCGGTGGGCGCGATGAGCGAGACGGTTCCGGTGGAAACCGTCTGGCCGAGCCCGGCCCCGACCTGACCTTGTGGACCGCGGGCGAGGGCGGCGCCGTACATATAGGCAGCACGGCGGTTCATCGCGATTCCCGCGTACACGTTCTCCGACACCGCGTGCTCGAGGAAGCCCTCGGGCGCGAGGATCTGCACCGACCCGTCGTCGACCTGTTCCTGAGACACGAATCCCCTTGTGCCGCCGAAGTGGTCGGCATGGGAGTGCGTGTAGATGATCGCCTTGATCGGGCGGTCGCCACGGTGCTGCCGGTACAGCTCCAACGCCGCGCGGCCGGTCTCGACCGACAGCAGGGTGTCGACCACGATGACGCCCGCGTCGCCCTCGACGAAAGTGGTGTTCGACAGATCCATGCCGCGCACCTGGTAGATCCCCGGCACCACCTCGAACAGCCCGTCGACCGCCGCGAGCCGGGACTGCCGCCAGAGACTCGGGTTGACCGTGTCGGGAGCGTCGCCGTCGAGGAAGGAGTACGTGTCGTTGTCCCAGAGCACCGTCCCATCGGCCGCGGTGACCGCGTTCGGCGTGCGTCGGCCGATCAACCCCCGGGTGGCGTCGTCGAAGTCTCGAGTATCGGAGAAGGGCAGCTGCCGCAGTAACTCCTGGTGCTGGCGAACAACGGACTCGGATGCCGGTTTCGATGTCGCAGTCATAGCGGAAGTCTGCGATCCCGCCGCTGGATCGGCCTCACCCGAGCAGGGTGAAGTAGACGATTCACGGTCGCGGTCGGCCGGTGCCGCGCCACCTCGTGGGCGATGGTTTTCCGGCCCGAAGGGGACGATGCTCAGCGGCGGCTGAATGCGGTGCGGTAGGCGCTGGGGGTCAGGCCGTGCCGTTTCATCAGGTGCAGGCGCAGCGATTCTCCGGTGCCCAGGCCGGAGCGGCGGGCCACCTCGGGCACGGGTAGGTCGGTGACCTCCAGCAGTTCACGCGCCCGGTCGATGCGCTGGTGCAGCAGCCATTGCAGCGGACTGCATCCCGTTTCCGCACGGAAGCGGCGGGTGAGGGTGCGGGTACTGACGTGGGCGTGGGCCGCCAGCTCACGCAGGGTGAGCGGTTCGTCGAGTCGCGCCGATGCCCAGGCGCGGGTTTCGGCCAGTGAGATCCCTGTCTCCGGCGGGAGGGGCGTTTCGATGAACTGTGCCTGGCCGCCGGGGCGAATGGGCGCGACCACGGCCAGACGCGCCACCGCGTTGGCCACGGCCGCGCCGTGATCGCGGCGCACGATGTGTACGCACAGGTCCAGCCCGGCGGCCAATCCGGCCGAGGTGAGGATCTGGCCGTCGTCGACGAAGAGCACATCCGGTTGCAGCCGTACCGCGGGAAAGAGCTCACTCATCCGGGTCGAGTACTGCCAGTACGTGGTCGCGGGACGCCCGTCGAGAAGACCTGCCTGCGCCAGGACGAAAGCTCCGGTGCAGATGGAGGCGATGCGAGTGCCCGCGGCGGCGGCCGCGCGGAGGGCGGCCAGGACACGCGGGTCGCCGTCCACGTGGGCGCCGGTGCCGGTGACGATCACGGTATCGGCCGCCTCGAGCCGGTCCAGGCCCGCGCTGATCACGACATCGCGTCCCACGAATGCGGGCACGATGCCCGGATCGGCGGTGCACACCACGACGTCGTACACCGGTTCGCCGGCGACCCGTACTGCGGGAAAGACCATTTCGGGAATAGCGAGGTCGAAGGTGGTCACCGGGGGGACTGCGAGAACGACGACGCGGTGCATGGCTCGATCCTTGGGATGTACGGCATTCAGGCCACTACCGTACGCGTTTCGGGCCGGGCACAGTCGGTTGCGGACCGCCGCCGGGGTGGCTCGAGCCGAGGAGGAAAGCAATGTCTCTGCATGTCGTCGCTGGTGCCGGTAGCACGGGGAGCCGCACCGCTCTACTGCTGGCCGAAGCAGGCGAGCAGGTGCGGCTGGTCAGCCGACGCGGGCTCGGGCCCGACCATCCGTTGATCGACAAGGTGGTTGCCGACACCACCGACGCCGACGGGCTCACCGCGTTGACCGCGGGCGCACAGACCCTGATCAACACCACCTGGCCCGCCTACGACCGATGGCCCACGGACTTTCCGCCCATCGCCGCGGGCGTGCTCGCCGCGGCCGAACGCACGGGCGCGAACTACGTGTCGCTCAGTAATACCTACGGCTACGGCCGGGTGGACGGGCCCATGACCGAGGAGCTGCCCATGTCCCCGATCGCGGTGAAAGGTGCTGTGCGAGCGCGCATGTGGCTCGACGCGCTCGCCGCGCACGAGGCGGGCCGGGTGCGCGTCACCGAGGTACGTGCCTCGGACTACCTGGGTCGAGACGCCGGATCGCTGTTCAATTTCCTGGTGACGCGCAATGTGATCGCCGGGGAACCCGCCAGCTACCCGGGCGACCCGGACGTACCGAAGAGCTGGTCGTTCGTCGACGATGTCGCACTGACGCTGGCCACCGTCGCCCGCGACGAGCGTTCCTGGGGACGGGCCTGGCACGTTCCGTCGACGGTGATGTCACTGCGGGCCGTCGTCGAGCGTCTCGCGAAGCTGACCAACGCCCCTGTGCCGCAACTGGTTCCGATGTCGCTGACCGCGCTGGCGTGGGCTGGGGCGGGCGACCCCATCTCGGCGGAGATGATCGAGATGTTCTACTCGCTGGAACATCCCGATGTCCTCGACTCGACCCTGACCCAGCGCACCTTCGACCTGTCCCCCACTCCCATCGATACGGTGCTCGCCGACACCGCCTGCTACGGCACCACCGGGTAGCGCCTACAACCCGGTGTTGCCACCCGCGTTCGGAACCGGGTGGCAACCGGGTCGGCCAGCTCATGGTTGATCGAGCCGCCCGGACCGGACCGCACCCACGAACGCATCCCAGCAGAAGGCGTCGAAGACGAGCGCCGGGCCGGTCGGGTTCTTGGAGTCTCGGACCCCGACCCGGTCACCTCCCACGCCGAGGAACGCGACCTCCACGCATTCCTGACCGCCTCCGGAGTGGCTCGACTTGAACCATCTCGCACCCGGTAGTTCACTGTTCACTGTCGAATCTCCTTGCGGTCTCTCGCAATAGGGAACGGCTGGGCAGCACCGGCAGTGCGGCCGCGCCGAGAGTGCGATGTGCCGCGCGATAGCGGGCGACATCGGAAACGTCTTCGAAGTACATTCCGCCCGTGTAGTTTTCCGCGAACACCACCGTGGGTTCGACGTCCCCGCGAGCGGTGGGAGCGAAGTCGAGGATCACGAACGGGGACATGCCGACACCGAGTGGCAGTCCGGCATGGAACGGCAGTACGCGTACGGAGACATTGTCCGTGGTGCCGATGTCCGCCAGCCGCCGCAGCTGAGCGGCCATGACTCTCGGCGAACCGACCACGGTGCGAAGAACGTTCTCGTGCACGATGACATCGGCGACGGCGGGGCTTCGCTTGCGCGCGAGTACGGCTTGGCGGCGGATGCGGAGTTCGATCCGGCGGTCGCTCTCGATGTCGTCGTCGTCCGGGAAGTACACCCGGTCCATGGCACGAGCGTATTCGGCTGTCTGCAATAGGCCGGGCACTACCAGCGGCTGATAGAAGGAAAGCCGGGCGGCTCCCGCCTCCAAGCCGAGATAGGTGTTGAAGCCCGCCGCGATCAGATCGGTGAAGGAATACCACCATGATCGTGTACTGGCCTGGGTGGCAAGAGTCTTCAGCACGCCGGTCTGCTCGTCCGGCAGACCGTAGATCTGGCAGAGATCATCGATCTCCCGGACCCGGACTCGTTCGGCCTGCCCCTTCTCCAGCCGCCCCAGTGTGGATTTGCCCCACTCCATGAGCTTCGCGGCTTGCTCGAGGGATAGCCCCATACCCTCGCGAGCCTCACGCAGCGCCCGCCCGAGCTGACGCCGCGGCAGGGTCGATCCAACGCCATGGTCCTCAGACACGTCCGGCCCCCTTGGCCCGCATCGGTCCAGCTCCGTTCCCATTCTGGGAAATAGCGTAGGACCGTCCCAGGACGGGCGGCGGGCATTCACCCCACTTTCGTAAATATTCGCCACCTCGACGGCCCAACCAGCGCGCACGACCACCCTGAGTTCCCACTTGCCGACGAATGGAGGCCGAGATGGCGTGGGACGCATGGGCTCTGCTGGCGATTCTGGCGCTGTGCGGCAGCGTCATCGTCTGGTCGTGCTGGGGTTTCTACCGTGACAGCCACCCGGGGCGAGCCGAATCGTTCCGATTACCACTCAGCGGAGGCGGCCATGTCACCATTCCCGTGACCGGTGGCCGCCGTGGTGGTCGCCATCGCACTCGACGCCGCGCGCGGACTGCCACCCGGATGCTCCACCCGATCGGGGGATGCCCGGTGCCCCGAAGTGTCGGCGAGGATTCGTAAAACCCTGCCCCACAGTCCGCTACGGCGCGCGGTACGGGATCAGCGCGTACCGTCCGGCGCACGCGGACGCCGACCCTCCGAGGGGGTAATCGTGGACATCGACGCCTTGACGGCCGCGATCGACGAGCGGGAACTCATCGAGTTCACGCGACGACTGGTGCGGAGATACACGCCACGGGAGGAGGGGCGGGGAGAACGGGCCGTCGCGAATCTGTTGCTCGCCACGATGCGGGAATGGGGGTGGAGTGCCACGCTTTTCGAGGCGGAGGGGCGGCCGAACATCGTGGTGACGGTGGATGGGGGCGGTGGGGAAGGGCCGATGCTGGCCTTCGAGGGGCATGTGGATGTGGTGGCGGAGGGGGACGTCGGGCAGTGGAGTGTCGATCCCTTCGGCGGCGAGATCAGGGACGGCAGGCTGTACGGGCGGGGTGCCGCGGATATGAAATCCGGTGTCGCGGCGATGCTGTACGCGGTGCGGGCGCTGCAACTGTCCGGGCCCTTTCCCGGTCGGGTGCGCCTGCTGCTGCTCGCCGACGAAGAGGGGATGATGACGGGTGCGAAAGCCGCTGTGGCGCAGGGGTTCGTTCGCGATGTCGACGGGGTGATCTGCGGTGAGCCCGAGGGCGACGAGGTGTGCCCGGTGTCGAAGGGAGCGATGCGGCTCAGGGTGGATTTCACGGGGGTGATGAGCCATGGGGCGATACCGTGGCAGGGACGGAACACCCTGCCCGCATTGGCCCGGGCGGTGCTCGGCCTCCAGGATCTCGAGTGCCGGTTGGTGCGAGAGGTGGGCGGTCGACCGCCGCTGGGCGCGCCGTCCATCACGCCCACGGTGGCACTGGCGGGGACCGCGGATCAGATCAATACGATTCCGGGCAGCAGCTCACTGTTCCTCGATATCCGGACGGTGCCCGGCGTGGACCACGAGGTGCTGTCGAAACGGATCGATCGGTGCGTCGACGCCGCGGCGCGGGGGTGTGGGGTCGGATCGGCGGTCACCGTGATCGACGATCGCCCCTGGGTCGCAACCGATCCGGACGGCCCGCTGGTCACCGCCCTGATCGCCGGACACGAGATCGTCAATGGCGTCCGGCCCCGCCTCGGCGGCGTACCGGGCACCACCGACGGCACCATTCTCACCGCGCACGGCGGGGTTCCGAGTGTGGTGTACGGGCCGGGCGGCAAGTGGATCGCGCATATGGCCGACGAGTGGGTGGCCGTGCGCGACCTGAAGCGGTATGCGCTGACCTATGCGGTCGCGGCACGGCTGTTCCTGACCGGCGGATCAGGTGGGAGCGACCGCGGCGCGGCCGTCGGGTAGCGCCGGAGGCAACGGTTCCTCGCCGTCCGGTCCGAAAGTCCTTCCATTCCTTCGAATATTGCGTTCGATCAGGCGCAGGACCGGGGTGGACAGGAAGGTGGTGACAATCGCCATCAGGGCGAGGATCGTGTACAGCTCGCCGGTGATGAGGCCCGCGCTCAGGCCGATATTGAGCAGGATCAGTTCCATGAGCCCGCGCGCATTGGCCAGCGCGCCCATGGCCGCCGCTTCGCGCCACCCCATACCCTGCCACCGCGCGGCCAACCCGACGGCCCCGAACTTCCCGGCGAACGACACCACCAGGACCAGCGCGGCCATCAGCAGCACCTCGGGGGCGAAGATCAGGCCGAGTTCGGTGTTCAGCCCGGAGTAGATGAAGAAGCCGGGCAGCAGCAGGTAGGACACCAACGGTTCCAGCCGTTCCCGCACCCGGTCCAGCAGTTCGCCACGCGGCATCACCGCACCGGCGACGAACGCGCCGAACACCGAATAGATACCGATCCAGTCGGTGAACCAGGCCGCCAGCAGCACCACGATCAGGATGACCGACAGGTGCGCGATCGGCAGACCGCCCACCTGCGCAGCGCCGTCGCGCGGGGTCCAGGTGTTCAGTCGGGCCAGCCAGCGCCGCGCCACGTACACCATGAACAGCAGGTAGCCCAGCGCCCCGACCGCGGTGATCAACGCACCGCTCATCTCGTCCTTGGCGGTGGCGACCACCGTCGCCAACAGCACCCACGCGCACGCGTCGTCCACGGCCGCGCACGACAGCGACATGGTGCCGAGCCGGGTGTGCAGCAGTCCGGAATCGTGCACGATCCACGCCAGCATGGGAAACGCCGTGATCGCGACGGCGGAGGCCACGAACAGCGCACCCTGCCACCCGGCGGCCCGCTCGGTGAAGTAGCCGCCCTGCCCGACCAGCCACCAGCCGACCAGCCCGCCCAGCAGCAGCGGCACCGCCACGCCCGCGGCCGATGTGGCCCCGGCCTGACGCAGATGTGCGCCGAGGATGTCCAGTTTGAAGGACGCTCCCACCAGGAACATGTAGAGCACCAGCCCGAGCTGGCCGACCACGTAGATGGCGACCAGGTTGGGATGCGTGATCGAGGTGCCCTCCAGGGTGGTCGGAAACAGCCAGTGCTGGGCCGACGGCCAGATCCAGCCCAGTACGGACGGTCCGAGCACGAATCCGGCGACCATGATCGCGACCACCTGCACCTGTCCGAGCCGCCGGAACACGTGCCAGAGCAGGCGATAGGTCACCAGGATCACGGCCACCTGCAGGAAGAAGTGGGTGGCTATCTGCAGCAGACTGGGCACGGCCGTTCCTCACGCTCGGCTGGCCACGGCGCGCACCGCCCGCCCGCCGCGGCCGCGGCCGCGCGTCCCGGTGGCGTCCAGGCCGGTCGCACGGCACAGATTCGCGCGGACGGCCACCACGGCGGCCTCGATCCGGCTGGCCACACCGAGTTTGGTGAGGATGCGGCTGACGTGGTCCTTCACCGTATCCGGGCTGATGAACAGGCGAGCGCCGACCTCGCGATTGGACAGACCGTCGACGATCAGCAGCAGGATCTCACGCTCGCGTTCGGTCAGGGTCGCCAGACGTCGACGCGCATCGGGGTCCGCTATGGCGGGGGTGAGTGGGGTGCGATGCGGTGGGGCGGCGGCGACCATGACGCCGGTGGCCACCAGCTTCAGCGCGTGCAGTACCGCGGGTGGGCCGAAGTCGGCCGCCAGCAGGACATCCGGATGCTCGGTCGCGGAGCGGGGGACGCCGCGTGCCACCAGTAGCGCGATGAGCGGCGGGTGATCCAGTGCGCGCAGTCGACGGACGAGGGCGGGCAGGTCGCGTGGCACCTCCACCGACGCATCGAGCAGGACGATATCGGGGCGACAGCGCACCACCTGCTCCACGACTTCGCCGCAGGTCGATCTCCCAGCGAGCGTCAGATTGGTGACCGATGCCACCGCGCGCTCGAAATCGTCATGTACGAACGGGAATTCGGATGCGACGACCAGGGTGCGCCGGGTCTGCGACGACAACCGCGCTCCGGTGACGACGCTGATATTGGGGCATATCCGGGTTTCCAGCCCTGATCCACGAGTTAGCTGCATATCAGCCTCCGAGCTCGGTGCGGATGAAAGGTGCCGGGACGATCGGCGTCGGATGCTCCAAAACTGTGTCCTCCCATGTGCGTACGCCCTCGTTCCGAGCCCCCCCGGGCGTGATCGGATAAGCCTCGACAGCGTCGTCATGGCACGAACTTCTGTTGAATCTCTATCCGCGGAGATGCGTTCAACAGGCGGTCGGAATTGTTCTGATCGAAGATCACGACCCGCTACCGAGGAAGTCTAAGCGACCCACCATAGACCCACATACCCCCGAACAGGGGGGGGTGGAAGCCGGGTCAAATCAGGCGACGCGACAGGTGACCAGCGGGCGTGTCCCGACCCGGGCCCCGGACGGTATCAGCAGGTCGGCGCCACCGCTGTGAGCACAGTTGACCAGCAGTTCCAGCACCAGATCGCGCTGAATCATACTGCCGCCCAGTGCGACAACCTCCGGCAGCACCGATATCAACCCCCGCACAGCCGATTCCGGGTTCGCACCGCAATACTCCACGAAGCTCTCCGCCACCCGTATCGCCGTATGGCGCGGTCGCACCATGTCATCCGCGCTCCCGGCGCGGTCCTCCGCTATCTCCGCGGCGATCCGGCGGGCCAACTCGTGGCGGTCCGCTCCAACGAGCGCGAGCAGGGTGTGCAGATCGACGAACGCGGAGTTGGAGCTGGCCCGTATCTCCACCGCCCGGTGCGCCAGGGCGTCGAAATCGTCCGGCCCGGCGATGCCCGCCAATCGCAGTCGCCACAGCAGGGATACCGCGTCACAGAACTGCATCGCCGAGGACGGACCGGCGACCGTGCCGAGGATCTCGGCCACCAGTTCGGCCAGCCCGTCCCGGTCGGCGACCGCCATCGAGGCGAGGGCGCGATGCCAGGTCAGATGCGTCCGCAACAGGCACCGCTGCGCGCTCCAGTGACCGGTCGTCGCACCGAGCAGCCCCCCGACCGCGCCGTAGTCGCGCCGCTCGAAATAGATATGCGCACAGGCGTGTACGGCCCAGGGATTGTCGACCGGGGCCAGCTCCAACGCGCGCTCCCCGGCGGCGGCCGCGTCGGCGTAGGCGTCGTTCTCGCCGTAGGCGAAGGCGAGCATGGCCAGCAGATAGGGGTGGGCCGCGCTCGCGCCCTCGACCAGCAGCGGGCTGGATGTCAAGCGGGACAGCATGATCCGCGTCGATCCAGACAGGAAGTCGACCTGGTGCCCGGCGGCGAGCGCCAGTTCATCCGTCGGGAACTCGGCCGAGATGGCGAGCAGTCGAGCGCTGGCCGCCCGATAGGCGCGGTTCAGCAACAACCGCACGACCTCGAGGTGCGCCGCCTCCCACGGGCGGATGGCGGCGGGATCGATCCGGCCCAGCGCCGCGCGGACATCGTCCGGCGGGAGCACGCCGCCCAGCAGATACTGGTAGGCGCGCAGCACGACGACCACGGGTGCGCCCGCGACCTCGTCGTCCACCTCGTCCAGCGACCACACCATGGACCGGTCGAACCGCAAGAGCCCGTTGACGAACCCCGATACGACTCCCGACGCGTCAGTGCCGAACGGCGATCTGTCGCCGGACATCAGGACGCGACCACACCCGAGCGTTCCGCATCGGCCTCGGCCGGTAGCCCACCGAGATACAGCTCCCGAATGCCGGGGCGGGCGCCGCGCGCCCAGGCGACGGCCTGCGCCACCTTGTCGGCGTCGATATCGAAGAAGGGCTGCGACATGTCGGTCAGTCCGAAAGACGGTGGCACGAAGTCGACATCGGCGAACAGGGTGCGGAATTCGCGCGCGGCGGTCTCCATACTGATCTCCCAGTTCCAGTACGACTCGATGATCCGGTCAGCTCGACTGTAGAAGGCGTCGATGAAACCGTCGACCCGGGAACCCGGCGCGCAACCCGGCCGTAGCACCGACGACCCGCCGCCGTCGGCCGCGACGAGCTGGGACACCGTGCGCAGTTGCTGTTCGGTTCGCATGGTCCCGGTCACCTGATTGACCTGCCACACCCGGAACCAGGCATTCCACAGGTCGAAGGCGGCGAACGAGCGGAACGCGCCCGACACCAGGAAGTCGTTCTCCTCGATCAGGCCGGCCTGCAACGCGTCGATGTCCTCGAAGACCTCCGGCACGAAACCCGCCGCGAAACGATTGATCAGCCGTTCCGCCAACCGGTCGACGACCATGGCCGTGTTCTGCATGCCGCGCGAGAACAGCGGATCGATGAAGCCCGCGGCATTGGAGGTCAGGCACCAGCGCGCGCCGACCGTCCGGGTCGCCGTGTACTGGAGTCTGCCGGTGCTCGTCCACTCCCGCTCGACACGCGCGTGCTCGAACTGCCGCGCGATATCGGGATGGTCGGCGAGGAAGGTGGCGAAGGCCCGCTGCGGGTTCGGCATCGGAGATTCGTCGCCGTTGTCGATCCGCCAGCAGATGCCCACGCTGCACCGGGGATTCGCGGACCGGACGCTGTTGTCGAAGGGAATGACCCACATCCAGCCGCCGTCGAAGACGTGGTGCAGTGTCCCCGTGTGCCACCGCCGCGGGGCGCGGATGGTCGTCACCTCGTCGAAGGGGATGACGCCGGTCATATGCGTGAAGATGGATTTCGACTTGGTGCGCAGCCCCTCGGTGGTGCGCAGGCCGAAAGCGTCGGCCAGGTACGAACCTCGACCGGTGGCGTCGACCACGTAGTCGGCCGAGATCCGCGTCCCGTCGACACCTTCGAAGTGCACGCCGCGCTCGGTCACCTCGATCGAGCGCGTCGGGACCCCCTCCAACAGCGCCGCGCCGCGGTCCCGTGCCCGGCAGGCCAGCCAGTGGTCGACGTCCGCGCGATACAGATGGGATTCGGTCGACACGATCTCCGACAGCGGGAACTGGTGCACCTTGGCGGGATCGGCGCGCTTGTCGTGGTAGACGAAGCCGAAATTGTCCTTCATACCGCAGGTGCCGACGCGTTCGATCAGATCGTCGAACGACGACAGCGCCGCCAGTTCCGGCACACCGTATTTGACGCTCATCAAGGTGTAGAGCTTGGAGGTGTTCGGGATGGTGGATTCGCCGATCGCGAATCGGGGATGCCGCTTGGCGTCGACCATGCAGGTGCGCAGCCCGGCCGCTTGCAGGCACAGCGCCAGCGTACTGCCGGACAGCCCGGAACCGAGGATGAGGACATCGAATTCGCCGTTCATCACCGCACGCTCCCGGTGGATCCACGCTGCAGCGGCGTCTGCTGGTGGTACTGCATCAGCCAGCGTCCGTCGCGCCGCACGTAGACGGTCGAGATCGCGGCGTAGATTCCGTCCAGGCCGACCCGCTTCTGATACATCTCGTAGAACACCAGAAACGCGTCGGGTCCCAGCGCGCGCTCATGGAATTCGAGAATCTGATACGTCTCGATACGCGGAGCCGCGGCCACCGCGTCGAGAACGCTGCGCCGGGTCAGCGTGGCATGCGGTGAGGGCACCGCGAATACCGCGTCCTCGGCCGTGACCCGCGCATAGAATTCGGCGCCCGCATCGGAGCTCAACGCCCGCCATTGCCGGAACTCGATCTCGGTCGGACTCGGATCGTTCGGCTCCCCCACGACCGATCCGCCGTGGTCTTCCACCGCTGTGGTCATGCGCGAAATCCTAATCTCCTTGCGGCACAAGGACATCCCCCTGACCGGGGGAATCGAACGGGGTCGCGATCGGGGTACCCTCGCACCGATGGGAGTGGGGCGGACCGCATGACGAGGTGGATGGCCGATGTGTACCTGCGTATTTCTTCTCGACGACAAGGCCGCGCGTTTCCTCGCCATCGAGTCGCATGAGCAACCCGTGCATCGGCCACATGGTTTCGAGGCGGCCCGGAGACTCGGCCTCCACCCGCGTTGTTCGTACGGTCCGCATTGGCACGACAATCCCGAACTCCTCCAACGCATTCCGGCGAGCCGAACCCCGAACCCCGACGCCCTGTCCGACGTCGTCGGGGGCATCGACGCCGAGGGCGGCACCTGGCTCGCGTTCAATCGCCGCAGCGGGGTCTACTGCCGTCTGCTCACCACCGGTACCGCCGCGCCCGCAGCCGTCACGACGCTGCCGATCCTGTGCGCCACCGCCGAATCCGCCCGGCACGCGGTACATCTCGTCGAGGAACTGCCACCCGCCGACACCGCCACACTCGCTTACCGACTGCTGATCGCGGACGGCCACGACGCCACGGTGATCGCCGTCGACGGCCCCGCGGTGACGACGACGGCACTCCCCCCGGGTGTTCCGCACCTGCTGACCACCGCCGAACCGACGGACGGCGGCGCGCTCGGCAAGCGGCTCATCGACCGCCTCACCCGGCTGCCCGCCCCTACCGCGAGTCTCGACTCGTGGGGGCCGTGGCTGTCGGTCTACACCGGTGCCGACGAGCCGGGCCCGGACTATCACAGCCCGGCCTGGACCGCGTACACGTACTCCGCCGTGCAGCCTCCATTCATCACGACGGCCACCGAATCGCACAAGACCGCAGCGGCGTTCGCTGCGGAGAGTCCGGATGAGGTGGAGTGGACGGCGAGCGTGTCCCTGTATGCCGCGCGGCCCGACGGCGTGGAACTCTTCGCCTACAACGAACGTCAGCTGTTCCCCTACCAACCCGTGCCGACCGAGGTGGCGCGAATGGGTTTCCCGGCCACGCCGGACGACTTCTTCGTCCCTGTCGCAGGCGCCCAGCACTGAGGTGAGGTCACTGTGACAATCGGTATTCCCGATGTGCGGGTCGGACATTGGACCGATCCGACCGGTGAGACGGGATGCAGCGTCGTCCTGTTTCCCGAGGGCACGACCGCGTCGTGCGAGGTGCGCGGCGGCGCGCCCGCCAGCCGCGAACTGGATGTGCTGGCGCCGGACAAGATGGTGCCCTGCGCGGACGCCGCCGTGCTCACCGGCGGCTCCGCCTTCGGTCTCGCCGCCGCCGACGGTGTCATGCGCTTTCTCGAGGAGAGCGGGCGCGGTGTGCCCACCCCCGGCGGGCCGGTCCCCATCGTGCCGACCCTGGCGCTGTTCGATTTGGCCGTGGGGAATCCGGCGGCCCGGCCCACCGCGGCGAACGGATACGAGGCGGCGCGCACGGCCACCGGACTCCCGATCGTCTCCGGTCGGATCGGCGCGGGCGCGGGCGCGTACACCGCGCATTGGCGCGGCCCCGGCGGACGCCGCCCCGGTGGGCTCACCTATGCCGAGCACCGCTGGGACGACGTGGTGGTGGGCGCGCTGTGCGTGGTGAACGCCTACGGCGATATCGATTACGGCGCCGCGGACATCGAATTGGACGCGGTCACCCAGCTACACGACATCGATCTGGGAGCACGCATGCACACGACGATCGGCGTGGTGGTCACCAACGCCCGGCTGGACAAGCTGGGCTGCCAGGCGGTCGCACAGGGCGCGCACGACGGCCTGTCCCGTGCCCTCACACCGCCGCACGGACGCTTCGACGGCGATGGGTTTATCTGTGCCGCAACAGGCTCGGTCCAGGCCGATGTCGATGTCGTGCGACTCATGGCGCTGGCGGCCGTCACCCGGGCGATCCGCTCGGTCGGGCCGCCGCACACCCGGCACACCACCACCCGGAGGAGCCTGTGAACCATCGGCACCGTCCGAGGCCGCCGCTGCCCCTCCCGATCACCGTGTTCGGGCACATCCGCGAATGTCCGACGAGTTGACGAGGTAGCCGTGCGTGTCGTTCATCGTGTCGACGAGATGGTCGCGACCTCCCGGGCTCTGCGGGCGGCGGGTCGCCCCGTCGCACTCGTGCCGACCATGGGCGCGCTGCACGACGGCCACCTGTCCCTGATCGCGGCCGCGATCGAGCGCGGCTTCGAGGTCGTCGTCTCCATCTTCGTGAACCCGTTGCAGTTCGGCCCGAGTGAGGATTTCGACCGCTACCCCAGGACGCTCGCGGTCGATCTCCATCTGCTGCGCGGCACCGGAACCCGCGTGGTCTTCGCTCCGACCGCGGGCGAGATGTATCCGAACGGACGGCGCACCACGGTGCGCCCCGGACCGACGGGCAGCCGGCTGTGCGGTGCGACGCGGCCGCAGCTGTTCGGCGGCATGCTGACCGTGGTGGCGAAACTGTTGCTGATCACCCGCCCGGATGCGGCGTTCTTCGGCGAGAAGGACTACCAGCAACTCGTGCTCATCCGGGAGATGGTCGCCGACCTGGATATGGGGATCGAGATCGTCGGGGTGCCCACCGTGCGGGAGGCCGACGGCCTGGCGCTGTCGTCTCGGAACCGGTACCTGAGCGCCCGGGAGCGAGCGGTGGCGGTCGTGCTGCCCGCCGCACTCACGGCGGGCGTGCGGGCCGGGGCCGAGGGCGGCGACGCGGTACTCGCCGCCGCCGACAAGGTGCTGTCGGCCGATCCCGCGGTGGCCGTGGAATATCTGGAACTGCGGGACCCCGAGCTGGGCCCCGCACCCGCCCACGGTGACGCGCGCCTGCTGGTGGCGGCGCGCGTGGGCGCGACCCGGCTGATCGACAATATGGCGGTGCAGCTGTCTCCTTCGACGCCGCTTACTTCGACAGGGACATGACCTGAATCGTGGACATGGCCGTCGCCACCAGTTTGCCGTTCGCGTTGACCGCCTCGGCGGCGATGTACATGACCGACTGACCGCGCTTGCGCACCGTGGCGGTCAGCGTCAGCTGCTCACCGACGAATACCGGGCGCAGGAAGTGCGTCGTCAGCTCCATACTCGTCGTCGGATTCCGCGCGGTCAGGTAGCCGAGTGGCGCCATGAGATCGTCGAACATGGCGGCGAGGAACCCGCCTTGCAGCAGCCCCATGACATTTCCGTACTTCGCGGCCACCGTCACCGTGGCCGACAGCGACTTGCCGGGAACGAATTCCTCGAAGCGCATCTCCAGGGTCGTGGTGGACGGCGGCGGCAGCTTCAGTTCGACCCCCGGCGGGACCGGTAGGTGGTCGAACAGCGCGAGGGCGTGCTTCATGATCTCGTCGTGGCCGGTGACCGTGGTGTCATCGCTCATGGACGGCTCCTTCATGGTGTCGATCGCGTCTGGTGTTGAACACGGGTAAAGGCGGCGTAGCGTTCCGGCGTGAGTTCCGCGTAGGCGGGGTCGGTTCCGTCACGCACGTAGACCGGTTCCCCCGGTTGCGGGGCAAAGCCCTCGCGCTGTCGCGACAGTTTCGAAACCTTAAGTGTCGCTGTGGTTTTCAGTGAGGAGCATACCCGAATGAAGACCGGCCGCGCAGCCGATGGCAGGGCCGCGTCCAACCGCGCGGCGATCGCCGCGCCGTCGAAACGGGCTCCCTCGGCGAGGACGATGGCCGCCATTCCGGCCCGCCCCTCACGGCCGGGCACCGGTACGCCGTACACCATGGCCTCCGCGATGCCGGGGCACCGCACCAACTGCTCCTGCACCTCGGTGGTCGAGACGTTCTCGCCCTTGTACCGGAAGGTGTCACCCAGCCGGTCCACGAAGAACAGATTCTTCCGATCGTCCAGGCGGAACAGATCACCCGTGACGAACAACGCGTCGCCGTCGCGAAAGGCGTCGGTGACGATCTTGGCGCGGGTCGCCTCGGGATCGCGATACCCGGCGAACGGGGTGCGCTCGCGGATCGGCCCGAGCAGCATCCCGACGTCCCCCGGCCCGCAGCGCACCAGACGCCCGCGCTCACGCACGCAATCGTCCCGCTCGAAATCCCATCGCGCGAGGGTGCCGCCGAGGCGCAACTTCCCGACCGATCCGACCGTGCCGGACAGGTTGAGCGTGGCGATATTCCCCTCGGTGGACGCGTACATCTCGACGATTCGGCCGATGCCGAACCGTTCCTGGAGCGTGGCCCAGATATCGGCCTGCAACCCCTGGCCCACGATCACCCGCACCCGGTGCCGGTCGTCGTACGGGCCGGGCGGCGTGTTGACCAGATACCGGCACATCTCACCGATGTAGTTGAAACCCGTTGCCCCGAAACGGTGGATGTCGTGCCAGAACCCGCTCGCGGAGAACCGGCGGCCCAGCGCCAGGGTCGAGCCGTGGGTGAGGACGCTGGCCAGCGGGATCACCAGGGCGTGGGTGTGGAACAGCGGCAGGCAGTTGTACACCACATCCCCCGGTTCCAGCCGCCACGCCAGCGCACCGAGCACCCGCCCGACGCTGGTCAGCCGCTGATAGCTCATGACGGCGGCCTTGGGCAGCCCCGTCGTGCCGCTGGTGAAAACGTACGCGCCGGTATCACCGAGGGCGTGACCGGCGGTGTCGACCGGATCGGCGACCGTCTCGCTCGGTTCGAACAATGCCAGACCCGCTGTGTCGCAGTCGGTCTCGTCGGGGTCCGGGTCCACCCAGCAGCCGTCGACCAGCTCGCCCGGCAGCCGATCCCGGATCGCCAGCAAGGCGGGCAGGCACTCCGAGCCGACGATCACCCGCCGGGCACCGCACACCGCCAGGGCGTGCGCGAGCCCGTCACCGCGCGATTGCGTATTGACCAGTGCCACGACGACACCGAGCTTGCCCGCCGCCAGGTAGTGCCAGAGGAACTCCGGCCGATTCTCCATGATCAGGGCGAGCACGTCGCCCTTGCGCAGACCCGCGGCCCGATACGCGTGCGCGATGGCGTTGACGAGGCGATTGGCGTGGGCGTAGTCGAATCGCCGGTCCGCGTACAGCAGGAACGGATGCGCGGCCCGGGTGCGGGCGCGCCGTTCCAGCTCGAGCGCGAGCGTCCGATTGGAGCCCGCGCCCTCGAGCAACCCCCGGGCGAGGACCGCGTACGAGCCGATGCGGTGGGTCGGCACGTCAGGCGCCCTCCGACAGTGCCGCCGCTTTCGCCTTGTCGGCCGAGACCATGGCCTGGAAGTAGAGCTGCCGCGCGACCTCGGCGACGAGATCCCAACGCTCCCAGGTCATCGGCGTCGGTTCCTTGTCCGGCACGAACCGGTACCGCGACAGGTCCTCGATGCCCTTGAAACGCGCCAGAATCTCATCGTCCAGCAGCGAGTGGCCGGTGAAGGTCGCCGGATCCTGTTCCAGCACGGCCAGAATGGCGTCCACCACGATGTCCTCGGTGCGCCAGTCCTCGGGGCTGCCGATGCCGAGATTCTGCGTCGCCAGCGTCCCGATCAGCGTGCGCGTCCAGATCGTATTGCAGGCGATGCCGTCCGCCGCGACCTCCTTGCCCAACCCCAGCGTCAGCAGGGTGGCATTGAGCTTCGACGACATATACGCCACCTTGCCGCCCATGTGCTGGATACCCTCGGGATCCAGCGGTGGGCTCAGATTGACGATGTGCCCCCAACCGCCCTCGCGCATATGCGGAATGCAGTGGTGCGCGAGCAGGAACGGCGCCCGGGCATTGATGGCCATCACCAGGTCGTACCGCTTGTGCGGGGTGCCCTCGACCGTCTGCAACCACATCGCCCCGGCATTGTTCACCAGGAAGTCCACCCGGCCGAAGCGCTCGACGGTCCGGTCGACCAGGTTCTTCAGATCCGCCTCGGAGCGCACGTCACAGCGCACTCCCAGGGCCCGCGCACCGCGCTGTTCGACCTCGCGGACCGTTTCGGGCACGGTGCCCGGCAACCGCCCACCGGCCTCCATCGTCTTCGCGCCGATCACGATATCGGTGCCCCGCTCGGCCAGGGCCAGCGCCAGCGCCTTGCCGATGCCCCGGCTGCCACCGGTGATGATCGCCACCCGATCCTGGAACTGGGTCACATTCCGCTCCTCTCGCTTGTCGTCGCCGTCATTCGGCGACCGCCACCGCGGGCTCCCGCACGGGGAGGTCGTACTGTTTGCCGACTTCCTGCTCGAACGACTCCGCCCACGCCTCCAGGCGGTCGACATTGCGGCGCATATCGCGGAACGCCTGGGTGGCGGACTTGTCGGTGAGCAGGTCCAGATGCAGCTGAGCGCAGATGGGTATCTTGCTGTACTCGACGAACAGGTACTTGTCCGGCTGCGGGGCCTGCGCCGCGAACGCCCGCAGATTCGCCTGCATGCGGTGCTGGATGCCCTGGAATCTCGTCGCGATGGGATGGAACTCCGCCGCCGCGTCCTCGTTCGCGATCAGTCCGTGGAACAGCAACGACGACGGCAGCGCCCAGTAGAACGAGGTATCCCACATCACCTTGGTGAACATGGCGGGCGCACTGCCGAAACTGGGATAGTTCTCGTGGTACATCGCCAGATAGTTGGGCCACAGATCCTCGAGCATGAGCCGGTTGTAGGTCGCGGCGACATCCGCCGTGAGCCGGCCCGCACGGTCCAGTTCGATGAGCCGCGTGGTGATGTGGTTGGTGTAGGCGATGAAATCCGAACCGGGACTGTAGAAGGCGTCGAGGAAGACCGCCGCCTCACCGAGGCAGGCCCACCGGTGATGCGAGAAGATCTGCCGCGAGCCGTAACTCGCATTGCGCATACGCAGGAAGTCGATGGGCTCGGCGTCCCGGATGAAGGTCGCCAACGTCGGCTCGTACTCGTCGAGCCATTGCCGCGCTTTGGCTTCCGTGGCATAGCTGCTGAACGGGTGGATGCGCTCGTCGGTCACGATGCCGATGCTGGTGTTCCCCGACGACAGCGGGATCATCCACACCCAGTACCCGGAGCCCATCAGGTGATTGGTCGAGAACCACCGGCGCTCCTGGGTTTTCGGCCGCCAGGTGAGGCTGGTGGTGTCGGTCATCCGCTCGACGTCGTATTCGCCGCGGAACCGCCACCACACGGCGTTGATCTTGTGTGGACTCGGGGTGCCCAACTCGAGCTTGCGTTGCAGCAGCCGCCGCCGACCGGTCGCGTCCGCCACGAACCGCGCCCGCACGGCCCGATCGCCGCCCACGCCGGGCACCTCGATGTGCACGACGTGGTCGTCCTCGCCGGTCGCCAGGTCGACATCGGCCACCTTCGCCTGCTCGACCAGGTCGACGCCGAGTTCCCTTACCCCGCGCCGCAGTTCGCGTTCGAAGATGCCGCGATCGATCTGGTACGACGGCACTCGCGGGAACCGCCGGGCACCCAGCTCGGGCCGCGCCTCGAAGGGACCGTGCGCGTCGCCGAAGAACATGCGCAGCCCGAGCTTGTGCAGTTGCCGGGTATTGAAATGCCCGGCGAGGCCGAGCTGTTCGGTGAAATAGTGCGCGCCGCCCTCGACGGTCGCCTCCCCCACCTTGTAGGCGCCGTCGGGGATGACATCGCCCGCCGTGCGCTCCACCACCAGCACCGACAGCTCGGGCATGGCGCGCTTCAGCTGTCTCGACAGCGTCAGCCCCGCCAGACCACCGCCGCATATCACCACGTCGTACCGCTCGGCCGGATTCGTTCTTGCCGGATTCGTCATGTCAGCGCCCTTCCACCAGGCTCGTGAAACTCGGGAACGCGTCCTCCGCGGACAGCTCCGCCGCGATGGTCCGCATGACCCGCGGATCCGCGTTCTGGATGAACAGATGCCCGCCGGGCACCGTGGTGAGCGAGAACCCACCGCTGGTCAACTTGCCCCAGCCCTCCAACTGCGACTCCTCGAACACCGGATCGTCCGCACCGCGCAGCACGGAGATCGGGGCGCGCAACGTGTAGCCGTTGTGGAACCGGTAGTCGCCCAGCATCTTCAGATCCGCGCGAATGGCGGGCAGCCAGTGCATGATCGCCGCCTCCTCCTCGACGGGGATGTCGAGCAGCTTGTTGTCCCGCAGCACCGCCAGCACCCGGCTGTCGGATTCGCTCGCCAGGTCGAAGCCGTCGCGAACGTGGTTCAGGTTTCGCACGTAGTCCTCGACCAGAACCGGCGAGGGCCAGCCGCCGATGATGAGCTTCATCGGCACCTCGTTGTACTGCTGTTCGAGGTATCGGGTGAGCTCGTAGGCGAGCAGTCCGCCCATGCTGTGCCCGTAGACGACGAAGGTGCGGTCCAGGTAGGGCAGCATGGCCTCGGCCAGCTCCGCCACGAACTCCGGCATGGCGTCGATCGGCACGTCCTCGATCCGGTCCTCCCGGCCCGGGAACTGGATTCCCACCACCTCCACCGTTTCCGGCAACTGGTTGGGCCACGGGGTGAACACCGAGGCCGCGCCGCCGACGAAGGGCAGGGCGAACAGGCGCACCGACGCGGTGTTGGAGCGGCCGACCACGGTGCGGATCCAGCGCTCCGGGCCGGTGGCCGGGACGGCCGGAGTAGTCACGGCCCCGGATGTTTCGCCGAGGAGCTGGGCCAGCACGTCGTCCGCGAGCTCGACGATGCTCGGACCGCGCATCAAACCCATGGTGGGGAAGTCGATCTCGAGGTGTTTGGCCAGCATATTGCGGATCTGGCCCGCCATCAGCGAGTCCATCCCGAGGTCGGTCAGCCCGACGTCCTGGGCGAGGCGCTCGACCGGCATGTCGAAGATCCGGGAGATCTGTTGCGACAGTGCGGTGACCAGCCGTGGCGCGCGCTCGGGTTCCGGGAGCTCGAACAGTTCGGCCCGCAACCCCTCGGTGCCGAATGCTGCCGCGGCACCGGCGGTGGTCTGTGCGGTGAGGTGGGCCAGTCGCGGCGAGCTGCGCACGATCGGCATGACCTGATTCATCTTCGCCCAGTTCACGCCGAAGACGCTGGCGCGGTTGACACCTTGGGCCTGGCACCGGCCGATGAAGTCCAGGGCGTGGTCGGGCGAGATCGGCGTCCAGCCCAGCCAGGAGAGCGTGTCGAGCTTGTTGCGGGCGACGAATCCGACCTCCGCGATGGCGCCCCAGTTGACCGTCAGGGCGGGCAGGCCCAGTTCCCGGCGGTGCAGTGCGAGGGCTTCCAGGAATCCGTTGGCGGCGGCGTAGTTCGCCTGACCCGGGGTGCCCACATTCCAGCTCATGGAGGAGAACATGACGAAGGCGTCCAGATCCAGCGACCGGGTGTGGTGGTGCAGATGCCACGCGCCGTCGACCTTGGGCCGCACCGCGCGCAGGAAGTCCGCCTCGGTCATGGTGGCCAACGGCCCGTCCGCGATCACCATGGCGGCGTGGTAGATCCCGCGCAGCGGCGGCAGCGACGCGATCCGTTCCAGCAGACTCTCGACCTCCGCCTCGACCGAGACGTCGGCGCGTTCGAGCACCACGGTGGCACCCGCCGCCCGCATGGCCGCGATGGGCCCCTCGTTCTCCGCGTCGACCTGCGCCCGGCGGCCCACCAGCACCACGGTGCGCGCGCCGTTGCCGACCAGCCATTGGGCGGTGCGCAGCCCGAAACCCGTGTAACCGCCGGTGATCAGGTACGTGCCGTCGGCGTCGACGGTGACGGCGTCGGTCGCGGTCGGATAGACCAGGACCTCGCTGTCGGGCTCGTATTCGACGACGACCTTGCCGATCTGCTTGGCGGTGGCCATGTAGCGGAACGCCGACGCCACCTCCGCGGCACCGAAATCGGTGTGCGGCAGCGCTGGCAACGTTCCCGCCGCGACGCGGTCGAGCACGGCGGTCATGGACTCCCGGCACAGCGCCGGGTCCTCCAGCAGCATCCGGTCGATATCGACGGCCGAGTAGCTGAGGTTGTTGCCGAACGGCTTCAGGCCCAGCTGGTAGTTGTCGTAGATGTCCTTCTTGCCGATCTCGATGAATCGGCCCCGGGGGCGCAACAGTTCGAGACTCTTCGGAATGGTCTCGCCCTGAAGGGAATTCAGCACAAGATCGACGCCGTCGCAGCGCTGCCGGATCTCGTCGGCGAAGGCCAGGGTACGAGAGTCGAAGACCTCCGCCACACCCAGCCCGCGCAGGTAGTCCCGCTTCTCCGGGCTGCCCGCGGTGGCCAGCACGGTCGCCCCGACCGCATGGGCGATGTGGACCGCGGCCAGGCCGACGCCACCGGCGGCGGCATGCACGAGCACCCGCTCCCCCGCCCGCAACCGGCCCACTTCCATGAGCGCGTACCACGCGGTCAGATAGGCCATCGGCAGGGTGGCGGCCTCGACGGCCGACAGCTGCTCCGGCGACGGGTAGACGCGGGACGCGTCGGTGACCACCGACGACCCGAAACAGCCTCGGGCGAAGGCGATCACGCGATCACCGACCACGATGCCCTCGACCTCGGACCCGACCGCCGTGACGACGCCCGCGCACTCCACGCCGAGGTTCCTCTCGTAGAACCCGCCGAAGGTCGCTCCCTCCGACAGTGCGCCGAGGGTCAGCATGATGTCGCGGAAGTTCAGTCCGGTCGCCTCCGGCCGGATGGCGACCTCGGTCGCGCCGAGTTCGGGCCGCGCCTGTCGCTCGTAGCGCAATTCCTCGATACCGGGCTCGGCCGGGACGGACAGGGCGAAGGAGATCTCGTCCGACACCCGGGCGGGGGTCGCGACCGATGCCTCGAATTCGGCGAGCGAGAGATGCTCGAAGCGGTCGGTGTAGCGAATGTCCCCGCGGTAGGCGACCTCCTCCTCCGCGGTCCGCACGTGCAGGAGTTCATCGAAGAGCTGCGCGGCCCGACGCTCGGCGGTGGCGGCCGGATCGAAGTCGATGATCTTCGCGCGCAGACTGCTGTGTTCACTCAGCAGCACCCGGAGGATGCCCCAGCTCGGCAGCTGTGACACCGCGACGCTGTCGGCCCGCTCCACCAGTGGTCCCCCGGACGTGGCCACCCAGAAGCGGGGTGCCACAGGCTGATCCAACTTCTCGACGGCCTGCGCCAGCGCGATGACACTGTAGGCCGCGTGGCTCTCCACCTGTGCCAGCAGCTCGGTGCTGAGTTCCGTCGCGGCGAAGTCCAGGTTCCACAGGTGCAGCACCCCGGCCACGGTCCCGGCGCGGTCGCGGACCTGCCCGAGTACGCGTTCGAGATCCGCGCCGCTGGTCGGGTCCACTCGGAAGGCGCGGGTGTCGAGCTGTTCGTAGGCGTCGCCGCGGGTGACCACGACACTGTCCGTGGCGGCCGCCCCGAGCAGAGCGAGATACCGTTCGGCAACGCCGTCGGCGTCCGCCAGCACCACCCACGCGCCCGGCTCGACGCGCGGCTGATGCGGCTCGAGATCCACCTCGGGTGTCCGCGCCACGATGACCGAGCAGCCGGTCTGCTCCGGATCGGTCATATCGGAGAAGATCTGCACGTGCTCGAAGCCCGCGCTGGGCAGGAACTCCCGCCAGGTGGCCTCCGACATCAGGGGATAGTCCGGGCGCAGCTCGTGATCGGCGAAACGCCACCACCCATCGGTCATGCCGAAGGTGAGATCGACCCAGTGCGGCGGATTCGTCTCCTCGACGATCACCATCAGGCCGCGCGAGGTGAGCAGCCGGGTGACATTGTCCAGGGTGGTCCGCAGCTTCTCGGTGGCGTGCAGGACGTTCGCCGCCACCACGATGTCGAAGTAGTGAGGATCGAAACCCTGCTCCTCGATATCGGTTTCGATATCGAGAATCCGGTAGTCCACGAAGTCGTGGTCGGCGAACCGCTGCCGCGCCTTGCCCAGGAACAGCTGGGTGATATCGGTGAACACGTATTCCGCGCGGTCGGCCGGCAACTCGGACAGTATCCACCCGGTCGTGCCCGCGGTGCCCGCGCCGATCTCCAGCACCCGCACCGGCCGATCGCTCGGCAGCCCGCGCACGCATTCCGCGACCAGTGCGGCGACGGTGCGATTGCAGCGCTCGAAGGAGAACGACGACTCGTAGAGATCGACCACCGATTGGAACTCGCTCTCGGGGAAGATGAGCTCGATCGGATTGACCTCGTCGCGCAGTACGGCGGCCTGCTGGGGACCGCACCGCTCCAGCACCAGATATTCGGCCTCGCATTCGGGATGCCGTTCACGCAGCGCGGCGAGCTCGGCGGCCGTATCGACCCGGGCGGGAACCCGTTCGATCCGCCAGTCCTCCCCGTCCTTACCGGTGATCCCGTGCCGGGTGCACAGTTCCAGCAGGCGAGCGAGGTAGTCGCGGTGCTTGTCGCGCACGCCCAGCTCCCGGGCGATCTCATCGAGGGTGAAGCGCCGTCCCGGCGTGAAGTCCATGCCCAGCTGATGGAAGCCCTCGGTCACATAGGCCATACACAGGCGGTTCATCTCCGCCTCGGTCACGGCGTGGTAGTCGCGATTGACCGACCAGTTCCGCACCTCGTCGAGGACGGGTGCGGCCGCCGCGCCCAGGGCCTCGTCCGCGGGCACGAAATCGGCGGGCAGCAGGGTCTTCGTGCGCACCGGGGCCGGATGCCACCGGTACTCGTAGAGCCACTGCAACAGTGCGTCGCGGTCCTCCGTGCTCTGGGTGATCGACTTGCCCTTGAAGCCCTCGAATTCGGCCACCAGCGTGCCGTCCTCGTTGACGAGCCAGAGATCGCCCTCGCAGTAGGCGAGATCGTCCAAGACGTGTGCGCGTCCGTAGCAGTAGACGCGGCTGCCCGCCTTGGCGTGGAAGCTGAAACGCTTGACCTCGAACGGGATGTAGAGGTGTTTGTCCTCGGTATTCGGATCATTGCCCATGGCGATGGACAGCGACTGGAAGCACGCGTCGAGCAGCGCCGGGTGGATGGTGTGGCGCGGCGCCTCGTCGGCCAACGCCTCCGGGGTGTCGATGCGCCCGAGCGAACGCAGCTCGCCGTACTGGAGTTTGGTGATGGCCCGGAAGCTCGGTCCGAGTTGCAGGCCGTTGTTCCGGAATTTCGCGAACACCTTCTCCGGTTCGAACTCGATCGGGCAGTCCGCCCCGAACTCCGCGAACGGTACCGGCAGTTCGGTATCCGGTGCGCCGCGGCGCACCGTCCCGACCGAGTGCGCGACCCAATCCTTGTCGCCGTCCTGGAGGCTGTACACGGTGAAGTGCAGCGACGGGGTCAACACCACCTGGACCAGCGGAGCCGGGCGGTCATCGAAAACGAACAGCGGCCGCCGGAATTCGACATTCTCGATGGAGTAGCGACCCGGACCGAACGCGTCCTGGGCGCAGCCGACGATCAGATCGAGGTGTCCGGCGCCGGGGAAGACGATGGGCCCCTGGACGCGATGGTCCTCGAGCCACGGGAACACGGCGGTGTCCATGACGAACTCCCACACGTGCTTGTCCGGGTCGTCGGCGGCGAGATTGCGAGCCCCCACCAGTGGATGGCCCAGCGACGGGAAGCGCTTCTCCCGTGAGACCGGGGTTTCCAGCCAATAGGTTTCGCGCTGCCACGGATAGAACGGCACCGGAACACGTTCGGAGACACCGTCGTACACGGCATTCCAGTCCGGATCGAATCCGTTCGTGTACAGCGTCGCCAGCGAGGACAGCAGGGTGACGCGATCGCTCTGCTTGCGGTGCAGCGACGCCACCGCCACGCCCTCGGCCTGCCGCCCGGCCAGCAGCTCGCCGATGGCGGTGGAATGGATGGGGTGCGGTCCCAATTCGACGAAGGTCAGGTGCTGGTCGGCGATGAGCCGATCGATGGTGGGCGCGAAGCGCACCGGCTCGCGCACATTGCGCCACCAGTATTCGGCGTCGAGCCCGCCGGTCGGCACCACGTCCGCGCTCACGGTCGAATACATCGGAATCTCGGCCGGACCCGAGGTGAGGCCGGACAGCGACGACAGCAACTCATCGCGCAGCGGATCCATGTGGTGGCTGTGGAAGGCCACGCTGACCTGGAGCATGCGGCAGAAGACACGGTCGCGTTCCAGTTCGACCCGAATCTCCTCGAGCGCGTCGGGGTCACCGGCCAGGGCGGTCGATTCCGGGCCGTTGAGCGCCGCGACCTCCACCCGTCCGCGATAGCCGGTGATGCGCCGCTCCGCCTCGTGCGAGGGCAGGCCGACAGCCAGCATCTTCCCCTTGCCCGAGGCGCGCTGCTGCACCCGGCTGCGGTGGAAGATGACCCGCACCGCGTCCTCGAAGGTCAAGGCCCCCGACACACAGGCGGCGGCCACCTCGCCGATGCTGTGTCCGACCACGGCCGACGGGACGATCCCCCAGCTCTGCCACAGCCGCGCCAGGCCGAGCTGCACCGCGAACACCGCGGGCTGCGCGATGTAGGTCTCACCGATGCGGCTGTCCGCCTCATCACGGCCGAGTTCCTCGAGTACGCTCCAGTCGCCGTGTTTGCGCAGTTCGGCGTCTACATGCTCCACGGTCTGCCGGAATACCGGGCTCCGGCCCAGCAATTCGCGCGCCATGCCCCACCACTGCGGTCCCTGGCCGGAGAAGACGAAGGCCACGCCGGAGGTCTTGGTAGACCGCGCCCCGCTGTGCAGCGCCTCGGGCGCGGAGCCACGGGCCATATCGCGCAGGGCGTCGCGCAGCTGCTCGGTGGAGGTGCAGACCATGGCGAGCCGATGGTCGTGGTGGGAGCGGGTCCGTGCCTGTGCGGAGGCGATGGCGGTCAGATCGGCGGCGGGCCGCTCCAGGAATTCGGCGTAGCTGTCGGCGTAGGCCCGCAGCGCGTCCGGGGTCTTCGCGCTGAGCGTGAACAGCACGGGGGCGTCCGCGCTGTCCCGGACCGGATCGGTGCGTTCCCCGTCGACGGGCAGCCCCTCCAGGATCACGTGAGCATTGGAGCCGCCGAAGCCGAACGAGTTCACCCCCGCCAGGCGCGGCCCGGCATTCGGCCACGGCTGCCGGGCCGTCGCCAGCCGCAGCCCCAAATCCGCGAAGGGGATGGTCGGATTCGGATGCTCCGCATGCAGATTCGCGGGGATCTCACCGTTCTTGACGACCAGGCAGGCCTTGACGAGGCCGACCATCCCGGCCGCCGACTCCAGGTGGCCGACATTCGACTTCACCGCGCCGACAATGCAGGGGCCCTGGCCGTTTCGCCCGGCTCCCAACACCTTTCCCAGTGCCCGCGCCTCGATGGGGTCGCCCACGGGCGTTCCCGTCCCGTGCGCCTCGATGTAACCGATATCGGTGGGCGCGACGCCCGCGTCCCGGCAGGCGTCGATGATCATCTGTGCCTGCGCGTCCTCGCTGGGCACGGACATGCCGTTGGTACGTCCGTCCTGATTCGTCGCGCTGCCGCGGATCACCGCGTAGATGTGGTCGCCGTCGGCGACGGCGGCGGCGACCGGCTTGAGCACGACGGTGCCCGAACCCTCACTGCGGATGTAGCCGTCACCGGATTCGCTGAACGATTTGCACCGGCCCTCGGGCGACAGGAACGTGCCCTGACTGAAGCCGATGGTCGCCTCGGGCAGCAGCAGGGTGCTGACGCCGCCGACGATGGCCATCGACGCCTCTCCGGAGCGGATGCTGCGGCACGCCAGGTGAATCGCGACCAGGGACGACGAACATGCGGTGTCCACCGTCATACTGGGGCCGCGCAGGTCGAGCAGGTACGAGACACGGTTGGCCACAATGCAGTTCGTGACACCGGTCATGGTGTGGCCGCCGATGAGGTAGCGGTTCTCGGGGTTGAGCTGGATGATGCCGTAGTCGTGGCCGGACACCCCGGCGTACACGGCGGTCTTCGTCCCGGCCAGCTGTTCCGGGACGATGCCCGCGTCCTGCAGCGCTTCCCAGGTCGTCTCCAGGAACAGTCGCTGCTGCGGGTCGATCCGGGCGGCCTCGGTCGGCGTGATGCCGAAGAAGTGCGCGTCGAAGGCGGTGACGTCGTCGATGTAGCCGCCTGTTCGGGTCCGCATATGTCCGGGCCGTCCGGCATCCCGGTCGTAGAAGCCCGCCGCCGTCCACCGGTCGTCGGGAACCTCGCGCACGCCGTCGCGTTCGTCGAGCAGGAGTCGCCAGAAATCGTCGACATTGCGAACGTGTCCCGGGAATCGGCAACCGATCCCCACGATGGCGATGCCCTCGTGCTCGGTCGGCATGGCATCGGTCGGGGAGATGTGAACAGAATTCATCGAATAGCCTCGCCTTTGTAACAGCACGCCTATCGGCAGATTTCACCTGCGGATCGATCGGATATCACGATCTGCTTCCGATGAAATCGTATGTGAATTACTTTTCGTCCACATCCCCCCGGCCGGGTGGAATGCAATTAACCGGCCGCGCGAAATGTATTCAGCCAGCGACGGATCGAGGGGAACCAGCACGCCGCCCGAGTCGGACCGGCACGTTCCCGTAACCACGGAATGTGAGCTGCTGGCGGAGCCGCGGCGGAGCGGCCGCTTGCATATCCGGGAATCGCTCGAACAGCGCCCGCAGTGCGTACGCCGCCTCCATTCGGGCCAGATTGGCACCGAAGCAGGAATGGACGCCACTGCTGAACGCCAAGTGCTCTTTGGCATTCGGACGGGTGATATCGAATCGCTGCGGATCGTCGAATACCGCGGGGTCGCGATTGGCTCCGGCCAGGGACAGCATGATCATATCGCCCGTATGCAGCGGCACCCCCGCCAATTCGACATCGGTGAGCGCCTGGCGAGCCGTGATGAATACCGGCGGCTCATAGCGCAAAACCTCCTCGACCGCATTGGGCCACAGCTCCGGTTCCGCGCGCAATCGGTCCAACTGTTCGGGATGTCGCAGCAGCAGGGTGATGGCGCTGGCGATCAAATTGGCCGTGGTCTCGAAACCGGCGCCGATGATGATGCTGGCATTGGCCTTGAGCGCGTAATGATCCAATTCGCCGCTGGCGATCATAGTGCTGAGGATGTCCTCGCCCGGTTCCCGCCGCAGTCGATCGATGTGCTGGTCCAGGTAGTCGTTCAACTCCTGCGCCGCGCGCATGGCCCGGTGGTACCGGGGCCAGGAGATGCCGACGTCCAGCATCGGCGTCATCTCCTCGCCCCAGAACAGGAACTTGTCCTGGTCGGAGTCCGGCATGCCGAGGATCTCGAAGATGATCGCGATGGGCACGCGCGAGGCGAAGGTCTCGACCAGGTCGACCGAGCCGCCGGAGGGCAGGGCGTCGAGCAGTTCCTCGGTGACGGTCTCCACCCGATCGCGCAGCCTGCCGACGGCGCGCGGGGTGAACGCCGAGACCACCGGCTTGCGCATCTTGGTGTGCTCCGGTGGATTCAACCGCAGCATGGCCGGCGGGTCGGCCGGATTCGCCGGTGGTGGAACGCGATTCGCGAACTTCTGCAGTATCGCCGGAATCTTGATGCGAGCGGAGCTGCGGACGCCGAACCTGCTGTCCCGCAGAATCATTCGAGCCAGCTCATAGTCACAGGTCGCCCAGGGCAGCGGAGTCTTCACCAGCCTGCCCTGCGCCCGGATGTGCTCGATGAACGGGTGCGGATCCGAGATACCCTGCGGCCCCATCATTTTGGCGAAGGTGTCGCCGCGCATCGTCTGCACGCGCAGCACCAGCCGCGGCACCCCCTGCAGTGACAACCAGCGCAACCAGTATTGCAGTGTCATTCTCTCACCTGCCCATGCTTTGGAGAATCGTAGGACCGTCGCAGCGGCGGACACATCCCCCCGATCGGGTGGGCGTGCGCCGGACCGACGTCACGACAGGAACTTGCTTTCGGTTCGCCGCAGCTCGTGATACGACCGTTCGATCTCGGCGGCCTCGGAGTGCACCAGAAACACCACCCCCGGAGAGGAATTCAGGTCGACCGTCGGCCTGGTCATCGCCCGGTCGCGGATCCGGAATCGCACGCTCTGGAAGGCCGGGAGACGTTCGAGCGCGGCGCGCAGAGCGGTCGCGGGCAGCGGCGTCGCCCGACGGGCGATGAGGTTCACACAGCGCGCACGCTCGCGTCGGACGTACACCGGCGGCTGCGCCGCCAGCACCCGACCGTCGTCCAGAAAGCAGTCCACGGTCAGGTCCACCTGATTCACCCCGGTGCAGCGGTCGAGCGCGCGCGGCTCGGCCAGACCGGACAGCCGCGCCCCGGTCTCCAACAGCACCGGCCCCTCGGCGGTGCGGATCAGCTCGGTGTGCGCGGGCCCGTTGGCCACACCGAGCGCGTCGAGCACACCGCGGACGTAGGCGAAGATCTCCGCCGCGTGCGGCTCCGACGGAGCCAGCAGATCCTCGTGGTCGTAGATGCGACGCTCGTCGTCCACGGTCGCCTTGTGACTGGCCCAGGCGTCGGTGATCCGGTGTACGCCGTCGCGGCTGACCGAGTTGACGACGTACTCCTGGCCGACCAGGTACTCCTGTGCGAGGACAGCCTCATTGGTGCGCAGCATCAGATTCGTCTTGCCCAGCATGGCGGCCACCGCGGCACTCACCTGCGCGTCGGTATCGGCGACGAAGACGTCCTCGGATCCGGCGCTGTCCAGCGGCTTGATCACCGTGCGCCGCAGGCCGCTGGCGCGCCGCCAGGCCAGCAGCTCCGCCGCCGTGGTGCCGCGGGTCTGCGCGGCGGTGCGCAGCCCGGCGGCGGCGACGGCCTCGAGCATGTGGAACTTGTCGCGCCGCACCCGGGAGCGATGCGGATCATTGCCCCGCAGACCCAGTTTCGCGGCGATCTCGTCGGCCACCTCGACACCGAATTCGCTGGCCGCGATGACCGCGATCGGATTCTCCTCGGCGAGTACGCGCAAGACCTCGTCGGCCCCGTCGGCGTAGCAGATGTCCGCGTCGAACTGGCTGACCGGCAGGCTGGCCGCGAAGACAGCGGGCAGATCGGCCCGCGAGCGGATGTGGATCAGCCGACAGCGGTTCCGCACCCGGGGCACCAGCAGCGCCCCGGTGGACAGTGCGTCCACCAGCACCACGGCGGCGGGTTGGCGTCGATGGGTCATGGGTTTCCCCTCGGAGGGATCAGGGGGCTGTCGTAGCGGTTCGCGACATGTTCGAGCATGGCGTAGAGCCGGTCGGATCCGAGTCGGCCGGAGGCGTCGGCGGCGGTGGTGCGGGGCAGCGGCAGCCGACCCAGCGCACCCCACCGCAGTGCGCCTCGATCGTCGATGACACAGGTGGCCGCGCCCGCATTGTCGGTGTGCAGGCAGTAGGGCACATCGAGCAGACCGGAGGCGAATGCCTCGACCAGCGCGTCCCCGACATCGGGGGCGAGGTCGAGCACGGCGTCGATGAGCGTCCGCGCCTCGTCGAGGATCTCCTCGAAATAGGCGTCGTCTCCGCTCTCCGGGTCTTCGGTCGGGGACGGTCGCCCGATCTCCGTGGCGGCGAGGCGCAGCGCCGCCACGTTCTCGGCGATGGACGGGATCTGCCACGCCTCCGACACCGTTTTCACGATCAGCCGTTCGCACCCGGCATCGCGGGCCAGCCGCGCGCTGTCGCGGATCAGCAGTTCCGCGCCGTCCGGTGTGCGCGGAAACAGCCCCATATAGGTGTAGAGCACCACATGCCAGGTCACATCGCCCAGATAGGTCGCGGCCAGGGCGCGCAGCGCACGCAGCGCGCCACGATCCTGCGCGGCCGACGTCCCCTGCGCGTAGCTGAACGACATGTGGCGCAGCCCGTGTCGCCGGAAGAAGCAGCCCTCCAGTACACCCATCGCCACCAGCAGCGAGGGCGGGCAGAGCTGGCCGAGCAGACAGCCCCCGAAACTCTCGATATGGCCGCGTTCGGTGTGGTCGGCGAGGAACCGGCAGCTGACCGCCCACGCCCGAACCGCTTGGCGCAGCGGCACTCTGCTGTAGGGCAGGCAGTAGGAGACCGGACCGCCCTCGGTCGCGTCCAGCCCGAGCTCGACCAGCCGCCGGAAGACGCCGAGCGGCAGTGCGGTGCCGTGCCGCACCTGGACCGGGAAGGCGGGACCGTACAGCCCGGCGAGCACGGCGGCCGTCCGCTCGACCGGATGGGAGACGATCGGATACCCGTTCAGTTCTTCTCCGGCGGCCAGCCGTTGCAGCGGGGTCGTGTAGTCGCCGACGCGGGTGTAGCTGTCCAGGGTCAGCGTGCCGACGACCGGATAGTCCAGGGCGGCGACCCGGGCCAGCCCCGATCGCATGGTCGACACCGTGCCGAACCCCATGCGCGGCTGGACCACCGGCCCCACACCGGCCCGGTCGGCCACGAAGCGGTCCAGATATCCGCTCACGTCACCGGCCCGAGATCAGCTCGAGCGTCGGGCGGCCCGAGTCCGGATCAACGGTGCGCACCCGCGCCTTGTGCGGATCGCCCGCGCGCACCCGCGCCATCACCGTGTCACCGGTCGCGAAGTCCACCAGGGAACTGCGGTAGAGCGTGCGCAGGTGCGCGAGGGACAATCCTGAGATCTCGTGCAGCCAGGCGACACAACGCGCATCCGTGGCATCGCCGCGCAGCGTGGCGTGCAGCGCGGGCAACTCGTCGCGCCACCGCGGATGGCAGCGTTCCACGAAGTCCGCCAGCCGCGCTCCCGCATCGGTGAACGGCGAGAACACCATGGTGACGAGCATGGCCGGGCGGAGCCCGAAGGCGCGTTCGGCGTAGGCGTCGGCCAGCGCGCGCCGCTCGGCGATTCGCTCCGGGGAGTCGTAGCGTTCCAGCGCCAGCCGGATGAGGCGGTCGGGCATCTCCTTCTTGCGCATCACCGTCTCCGCGAATTCCAGGTACTCCCCGATACCCGCCGCGTAGGTCCGGCCCTCGACGTACTCGGCCCGCAGGCCGCGCAGGTGGGCCATGAGAGTCGGGTTGGCGCAGTCGGATTCGGTGAAGCTGAAGGCGAGGTCGTCGAAGCGGAAGCCGAGGAAGTCGACGACCAGATCCCAGTGGTCGTCCACCCGGTAGCTGACCAGGTCGTAGATGGAGACGAAGGCGGGCTGTACCGCACGATCGCCCACCGCGACCGCGCGGGCCGCCACCTCCGGCGAGCCGTCGCCGAACAGTTCACGGAAGTAGGCGTCACCGATGCCGCGCAAGGCGATCAGCAGATCCTGAAAGGTCATGCCGTGGCGGCGCACATCGATGCCGATACCCTCGGCCAGACGCCTGATCCACGCCGCGTAGAGCATCTGCTCACGCCGCGAATCACCGGTCATGACGGCGTCCACGCCGCCGCCCCACCAGACCGCCCGACCGTAGAAGTCGGCGACCGCGAGATTGCAGCTGTTGCAGAAGGTGGGGCGGCCGTCACCGGCCGACCGGTGCCCGTTCATCAGCACGTCGAGCCGGTTGACCGCCACCAGCTGCGCGGGCAGCGGAAGATCGACGGCGAAGCGGCGGACCTCGGTGTGGTCGACGGTGAGCAGTTCGGCGCGGTCGTCGTCGAGCAGCCCCAGCGCCGCGTACACCCGCTCGATATTCTCCATCACCGCGCGCGGCACCCCGGCATGACGCATATTCGCCACGCGGACAGCGAAAGTCGTGCCGTGCACCAGCCGCAGCCGCAGCTGGACGGCCCGCACGAACGCGACCACATAGGTGCTGTCCTTGCCTCCGCCGTAGGCCACCATGACCTTGTAGTCGGCGATCCGGTCCGGGCCGCCCGCGGCCTCGAGCAGGGTATCGCCGACCGCCGCCACGCCGTCCCGCTCGGCCGGGGTGAGGAAGGCGATCAGCCGCTCGTACCGTGCCCGATCGTCGTGGGCCTGTTGCTCGTTCACAGCGGTTCCGCCTCGAAGTCGAAGTTCTCGATGATCTTGTGGATGCCCGACTCGACGACGTGCTCGTCGTCGTGCAGCAGAATGAACCGCCCGCGGTGCAGCGCGTCGTAGGAGCCGCCCGGTGCGAGCACCTGTCCGGCCTCGGGCAGGAGTTCTCGCCAGACGATCGGCACCTGGCCCCGCATGGATCCGGCCCGCACCACCCGTTCGGAGTGCTCGGCCGGCTTCGGCACGACCAGCCAGCCCCCGGAGGTGTCGGTGGGTGCGAGCGGTGTGGCGACCGGGTCGCCCACGAGTGCGCGCAGCCACAGTTCGTAGAGATTGACGCCGAATGCCTTGTTGATCAGGTGCGGCACCTCGGCACCGCCCACCCGGCCGCCGATCTCCAGGAATACCGGAGCGCCGTCCGGAGGCAGGAAGATCTCGAGGTGGAAAGGCAACCTGCGCAGGCGCAAGGCGGCGACGACCCGTCGGGAGAACTCCTCCAGCAGGGTGCGGCGCGGTGACGGACCGAGCAGTACCGAACCGAGCGGCGTGCCGGCGGTGAACGACAGGCAGTCGTTGATGTAGCGGGCGGTCGCCTGGAAGGTGATCCGGGAGTCGTCGTCGGCGAAACCGTCGACATGGTAGATGTCGCCCGCGATGAATTCCTCGACCTCGTAGCGGGACGAATCGACGGTCGCCAGTGCGGTTTCCAGTTCGGCCGCGTCGTCCACCCGCAGCACGCCGATACTGGCGGCGGAGTCGATCGGCTTGAGGATCAACGGATATCCGCACTCCGCCGCGAAAGACCGGGCCCGCTCGCACCGGGCGAAGCGGGGTACGCGCAGGCCCGCCGCCGCCACCACCTGCTTCATCCGCACCTTGTCCCGGTACACGGCGACCTCGTCGACCGTCGGGCCGGGAATCGCGAACCGCTCACGCACCCGAGCCGCGGTCTCCAGCGTGAATTCCGAGAGCGCGATCAGCAGATCCACCGGACCCACCCGCTCGATGACGTCCGCGACGGCGGCCCCCAGTTCGGTAACGTCGTTCACATCGGAAACCGTTATCCGGCAGGCGATTCGCTCGGGATGGGCCAGCACGCCGTCGGCGCCGGGACCGTCGACCACGTAGCTCACCCGGTGGGCGTCGTGGTCGATGAACTCCTCGTAGCGGGTGAGCTCGTTGTCCCAGCGCACCCCGTCGCTGAAGCGCGGCCACTTGTTGACGATGACGATGTGCATCAGCGCACCTCCGGTGTGGTGATCTGTTCGCCGTCCCAGGGCGTGGCGACGGCGGGCTCGGCGTGCCAGGACGAGAACCCCTGCGCGATACCGAAATCCAGCAGCACGCGAAAGCGGTCGATGGCGTCGTCGCCGGTGAAGACGTCCAGGTAGCCCGCCGCCAACAGATCACGACGGACCCGGTCGTCATCGGACACCGCGGTCGTCAGCTTGCCGCCGACCACGCACGGCACGGCCAGCCCGTCGGACCGGAGGGCCGACAGCAGCACGCGCGCGCCGTGGAAGCCGTGCCCGTTGACACTCGACACGACCAGCAGATCGGGCCGGTCCTCGCGCAGGGCGCGGGTGACCGCACCGATCGGCGTGCAGGTGCCCAGATTGCGCACGCACGCGCCGTATTCCTCGAGCAGCTTGTGCAGATAGACCAGATTCCAGAGGTGGGAATCGGATTCGACGGTGCACAGCACGCACCGAAAGCGACTGTTCATGCCTCGACCTCCACGGTTGCGATCTCGCGGGGTTGCAGCGCCTTGCGGAAGGCGGCCATGGTGAGCGGCAGCAGTACGGCGCCGAACAGGCACAGCAGAGCGCTGAGCCACAGCACGAGCCGCTGGGGGCCGACGCTGGCGCCCACCCCGCCGATCATGAGTCCCGCGATCGGATAGGACACCAGGTTGAGCAGATAGAACGGCCCCATCACCTTGCCGAGGTGCTCGCCGGGGATCACCTTGAGGCGCTGGGTGCGGTTGTAGACGTTGTAGAGCGCGGCTCCGACGATCACCGCGACGAAGGCGGGGGCGTAGACGAGATAGGACGGCGCGAAGGCGGCGACCAGCAGGGCGGCGCAGATCAGCGCGAAACCCGTCACGCCGACGAGACCGATGCCGAAGCGCCGCAACAGTATCGGAATCAGCAGCAGGTTGAGCAGCCCCATGATCCCGACCGCGGTGTTGAGCAGACCGTACGCCGAATCGGGGGCCCGGAACACATCGGTGATCAGTGCCGCGTTCGCCGCCAGCAGCACACCCACCACCAGATTGATGGCGAAGTTCAGCACGCCGAGCAGCAGCACCGGACGGATGCTCACCAGCAGCCGCCAGCCGATGGCCAGTTCGGCGAGCACCGCCCGCGCCGCCTGGCGCACCGCGGGTTCGCGGCGCGGGCGGGGCAGCGGCAGCCAGGTCGCCGCGGCGATCGCGAAGGCAGCGGCGGCGACCAGTAGCAGCCACAGCTTGCCCAGGAAGAGCGCGGCCACGGTCGCCAGCGCGGGGCCGAGCGCCATGGCCAGCAGCTCCATATTCTGGACCAGCGACTGCACCGCCGCGACCTGCGACGGCGGCGCCAGCTGCGGCACCATCTTCTCGATCGACATCCGGATGGGCGCCATGCAGACCGACAGGCACGCACCGCCCGCCATCAGGGCGACCGTCGCCGCGCCGGGCTCGGCGAGGCATACCAGCAGCACCGTGAGCAGGATGAGCGCGCGCAGCAGCGAGACCCGGGTGAACAATCGCGCGCCGCCGTCGCGGTCCGCGAGCAGGCCCGCGAAGGGGTAGGCGAGCAGGCCGGGCAGCCATTCCAGCGCGAACGCGAAACCGAGGGTGGAGACCTCACCGGTGTCCTGGAAGATCAGCAGCGGCACCGCGAACAGGATCACCTGTTCGGCCACCAGGCCCAGCAGGACCCCGGAGGCGAACAGCGCACGCTGTCGGACACTCGCCCCTGAGTTCACGCCGGCCCTCCGCCGCGTTCCCGTTCCCGGATGAGCGGCAGCACATGGGTATAGAAGATCCGCATCTCGTCGCGGGTCGGCCAGCCGGAGAAGATGAACTCGCCGACACCGGCCGCGCGGTAGGAATAGAGGTAGTCGGCGACCTCCCGGTAGCTGCCCACCACGCAGAGCGCGGGACCGCCCCGATACGGCACGAAACCGGAGTAGATCATCGGGGACAGCCAGTCGTCGTCGGCCTGCGCGGCGAGCCGGAAGGAGGTCTTGACGGCCTCGGAATCCGACGCGGCGACGAACTTCTCGACCCATGCCCGATGCGCCTGATCCGGATTCTCCTGCATGGCCGCGAGATCGGCGAGCGCCTGCTCGCGGGTGGCACGGGCCAGGACGTGCATGCGAATGCCGACCCGAGTGCCCTTGTCCAGCACCGGCCGGGCCGCGGCCTCGATGCCCTCGGGGGTGTCGCCGTAGCGCAGCCAGCAGTCCGCGTACATGGTCGCGGTCTCCTTGGCGATCTCCGAGGCACCGCTGAGGTAGATCTCCGGTCTGCCCTTGCCCTGGTAACCCAGGCCGAGTTCGGCGTCCCTGATGGCGTAGTGATCACCCTCGTGGGTCAACGGCGACTCGCCGTTCCAGAACCGGTGGCAGATCTGCAGGAACTCCTGGGTGCGGGCGTAGCGTCCGTCATGAGCCACGAAGTCGCCGTAGTACGCCTGCTCCACGGGCGAGATCCCGGCCACCAGATTCAGCGCGATGCGGCCGTCCGACATCCACGAGATGGTGTTCACCACCTGCGTGAACAGCGTCGGCGACAGCAGTCCGGGCCGGTAGGCGAGGATGAAGGTGACATCGCGCGTCTCCCGGACCAGCGCACCGATCAGCGGCAGCGGATCGGGCATGTAGTGGGCGATGCCCATGAGCAGGGAGTCGACGCCGAGCCGGTCGGCTTCCTGCGCGAACGCCACCATCCCGTCGAAGTCGAGTTCGCCGACCCGATACTTCTCGGTGGCCGACTGCTGTCCACTGTCCGCCGGGGCACACCAGTGGAATCGCAATTCTCCGGAATCATGGTTTCGCGCCGCGGAAATCGGGGCGAACTCCATACGATCAGAATTCATTTATCGAGATTCATTTCGGTCTCAGAATTGATCAATACAGCTTCCCGACCGAGATTAATCGCGTGTTACGACCGGTGTCAACCAGCTGTTTCACACTTCTCCCGCTGGTCGAAATCCCCCCGAACGGGTGATGGACAGACTTCTTCCGAGACTCGATAATGGGCTTCGTCCACACAATTCTTTTCGGTATCGATCCAATTATCCGATCAACCTTCACCACTATTGAACGGACCGGACTTGCCCACTGAATCGACCGAATCGACGGTATCCGCACTCCCGTCGACACGTGCGCATCTCACCTCGCCTCGAACCATTGCGACGTTGACCGTCCAGTCGGCATTCCAGGCGGCCGCGCGGGAATTCCTGACCGCCGAGGGTTTCACCGAACTGCTGCCGCCGATCATCGGCCCGGTGACCGATCCCGGGTCCCGCGGCGCGAAGCAGGTCGACATCGACTACTACGGTCATCGATACAAGCTGATGACCAGCGGAATTCTCTACAAACAGGCATCCCTGCTCGCCTTCGACAAAATCTTCCATGTGGCCCCCAATGTGCGGCTGGAGCCGCTCGACACCGCGGTGACACATCGCCATCTGGTCGAATTCCACCAACTGGACGTGGAGATCGCCGGTGGCTCCCGGGACGACGCGATGGATGTCGCCGAACGCATGACGACCCACGTGGTGGAGTACGTGCTCAGCAATGCCAAACACGAGCTGCGGGAACTCGGCCGCGACGTCGAACAGCTGAACCAGGTCCTCGCAGGTCCCTACGGCCGCAAGCGCCATACCGAGGCGGTGCGCGAACTACGCGACCTCGGCTACGACCAGCCGGACCACACCGAGATCGAATGGGCCGGTGAGGAACTCGTCTCGGCGGCCGCGACCCGCCCGTTCTTCGTCACCGACTACCCGAAGGGGTCGCGGGGCTTCTACGACCGGGAGGATCCGGACTCGCCCGGCGTGCTCCGCAATTTCGACCTGATCTTCCCCGGCGGCTTCGGGGAGATGATGAGCGGCAGTGAGCGCGAGTCGGACTACCGGACCCTGTTGACCCGAATTCGCGAAACCGGGGAGAACCCGGCCAAGTACGAGTGGTATCTCACGCTGGCGCGCGAAGGGCTGCCGCCCAGTGCAGGATTCGGCCTCGGAGTGGAACGGTTCACTCGCTTCCTCTGCGGCTCCGACGCCGTCTGGCAGGCCACCGCCTACCCGAAGCTGCCGGGAGTCCCGCGACCATGAGCGCCCTGACAGCTCCGGGATTCCCGGAACGGGAGGTGCGCGCCCGCGCCCGGTCGGCGGCGGGCGCGGTATTCCCCGATCGCACCCGGTACGGCTCGGCCCTGTTCGGTCAGGGCGAGCACCCGATGCCGGGATCCCCGGACGCGATCGACCGGATCCGTGTGGTGCCACCGGTCTTCGTCCCCCTGCGGGAGGAGCGGTTGTTCGAGCTGGGACGGGAACCACTCGCCGGTGATGTCGACCTGACCACCACGATCGGCGGCCTGCGCACCGAGCTTCCGGTCTATGTCTCGGCATTCGGATCGACCGCCGTGGTGGAGGGCGATCTCGGCGTCGCACTGGCGCGGCAGGCCGCCGCATCCGGCATACCGATGGTGATCGGCGAGAACATCGTTCCGGTATCCGGTTACGGCCGGTTGGCGCCGGAATCGCCGGGGCCGCGCGAGTCGCAGGGGTCGCTGCTGCGCAGGCTCAACGAGTACGCCAAGACGGCCGCCGACGACATCGGTGGCGTGATCGTTCAGCAGAGCACCGAGGACGCCGACGCCGAGGTGTGGAATCTGGTGTACAGCGACCCGGCGGCCGAGCCGCTGCTGGCCACCGGCCGACTCGCCTTCGAGCTGAAGGTGGGGCAGGGCGCCAAGCCCGGTCTCGGCGGTATGACCCTCGTGCCCCGGCGCCATGCCGCGCGGCTGGCGGCGTGGTACGACATGGTGGAAATCGACCCCGATAGCGCGGACGGCACCGGCTCGGTCCTGCGCTGCGCCACCCCCGGCACGTTCACCCCGGAGATCCTGCGCCATCAGATTCGCTTGATGCGCAACAACTTTCCGCGGTGCCGCGTGTGGGTGAAGCTGCCGCCGTCGCGGGATGTGGCCGCCGCGGCGGAGGTGGCGTGGACGGCGGGCGCGGACGCGGTGACCGTCGACGGGGCCGAAGCCGGAACCGGCTGGGCCCCAACCGGATTCCTGCAGAATGTGGGCCTGCCCCTGGCCGAATGCCTGCGCCGGATCGGCGATCGCGACCGCCGCGGCGACCTGCTGGTCTCCGGCCGCTGCTGGGAGGGCACCCGGGTGGTGAAGTGCCTGGCACTCGGCGCCAGCGCCACCGGCCTCGGTCGGGCAGCGCTGGTCGCCGCCGACGAGGACCTCGATCACGGACTGCGCAATCTGCTCGCCGCACTGGGACTGGAATTGCGACTGCTGGTCAGCGCCCTCGGCAAGTACCGGATCGCGGACCTGGCGGCCGAGGACGTCTGGCTGCCCGAGTCGCCCCGGGGCGACCGATAGCCCCGCTAGCGGTCGCCGCAGGCGAGTTGTTCGGCACGGACGGCGGCCACCGCGGCCTCGATCCGGCTGGTCACATCGAGCTTGGTGAGAATGCGGCTGACATACTCCTTGACCGTCTCCGGGCTGATGTAGAGCCGGGAGCCGATCTCTCGATTGGACAGGCCGTCGACGACCAACTCCAGGATCTCCCGTTCCCGCTTGGTCATGGCGGCGAGGCGGCGCTGCACCTCGTAATCCGCGGCCGCGTCGGCATGCACCCGGTCCGGTTGCGGCATCAGCGCCAGCACCGCCCCGGAGATCAGCACCTCCAGCACCTCCAAGACCGCGGCCGCGCCGCGATCGGTGGCCACCACCGCGTCGACCTGGTCGATATCGGCCTTGGCCGCGCCGTGCTCGACCAGGAGCGTGATCATGGGCGCATGCGCCAGGCCGCGCAGCTGGGCCACCGTCTCGGCCAGACCCGCCACGTAGGCGACCGAGGCGTCCACGGCGACCACGTCGGGCCGCCAGTGCCCGGCCCGGTCGGCGACCTCGCGCCAGGAACAGGTGCCCGCCAGCACGAAGCCTTCGCTGGCCGCGACCGCATCCTCGAAATCCGTTCGCGCGAACGGCGAATCGGAGGCAACCAGGAGTGTCCGAGGTCGCGCCGCGCCGGATTCGCGCAACCCGACTCCGCCGAAGGTGATTCCGTCGGGAGTCTCTCCGATCGTGCCGAACTTCCACATGATCGCTGCCCACCTCGCATTGGCGCCCGAACCCGCCCCTTCGAGTGCAATTTAGCGACCATGAATACTCATGTCAACACATCGGTGTGCATCGTGCACACAGCAGATTCGTTAACATCGCATCCCGCCGTCAGGCACCCGAAAGCGTGGACAGATTCAAGGTCAAATCACGTTGCCGACCCTCGATCGACTAGGTACGCTTCTCAGCGATGGGACGTCATGCCCAGCTCTGCACATGTGGGTGCTACAATGCCTGCTCATGGGCGACGAATTGGGCGTCGGCGAGAGCGCGCAGCGCGAGAAAGTCGTCGAGTCCGCTGGACAGCGGTTCGGACGGCAGCTGAAGGCGTTTCGGCAACGCAATCTTCCCGATGAGCTGATCACACATCAGCACATCCACGAACTGGGAGGTCCTACCCGGAATGTGCAATCTCGGATCGAGAGCGGGCAGGTCGACACCATCAGCGCCACATCGGAGGCCAAATACAATCGAGCGCTCGAGGCCCTGGGACTGCCGCCCGGCAGCGCGACGGCGGCCCTGCACCACGGCGGCACGCTCGGAATGCCCGTCGACGAGCCACCCGCCGCACCCATGACCGATGACGCGGACGATGTCGAGAGCGGCGTGAACGCCCTGCAGAATCTGGCACGCAAGCACCGCTCCGTCGTGGACCTCGTGACCGAACTCGACCGACTGGGCATCGAATTGAAGCGGGCACGCAGCCACACCGACGGTTACCAGCTGATCTTCCCCAAGACAGCGATCGACCAGCTACTACAGGCACTGCAAGATGTCGCCAAACCCACCCGAGCCTCGGACGAGTCGACCCCGGACGACACGTCGAAAACCTAGCCACCATAACGACTTCCGATCGATTGCGCGGAACGCCGGGTTGTGGTCGACTGTGATTGTCCGCGCCGCCGTGCGCGGTGAACAAGATCGGATGTCCGAAGGCTCGGGACAGGAACTCCAATTGAGCGGCATACTGAACCTGTTCTGGCGCAAGCCATTCCCGTGGCCGTGGCGGCCCGACCGGAGCAAGATCTCCACCCGGGCGCGACTGCGGGCCATGGTCGACGACCTCGAATTGCCCCCGGATTGGACGATCGAGGAGTTCATCGCCGCGGTCGAGCGCATGCGCGGACGCCGCATCGCGCGGCTGCCGCTGCCGCCCACCGCGCCGGTGGGACTGTGCGGACTGTGGCTGGCGTGCAAGGAATACGACGCCATCTTCCTACGGCCCTCCCCCGACTCCACCGTGGAGACCCACGTGGTGCTGCACGAGATCGGCCATATGCTGCTCGGCCACGGGCAGGACCGGCCGATCTCCGCGACGGAATGGGCGACACTGAAAGAGACCGTCGGCGATATCGACCCCGCCACGGTCCGGGCCGCCCGCGGCATCTCCAGCTACGCCTCCAACGAGGAGTACGAAGCGGAATTGTTCGCCACCCTGATCGGCTCCCACGCCCGCACCGACGGGCCGCGCCGGGACCCGATGCTGAAAGAGATGTAGCGCATGTGGCCGCACGACCACATGCCCCTCTGGGCCACCGCGTCGGCGACGGCGTTCATCGTCCTCATCACCATCATCCGAGTCGCCCTGACCAGGCACGCGAGCATTTTCGGCCATCTCACCAATACGGTGATCGCGCTCAATGCCTCGGCAGCCGTACTGCGGGAGCCGGTCGTCGCCCGCAATCTGGCCGGAGTCGTGCCCGGCGGCCTGCCCACCGTCTTCGACGCCTGGCACTGGCTGACCCTGCTGTCCTGGGCGTGCGGGCTGGGGATGGCGCTGCTGCACGAGTACGGGCCGACCCGCTACCGTTACCGCTTCCGCATCGTGATCGGGCTGTCGGCGCTCGTGGGGTTGGCCTTCCTGATCCTCAGCCACCCGGCGCGCGCACAGGGGCTGCCGTCCATCGCGAACCACGGCGACTGGCAGTTCGCGGTCTACTTCGGGTTGTACACGGGGCTGCCCGCCGTGATCACGTCCTATTACTTCATCCTGCTGTACAAGGGCGCGCTGTGGCGGACGACCACCTGGTGGGAGCGAATCACGGTGGCCGCCATGGTCGGTCTGGGATTGGCCACCCTGCTCCCGCTAGGCACGATCGCGGCCGCCGGGGTCCTGGATCTCGCCGGCGTCGACGATGCCTTCCGCCTCACCTACACCCGGGTGGCCGGTGAACTCGCCTCGGGCGAAGCCGGACTGTTCGTGTACGCCGCCGTGGTGGTCGTCTTCATCCCCACCTCGGCACAGGCCGTGCTGCGGCTGCTGCGGCTGGACCAGGAGTCGCGCACCGTACGCCGCCTGTCCCCGATCTGGCGGGACCTGACAGCCGCCGCGCCGCAGGTGGTGTTCCGGCTGAAGTGGGCCGACAGCTGGCACGGATCCCCCCGCGAGCGATTGCACCGCCGCCGCATGGAGATTCACGACGCGGCGGAAATCGTCGCCCGCTACGTCCGGCCGCTTCCCGATGCCGTCGACGAGCTGATCGACACCGTCGTCGCCGAAGCCGACCAGGAGGATATGCGGCTGGTCGCCGAACTGGTCCTGGCGGCCCGCTACCTCGCGGACCACGGTGGGGAACCGCCGGGCGAGCCGACCGCGTACTGGGCCGACGTCCCCGACGAACGCACCCTGCGCCGACTCTGGCAGCCCGCCAGATCACTGGCCCTCGCACCCGATTACGCGCATCCGGTGGTGGCCGGTCGGGTCAGCGTGGGTGGAGGGTGACGCGCGCGTTCGCCGCGGGGCTCAGCCCGGTGTGGTAGCGACGCGGGGGTTCGACGGCGTCCGGGGTGGTGGCGATGCGACGGTGTTCGAGAACCGTGCGGAACAGGATGCGGGCCTCGGCGAGGGCGAACGAGGCACCGAGGCAGCGGTGCGGCCCGGCGCCGAAAGTGAGCCAGGTGTGGCCGTTCGGGCGGGCGTCGAGAAAGCGTTCGGGGCGGAAGACCAGCGGATCCGGATAGTGTTCGGGGGATTCGTGAATGAGCAGGATGGGCACGATCACGATGGCGCCCTTGGGGATGCGGACACCGTTGATCTCGGTATCGCGCAGGGCACGGCGGCCGGTGAACGGTGAGACCGGGCGTAGGCGCATGGTTTCGGCGGCCACGGCGTCCAGGTAGGCGTCGAGGCGGTCACGGTCCCCGGCGTCGGCGGCCGCGTCGAGTTCGGCCATGGCCGCCGGGTGCGCGGCCAGCATGGCGGCGATCCAGCCCAGGGTGATGGCGGTGGTCTCGTAGGCTCCCAACAGGATGCCGCGCATATTGCGGGCCAGGGCGGCATCGTCGTGATCGTCCAGATCGGTGCCGACGTAGCGGGAGAGCACATCCCGGCGGTTCGCCCCGGAGTCGGGGCTGGCGCGGCGGGCGGCGATCTCCTCGACGATGACGGCATCGACCTCGGCCTGCCGACGGGTCAGCGGCGGATAGGGCGGGGTGTAGCCGCCGAAAAGCGGGGTGAGCAGGGTGACGGTGAGGAAGCCGCGGCTCTCGATCTCGCCGAACCAGCGGCGCACCGCCTGCCGCAACCGGTCCCTGCGGGCCGGTGCCACATCGCCGAAGACCACACCGAGCAGCACCCCGATCGCCAGATCGTAACCGGCTCGCAGGAATTCGAAGGGCTCACCGATCGGCCAGCTGGGCAGTTCCCGCCGGACGACCTCCACCATGAGGTCTTCGTAGGATTTCAACGCCTTCTGCTGGAACGGCGGCGAGAAGCGGCGGCGTTCGCGGCCGTGCTCCTCGCCGTCGAGGAAGATGAGCGTCTCGGTGCCGAACATCCGATCGTGACTGGAGAGTCGGCTCAGCACCTGCCCGACGGAGAAGTCGTCGCGATTGGTGAACAACTCCCGCACGTCATCCATATCGTGGGTGACCAACATGGTCGGAAATCCGGGTGGGCGCACCACGAATCGCTCCCCGAACTCCAGCAGCGGCGACCCCTGGGTGCCGGGTCGCATGAGCGTTCCGAGCCGACCGAGGTGGCGGGAGCGCAGTCGGGGCAGTTCGTTCAGCGACAACACCGAAGTACCTTAACCACACGGATTTCCGGCGGGTCTTGCCCCGACTTTCCGGGGCACCCCGAAGGTCGCTTCGGCCTCGCCGCTCCGGGCGCGAAGTGGTAAAGATGGACGCGGTCCGTTACGACGCAGCACCCATAGGACGCAGCACCCGCTCTTCCGCATACGCCTGGGGGAACGAGGTCCCACATCTCGAATTTCACCGGCAGAGGAAGTTTCGTGGTCACAACGTTCGTCGATACGCTGTTCGCTCAGGTCGAGGCCCGCCCCACCGATCTGGTGTACCGGTTCTTGGACAGCGGCGACGTCGACGGCGTGGTCCGCGAGACGCGCTACGCGGAGTTGGGGCTGCGTGTGCGCGCGATCGGCGCGGCACTACAGGATTCGCGGCCGCGGCGGGCGCTGCTGCTGTATCCTGCGGGGCCGGAGTTCGCCGAGGCGTTCCTGGGGTGCCTGGCCGCCGGGGTGGTCGCCGTGCCCGCGCCACTGCCCGAATGGGACAATCGCTCGCTGCGCCGACTGCGGCGGATGGTGGCGCACGCCGAGGTGGACGTGGTGCTGGCTCCGCGCCGAATCGCCGCGGACACCGCCGCGCTGTGCGCCGAGATCCCCGAATTGACGGGTCTGCCATGGCTGGCCACGGATCTGGTCGCGGGCGATGAGGCGGCGCGGTGGCGCGAACCGGATCTCGGCGCGGACGCGGTCGCGTTCATCCAGTACACCTCCGGATCGACCAGCGCGCCGCGCGGCGTGGTGCTCACCCATGAGAACCTGCTGCACAATCAGGCGGCCCTGGCGGCGGGGCTGGGACACGATCGGGCCTTCGCCGATTCCTGGGACGGTGCGCTGTTCGCCAGCTGGCTGCCCATGTACCACGACATGGGACTCATCGCGCCGCTGCTGCACACCGTGTACCTGGGCGCGCATTCGGTGCTGATGTCGCCGCTGCACTTCCTGCAACGACCGGAGCGCTGGCTGCGGGCCATCTCGACCTATCGCGCGCACACCAGCGGCGGTCCCAACTTCGCGTACGAACTGTGCGTGCGCAAGATAGCCCCGGAACAGCTCGAACAGCTGGACCTGAGTCGGTGGCGGGTGGCGTTCAACGGCTCCGAACCGGTGCGGGCGACGACGGTGCGGCGCTTCGCGGATACCTTCGGCCCCGTCGGATTCCGGGCGAAGTCCCACCACCCGGTGTACGGCCTGGCCGAGGCCACGCTGATCGTGACCGCCCCGGACCCCACCGCGACGCCGACGCTGCGTGAGCTGGTGTCGCCCGGCGGCACCCGCGAGCTGGTGGGCGTGGGGCGACCGGTTCCGGGCATGTCGGTCGCCATCGTCGATCCCGAGCGGGGCACCGAGTGCGCGGACGGCGACGAGGGGGAGATCTGGGTCGCCGGAAACAGCGTCGCCGGAGGCTATTTCCGTGACGAGCAGGCCAGCGCCGAGGTGTTCGGGGCTACACTGCCCGGCGACTCCCGCCCCTTCCTACGCACTGGCGATCTCGGCATCGTCTCCGGCGGAGAGCTTTTCATCACCGGTAGGCGCAAGGATCTGCTGATCGTGGACGGCCGCAACCACTACCCGCAGGACATCGAATCGACCGTGGAGGCCGCCCACGCGGGTGTCCGCCCCGGCTGTATCGCGGCCTTCTCGGTCGAGTTCGCGGCGGCCGGGGAACAGCCGGTGGTGGTCGCCGAGGTGCGCGGGGAGGATGCGGACGAGCTGGCCGCGATCGAGGCGGCGGTGCGCGGTGCGGTGGCGACCGAGCACGGACTCACCCTCGCCAACGTCATGCTGCTCCGTCCGGGCACCATCTTCAAGACCAGCAGCGGCAAGATCCAGCGCGCCGCCTCCCGGGCGGCCTACGCCTCCGGGGAGCTGCTGGAGCTGGCGGCGGGTCCGCTGCGGTCACCGGAGGACGAGCTCTACGATTACGAACCGCCAACGGCGACAGCGGAATCCGATGCTGAGGAAGCAGCGGGACCGTCCGCTGATGCCATTCGCTCCTGGCTGGTGCAGGAGATCGCACGGCAGGCGGCCCTGGATCCCGAACGCATCGATGTGCGCCTGCCTCTGGTCGAATTCGGTCTGGGCTCACACGATCTGGTGGAGCTGGTAGTGGAGCTGTCGGATTTCGTCGGCCGCTTCCTCGATACGAACATGTTCTTCGATCATCCGACGATCGAGGGCGTGGCCGCCGCGCTGGCCCCCGCCGCGCCGATCGTGGCCGATCCCGTCGCACCCGCGGCACCGGTGTCGGCGGAGCCTGCCGACGGCCGAGACGGCAGCGCCGACGAGGCCGCGGACGACGACGCCATCGCCATCCTCTCCATGGCCTGCCGCTTCCCAGGGGGAGTCGACTCCCCCGAGGCGCTGTGGCGGCTGCTGGACGGGACGGGCGACGCGCTCACCGACGTACCTCCGGACCGCTGGGATATCGACGGCCTCTACGACCCGGACACCACCGCGACCGGCAAGGCGTACACCTTCCGCGGTGGCTACGTGGACGGCGTCGACCGCTTCGACGCCGCTTTCTTCGGCATCGGCCCGCGCGAGGCCACGGTCATGGACCCGCAGCAGCGCATCATGCTGCAACTGGCCTGGGAGGCCATCGAGCGGTCCGGGCGCGATCCGCGCGCCCTGCACGGCAGCGCCACCGGCGTCTACCTCGGCGTGTACAGCACCGGCTATCTCGCGGACCCGGCCCCCGAGCAGTTGAACGGCCAAGTGGGCACCGGACTTTCACCGAGTGTGGCGTCCGGGCGGATCTCCTACACACTGGGCCTGCACGGCCCGGCGGTCACCCTGGACACCGCCTGCTCGTCCTCCATCGTCGCCATGCATTCGGCCATGCAAGCGCTGCGAGCGGGCGAATGCGAACTCGCGCTGGCGGGCGGCGCCACCCTGCTGATGTCGCCGACCGCCCATATCGAACTGTGCAAGCTGGGTGTGCTGTCGCCGACGGGCCGCTGCGCGCCGTTCGCCGCCGACGGCGACGGCACGGTGTGGGCCGAGGGCGCGGGACTGGTGCTGTTGAAGCGACTCGGTGACGCGCGCCGCGACGGGGACCGGGTGCTGGCGGTCATCCGTGGCTCCGCCGTCAATCAAGACGGCCGCAGTCAGGGGCTGAGCGCACCCAATGGCGCGGCGCAGGAACAGGTGCTGCGTTCGGCGCTGCGGGTATCCGGCCTGGCCCCCGAGGATGTCGACTACGTCGAGGCGCACGGCACCGGCACGGCGCTGGGCGATCCCATCGAGGCGCGGGCGCTGGCGCGGGTGTTCGGGCCCGGTCGCGATCCGGCGCGTCCGCTCGGCATCGGATCGCTGAAATCCAATGTGGGCCACACGCAGGCCGCGGCGGGCGTGGGCAGCGTGATGAAACTCGTACTCGCCCTTCAGCACGAGCGCATACCGGCCACCCTGCACGCGAGTGTGCCGTCGCCACAGGTCGATTGGGAGCGCGGCGGTATCGCGGTGGCGGCCGAGCCGCTGCCGTGGCGGCGCGGAGATCGCCCCCGGCGGGCGGGTGTGAGCGCGTTCGGGCTCAGCGGTACGAACGCGCACCTGGTGCTCGAGGAAGCACCGCTCGCACTGGTGGAACCACAGGTCGAAGCGGCGAGGGCGGTAGTGGGCGGTACCGCTGCTCGCACGAGCGTGGGCGCGGGTCCGCAGATGGGTGCGGGCACGGATACGGCAGGCACGGATACGACGGGCACAGCCGCCGCTCGGGCGGCGGCCGACTCCGCCGCCGACAGCGACGATGCTGCTACGGACGCAGGTTCCGCCGACGCCGCTGGCGCTGAGTTCGGTACCGCCGTCACTGCTGGCACCGTCGCTGCCTCGGATACTGCTGGCGCTGGTGCTGGTGACAAGGTTGTGCTGTTGCCGATTTCGGCGCGTAGCCCGGCATCGCTGCACGGTCAGGCCGAGCGGCTGCTGGAGATGGTGGCGGCCGATCCGGGGCTGCGGCCGGGTCCGGTCGCGCGGTCGTTGGCGCTGCACCGGAGCCGGTTCGAGCGTCGCGCGGTCGTGGTCGCGGGTGATCGCGACGAGATGGTCGGTGGGCTGCGCGAACTGGTCGACGGCCGGTCTTCGCCCCGGGTGGTGCGCGGCGCCGGCACGGTGCTCACCAATGCCAAAACCGCGTTCTCCTTTCCCGGACAGGGCACCCAGTGGGTCGGCATGGCGCGCGATCTGCTCGACTCCACGCCGGAGTTCCGGGCCGAATTCGAGCGGTGCGACAAGGCTTTCGGCGCACTGACCGGTTGGTCGCTGGTGGACCGGCTGACCGGGATGACCGCCGCGGACCTCATGGACTTCCCGGTGGTGCAACCGCTGCTGTTCGCCACCATGGCCGGGCTCGCCGCCACGTGGCGGGCGGCGGGTGTCACCCCGGACGCGGTGGTCGGCCACAGTCAGGGCGAGATCGCCGCCGCCTACTGTGCCGGCGTCATCGAATTGGACGACGCCGCGCGGATTGTCGTGGCGCGCAGCCGTCTCATGCAGACCGTTCCCGAACCCGGTGCCATGGCGATCGTGCGGCTGCCCGAGGCGGAGTTGGCACCCCGACTGGAGCGAGTCGACGGCCGGGTCTCGGTCGCGGCGGTCAATGTGCCCGACGCGACCGTCGTCGCCGGTGCGCAGGCCGATGTGGAGCGGCTGGTGGCGGAGCTGGACCTCGACGGAGTGTCCGCACAGCTGCGGGCGGCGGGACGCGGATACGGCGGGCACTGCCGCTTGATCGAGGCCATCCGCGGCCCACTGTCGGCGGAGCTGGGCGATTTGATCGCCGAAGCGCCCGCGACACAGTGGTATTCGACGGTAACCGGCGAGCCGGTGACCGGCGAGATCGGACCGGACTACTGGTACCGCAATGCCCGCGAGACCGTACGCTTCGCCGCCACCGTGGAGCGCATGATCGCCGACGGCTTCCGGTACTTCGTGGAACTGGGCGTGCACCCGTCGCTGACGGCGGCGGTGCGGACGGTGTCGGAGGGTCTGGCCCGCGAGGTGGTGGCGGTCGGTTCGCTGGTGCGCGACCAGGACGGGCCGAGCTGTCTGGCCCGCGCCCGCGCCGAACTGTGGGTCGCCGGGCACGAACTGGACTGGACCGCACTGGTTCCCGAATCCGGACGGGTCGACCTGCCCACCTATGCCTTCGACGAACGCCGCTTCTGGACCGAGCGGGTGCACCGGGACACCACCGCGCTGGGACTCGAGGACAGCGCCCACCCGATCCTGGTCGCCGTTGTGCCACAGCCGGATTCGGACGGTGTGCTGCTGACCGGACGGGTGTCGCGCCGACTCCAGCCGTGGGTGGCCGACCATGCCGGGCCGACCGCGGTGCTCCTGCCCGGCGCCGCCCTGGTCGAGATGGCGGTGCGGGCGGGTGACGAGGTGGGCAGTCCGATCGTGCGCGAACTGGTGCTGCGCGCACCGCTGCTCATTCCCGAACAGGGGGCGGTAGGGGTCCAAACGGTGGTCGGCGGGGCCGGGGCAGACGGCCTGCGCACCGTGCGCGTCTACTCGCGCGACGAGAGCGACCCGGACGCGCAGTGGACGCTCAATGCCGACGGCACCCTGTGCCAGGAATCGGAAACACCGCTGCCGCAAACAAATACAGGCGCGTCCGCTCCCCACACACCGCTGCCGCGAGCACAAACAAGCGTGAACACGTCACACCTGCCGCCGCAGGCGGAGACGACCGCGCCCCCGGCGCCGGGGACCGCTTGGCCGCCCGAGAACGCGCTGCGCATCGACATCGACGCCCTGTACGACGCGCTGATCGCCCGCGGCCACCACTACGGCCCGGCCTTCCGCGCGCTGCGGTCGGCATGGCGACACGGGGACGAGATCGTCGCCGACGTGGAGCTGCCCGAATCCGTGCACGCGGACGCCGCGAGCTACGGCATCCATCCGGCCCTGCTGGACGCCGCCCTACACGTCACCACCCTGTTCAGCGACGGCGACGACCACGCGCTGCTGCCCTTCGTATGGACCGATGTGCAGCTGTGGGCCACCGGCGCGGCGGCACTGCGCGTACGGCTCGCTCGCACGGGCGCCGACACCGTCACCCTCACCGCGACCGACCGCACCGGGCGACCGGTCGTCTCGGTCGGCGGGGTGCTGTCCCGACCGGTCTCCGCCGCCCAATGGGACGCCGCGACCCTGTCGACCGCCTACCGACGCCTGTTCCGAATGGAGTGGACCCACCTCGAACCACCCGCTCCGCGACGAACGCCCACGCTCGGCGACTGGGAGGACACCGCGGCACCGACCGCCGACGTACTGGTCCTCCCGGTGCCGCGCGGCACCGCACCGGAGCAGGTACACGCGGCGGCCCAGCGAGTCCTCACCGCACTGCGAACCTTCGTCGGCGACAGCCGATTCGAGCACTCGACGCTGGTGGTACGCACCCACGGCGCGGTGCCGGTCGCCACCGTCTCGACATCGACCGTGCCCGGCCGGCTCGTCTCGGCGGCGACGCGAGAAGTCGACGCGGGCGGGCCTTCTCGGCACGATGCGGCGGTACCCGGTGCCACCATCCCGTCCGCAGCACCCAGCACGGGCGCGACGCCTCCACCTCATAGGGCCGCACACGGAACCACCAATCCCTCCAGACCGGCGCGATCAGGCGCGAGGCCCTTACCGGAGACGACGGTGTCCGGCGCGAACGGTGCGGCCGAGGACGGCGGGGCGCATATGCCTGCCGTGGGTCGGTCTCCTATCCAGGTTCCGGATCCCGCCGGAGCCGTCGTGTGGGGTTTGGTGCGTTCGGCTCAGTCGGAGAACCCGGGGCGGATCCTCCTGCTCGACACCGATGAGTCGGAGGCGGATATCGGCGCGCTGCTGGCGGCTGGCGAGCCGCAGGTGGCGGTGCGCGGCGGGGTCGCGTTGCGGCCGCGATTGGTGCGGCTGCCGGAGGGTGGGGCGCTGGAGCGGGTGCGGATCGGGGACGGCGCGGTCCTCATCACCGGTGCGCCCGGGCGATTGGGGTCGGCGCTGGCCCGGCATCTTGTCGAGGCGTACGGCGTGCGGGATCTGGTGCTGGTCAGTCGGCGCGGGATCGACGGCCCGGGCGGCCGGGCGCTGTGCGCGGACCTGGAGGGCCGCGGGGTGCGAGTGCGTTTCGCGGCCTGCGACATTACCGATCGACCGGCCCTGGCGGATCTGCTCGGCGAGCTCCCCCTGGCCGGAGTCGTGCACGCGGCGACCGTACTCGACGACGGCACCATCGGATCGCTGACGTCCGGACAGCTCGACCGGGTGCTGCGCCCGAAAGTCGATGCGGCGCACCACTTGCACGAACTCACCCGGGACCGCGAGCTGCGATTCTTCGTGCTGTTCTCGGCGGCGGGCGGTTTGTTCGGCACGCCGGGTCAGGCCAATTACGCGGCGGCCAATGCCTATCTCGACGCGCTGGCGCTGTACCGCCGCTCCCTCGGGCTGCCCGCGCAGTCCCTGGCCTGGGGCGCGTGGGAGGTCGAAAAGTACGACCACTACGCGCGGGCCGACGTCCAGCGCATCGAACGCGCGGGGATTCGCACCTTCTCGGTGGCCCAGGGCATGGCCTGCTTCGATGCCGCACTCGCCGTGGGTGATCCGTTGCTGGTGCCGCTGCTGCTCGACACCCGGGTACTGCGCCGCTCCCCCAGCGCGCCGCCGCTGCTGCGCGGACTCGTATACCGTGCCCCGCAGCGCGCCGTCGCCGATCGCGCGACCGTCGAGGCGGCGGCCGGGGCGCATCTGGCCGACGAACTGCGCACCCGGCCGCGCCCGGAGGCGGTCGCCCGCGCCGTGACCGCGCTGGCGGAGTGGACCGGGCAGGTGCTCGGCCACACCGGCACCGAATCGGTCGCGACCGACGAACCCTTCCAGAGCCTGGGCCTGGACTCGCTGATGGCCATCGAACTGCGCAACAAGGTACGGGACCACACCGGCGTCTCGGTGCCGCTCGGCACCATCCTCGCCGAACGTACCCTCACCGACCTCGCCGACCACCTCGTCGACGAAATAACCCGCACCACTGCGGGTTCCGATATCGCCGCCAGCGATCCCACCGGAAGCCCGGACGCCGACCAGCCCGCGATACCGGAGGTGGAGGTACTGCCGGTCACCCGCGACATGATGCGGCTGCTGCGCACCGAACAGCTCGGCATCCCGAGCGCCGCGCAGACCGGTGGCGTCGCGGTCCGGCTGCCCGCGCTTGTCACCCCCGAGCGCCTGGAGCAGGCCGTGGCGCGCCTGGCTCGCCGACATGCCGCACTGCGCACCACCATTCGG